>DASXEG010000075.1:0-15978 GCA_036490235.1 Candidatus Sulfotelmatobacter sp. | reverse complement strand
GTAGTAGGCGATGTCGTGGCCTTTTTCTGGGTGCCTTACTTTCTCTCCGAGCTCTTTCGTCGGCTTGCGCTCGCGGGCGGCTGTATAGGCCTTGTTCATCGCGATGCGGACGGAGGAGATTGGAGCGCCGTCCATACGCGCAAGACAAATTAGATCACCATGTACGTCTGCGACGGCTACTACAGCGGATTTCTGCGCTTCGCTGGCCTTGGCGATGATTACGTCGACGGCACGACGGGCTTCGGAGTAGTCGAGGGATTGGAGGGTTCGCATATAGGTTCCAAGGATAACGAACAAACTGGATGCGGACAAAAAAATGCTGGCCGTTTCGGGCCAGCATCATTCCAGAGTTTGCGAGTTGAACGTTTTAGAAGACAAATTTCAATGCGAATTGGGTCAGCCGCTCCGAAGCCGCAACACCAGCTGGAATGGTAGACGTAATTACACCGAAACCGTTCCCTGTCGGAGTTCCGTTGTAACCCACTTCCGGCACATTGAAATAGGGATGGTTGAATAGATTGAAGAACTCCGCACGGAACTCGATACCGAGTCTCTCGCTAACCTTGGTCCGCTTGAAGATAGCGAAGTCGAAGTTGTCGATTCCTGGGCCACGCAGGACCGGATCGACACGAGCCTCGGTTCCGAACCCCCACTGTGGAGGCGGCGCAAAGCAGTTGGTGTTGAACCAGTTGGTGATGTGGCCGCCCCCAGATTTGAGGTCGCAGCCGGAAATAACGTCGGGCCGGACATTGGCGACGCCCAGACCGGCACCCTCCAGAGCGGTTGCGTCACCCGCCCAGTTGATTTTGAGTGGAAAGCCGCGTTGGAAAGTGGTGATTCCATCGACTCCCCAGCCGGAGACGACGCCGTTCGTAATGCCATTCATGTTATTTGCGTACGCCTTGCCGCGACCGAAGGGAAGGTCGAGGACGTAGCTGACAACCAGCCTTTGCGAGATGTCTTGCGAGGAGAGGGACCGTTCCCCGGCCAGGTTGTTCCAATCCTGAACCGATCCGACGCCGCCAGTATCGCCCTCGAGCCAACTCGTCAAAGTGTCTGTATTGCTCATCAGCTTGGCGTTGGTGTACGCCACAAGCAGCGTGCCACCGCCTTGGAATCTGCGGGTCACGCTGGCCTGCAGAGAATTGTAATTGCTGCTGCAGCAGCCATAACCGTTCAGGTTCAGGCCGTTGTACTCAGGGTACGGGCGATCATACTGTCCCGCGTGAATCGTGGGGGTTACGGTTGGGTTCAACGCAGTGTTTGGCGAGGTTAGAACATTCGGAATGAGAGTGCCGATTGTGGGAGTCGCGGCTGGGTTGGCAGCGAATTGCGCGGCAGCCTGCGCTACGTAGGAATCGGGGATTTGATCGATGTTCGTCTGATATTGCTGCAGATGCACACCGTGAGAGCCGGCATAGGCGACATCCGCGAAGAACCCAGCCGGAAGTTGGCGCTGTATGTCGAAATTCCATTGCTCAACGTATCCGTATTTTGGGCCCTCGTTCCCGTATCCGTAGTACGGAGCAAGCCCCGGGCTACCGTTTGCGGCCACGAAACTGGATAAAGTCGGGGCGGCATTACGTCCTGGCGGCGCCAAGATTCCACCATTACCAAATGGACCGGACTGGCCGCATACAAACCCGTCAGGCCCGCGCGCGGGGAATACCGGCGTCGTTCCAGCTGGGGGACCGAACCCCGGTAACTTGGTGAATCCGCAGGAGGCGCCATCCAAGTTGGACGCTGGACTGATATAGCCGTTCGTCGAGGCCGTAAAGTCGGTGGCGGCAAGATTAATCACGTCGTTGTCGGGATTGAGCGCAAATGAGACGTAGTTCGGAATGAAGAACACGCCGTAGCCGACGCGAAAGACTGTCTTTTGGTCAGGGGAGTAGATGAGGCCAACTCGTGGAGAAAACGCCTTTTTATCGAGCGGCAGGTTATTATCCGTCGAATTGGGTCCGGTACCCACGTACATCGCGTCCCCTGGACACGGCGATCCGGCCGTTCCTGAGCAACCGGTCACGGTTGCGTTGGTCGCGCCGGGGTCCCAATAGGTCAGCCGCTTGTAGGCTTCCGACCACGTTCCGGGCAATTCATAGCGCAGGCCCAAGCTCGCAGTGAGCTTCGGCGTCGCGTGCCAGGTATCCTCGACATACAAGGCACGGTAGGTCTGTTTACCTTGGGTTTGCGCAGGCACCTGCGCGATACCTTCGCTCTGGTTCCCCGCGAAACTGCCCTGGTTCAGACCCAAGCCGAGCAGGAAGTCAGCGAAGGCGAACCCCGAGCCGTCCGTAGTGTTAGGAGTCGAGGAAGTCCAGTTCCCCTGGAATCCGAAGGCGCCGCTGGCGATATTGGTTTGGAAGTAATTGTCCAACCCAAGCTCGTATTGGCCCCCAAACTGGATGTTGTGCTTGCCACGAATCATAGTGAGTTCGGGACTTAGGTTGTACTGCGTGTTGTGATCGCCAATGGCACTATTGCCTTGGCTGTGGCCAACATCATTCGGCAAGTTCGTTTCCGGGGTTGGCGGCGTTCGCATGACACTGGGCGGAGTGTTATAAGTTGACGGCCAGCCAAGGGCAGTCAGATCGTAGCCATTCAGAATAGGAGTCCGGCCGTAGACAAACCGGCTACCCGCGAAGTTCACGTCGAGGATCGTGGTCGGTGTAAAAGTATGGTTCACACCGATAGCCAACAACTTGGAATGGTAAAGCTCAGCACAGCGATCCAGGCACAAGCCAGTTCCCAGCGGATTCACAGGTAGATCGGTCAAGCCGAAATAGGCGAACCTCCCGAAGATGTGAGTATTGCTTCCGACGTTCTGATCGCCACGGGCAACGAATTCGTTCGTGTTGCCGCCGGCAGGCGCCGCGCTCAGGTAATTATTGACCGTACCGGGCAAATTGGCCGCAGGGTAGTATTTGGCCAGCAATACCCCCGCTGCCGTGCTGAACTCGGAGCTAGGAATAATGTTTCCCGCATAAGCGGCTCGCTGTCCGGTGGTCGTGTTGAGAACGTTGTAAGGATCGTAAAGCTGACCTGCGAGGTCATTGCATATTCCCGCACCGTTAAAACCAGCCGTGCATAGGGATGAAAAATCACCGCTCGTCATCCCTGCCGCTGGAACGCTTGTGGTGAAGGGCGATCCCGTCCTTTGGCGGTATTGCTCCCAGCTCACATAGAAGAATGTCTTGTCCTTGATCACTGGACCGCCAACCTGGAAGCCGTACTGATTTTGGGTCCACGGCGGAGGGGTGTTGGATTGGCCGCTCGCAATCTCGGTCCCCTTGTTGAAGTACTCGTTGGCGTTCAGCACTTTGTTGCGGAAGTACTCATAGCCGGATCCGTGAAAGCTGTTGGAACCGGATTTTGTGCTCAGGTTTACCACGCCGCCTGAGAACTTACCCCATTCGGCACCTTGATCGTTATATTGCACTTTGAATTCGCCGATTGAATCCTGGGTCGGGATGATGATGGGCAGATTGATGTAGCCGATATTCAGCGGCTGACCATCCAGATACTCTGCGCCCTGATTGGCGAACGATCCACCTACTTGATAATTCCCCCAGCTAAAGGGGTTCTGGCCAACGGGCGAACCGCCCGAGCCGCCCTGCGCGACCGCGGCAGGAGAGACGGTGATGAGGTTGAAGATGTTCCGGCCGTTGAGCGGGAGCTCGTCAGCTTTGCGCTGCTCCACTACCTGACCCAGGGATGCGGATTCGGTCTGCAGTAGCGGCGTCTCCGACGTCACTTCGACGACCTGGCTAACCTCGCCCACTTGCAAGACCGCAGCGACGCTGGTGCTCTGCTGGACCTGAACCGTGACGTCGGTACGCGCGAAGTGTTTGAATCCCTGCTTTTCGACATCGACGCGATATTGGCCGGCGAAGAGATTCACAAACGTGAATAGTCCATCCGCGCCGCTGTTCTGCGTGTGTTTTTCCGCCGTACCCGTATTGGTCAGCGTGACGGTGGCATCGGTGATGGCGGCGCCCGAGGGATCAGTTACCGAGCCCACAACTGTGCCGTAGGTGCTCTGAGCCTGAAGAGAAACGGCGAGGACGAGAACCAGGGATAGACACGACAGCAGCGCGAAGAGTTTGCGACTTGGCATAGTAGCTCTTTCCGTGCAGAAATTTTCCTGATTGTAGATGCGTCGGAATTCTTGAATACGGGGACTGGCGTTGTCAAGAATAAAATGCACGATTTCCGTTTGGATAATCGTTAACCCTACCAAACAGGTGTATGCTGTCGCGTAATGCCGGTAACCATGCTGGACATTGCGCGAGATGTCAATGTTTCCGTGGTGACCGTATCGAAAGTCCTTCGGAATCAGGGGCGGATTAGCGAGGCTACACGCAAGCTGGTCCTACGACGCGCCCGTGAACTGAATTATCAGATGAATTGGGTGGCACGCAGCCTGGTGACGCGCCGCACCTATACGATTGGGTTGGTGCTGCCGGAGTTTGCGCATCCTTTCTTTGGCGAGATTGCGCGCGCAGTGGGCCAAACTGTACGGCCTCACGGCTATCACCTTCTTATTTCTTCGTTTGAGGAAGACCCCGAGGTCGAGGCGAGTGAGGTCGATTCCCTCCTGGCTCGGCAGGTGGATGGCTTGATCATCGCCTCGGCACAACCCCTCCGGCAACTGGCAATGTTTAGGCGGGTGCAACAACGCAAGACACCATATGTCTTAATCGATCGACCGGTTCCGGGCCTGAGCGCATGTTTTGTTGGCGTGGATAATGCCGCCATCGGCATGTTGGGCACGGAACATTTGATCAAGCGCGGGTGCCGCCGCATTGCACACCTGCGAGGCCCAGAGGTTGGAATCGCCGAACAGAGGTTGGAGGGCTACCAAAAGGCGCTGCTTAAGGCAGACATGCGATTGAACGCCGATTATGTGGTGCCAGGTGGGAGGGGAGATGAAAGCGGTTACGAGGGCATGCGTCACCTGCTCCGGTCAAACCAGCCTCCCGACGGCGTTTTCTGCTTTAACGATCCAGTCGCTATTGGGGCGATGAGAGCGATTCTCGAAGCAGGCCTCAGGCTACCCTGTGATGTAGCGCTGGTGGGCGCCGGAAATGTGCACTACTCTGACATGCTGTCGGTACCGCTCACTACCATTGATCAGCGGACCTGCAGGATAGGAGAGTTGGCTTCTAAGTTGCTTCTGGACCGGATCGGAGCAAAACGAACTTTGCAGCCCAAGACAATTTTGATTCCGCCGAAATTGTTGGAGAGAGACAGCACCCGACGGCACTCGTAGGATAATGGAAAGATACAAGCGCGCACGCCGCGCAATTCCCGCGCTATGCTGACCGATTGAGAGACTGCGACGTTCTTGAAGAATTTTTTTCTGATATCCGCTGCGCTTGTTCTCGGACTTCTGGCGGCAACTTCGGCAGCGCCAATTTTTGAAGTTGGTCTGGCGCGAGGCGTGGATTTCACGCTGCAAAACTCTCCGACGCCGCAGAAATATCTGATTGAGACAATGCCGGGCGGAGTGGCGCTTCTCGATTACAACAATGATGGATTGCTCGATGTTTTCTTTGTGAATGGCGGCCATGTGTCAAGCCCAATGAAAGGTCCGGACAACTTTGAGCGTCATGATCCGAAATATTGGAATCGGTTGTACCGGCAGAATAAGGACGGAAGTTTTACCGATGTGACCGAGCAGGCTGGGCTGTCGAAGGTCGCCGATGGCGATTACGGGATGGGCGTGGCCGTCGGCGATTATGACAATGATGGGTATCCCGATATATATGTGACTAACTACGGGAAGAATATTCTTTATCACAATAATGGTGACGGAACGTTTACGGATGTAACCGACAAGGCCGGGGTCGCGGCGGGAGGCTGGTCGGTTTCAGCGGGATTTGTCGACTACGATAACGACGGGAAACTGGACCTGTTCGTGACCCGCTACATGGATTGGGATACGCAGCACAGCAAGGTCTGCGGCGGAAATTATCACACGTATTGCCCGCCCGGAGAGTTTCCGCGCACGACCAACATTCTCTATCACAATAACGGAGACGGCACGTTTACAGATGTGAGTCAGAAATCCGGGATCGCATCGAAGAAAGGGCACGGGCTGGGAGTAGCGTTTGCCGATTACGATGGCGACGGGCTCACCGACATCTTTGTTGCGAATGACGGAATGCAGCAGTATCTGTGGCACAACAACGGCAACGGTACCTTCAGCGAAGTTGGCATGGAAGCGGGCGCAGCGCTGAATCAGGATGGCGGGCCGCTTTCGGGTATGGGCGTTGTGTTTCAGGATTATGACAACGATGGGAAGCCCGATGTGATCGTGACTACGCTGCCGCGGCAGGCGTATCCGGTGTTTCACAACGATGGCCAGGGTTCGTTCAGCGATCGCGGCCTGCAGACTGGACTGACGATGCTTTCAGGGCTACATGCAGGGTGGGGCGTGGGGTTGGAGGATTTTGATAACGACGGGCAGAAGGATTTGTTCATCACGCAGGGACACGTTCTGGATAACGTGGAGACCGTCGATCCCTCTTTGCATTACCTGGAGCCAACGCTGGTTGCGCTGAATCACAATGGTCGGTTTGAGCGCGTGGATTCCGGAAGCGATGCGCTGGTTGCAGGGCGCGGCGCGGCGTTTGGGGATGTGAACAACGACGGGTGGATGGACGCCGTCACTACAGTTTTGGGTGCGCATCCTCAGTTTTTCATGAATCGAAAAGGCAGCGCGCATTGGCTGACGATTACTTTACGTGGAACGAAGAGCAATCGCGATGGACAGGGAGCGCGCGTCCAGGTGAACGGGCAGGTTCGCTTCTGTACGACCGCGGGCAGTTATGAGTCGGCCAACGATCGGCGGCTGCACTTTGGATTGGGCGCCGAGGATAAAGCGAAGATCGAAATCAGTTGGCCGTCCGGGATTCATCAGGTGTTGAGTGATGTCCGCGCCGATCAATTTTTAGAAGTGACGGAAAAAGAAGTGAGGGAGCCGGAGAAACCGTGATTCGAGCTTTCCTATTCTTTTATCTGGCATGGCAGGTGGCTTCGCCGCAAGCAGCGGAGCATATGCAGGCAGGAGTCACTGCCGAAAAAGCCAGGAACTTCGACACGGCGATTGCCGAATACAAGCAAACCACGGAACTCGATCCGAAGTTTGTGGATGGGTTTATCAGCCTCGGCCAGGCTTACATGGAAAAGGCCGATTATGGATCGGCAATTCCGGCGCTGAAGCAGGCGTTGGAATTGAACGCGGATTCGGCACCGGCGCACCAGTTGCTCGGATACGCCCTGTTGGCGCAGGGTTATGCCAGCGAAGCAATCCCGCACCTGAAACACTCGACTGACACAACCGCTTTGGGGATTGCAGAAACTCAGGCCGGACAATTGCCCGAAGCAGTAAGGGATCTGCAAACGGCGCTGACCGCGCATCCGAACGACCCGGATATCGTCTATTACCTTGGCCGCGCCAGCGGTCTACTGGCGAAGCAATCAATCGACACCTTGATGGCGGCTTATCCGGATTCGGCGCGGGCGCATCAGGCGATGGCAGAAAATTATTTCGTGCTGCGGCGGATGGAGGATGCGGAAAAAGAATATAAAGAGGCGCTGCGGCTGCGGCCGGGATTGCCGGAAGCTCACCTGGCGCTGGGCGAGGTGTATGCGAGCGCCGCACAGTGGCCAAAGGCGGAGGAGCAATTCCGTTTGCAGGTAAAGTTACAGCCGGGGAATGCGGAAGCTGCCTATCGGCTGGGAAATGCGCTGCTCGAACAAGGGAAAGTGCATGAGGCGCGTCCCGAACTGACGCGCGCAGACAAGTTGATGCCGGGGATGCCGGAGACGCTGTATGCACTTGGCAAAGCGGCTTCGCTGGATGGAGACGCGGATGCCGCGGTCAAGGCCTGGACGAAGCTGCTCTCGATTGAAAAGCAGAGTTCGCTGGCAGCACAGGCGCATTTTGGATTGGCCGGAATTTATCGCAAACAGGGAAAAACGGCGGAAGCGAAGGCGGAGATGCAGGAGTTTGAGAAGCTAAAAGCCGCAACGCAGCCGCAATCAGCTGAGCAGCAGGACTCGCCACATTAAAGTCTGCGAAACATTATCCACGAATACACGGGGTTGCATGGAGGGTCGATCAATGGAGCGACGTACAGGTTGGGCTAGTAACTTGCGGACACTTGCTAGCGGTTTCTTCGGAGTTCTTCTGCTTTGCTCCATGAGCACGTTAACGATGTACGCGGCCGAGCCTTCTTCCCGCAACTTAGATTCGGGCTGGCAGTTTCGCGCGGTAGCCAATGTAGACCGGGCGGATGTGAAGGATTGGCATGCGGCGAAGGTTCCGGGCGTCGTGCAGACAGATTTGCTCGACAACAAGCTGATCCCCGACCCGTTCGACAAGGACAATGAATTTCATTTGCAATGGATTGGGTTGGCCGACTGGGAATATAAGACTACCTTTCAAGCTGACGCGGCCACGCTGGCGCATGATCACATCGATATGGTTTTTGCTGGGCTGGATACCTTTGCCGACGTGTATTTGAACGACAAACAGATTCTCCAGGCCGACAATATGTTCCGCAAATGGCGTGTTCCTGTTAAGGAAACTTTGAAGCCGGGGGCGAACACTCTTCGCATCGTTTTTCATTCCGCAGTCGAGCACATGCTGCCTTACGTGAAGTCGCTGCCTTACGTATTGCCTTCAATCTCGACGCACAATTACGGCAACGAAGAAGGAATTGCGACCGCACCCTACACGCGCAAGGCGCCTTACAACTACGGTTGGGACTGGGGCCCGCGCTACATGACGGAGGGAATCTGGCAGCCCGTTCGGCTCGAAACATGGGATGCGCTGCGGATTGAGAATCTTCATATTCATCAGCAGAGCATCACGAAGGATCTGGCAAATGCCACGGCAGAAGTTGAGATAGAGGCGAGCAAACCGGTCACGGCGGTGGTCTCGGTGACGCACAATGAGTTGTCCGGGCCGCAGACCTCAGATGGAATGCAAACCATACAACTGAACGCGGGAATCAATCATGTTTCAATTCCGATCCGTATCATTTCGCCGAAGCTTTGGTATCCGTTGGGATATGGCGCGCCGGATCGTTATCGATTTTCTGCGGCAATAAAGATTGGCAGGGAAACGGCAGCACATGCAGAAGTCAAAACCGGGCTGCGGTCAATCGAATTGCGGCGGGTGAACGACGAATGGGGCAAGAGTTTTGAATTTGTGGTGAACGGAATTCCCGTCTTCGCGAAAGGCGCCGACGTCATTCCCTTTGACAGTTTTCCCAACCGCGAAACACCCGAGATTCACCGGAACATTCTGCAAGCCGCCGCCGACGCGCACATGAACATGATCCGCGAGTGGGGCGGAGGATTTTACGAGTTCGATGATTTGTATGACATTTGCGACGAGTTAGGAATCATGGTCTGGCAGGAATTCATGTTTGGCGGCGACATGATTCCGGGCGATGTGCCGTTCCAGGAAAATGTTCGCGCGGAGGCGGTCGATCAGATCAAGCGGCTGCGCGACCATCCGAGCATCGTGGTGTGGTGCGGGAATAATGAAGTCGAGACGGGATGGTGGCATTGGGGCGATCGCCAGGATTTCAAGGCATCGATTTCTCCCGACACGCGTGATCGGGTTTGGCAGGATTACGTGATCATGTTCGCCGACATTCTGAAAAGCGCGGTGGCGCAGTATGCCGATCCCGCGCCCTATACGCCGAGTTCGCCGAGCGCCAACTTTGAGGAGATTCCAGACAATCAGCACAACGGGGACATGCATTACTGGGCGGTCTGGCATCAGCAGGCCCCGGCTTCGGATTACACGCTGCAATTTCCACGCTTTATGTCCGAGTACGGATTCCAGTCGTTCCCGGAGATGCGGACGATTCGAACCTATGCGCACGATCCCGCAGACTTCGACATTCGCTCGACGGTGATGCAGGCTCACCAGAAAAATAAAGGCGGCAACGAGCGCATTCTCACCTACATGCTGCGCGAATACCGGCAGCCAAAAGATTTTGCTTCCTTCGTTTATTTGAGCCAGGTGCAACAGGCGGAGATCATCAAGATTGGCGCAGAGCATTTGCGGCGGCAACGGCCGAGGACGATGGGATCGTTGTACTGGCAGTTGAATGACTGCTGGCCGGTGGCGTCGTGGGCAAGCATCGATTATTACGGACGATGGAAGGCTCTGCATTACTATGCGCGGCGGTTTTATGACGACTTATTGATCTCGCCGTTTTTGCATGACGATCAGGTGGATGTGTACGTGATCTCGGATAAGTTGCAGCCGGTTTCGGGAACGATTCACATGCGCTTGATGGATTTTTCCGGCAATGTTTTGCTCGAGCAAAACAAAGAAGTGCAGGTTCCGGCGCAGTCGAATGCGATTTACTTCACCGTGGATAAAGCGGCGTGGACGGCCAAGGGCGATCCGCACAAGAGCTTTCTGGTTTTTGATTTCGATGTCGCGGGAAAAAGAGTTTCGCGGAACTCGACCTTCTTCGACGTCACTCACGCTTTGGAGTTGCCGGTCTCGCCGAAAATCGAAACTCAGTGGGGAGGCAGTGGCGGGGATGTCACGCTGACCTTGCAGTCATCGCAACTGGCGCGCAGCGTGTATGTGTCGTTCGGCGATCTCGATGTGCAGACTTCGGATAATTATTTCGATCTGCTTCCGGGAGAGGCTGTGACCTTGCATTTAAAATCGGCTACGAGTGCAGACCAGGTCAAGAACGCGATGAAGGTGATTTCCTTGACGGATGCATTCAACTGATGGCTGCGCTGTAGCTCTTTGTCGATCGGCACTTTGGGACTACAACCTTCGCGCGCTAAATGCACCGTCCATTGGGCAGTTCGGCTTATCCGAACTCGTCCTAATTAAGGAACATGACCCATTTCCATCGTCTTATTGTACTAGTGGAATCTTTCTGGCTCGCGAAAAGGCTCACAGAATGGGTGCATGAGACTCCCCCAGTCCAGCATCAGCCCGTTTTCCCTTCGTACATTTCACCTTCTAACCTTCGGGGCAGCACTTTTGGTCAGCGGTTTACTGCCAAAGTGCGTGGCATCTAGTTCGCCACAGCTGAACATCTCGCCCGCTAACCTGCGTTTTGGCGCGCTTGATGTGGGCCAAAGCGAGACCTTGCTGGTCACGGTCACCAACAGCGGGTCTACCAGCGTCACGCTGAGCAGCGTCGCGGTGAGCGGTTCGGAGTTTGCGACTTCGCCTCTGAACCTGCCGATGACGTTGGCCGCTGGACAGAGCGTCGATGTCAACATAACCTTCACCCCGAAAACCGCTGGATGGAGCGGCGCATCGATTCGCTTTTACAGCAATGCGTCGAATTCTACGCTTACGTTGCAGGCTGGCGGGACTGGAACAACCAGCGAGGGAGTGAGCGCCTCACCGGCTGTGCTGTCATTCGGTTCAGTGCAGACGGGCAAAAGCGCCACGCTGCCGGTGACGATTACGAATCCGCACTCGTGGAATGTGGAAGTCAGCGGGGTACAGGCGACAGGCACGGGGTTTGCCGAGGCGGGTGGATCGTTTCCAATGAACCTGAGGGCTGGCCAGAGCGTCGCCGTGAATGTGACCTTCACACCGCAATCAACGGGAGAAGTGGGCGGCAGCCTTTTTGTCTTTGGCCCGGGACTAAATATTCCCCTGACTGGGGCTGGAACCGGAACAACCTCAGGACAGCTGGTCGTGGCGCCTTCGCCGCTGAATTTTGGCGACGTCACCGTGGGAACCAGCGCCACCGAGTTGCTTTCGCTGACAGCGAGCGGAGGGAGTGTAACGATTTATTCGGCGACCAGCGGTAATTCGCAATTTGGGCTGGATGGAGCTACGTTCCCGCTCACGCTGGCGGCCGGCAAGAGCGTTTCTTACGATGTGGCCTTCGCGCCGCAGAATGTTGGCCTGGACTCGGGATCACTCTCATTTTCCAGCAATGCCTCGAATCCACAGGTGGTTGAATCGTTGAGTGGGACCGGCATGGCGGCAACCTACACCGTAAACCTTTCCTGGAATTCGGGCCAGAACGTGGTTGGGTACAACGTGTATCGCAGCATCAGCGCGACTGGTTCTTATGCGAAGATCAATTCCGCGGTCGACCCGAACGCTGCTTACACCGATAGCAGCGTGACCTCCGGACAGACTTATTATTACGAAGCCACGTCGGTGAATTCTGCCGGCCAGGAGAGTGCGAAATCTACGCCACCGGTACAGGCTGCGATTCCGTAAAGTGTTTGGTGATTGCCATTCGCTTCGCTCAGGCGGAGCGCCTTCGGGCTGGTAGTTTCTTCCGAAGTCGCTCCGCTTTTGCTTTTCTCGTCCGTCCTCCGATTTCCGCCTGGTGGCAATAGAAGAATCTTGGCCGCCGCGGTGTGCAATTCTCTGCGCACTCGTAGTTACTTCGGTGACGCGTCCTCTCTCGAAAGTCATCATTTCTCACAACTTACTGGCACATTGAGGCCATTCCCTCTGGCGCACAGAATGCGTTAGTAGTTATATACACGCATTAGTACAGGTATCTGTGGCCAATGGTGGAGGCTCACTAAAGTAATGCGAATTCCTCTCTTTCGCTGCACGGCGCGCTGCATGGCGGCAGGCGTTCTTATTGTCGGATTATCGCAGTTTGGTGCGGGGCAAGACGTTTCAGCTTCGCTTTTGCTTCCGGATGCTCCAACAAACTCGCGGGAGTTGGAGCCCTCTCCGTTCGTCAGCTCATCTCAGCCGGTAACTCGGCCTGAGACTTCCATGAAACACAGGTTCTGGGACCGCGAAAATAGCGCCCTCTTCGCCGCCACGGCCGCATTCAGCGCAGCCGACTTTGTGGTAACACGCGATAATCTGCGCAGCGGCGGGCAGGAGTTTAATCCTGTAGCGCGGATAATGACGGGAAGCACCGCGGCTTTGGCGGCAAACTTTGCAGGGGAAACTGCCGGCGTCATAGGCATAAGTTATTTCTTTCACAGGACCAGGCATTACAGGTTGGAGCGGGCGGTTTCGATGCTGGATATCGGAGGCTCAGCCTCGGCTGTTACGTTTGGCCTGCTGCATCGATAATCTAAATATAAGAATATTCACCGCATAGACACTTTGACAGTCTGTTCTTGTCGCTAGGCCGGAATTCGATTTCGGCCTGCCGGCTGTTTTATCTCGCCCCTGCGCAGAATCCAAAGCGCCAGGAATATTCCTGCAAGAGCAATTAGCAAGAAAATGAACCCGCCCTGGTGATGCAGTCTGCCAAACAGATAGCTGCGATCCACGCGAATCGCGAGAAATCCAATAACAAAAATTCTGAGACCGTTTTTTATGATGGCAAGCGGAATAGCCAGCGCGATCAGTAATAGCTTTCTCCACCAGGACCGCAGCAGCAGATGCGCCAGAACCATCGTGGTGACTAACAGGACCAGACTCGAACGAATGCTGCTGCATTCGGGGGCAACTTCGAGGGTGAGACCTGGAATGTGGAGAAGCAAACCGCGTTGTTCAACCGGGACGCGTGCGAGAACAAAAATCGCATGAGCGGCTGCGGCTGAACTATATTGCAAGGCGCTCACGATCGCATTCACAACGAAGCCGGGGAAAGGCACCAGCCACAACAGAAAAAGAACAGGGAATAATAAGTTGCGAAATGCTGTTGCGCCGAAGCATAGGACAAAGCCTGCAAGGCAGCAGAGAACAAAGGTGAACATGCGCACCGTGAGCAGAATGTCACCGGGGAGCGAGATCGTTCGGCCAAGAATGAAGTTTGCGAGAACAGCCGCAAGCAAGAGTGATGCGATCGGCAGGCTAGAACGCATCGAGACGTCCTGCGAGTTCCAGTCGAGCAGAATCAACGAAGCGCTAATGGGAAGGATGAGAAGAATATGCGTGTATTGGTCGTTGTGAATGGAAAGGAAAAACGTGGCCGTTAGCGGTGCCCACCATAGCATGACGAAAAGCGCAAGCAGAGCACAAAAAAGCATACGCGGGGAGAGCTTTAAAGCTGCTCGTTGAGTAGTGGTCTGCACATTCCCCTCATCGACGATTCACTGAATTTCGCGCTTACCAGCGCTCATGGTCTCTTTATGCCCTCAGATTCGCGGCATAGAGGGATCGGTGTGCCCGCCTTGTGAAAACTGGCTGCCGGAGTCGTAGGAATTTTGGCTGGCGCCGGCGGTTCTGACATCTGACTCATCATTCCCTCGGCACTGATCGCACGTACGACGTAATAGTATTGCTTGCCATTCTTGACCGAATCGTCCACACACTGCGTTTCCGGGAAAGGAAGATGGTTAACCAACTCCGTGGGAGGAGCGTTAGGTTTCGGTCCGCGATAAATGCAATAGCCAACGGCGTCGCCGCGTTTTACATCCGCGTGGCGGCTGGCTCGCCACTTGAGGGTAACTCGATGCCCGTTTTTTGACTGCGGCGCGGCCACCAACACCGAACCAAGAGGCGGACAAACCAGGCGCGGTGCAGAAACCTGGCCAATGCGCGGCTGAGGTGCTTGCGGTGGCCCTTCACTGGCGGATGATTTGGTCTTACATCCGCTACTCAGCACAACCAAAGCCAGCGCAGTTCCCAGACAGGCTCGAATGGTGGACGTCCGCATTAGATCTCTTCTCGTTAAAGCGCCATGTCGCAGCCTGATTCTCGCATGGACATTTTTCAGAGTGGGGGACCCTTAATCATACGAAGCTCCGTCGATTCAATGAAGTTGCGGACGGTCGTCAAATGTAACTAAGGTACCCACGCGCGAACTTTGATTTGCGGCCTCGATGTGAAATCCTAAGTCTCTCGCACGCGCTTCGCTTTGCAAATCATGAACTGATGACTCGGTGCGAACAGACCTCGCCGGTAGTCCCGCAATTCAGTATCGTCATAGCTGTTTACAACGACTGGATTCCGCTACAAGAATGTCTGTATTCATTGAAAGAACAAACGTCGCCCGCTTGTTTCGAAGTCATTGTAGTAGATGACGGTAGTTCAGAACGCCCCCCCCAGTCACTTCGCTCTGAGTCGTATCCCTTTTCGCTGGTGATTGTTCGCCAGGCTCATTGCGGCATTCCATCGGCCAGGAATCTCGGCATCCGAAATTCCAGGGGGAATGTGCTGCTATTTGTGGATGCAGACTGCAGACTGGACAAAAGCTGCCTGACCGCTCTGAATTCCATTGTCACGGGGGCGCCGCAGCACAATTTTTTTCAACTTCGCTTAACTGGGGACCGATCGACCTTGGTTGGGAGAGCCGAGGAATTGAGGCTGTCCACTTTTCAGAGCCTTATGCTTCAGTCGGACGGCCGCATCCGCTACTTGAACACCGCCGGATTCGCGCTCCGGAAGAAAGCGACAGAGGGCGAGGTCTTTCATCCCGGCGCTCTGCGGGGAGAAGATACCTTGCTGCTGGCAAAACTGATACAGACCGGGGAACTTCCTTTTTTTATCAGCGATGCCGTCGTGATCCATTCGATTCCGCTCTCCTTGATGGAATGCCTTCAGAAAGATCTTCGAACGGTGTATCTGGAAGGCCCGGCGTTTGACATGGTCGCCTCCACCGGAGTGAAGCTTCGCTTGACGCATCGGGAGCGGTTACGACTATTGGCGTCCATGTGGAAAGCCGCGCGGCGGAGTTCTCTAGGGTATTCGGCATGGTTTGTGGTACTAATCCGCCAAGCTTTTCAACGAACGGCTACGTTTGGATACCGGTATCTTCGCATCGGAACTGGCTCAGTGGCGGGGCAGATTCCGAATTGAGCCAACTTCTGATTCCGGAATATTTGCGGTGGTTACTTCCGATTACGATGATTATTTAGCAAGTAACGCGCAAAGGTATAATGGCGGTAGCCGGTTTTCGAGCCGCGCAGCATTCTCAATTTCCCCCTGGCTGCTGGAAGTGTAAAGCGGTAGATAAGAGCGGAACCTGCCAGGAATTAAACATGGAATCGGCGCCGGTTGCCATTTCGTCCATATCTCCAGCTGAG
>DASXEG010000025.1:0-11839 GCA_036490235.1 Candidatus Sulfotelmatobacter sp. | reverse complement strand
CCGATGATGTGTTCACGCATCCTGCGGCATGATCCGAAGGCGCAGCAGAGCCGGTGGTATCAACTCAACGAGCGGGCTTTCAATCGCATGATTGAATTTTATGGCCGCACGCTGAAAGTCGTGCTGCGCTACCAGACGATTACTCTGCTCGTCGCAGTGGCTACGCTGGTAGTTACGGTGCTTCTGTACATCGTCATTCCCAAAGGATTCTTCCCTGTTCAGGATACGGGCGTGATTCAAGGCATCTCACAGGCCCCGCAGTCGACCTCGTTCGCGGCCATGGAGCAAAAGCAGCAAGACATGGCTTCGATTATTTTGCAGGATCCTGCGGTCGAGAGCTTGTCGTCTTTTATCGGGGCCGATGGCGTGAACACCACGTTGAACAGCGGCCGCATGGAAATCAACCTCAAGCCGATCGAACAGCGGAGTTTGGGCGCATCGGATGTGATTCGACGACTGGCGAAGAAACTCGACGACGTGCAGGGTATCCATCTTTACATGCAACCGGTGCAGGACATCACAGTCGATGACCGCGTTACCCGCACGCAGTACCAATACACTCTGGAAGATCCGGACACGAATGAATTGAATGAATGGACAGGAAAGTTCGTTTCCGAGTTGCAGAAACTTCCTTCGCTGGAAGATGTAGCCACGGATCAACAGACTGGAGGACAGGCCGTATCTCTTAACATCGACCGGATTACGGCGTCGCGGCTGGGGATTGCACCGTCGACGATCGACAACACGCTTTACGACGCCTACGGCCAGCGGCAGATCAATACTCTCTACACGCAGTTGAACCAGTACCACGTGATTTTGGAAACCCAGCCGCAATGGCAAACGGATCCCCGCAATCTGGGGTCGTTGTACATCCAGTCCAACGCTTCCTCGAGTGCGACAGGGGCGGCTGCGTCGTCATCATTTTCCACCATCGGATCGAGCGCGGCGGGTTCGAATGCGACCACAACATCGGTGCTATACACGCCGTCGGCCGCGGTTCTCTCACCTAGTTCGACCGTTCTCGCGCCCACCGTTTCGAGCGGGGCATCATCCTTGAATGGGGGCACTTTTGCAGGAACCACTCCCAATACGGCTACCTCGGCGTCGGGCGCAAATGCAGTTCCGTTGAGTACGTTTCTCACGGTTGCGAACACGCCGGAAGCGCTTTCCATCACTCATCAGGGGCAGTTCCCTTCCGTCACGGTCTCGTTCAATCTCGCGCCTAATGCCTCTTTGGGTACCGCGATCGAAGACATCAATAAAGTCACGAAGAAAATTAATTTCCCTGCCAGCGTGCAGGCGGACTTTCAGGGGACGGCCGCATCGTTCGAGAATTCGCTTTCGAACGAGCCGATCTTGATTCTGGCGGCGCTGGTGACGGTTTATATCGTCCTCGGCGTCTTGTATGAGAGTTTTATCCATCCTGTCACCATTCTTTCAACGCTGCCCTCTGCGGGCGTAGGAGCGCTGCTGGCGTTGATCGTTTTTCGCCAGAGTCTGAGCGTCGTGGCCATCATCGGAATCATTCTGCTGATTGGCATTGTGAAGAAAAACGGCATCATGATCGTTGACTTCGCGTTGGAGGCGGAACGCGAACACGGGAAAAACTCGACCGATGCGATTTATGAAGCCAGCCTGTTGCGATTCCGTCCGATCATGATGACCACAATGGCGGCGCTGCTTGGCGGAATTCCGCTCGCGCTCGGCACGGGATATGGATCGGAGTTACGGCGGCCGCTGGGCATTTGCATGATCGGCGGCTTGCTTGTCAGCCAGGTGCTGACTCTTTACACGACGCCGGTGATTTACATTTTCTTTGACCGGCTGGCGCAGCGACTGAGCCGGCGCAAGACGAATGAGCAACCAGGGCCTTCCGGCGCTGAACCGCATCCGGAGAATGCATGAACCTGTCGGAACCATTCATCCGGCGGCCGGTCGCCACGACTTTGTTGACCATTGCTCTAGCCATTGCCGGCGCAGTCGGTTACACGGAGCTGCCGGTCTCTCCCTTGCCGCAGGTTGATTTTCCGACCGTTTCAGTTTCCTCCAGCTTGCCCGGCGCCAGCGCGGAGATCATGGCGTCTTCGGTAGCCACGCCTCTCGAAAGACAGCTTGGCCATATCGCCGGAATTACCGAGATGACATCCTCGAGTTCGCTGGGGAGCACTTCGGTCACTCTGCAGTTTGATCTGTCACGTAACATCGATGGCGCGGCGCGCGACGTGGAGGCAGCCATCAATGCCGCGCGCAGCTATTTGCCTGCTAATCTGCCGGCCAATCCGACCTATAGAAAAGTCAATCCGGCGGATTCGCCGGTCCTGATTCTCAGCCTCGTCTCAGACAAGTACAGCGTTCCAAAACTCTACGATGAAGCTTCCACGGTCATGGAGCAAAAGCTCTCGCAGATCCAGGGTGTCGGTCAAGTATTTGTCGGCGGCGGTGCTCTTCCTTCCGTACGGGTGGAAGTGGACCCGGCCAAGCTCGAGAGTCACGGCCTCACGATCAGCAACATTCAATCGATTCTTAGCCTGCAAAATGCACACATGGCTCGCGGGCAGTTGTCGAATGGGTCCGTCAAGCAGGACATCATTACGAACGATCAGATCTCGCAGGCCGACCAATACAAGCCTCTGATCGTCGGGTATCAGAACGGAAGAGCCATCCGTCTATCCGATGTCGCCGATGTAGTCGATTCGACCCAGAACGTCCGGACTGCCGGGTATTACAACGGAATTCCATCGGTCACGGTCATCATCTTCCGGCAGCCCGGGGCGAACATCATCGAGACGGTTGACCGGATTCGTGCGCAACTGCCCTTCCTGGAAGCGATCCTGCCGCAGGGCATCCAGACCAAGGTGGTGCTGGATCGCACCACTACGATTCGCGCCTCTGTGGATGACGTGGAACGGACACTCGTAATCTCAATCATTCTGGTGGTGCTGGTTGTTTTCTTCTTTTTGCGCAACGCGCGCGCCACCATCATTCCGAGCGTCGCCGTGCCCGTATCGCTGGTCGGCACGTTCGCGGTGATGTATTTGATTGGGTTCAGTCTCGATAATTTATCGCTGATGGCGCTGACCATCTCCACGGGCTTCGTGATTGACGATGCCATCGTGGTTATGGAAAACATTTCCAGGTTTCTGGAACAGGGGATGACGCCGATGCAGGCCGCGCTGAAAGGCGCGCGCGAGATCGGGTTCACGGTTTTTTCCATCAGCATTTCGCTGGTGGCGGTTTTCATTCCGATCCTGCTGATGGCGGGAATTGTCGGACGGCTGTTTCGTGAATTCGCGATTACGCTGGCCACGGCGATTCTGGTTTCCATGGTCATTTCGCTCACCACCACTCCGATGATGTGCGCGCATCTGCTGAAGACGGAAAACCCGGAGGAGCATGGGCGCTTGTACCGCTTGAGCGAAAAGTTTTTTAGCGGAATGCTCGGCATCTACCGGAAATCGCTGGTGTGGGTGCTGGACAATCCGATTGTCACGATTGGCATTCTGCTGCTCACGATCGCTCTGAACTTTGTTCTCATCGTTCGTCTTCCAAAGGGATTTTTCCCGCAGCAGGATACCGGCGTGCTGGTCGGTGGCGTGCAGGGACCACAGGATGCATCCTTCCCTTTCATGAACAATTCCATCCTGCAGTTGGTGGATGTGATCAAGGCGGACCAGGCGGTGCAGAATGTGAACGCTTATACCGGCGGCAACGGCGCGAGCAACGGAGGATTTATCTTCGTGGCGCTCAAGCCTCTGAATGAACGAAAGATCGGAGCTGCGCAAGTCATCAATCGGTTGCGGCCCAAGCTGAACCGTTTGCCCGTGGCGTCGGCGTTTCTGCAACCGGTGCAGGATCTTCGTATCGGAGGCCGTTCAAGCAGTGCGCTTTATCAGTACACCATTCAGTCGGACAACATTGCGGATCTCGTGCACTGGGGACCGATCCTGCTGCAAAACGTGAAGAAACTTCCCGGCCTGCAGGATGTGAACAGCGACCAGCAGAATGGCGGACTGCAGGAGTTGGTTACCTACGATCGTATTCAGGCCGCGCGCCTGGGACAAACAGCCCAGTCGCTCGACCGCGCGCTGTATTCAGCTTACGGGCAGTCGGAAGTTTCCGTCATCTATACCCAGTTGAACCAGTATTACGTGGTGTTGGAAGTCGCTCCGAAATATTGGCAATCGCCCCAAGACATGAGCTACCTGTTCGTCAAGACGAACGCGAGCGGCGACAACGCGACGGCGATGTCGCCGATTACATCTCTCGCTCCGAGCCAGACGGGTACGACGGCGTTGCAAGTCAATCACACCGGCCTGTTCCCGTCCGTGACCGTTTCTTTCAATCTGGCCCCCGGAATTTCTTTGAGTCAGGCGACGCAGGAAATCCAACAGCGGGAACACGACCTGGGAATACCGTCAACGATTCACGGTTTTTTTGCCGGCACTTTGCAGGCCTATCAACAATCGCTTTCGAGCGAGCCGGTTCTGATAGTGACGGCGCTGCTTGCGGTTTACATTGTGCTCGGCATTCTCTATGAAAGCTTCATTCATCCGATCACGATTATCTCAACGCTGCCCTCGGCAAGCGTTGGCGCGATGCTCGCTCTCATGATTTTTCATATGGATCTGAACGTGATTTCCATTATCGGCATCGTCCTGTTGATTGGAATCGTGAAAAAGAATGCCATCATGATGATCGATTTTGCGTTGATGGCGGAACGCGAGCAAGGAAAGAACACGCGGGATTCGATTTTTGAAGCCTGTATGCTTCGCTTCCGTCCCATCCTTATGACGACCATGGCTGCGATGTTTGGCGCTCTCCCCTTGGCGTTTGGCACGGGCATGGGTTCGGAGCTACGCCGGCCGCTGGGCATTACGATTGTTGGAGGCCTGCTCTTGAGTCAGCTAATCACACTTTACACAACTCCGGTGGTTTACCTCGAGTTGGACCGCCTGCGGCTCTGGATTTCGGGCGGGAAGGAAACGTCTGTGCCGGGAGGACATGGAGTTCCAGAGCACGCATGAACTCCCCAACGAGAACTATGACCAATCCATTTAATCTCCGACATTTTTTGAAAGCGGCAATTATCCCGGCGATGCTGCTCATCACGACTGGATGTCTTCTTGGTCCGAAGTACCATCCCCCGCAGGGATCAACGCCAGCCGCGCCAAATTACAAGGAATCCACCGTTAATTTCCAGGATGCGGAAGGATGGAAGGTAGCGAGCCCGCAAGATTCGATGCTGCGCGGGAAATGGTGGGAGATCTTCAACGACGCCGACTTGAACGCTTTGGAAGAAGATCTCAATATCAACAACCAGAATATTAAAGAGTATTTCGAAAATCTGATGCAGGCTCGGGCTGTGATTCGGGAGGCACGGGCGCAGTATTGGCCGACGGTTACAACGAGCCCCTCGTGGCAGCGTTCGCGCGCGTCCGGCACTCTATCGAACAGCTTTGTTCCCAATGCGGGCAGTACGGGAACCTCCGCGTCAGGCGCAGCCACCAACTCGGGCCAGCAGAGCACGAATTGGTCCTTCCCGGTCGCTGTATCGTGGATGCCTGACCTTTGGGGCAAAATTCGGAACGAGGTCCGCGAGGCGCAATATGCGGCGCAGGTGAGCGCGGCCGATCTGGAAAATGAGCGCCTGACCGAGCAAGCGAGTCTTGCACAATATTATTTTGAAATTCGAGGGCAGGACGCGCTTCAGGTCATCCTCGACAAAACGGTTGAGGCGGACCAGAAAGCTCTGGATGTAACGCAGGCGGCGTACGATGCCGGAGTCGACGACTATATTTCGGTGGTGGAAGCGAAGGCTACGCTGGAGGCTGCGCAATCGGCCGATATCAATGTGAAAGTCGCACGCGCGCAGTACGAACACGCAATCGCAGTTCTCGTCGGGAAACTGGCGACAGACTTTTCGATACCAGCGCGACCCGAGCTGAGATCTCCTCCTTCCATTCCAGTGGGCGTACCTTCAGAGTTGCTCCAGCGGCGACCCGATATCGCCGCTGCGGAACGGACGCTAGCCGAAGCGAATGCCACGATCGGCATCGGCTATGGCGCATTTTTCCCCAGTCTGACTCTCTCGGCAAGCGGAGGTTTCGAGAGTTCGTCATTTACGAAATGGTTCACCTGGCCCAGTAGATTCTGGTCGATTGGTCCTTCTCTTTCGCAAACGATTTTCAACGGAGGATTGTATCGAGCCGAATTGAATCAATATACCGCTGTTTATAACTCCGATCTTGCCGCCTACCGGCAGACGGTGTTGGCCGGATTCCAGCAGGTGGAAGACAATCTCGCGGCGGTTCGACTGTACTCGCAGCAGATCGAGCGGCAGCAGGCGGCAGTAAAGCACGCGGAGGAATTTCTACAGCTGGAGATGGGCCGGTATCAGACGGGAATCGATCCTTATGTCGACGTCATGACAGCGCAGACCACGGTTCTGGCGGACCAGCAAACTCTTGCGGTTATCCAAGTGGAGCAGATGACTTCCTCCGTCACGTTGATTGAGGCATTAGGCGGAGGCTGGGACGTATCGCAGTTGCCGACGCCATCGCAGTTAGGAGCGAAGCCGCCGAAATCTGAGACTACTCTTCAGCACTGACCTCAGCGTCGGTCAAGCAAGATTCAGAATCCGTCCCCGGGTCCATCGCTTCGCGCAGGGTGAGAAAAGTGTTTTGATCGGCATAATGAAGTGCTTGCTAACCGGCTGCGCCTTTGGCTGCTTCGATTGTCTTCAGCCTTTGAGCAATGGCGCTGTACAGATCTTTCTCGACTGAGGCTATGTCTTTACCGGCGTCGAGCACGTGTTGGGCGTAGTCCTTGCACTTTGGAAGATAGCGGCGGGCGGCAGGGAGAACGGTGGTTTCGTATTGCCATTGCGTGAGTTCGGATGGCCGCTGGCGCTCGGTGATGTCCCTCACTTTGCGCCGATGAAAGCAGACGGACTCGGGTGCATCGAGATAGACGGCCAGGTCATAGCACTGGCGGAGTTGCGAAAAATGCAGGGCGAGGATGCCTTCTACGATGAGCAGGGGCTTCGGTGGAACGCGTTGAGTTTGCTCGAGGCGCAGGTGCTGGGTGAAATCGTAAAGGGGCGCCTCAATCGATCTGCCGGCCATGTGACGGCGAATATGATTTTCCAATAGTTCAATATCGATAGCTTCCGGCTCGTCGTAGTTTTGCTTCGCGCGGTCGTCAAATGGTAGGTGGTTGGTGCTGATGGAGTAGACCTCGAGCGACATCACGTGACCATCGAGACGCGCAGCCACGCGGCGGGCTACGGTAGATTTACCGCTGCCCGAAGGTCCAGCCAGGCCGACCACGAAGGTATGATTGCTGCGCTGCCCCATTCCTCGATGAGAGAATCATCGGCAAATGGGGCGATTAAGTTTAGGCCCAGCACGCCCACTGTTTCTTCCTGGCCTTCAGATCGATCGCGTACCACTCCTCGAGCTAGTCGGGCAAGACGGGAACGGCTGCCTTGTTCACCACGGAAGGATCGTCGCGCAATTTGACGTACAGCAAAGTTCCGTTCGGGCGCGGAACACTCAGTTGTGAATCCACGAAGCTGGCGGGAACTGGGACATTGTGCAGAAATTGCGGGTCAGAGGCGACCGAATCGAGAAG
The DNA here is from genome assembly GCA_036490235.1 of Candidatus Sulfotelmatobacter sp. Lineage (GTDB taxonomy): Bacteria > Acidobacteriota > Terriglobia > Terriglobales > Acidobacteriaceae > Sulfotelmatobacter. The sequence continues at coordinate 4,207 of DASXEG010000025.1, read as the reverse complement.
GAACAAATCTTGTCCGATGAGCATGCAGGGTTTGTCGGGACTATCGGGGCAGTGAACTTCTTTTAAGGACGGAATGCGCACCAGTTTTACCAGCGGCTGCCAATCGCTGTGTTCTCCGTTTGCACCAACCGCACGAAAGCGCAGTGCGCCGAATACTGAAGGGCCGAAGCTTTTTAGCGGTTGGAAAGTCAACAAAACCGTTTGTGGATCTTCCAGAAACAGGGTTCCCTTCTCGATGCTGAACACTGCACTCGTCGAGCCATCCTCGGTTCCAACTTCGATTTTCTCGTCACGGGGAAAAGTTGCAGGGACTTCTGTTTTCAAGAAGAATGACATTTGCCCATCTTGGGGAAGCAGATCCTGATTGCCGAGGCGGATGGCAGATGGTACAGGGCCGGCCTGTATGCTTTTGCTGGTGAGCGTCAAGCGGGGGCGGGCCGCATCGATGGTAACATCTAGATCGAGCGATCTGCCATCTTTGAGGGCCACGTGGGCGACCAGATTTTGGCCCGCTGTAAAGGCGGTCGTGATGGAAGCGCTTGTCGAGAGATGCAACTCGTCTTTTCCACTGACCCGAGTCAGTCCGGCCGGAACGAACTTCACTTTTTCCAGTTCCAGGCTCGCAACTTCATCCAGGCGCGTTCCAGTCAGAATGCCTTCGTGATCGCCGGCATTCAAGACGAAGCGCTCGAGATGGGCTGCTTCCGAGTAGGCTTGCATGGGAACTTCATCCGGTTTGGTGATGCCGGATTGGCTGACCAGTACCAGCATCGGGCCCGTGCTTGATCCTTTCAAGGGAACGCTTATTTCAAGTTCATCGGGCTTCAGTATTTTCCAAGTGGCTTTTGCCTGCTTGCCCTGAGCATCCTTAATCGCGACCTCTTCGACGCAGGGGGCTTCGTCGGACTGCAAATGGATGGGGTCATCTCTGCCGATGATGAGGGCGGTTGAATCGGCAGACGCGAGCAGCCATTTGGTGGGATGTGAGAATTGCAGTTGGAATACCGGTCCGGTAAACGGTTGAAAGCCCCACTCGCCGCGCACCTTGCCCACGATTTCGCCTGTGGCGCTTTCGGCGTGAAGAGGTTTTGTGTCGACGACGAGGCCGCCGCGCGATGCGTCGGCTTTGATCGGAAGGTCTACGCGGAGGCCGGCTTTGCTTTCTACGTGCAGGACTAATTCGTGTGCGTATTGCGTGGAAAACGCCAGCGGAGCGCCATCCACGGGAAGAACCAGGCCGGTTTGCTGCAGGCAGGAAACGCGTTTTGGTTCAATTGCGCGTAGTGGAGGAAGTTGAGCCGATTCTACCGCGGGCAGCGATACTACGAGGACCGACATCGGCTTGTGAAATGAGGGAACGTTGTTGAGCTTGAGATCGATTCCACCGTCCTTGGGCAAGGCGAGCGCGGGGATGTATTGATATTGAGGAGTGCGGAAACCTTCCATCATTTTGGCGAGGTCGACGACCGCGCCGACGTAGGGGCTGTACGCTCCGCCGCCGGCGATAGTCGTCGTGCTGAGATTGCCGACAAGGTCGGTTGCCGGCCCCGACGTCAGGGCATCCACCATTGACTGCGTATGTCCATCATCGAGCACAAGCTGATTGGTTTTCTGCATCAGGCAGGTCGCTTGTTCTTGTATGGGGCGATCGAGGCAGTCTTTGTCGACTTTGATCTTCAAGCTGCGTGCCAACATCAACGTGCGCTCTTCGAGAGTTTTTGCATCTGCATCGGAAACTTCGCGGATGCCCTCGAGATACGCGTCGAGCCGCGAGCGATCGAGGGCTGCCTGGTTTAAATCCTGGGATGCGCGAACGAAAGCGCCGGGGCGATTGCGCACCGTGGAGCGCAGGGTTGAGAAGTCTCCGCCGGTTTCCGGAGCAAGAAACATCAGAGCCTGTTGCGCATTTTGAGGAACAGTGATGAAGATTCCATCGCGTTTGACTTGCTTGCTCCAGGTTTCGGATCGCGTGAACCACTGATCGGGCGGTGGGCTCGTCGGCCCGCGCAGGAAGGCGGTGATCAACAAATAGTGAACCGAATCTCCGGTCGAAAGGACTGGATGCAGCCATAAGCGGTCTCCGGCTTGCAGTTCCGGGACTTGGGAAATTGGCAGGGTCTTTCCCGAGCGCGTCACACTGACTTCGATCTTTGGTCCTGGAAGGTCAAAGGCGGCGCTATCGGCGAGACAGCAGGGTATCAACGATGAACACAGCATTGCCAGAACGGCGGCGCGGGCGAGTATTGGCCAGCGGGACGCAGAAGACGCACTTCTAGAGTTCTTCCATGAAGGCTTTATTGGTGCCATGAATGAGTGCATCCATTGTAAATAATTTTCCCGAGACTATTTTGAGTAAAAAGTTCATTACTATCGTGTCGCGATATACCGAGTGAAATTCCCTCTTACGCCTGATGGGCTGGTGCACCAGCGTTCGTGGCGAAAACGATCTTCGGATGGAACAGCGTGCCGGCGATGCGGGTGGCAACGGCCAGGAGCTCCTTTTGTCCGAAGAAGACTTTTACCTGGCGGGCGCGCGAGAGATCGGACAGGTTGACGGGACGTCCGTTTCGGATGTGCGCGGCGGTGAGTTCGTCGGCGGTGACTGATGGGAGATGCGGGAGGAGTCGGCGGGGATGGACCAGGAGGGATTCGATTGCGTCGGCTGCGTCTCGGTAATCCGGATCTTCCAGGGGGCGAGCGAAAGCAGGTTCCTCCGCTCCGCACTGCTTTTCCTGCGGAAAAACAGTGCTCCGGTCGGAATGACAGTCTCGTTTTGTTGCGCTTGCGGATTCGAGTTCTTCGAGTGTGTGGGCTTGTGTGATGTCGAACTCGGCAACAGTTGTGCGGCGGAGGGCTGCAAGATGTGCGCCGCATTCGAGGCGCTGCCCGATATCGTGGGCGACGGAGCGCATGTAGGTGCCGCTGGCTACGCGGGCGCGGAAGGTGGCGCGGTCACCTTCGATTGCGCTTATGGCGAATTCTTTGATCTCGACTTGTACCGGCTTGAGTTCGACTTCCTGATGTTTGCGCGCGAGCTTGTAAGCGGGGACGCCGTGAATCTTCTTGGCCGAGAATGGTGGCGGGAGCTGCTCAATCTGGCCTTGAAACTCGGCGGCGAGTTGTTGAAGCTTGTCGAGCGTGAGATCGACTGACTGAGGATTTGAAGTCGGTTCGCCTTCGGCGTCGTAAGTATCGGTGGAGAAACCGAACCGAATGACTCCTTCATACGTTTTCTCAGATGCGGTGTAGAACTGGGCGAGGCGCGTGTAGCCGCCTAGAACCAGAGGAAGAACGCCAGTGGCCATGGGGTCGAGCGTGCCGAGATGGCCCACCGATCGCTGGCCGAGTATGCGGCGTACTCGGTTGACCACGTCGTGCGAGGTAAGGCCGGAGGGTTTATCGATGATGAGGACGCCGTTCATGCGGGAATTTGGTAATTTGGTAGCTGCGCGCAATCGAGTGCTGCACGTCAGATCTCTCGTACCGCTGGAAGGAACGCGGTACTCGGGATGACGCATTTTGGTTTCAATGTCCGCTTACTAAGTTAACAAAATTCCTCCATGCTCCCCATCAAGGACGATCAACCTCGCTACAGTACGCCCTACGTGACGTGGTTTCTGATTGCGCTGAACCTGATGATTTTTCTTTTCGAGTCGACCCTCGATCCGCAGAGCTTGAGGCAGCTCATTCATCAGTTCGCCGTGGTGCCGTATCATCTTTCCGTCTTTTTGCATGGATCGCCACGTTATTCCCTAGGCCAGGTTTTACTTCCTTTTTTTACGTCCCTGTTTCTACACGGATCGTGGATGCATGTGATTGGGAATATGTGGTTCCTGTTTATTTTTGGGGATAATGTGGAAGATTATCTTGGGCACTTTAAATATCTGATTTTCTACCTAGTTTGCGGCTTTCTGGCAATGAGCGCGCAGGTGCTTGTGAGCTTGCATTCGACCGTGCCGGCGCTGGGGGCGAGCGGCGCGATTGCGGGGGTGCTGGGGGCGTACTTTGTGGTTTATCCACGGGCGCGAGTTTTGACGTGGTTTTTTGTGTTTGTGTTGTGGGTGCCGGCGTGGGTGATTTTGGGATATTGGTTTGTACTGAATTTCTTGAGCGGGACGGCAACCGTGCTCCAGGTGCAGAGCCAGAACATGGGCGGGGTGGCGTTCTGGGCGCATGTGGGCGGGTTTTTGTCGGGAATGTTGCTGGT
>DASXEG010000159.1:0-3640 GCA_036490235.1 Candidatus Sulfotelmatobacter sp. | reverse complement strand
GCCGGGCCCAGTTTTTCCAGAGGGTTGATCTTTTCGTCGTGTTCCAGTTCAAACAGAAGCGGTGGCCGTTGCGGAGCTGAGCGCAGCAACTCCATTGCTTGCTTCCAGTCGATGGTTCCAGCGCCGGGCCATAAATGTGCGTCGCGGGCTTTGTCATTGTCGTGCACATGGGTCGAGCAAACCAGCGGTCGCACAATTTCGAAAGCCTCGCCGACGGAACCCATCATGTGCGCGTGGCCGAAGTCGAAACAAATGCCAACATCGTCAAAATGGGCTGCGTGAATCATCTCCACCAATTTATCGGGCATGGAAAGCTCGTTGGGAATGTTTTCCAGAAGAATCCGCACACCGAGCGGCTTGGCGAAGGCCCGAAGATGCTCAATGGAAGTCATTGCAGCTTCGAACTTTTTCTCGTCGAAGGCTTCGTTCGAGGTTCCCAGATGCTGGATCAAAAATCGGAACGGAATCTGCTCCGCAATCTCGAGAGCGCGCTTGATCTCATCCATCGCATCTACACGGGCGGCGCGGTCGGTCGAAGCTATATTTACCGGCGGCGAACCGGTGCGACCCCATTCGTAGTCGGAATACAGCGGGGCATGGACGGACTGCAGCGGCACTCCGCTGCCGCGAAACCACTCGGCAATCTCGCGCACGTGAGCCTTGCGATTGGCGTAATCGAGATGTTGCCGTGCCGCAAAAATCTCAATCGCCTGCACACCATTACGAGCCAGTCCATCCAAAATTCCAGGATGCAACCGCTCTCTCACATATAAATAAGTTGAAACCCCTCTTACCATGCCCAGTCCCTTACCTAAAGACCATTTTCAGTCGACAACGAAAATCAATCACATGCAATCGCTAGTATCCGACGGCTTTGCCGTCGGCCCGGTAATCGGTTGCTCCCAGGCGATCCCCGCTGATGGGATCGATGGCAATACATTCTGCATCACTCCAATAAGGAGAGAAACTTTCGCCATAGTGCAAACCGAACTGAATTTTGTATCCCATCTTTCGAAGAGTCTCGACCGTATCGGGTGAAAACCATTGTTCGACATCCAACACATCGGGCAGCCATTGATTATGAAAGCGCGGCGCATCCACGGCTTCCTGAATGTTCATTCCATAATCGATCACGCCCATCAACACATTGGCAACGGTGGTAATGATCTTAGAACTTCCGGGCGATCCCAGCACAAGAAAGACTTTGCCATTCTTGGCCACAATCGTCGGCGTCATCGAGGAAAGAGGACGCTTGCCGGGTCCGATTGCATTCGCTTCGGCTTGAATCAATCCGTCCGAGTTCGGAACACCGGGCTTGGCGGAAAAGTCATCCATTTCGTCGTTGAGCAGAAATCCCAAACCGTCCGCCGTTACTCGCGATCCAAACCAATCGTTGATGGTGGTTGTGACGGCGACTGCATTCCCTTCGGCATCGACAACAGAATAATGTGTGGTGTGCGGTGACTCGGGAATTGACTGTGGCTGGGGATGCGCTGCCGCGTATTGTTCCAATTGGCTGAAAATCTCCGGCCGTTTCAAATCCCGGCTCGGGGTGGCCTTGTCTTCGGCGATCGATTTCGCCCAGGCCGCGGCATATTTCTTGTCGATCAGTTGAGCGACCGGAATTTTCGAGAAATCGGGATCGCCCAGAAACTCTGCGCGATCGAAAAATGCCCGACGGAATGCTTCCGTCGTAAAGTGAATGGATGCGGCCGACCGGTCGCCGAGCTTTGCCAGATCGTATCCTTCCAGAATGTTGAGCGATTCAATCAGAACTGTACCGCCCGAGGATGGAGGGGGTGCGCTTAGAACCTCATAACCGCGATAGGTTCCGCGCACTGGTTCGCGCTCTTTCACTTCATAATTCGCCAAATCCTCGGTGGTGATGAGGCCGCCGCCTTTTTGCATTGCCGCTGCCAAATCATGGGCCAGCTTGCCGTGGTAGAAATCATCGGGATCGGCGGCGATTCGCTCGAGGGTGCGGGCGAGGTCTGGCTGGCGAAACGTCTCTCCAGCCTGGTAGTAATTTCCGTCACGCTGAAAAACCCGGTGTGATTCCGCGAAGTCACTGAGGTGCTGGTCGCGCATGTCTTTCGCTTCACGCCAAGTGAGTACATAGCCCTCGCGCGCCAACTTGATGGCTGGAGCGATAACCTGTTTTAGCGTCAGCTTGCCAAATTTTTGTTCCGCATAAACCATTCCTGCAACCGACCCGGGCACGCCGATCGCCTTATATCCGTACTCACTGGCGCCTTCGATCACATTGCCCTGCGCGTCGAGGTACATATCCCGGGTAGCGGCTGCGGGAGCTTTTTCGCGGTAATCGAGAAAATGTGTCTGGCCGTCGGCCAGGCGGATCAGCATGAATCCTCCTCCGCCGATGTTACCCGCGGGGGGATGCACCACAGCCAGCGCAAAACCGGTTGCCACAGCGGCATCGACGGCGTTACCGCCGGCCTGCATGATCTCCACTCCGGCGCGCGATGCCAGTTCGTGGGCGCTGACCACCATGGCATGCCGCGCATGCAAAGGCTCGACTGCCGAAAAACCCTGGGCGATCAGGCAGTTCGAAACTGCCGCCAGCAGAAGCCACAACCTTAACTTGTATCGGAGTCGCATGAAAAGTCGGGATCGTCTGGAATGGGCAGACTCTTGAGGCTAGCCGACAGAACGAAGCTGAGTCAAATTCCCAAGGAGGTCAAAATCGACGACGAAGAAGCCTGACATTCCGATGCACAAGCGAAGCACGACGGGAAAAATCTCTACCAATCAGCGGTGGCGAGCGTTCGACTTCTTGCTGACCCTTTTCTTCGGCGCCTTCGCCGCCACCATTGCGTACGACTCCCGGATCAACTGCTGTAATTCACCCCAGTTCACCGCATCCAGCCTGTCGAGCATCACCCATTTGTAGCGCCCCACGTAGGGCGCCGGCTGAATGTCTTCACGTTCGATCAGCTCAGCAAAGATTTCTGGGGCACACTTCAAGCACAAGCGCGGATTGTCCAGCCCGAGCATGACGAAAATCCTGCCGCCGACCTTGAAACAAAGATCGTCGCCCCATTGGAGGTTCTCCCTTGCACCCGGAAATGAAAGACAGAATTGGCGAATGGCATCCGTTTTCAATTGCACCGTCCTTCCAACCTGATTACACGCCGCCATCGAAGTTATGAAAAGACCTGTCTTTCGAGCCTCGGTTGCGGCGTCGAGACTACTCCGGTAACTCTCGAATCACCGTTACCTTGCTATAGGCCACTCGAAATCCCAGCCTCTCGCAGTTGCGTTGAGAGATGGTTCCGCCCTGGGTTACCACCACCGCGAACTCGCAACCCGCCTTGGCTGCCGCGCTCAGCCGGGCATAAAGCAAAGCTGTTTGCAGACCGCGCCTGCGGAATTGCGCCTCGGTTCCCGCACCGCAGATCGCGAAGACACCGTGTTCGGAGATCACGAGGCCAGCTCCGCACGCGACCGTCTTTCCCTCGACCTCGGCGGCAAAGGTGATCGCTCCTTCCATCCGGTAAAGAGGGGTCAACAAATCCTGGAATGCCTCCGGCGGCCCGTCAGGGAAGAAAGCGTTCTCCACGATCGCACCTAAAGAGCGAGCCTCTGCCGCGCGTCCTTGTCGAATGGTGCAACCCGCGGG
>DASXEG010000157.1:0-10122 GCA_036490235.1 Candidatus Sulfotelmatobacter sp. | reverse complement strand
GGATCAGGCTCGGGCAGCGGATCAGGCTCGGGCAGCGGATCGGGCTCAGGAACCGGATCGGGCTCAGGAACCGGTTCTGGATCCTCGAGCGGCATGAACGTTTCAACTTCTCTTCCCACCGGGACGGTGGGTACAAGTTACAGTGGAACGATCGCCGTGACGGGTGGCTCAGCTCCCTACACGTTCACCTTCGCAACCGGTTCGCTTCCGGAGGGTCTCTCGCTCAATACGACGTCCGGAACGATTTCCGGAACGCCCTCATCCAGTGGAACCTCTAACTTCGCTATCCAGGTTTCCGACGTTGCCGGTGCATCTCAAAAGCAATCTTTTCAAATCACGGTATCGAACCCTCCCACGCCAACCGCGCCGGCTAGCTCAGGAAAGTCATTTTCCAGCGTACAGAAGAGCGGCGGCTGGAATTCGTTCGGGCAGCAATACCCACGTTATGTCGATTGTTCTCCCTCGCCCTGCGAAGGAATCACATTCTGGATGGGCCAGAACATCAGTTCGCCTTCCATGACCGGAGATGCCGCCGGATTCAGTGTGGGAGGCACCGTACCGTTTTCCGATGCACTGTTCAACAATCATCTGATCGGGCCCGGTTCGTCGCAGGGACTTCCTGATTCCAGTCACACGCTGGTTCCTTCGCTGCACAACTTTACCTATGACGTTTATTTCTATGGCGGCGATCTTGGAGCCTCGCAGGCGCTCGAGTTCGACATCAATCAGTTCTTCAATAATCTGGGATTCATTTTCGGCCACGAGTGCCGGATCGCTTCCGGAAATGAGTGGGATGTCTGGGACAATCAGAACAAGAAATGGGTGGCAACGGGAGTTCCGTGTTATCCCAACGAAAATTCCTGGAACCACGTGACGCTCAAAGTGCAGCGGGACTCGAACGACAATCTGGTTTACCAGTCAATCACTCTGAACGGTCAGACCAGCACTCTAAATTGGACGTTCCCGCCGGGCACGTCGCCGGGCTGGTATGGGTTCACGATTAACTATCAGATGGATGGTGACGCCAAGCAATCGCCATACACGATCTACCTTGATAAGTTAACGGTTTCGTATCAGTGAGGCATGTAACGCCAAAAGATCCCAGCCTTACGTTTTAGGCGAGGTTGGGATTTTTTTGCCGGGCGATGCATCGCGGCCGGTCTCCCAGGGGCTGTGTGTCTGCTCTGTCCGCCATCCGCCTTCCGTGTAGGAGGTACGGGCGACTTGAGAGTACGGGACAGGGCTGACGATCGCGCGAATTTCGGTTTGCACATGGCGCTCGACGGTCGGCTTTGACGATCCGCCATCTTCCTCGCCCCAGACGAATGTAACTTCAGTTCCAGGTTCGCTGTGCTCTTCATCGAGCATGGCAAGCGTAAGCATTTTGCCTTCGTTCGCGCTATAACCGCACCACGTGGAGATTCCAATGAATTCCCCATTGCGCAGAACTTTGTCGTAGGGCAGCGTGGCATAAACCGCAGACGGAAAATCGAAGTATTTGGCACGGTCGTTGGGCTCGAATATCGTGCTGATCGCCTGCGTCACGTCAACGTTGTCGAGAGCCAGGGTTACTTTTTTCCGGTGAGGTTGGTCGGCGATTTGTTCCAGAGCTTTCCTGCCAATGAATTCATGATCGAACTTCACCAGCGGCCCGTAGCCCAAATCGTAGGGAGTCAGATAATAATCTTCAATGTTGTCGGAATAAAAACTTCCACCCAGTGACGCGATGGCTTCGTAACTGTTGGCATGAAGCCATTGCCGGTAGGGTTTCATTTTCTCCCCGGAATAAACCGCAGGCATCGGCGACGGAATCCAACCGGATTCGAGAGTGTTAGAAGAATAAGCCCGCGCCCCGACTTGGCGTAAACCGAAATCCTTGCCGGCGTCGATCAGAGCAGCCTTCACCGCTTCGCCATCTTCCCAGGGACCAAACAACTCGAGTCCCGGCTGACCGGCCATTCCATGACGCAACGCGCGAACCCGTCGTCCGCCGATCGAAATCGAGGTCATGTGAAAGAACTTCAGATCCGGCACTGGTCTGCCCGTTGCCCTCTCGATCACTTTCATCGCGGTCGGGCCTTGTACCTGATATCGATAGGCCTTGCGAACGATGGGCCCGGGGCGGGCAATCGATCGTTCGTCTCTTTCGAATTTGACGTCGTATCCGCCGGTTTCGCCGTGATATTGAACCCAGTTGTGAACCGACGGCCGGCCGACGATATTGAAATAATCCTTCTCCAGATAGAACAGAATGACGTCGCCGATGACATAGCCGTCGTAATTACAGGGTACGAACTGCTTCGCCTTATTCGGCTCGAACCCTTTCAAGCTGTTCACTCCTAGATCGGAGAGAAGTTTCTGAGCGTCCGCTCCCTGGATGTACATATCCGTCATGTGGTAGGACTGGTTGTAGAGAACGCAGGTCTGTTGCCAGGCGCGCTGCTCGTCTCTCCAGTTCGAATACTCGGGAGGAACGACGGGGTAGACATAAGGTCCGGTTTGCGAGTTGCGCAGAAGCTTGACGGGATTCCCCACGGATTGCAGCAGATCTTCGAGACTCTTGTGGCCCACCGTTTCTCCCGTGGCGCAGCGGAATTTGCTTCAAGTCCGCCGAGATTGTATACACTTTTGAAGGTTTTTGGCGAATGATTGCGCCTTGACAAGCTACATTGTATACAACATTGCAATGACGCATTCGCTGCGCGGATGCGTGAGACAACGGGATCGGTGATATTTTGGTAACCGAATCTGGGATGCGATTGGTTTGAAGGTCTTCAGGTTTTTCGTCCTTCTCATTCGTCATCAGTTGCCGTGATCCGATAGAAATGTATATACCGCGTAAAGCGATTCCCGGTTACGACAAACCATGGCTGGCAAGAATTCCCGAGTAATCGTACGAATCCGCGAGATGATTCTGCAGGGCGAACTCAGTCCTGGGCAACGCGTGCTGGAAGTCGAACTGGCGAGCAAGCTTGGTGTGTCGCGCACGCCGGTGCGCGAATCGCTCCCCATCCTTGCTCGCGAAGGCATGCTCACCCAGCTCGACACGCGCGGCTTCGTGGTGCGCGCATTCACCCCGCAGGAAATCATGGACGCGATTGATGTGCGCGGCGTATTGGAGGGATTGGCCGCCAGGATGCTCGCCGAGCAGGGACCTTCGCGAAAGCTGATTCAGTCGTTGCGCGACTGCCTGCGCGAAGGGGACCACATCTTTTCCAAGGGACATCTCACGGTCAGCGACGAAGCCCGTTATGGAGACATGAACCAGCAGTTTCACTCCATCCTGGTGGAGGGTTGCGGCAGCAAGGTGATTGCTGAAGCAATTCAGCATAATGACCGCATACCCTTTGCCTCGGCTCACGCGATTGCGTTTGACCGCGTGGATCTTCCACGCATGTACGATCTGCTGCATTACACCCATCGCCAGCATCACTCCATCGTTCAGGCACTCGAGAACAAAGAGGGCGCTCGGGTGGCTGCGCTCATGTTTGAGCACGCCTGCGCGATTCGGGAAAGCATCAACATGTCACGCGCGGTATCGCGAATAACCGACGATCAACACCGCTCGACAGTCCAGAAAATCAACCCGTAGATTTTCGACGAGCTGGAAGGCCCTGGTTTCTCGGAACTCCTCAGGGCACTGTTTCCTCACCATTGCATACATTCTTGCTCGATGTTTCCGCTAGGCTATTGAGTTTATTAAAAGAACTACGAGACTAGGCACCCAAACGTATACATTTTTATTGACACCGATCATTTTATGGTGATAAACAGCTTGCGGCACTCGGGCGCGTTGGAATCGGTATCGATGCCCGATTTACGGCTTCATGGTGCGCGTTCCATCGGAGGCGCGGATGAAACGGCATTCCTTTCTGCAGTTCCTGCTTGCTGCAATTTTAATTTGCAGCGCGCACGTAGTGTTCGCACAGGGAAGTATCGCCAACGCCCAGTTGAGCGGTACGGTGACCGATCCCAGCGGGCGCGTCGTAGTTGGTGCTTCCATCCGGCTGCGCAACACGGCGACTGACACTACTTCTACAGCCACCTCGAATGAAAGCGGCTTTTATGCTCTCGCCAATGTGCCTCCCGGCACATATGAGCTGAAGGCATCTTCGACCGGTTTCGCCAATTTCACCCAAACCGGAATCGTGCTCACAGTCGGTCAAGTGGCGACGATCAATGTTGGACTGCGCGTGGCTGCGCTCGGAGAAACCGTAGTGGTGACCACGGAAGCGCCGACCATTGAACCGACTAAGACTGAGATCAGCCAGGTCATCGAAACCCAGCAGATTCAAGCGCTGCCCACCAGCAGCCGCCTGTTCACCGACTTCGCCCTGCTGACGCCCGGGGTTTCAACCAGCCGCACCAGCCTGGGAACGACTGTCACCGAATTCGAGACAACCCAAATTTCCTTCGGTGGCATGAGATCGTTCAGCAACGAGATCACCGTCGATGGCGCAGATTTCGTGAATGAAGTGAGCGGCGTGCAACGCGCCACCCCGCCCCAGGATTCGGTTCAGGAGTTTCGCGTGGTAAACAACAGCTTCGGTGCGGATTACGGCCGGACTGTCGGTGGAATCGTCAACGTGGTGACCAAGTCGGGAACGAACAATTTTCATGGATCGCTCTACGAGTATTTTGAAAATACCGCCCTGAATTCGCGTTCGATCTTGCAGCCCTCCCCCCTCCCCGATATCTGGCGGCAAAATCAATTCGGCGGGACGATCGGCGGCCCGATCAAGAAAGACAAATCGTTTTTCTTCATAAACTACGAAGCGCACCGAAATGCCTATTCGCCGACCTACGCCCCGGATTTGTACAACAACATCGCCAACATCGATCTCGCCAAGTCCTATCTGGGACTCGATCCGGAGGGCAAGCTGCCGGGGTTTGCCGGTTTGCAGTCTACGCTCCGCACGGGAAACAACGACTACGGCTTCGCCCGATTTGACGAACAACTGAGCACCAACAACCGGCTTGCGGTCCGGTATAACGTCGAGGACGCGCGCGATCTGGGCGAATTGATCGGTCTCACAGAAGATGGCGGCGGAATTGGCACTCCCAGCGGCGGGCGAAATCTCTTCGTTCGCGACCAGTCTTTCGTTGCCACGGTTAATTCAGCGCTTAAACCGAGCCTGGTGAATAGCGCGCTCGTGCAGTTTGCGCGTCGTCATTACAGCTTTCCGGGGGCCACGGGCGAACCCGATCTCAGCGTGGTCAACGATCTCGAGTTTGGCCACAACTTTGGAACTTACGACGCGATCTACGAAAGCCGGCTCGAGGGATCCGATTCCATTTCGTGGGTGAAAGGCAATCACGTTGCCTCCTTCGGGTTCGATGGGAATTACCTCTGGGATCAGAATAATTATCCGGGGTTTGAGCCCGAGCGCATTCTGTTTCCCAATCTTGATTGCCTGTATTCTTTCGCCGATAGCGTCAATGCCATCGCCACCGGGGGAACATACGGATCGCTTCCCACAGCCAATTGCGGCCTGCCCCCGCAAGCCGATGGTGTCTCGTTTTTGTATCAAGGCATCACTTTGCCGCGCGCGAATTGTCCCGATGTCGATACTGCTTGCGGAACTGGTTTCTACAACGGATACGTGCCGCCGGCGCCCACCGGCGCGGGATTCGGCGGGGGATGGCCCAGCGCGACGCCAACCGATCTGGCCAGCAATTTTAATTTCCACCTCAATCACGGCTACTGGGGATTGTTTGCCCAGGATAAGTGGCGCATCACACCTACACTAACCATCAACTATGGTTTGCGCTGGGATATCGAAACCGGACTCGACTACGCCATTCAGCCTTACCACAAAGCGTTTCAGCCGCGAGTGGGCGTCGCGTGGGCGCCCGACAGCAAAACCGTGGTGCGCGCGGGCTATGGCTTGTTCTTCGATCGCAACAACATGACGTTCTTTTTCGTCACCGGAAATCAGAAAGATATTCCCGGATATTTCTGCGGCAATGGAGCTTCGCCAGCCAGTTGTACGGCTGCCGGACTTTCGGCTGTAACTGTGCCGATGCTTAACAGTCGGGCGCCCACCGGAGGATGGCAACTCGGCGGGGATCCGGGATATCCAGGGACTCCGGCTCTGCCATGTCCACCATTGCCGGCGGCGCTCTGCGCCGGGCAACCGGGAGGGACGTTGAGTTTCGCAGCCCTCACCGCATTCAATGTCTTTGCGGGGGCTCCCTATCCCGCCGAGACTCTGACTGGCCCGTGCTCGTTGACCCCCGCAGGGCCCGGGGGAGCGTGCGGCGTGGGAGCAGGAGGCATCGAGAAGAATGGCGGCCTGCCTTATGCCAGTCAAGCCAGTGTTGAAATTGATCGCCAGCTGGATAGAGGGTTCACGCTGAGCCTCGCGTATTTGCTCGTCTATGCGAACAATCTGGTGCGCGGCAACAATATTAATGTGCCGTGCCCGTTAGGAACGAGTAAGTCCGGCAATCCGTACTACGCGCAGGGCTGGCTGAATCCCAGTGGCAGCCTGACACCTTGCAGCGGAACCCCAAGTCTTGGACCGTTTGGACTGGGACCAATTTTTGGAACGCTGACCAATCCGTCGGGACTCGAATTCGGCGTGCCCAGTGCCGCGGCTCCTGCGCCAACCATCAGCGCGGGCCTGCTCGATTACAACGACAACGTTGCGTGGGCGCACTACAACGGATTAACGGTGACTGCTCGCGAGCAAGCTGGAAAGTTTTTCAACCTGACGGCGAACTACACCTACTCGCACACTATCGATAACGGAAACTTCACGACCTTCATCAACCTTCCCCCAAATCAGTTCGACTACAACGCGGAGAAAGCCAATTCGAATCAGGATCTTCGCCATCGTTTTGTAGCGAATCTGACCGCCAATGCGCCGGACCACGGCTGGTCTCGCAATTTCACTTTCAGCAGCATTATCACTATGCAGTCGGGAAGTCCTTTCACATTGTTCCCGGGTGAAAATGTTCTTGGAGACCTTGCAGGATTGAGCACAGACCGCGTGGGCGGTCCGCCCGTGGCGTCGAATTGCACTTCAGTGCAGAATTGCGCAACCATGATCCCACGCAACACTTACATCGGCGATCCTCTCTATACATGGGATCTGCATTTGGGGCGGTCCTTTAGCTTCCATGAAGGCATGCGTCTGGACCTGGGTATGGACGCCTTCGATGTGTTGAATCGGCAGAATGTGGATGAGGTGCAGTCGGTGTACGGGTCGCCGGTTTTTTGCGGAGCGACGCCGCAAGTGCCCAGGCACTATAACGACGCGCTGACCCGCAGCATTCAAGCTGGACAGGTTTCCTGCGCCTCGCAACAGGCCACGGCGCTGCAATCTCCCGTTGTTGCGGGAAGTCCTGCACCGGTTGGGCTCGCCTGGATTTTCGCGGGCGCTCTGCCGGTAACCATTCCGAATACACCGAATCCAGTGTTTGGGACGCCACGAACCGCGCTCAACCCACGGCAGTTTCAGTTCTCTTTAAAATTCAGTTTTTAGAGAATTGCAGCCTAAGAGTTCGATTCGGACGGCACGATCGATTCGAACACAACTCGTCGCGAAACCAGATCGTCGATTGCGCTGTCTTTAAGCCCGAAGAACGTCGCCAGAACATCACGTGTATTCTGCCCCAGCAGTGGGGCTGGGATGCTCGGCTTGCCGGGCGTTTCAGAAAGCTTCACCGGCGTTCCCGTAACCCGATGCCTGCCTGCCGTGGGATGGTTAATCACCGGAAACATCTCTCGAATCTGGCTCTGCGCGTTCTCTGAGACTTCGCGGAAATTTCGGACCAGGGAACAGGGTATGCCGGCAGCACGAAGTTTCGTGAGCCATTCTTGCGACGGTTTCTTCGCAAAAACTCCTTCGAGCAGAGGCTCGAGCACCGCGCGATTTTCGATTCGCAGAGCGTTCGTTCTGAAATCGGGATGATTTTCAAGGTCAGGCCGTTCAAGCGTGCGGCAAAATGAAGACCAGAGTTTTTCGCTGCCCACCGCAATGCCAATGGAACGATCGGCAGCCCGGTATACGCGGTAGGGCACGATAGTAGGAAATTCCGTTCCCATGGGCTGCGGAACAATATTCGATCCCAGGAAGCTCATGTAGTTGGAACTCATCGTAGAGATCATGCCGTCGAGCATGGAAACGTCCACGAATTGCCCCTGGCCGGTGGTCTCTCTTGCCCGCAAAGCCAGGAGAATTCCGATTACGGCAAATAAGCCGGCAGTCACATCGGTGACGCCATAACCGCAGCGCACGGACTCGCCCTGCTCCGTTCCGGTAATACTTAGAAGGCCGCTGGAGGCTTGAACCACCAGATCCATTGCTGCCTCATCGCGGGATGGACCTTGCTGGCCGTAGCCGGAAATCGAACAATAAACCAGACGCGGATTGCGTTGATGAACCGCCTCGTATCCGAGTCCCAGCTTGTCCATCGAGCCAGGCCGGAAATTTTCCAGGAGGACATCGACTTTATCGATCAGGCGAAGGCACAGATCGATCCCTTCCGGCTGCTTCAGGTCGATGGATACTCCTCTTTTTCCGCGATTCAGGCCAAGGAAAACGCTGGCGATTCCCCCAGCGAATGGAGGTCCCCATCCCCGAGCCATATCGCCGCCCTGCGCCTCCAATTTGTAAACTTCTGCGCCATAATCGGAGAGAAGTAGTGTGCAATACGGACCTGCCAGAGCGTGGGAGAAATCCAGGACTCGAATCCCCTGAAGCGGCAAAACTCTTTCAGAATTAGAACCTTTCGAAGCGGTAGGAGCGGGCATTTAGGTTTTCTGAAACAGTCTAGCGCGTTCAGTGGCGGAGTGTATCCCAGCCTGAGATCGCGGCTACGGCACATCGCTGTCGAGCGCGGGCCAACATTGCTAAAATTGGATAAGTTGGTGAGAAATGACTGGGAATTGAAGCCTGCGTTTTTTCCGCAAGGACAACTCCACACCTTCTTCACGTCGTCAAAAGGCTAATGCAATGAAGCTTCTAAGACCCACTATTCTGGCATTGTTGATCGCCGGGGCATTCTTCTATTTCACCACCTGGCGCTCGAACTCGAGCAGCCTCCTCCATCCTGCGGACTGGCTTAGCCACGCGAAGGTGGAAATTACAGAGGCTGCCGGCAACGAGTCGCTGGATCCGGAAGAGCAAAACAACATTCTTGTTTACCGGAAAAATATTCCTTCTGTGGTGAATGTAACCTCCCGGGCCATGGCCTTCGATTTTTTCTACGGACTGGTGCCGCAGGAGGGGCAAGGGTCGGGTTTCGTCATTGATAAGGATGGGCACATTCTCACGAACTACCACGTCGTCGCCGACGCCCGACAGGTGGAAGTCACGCTGCACAACCGGAAAAAATACAAAGCAACTGTCGTCGGTACTGATCCCGCGCATGACCTCGCTGTGATTCAGATCAAAGCGCCCGATCTGGTTCCTTCCGTGCTCGGCGATTCGCGCAACTTGCAGGTGGGGCAGAAGGTTTATGCCATCGGCAACCCCTTTGGGTTGGCCGGGACGATGACCCGAGGAATCGTCAGTTCGATTCGCCCCGTGCGCGAGCCCGGCCAGGATGGCGCCACCATCGACGAAGCCATCCAGACTGACGCCGCGATTAATCCGGGCAATTCCGGCGGTCCGCTGATGAACTGGCATGGCGAAGTAATTGGCATCAACACGCTGATTCTTTCGAGTGTGGGCCAGAATTCTGGCGTGGGTTTTGCCATCCCGATCAACACAGCCAAAGCGGTATTGAACGATTTGATGACGCTGGGACGGGTGCGGCGTCCCGCGCTGGGAGTTCGCACCATTCCCATCAGTCCCGACCTTGCCGACGAAATCGGGCTGCCCGTCGACTACGGTTTGCTGATTGTGCAAGTCACCCCCGGCGGCTCCGCCGATCGCGCCGGACTCCGCGGAGGAACCGAACGCGCCTATTTGGGAAACATGCCCATCACGCTCGGCGGGGATTTGATCATCGCCATCGATGGACAAAAGCTTGAGGATCAGGACACGCTGACGCAGATCATGAACGACCACCGCGCCGGCGACACGGTGAAGATAACCATCTACCGCGGCAAACGAAAATTGGATGTCGACGTATCTCTTGGCGAGGCAAGAGAACAGGTCTAGCCCGTCT
>DASXEG010000027.1:0-34829 GCA_036490235.1 Candidatus Sulfotelmatobacter sp. | reverse complement strand
ACGGTGCATTTTAATTACGGTCCGAAGACGCAGAGCGATTTTGAGATTTATCGCGAGACCTGGTGCTTGCTGACTTGTTCGGGGCGGGCGCGGGGTGAGGGAGATATTCCTACGCGGTGCCGGTGCGCGGAGATGGCGCAGCGGTGTGTGGTTTGTCCGGGGAGGTGAAATTCAGGAGGCCGGTCTGCTGCTGTAATCCCGCGTCTCGCAAAGGAAGGACGGATGGCTCAGGTCTCGACACCGCCTTCCATGTCTCGCAAAAGAAGCGAGACCCTTCGATTGCGCTCAGGGCAGGCTATGGGGCGCACGGCAGAGGAGAAAAAATCTTTTGGAACCGAGACTTCCAGCTTGTGTCATTTTTGTTTCCACGGGGGGCCGGCAATTTAAGCACGCTTACGCGGCGCTGAAGCGCCGCTCTTCGACGGTAGCTTGCGCGGTGGGGTGTGCCGCTTGGAGCCGGGACGGTGGACGGGAAAGCAGATTCCTCGCTGCGCTCGGAATGACAAAGTCTGGACAGGTCGCCTAGGTCTCGATATCTCCTCCCATCTCTCGATATCTCCTCCCATGTGTCGCAAAAGAAGCGAGGTCCTTCGACTTCGCTCAGGGCAGGCTATGGGGCGCCCCATATTCATTTCTCCCTGTCCACATACACCTCGCCGCCCTTCATTACGAAGACCACTTTTTCCATGACCGTGATATCCGCGAGCGGATCGCCATCCACGGCCACGATGTCGGCGAATTTTCCTGGATCGAGGCTGCCGATGTCGTTGGCGCGTCCCGTCAGCTCCGCGCCGTTGATGGTGGCCGCGCGCAGGGCGTCGAGGGGCGTCATGCCTCCCCTCACGAGTGCACCGAATTCCTTGGAGACGAAATCCGGGTCGTCATCAACGCCATAGGCGATCTTCAGGTGATGCGCCAGCGCGCGGTGAAAAGCCGGACCCTGTTCCTTGACGATCGCTATGCCTTTGGCCATGCTCACCGGATCGCGCCCCTGCGACGTTCCTGTGATCAGGTCGTGCTGAAAGCAGTAAAGCGTTGGCACCAGCCAAGTGCCGCGTTGCTCCATCAGCCGCGCGCCCTCTTCGTCGAGCATGGTGCCGTGTTCGATCGAATCCACGCCGGCGCGAACGGCGGCTTTGATGCCTTCGGTTCCTTCGGCATGCGCCATCACTTTTTTGCCGGCGCGATGGGCGACTTCGACTGCCGTGGCCATCTGCGCCTCGCTGAGTTCCTGCACGCGATAGTCGCTGATCGGGTCCATTACGCCGCCGGTGGCCATAAGCTTGATCCAGTCTGCGCCGTATTTGATGTCGCGGCGCACTACGCGGGCGATTTCGTCCGGCGTGTCGGCGATATCCGGGCCGCGCGCCAAGCCGGCATCGGGCGCGAGCACGTCGGGGTCGCCGTGGCCGCCGTCGAGCGAGATGCATCCTCCGGCGGAGACCATGCGCGGCCCGTGAATCAGCCCTGCGTTGACGCTGTCGCGCAGCGCTATCTGCCCATAAGATGCATCGTCTTCGCAGGCTTCGCGCAACGCCGTGAAGCCATGATCGAGCCACACCTGCAGATTGTGCGCTCCCCAGATCGCTTTCTGCGGAGAGGACATGCGCAGCTCCGATGTCGACGTCTGATCCTTGGGATTGCCCAGCACGTGCGCGTGCGAGTCAATCAGTCCGGGCACAACCGTATATTTCGAGAGATCGATCACGCGCACGTCCGCAGGAGCAGAATCCGCCACGCGCACAATGCGATCTTTCGCGATCACGATGTAGGCGTTGGTGGAAACCTTGCCGCTGCGCACGTCGAGCAGTCGCCCCGCGCGCACTGCAATGGTGGTGGTTTTATCCTGAGTGTTAGTTTGAGTCCCTTGTTCCTGGGCCCGCACCACTCCCGCGCAGCCGAACAACAGCGCTGCCGCCATAGCTACGCACAGACATATCTTTGCCATTGATGGATCTCCTCCGTGAAAGGAACTAGAAGACTACGGCGGAAGCCCTTGCGATGACAAATGAAAAATCCTTGATGTGGGTTTGGAGCTGAGACGGTGGACGGGAAAGCGGATTCCTCGCTGCGCTCGGAATGACAAAGTCGGGCGGGTGGGCAGATGCAAACACGGGTCGCGCTGTTTCAGCGGTAATGCTGCTGCCACGGTGATGCTGCTTTCACGACGATGCTACTTCCACGGTGGTGGTGGCCCGAGTACTGTTATGTCGTACTGACTTACCAGCTTCGATACTTCGCGGATGAATCCTGGGTCCGAGGGCGGCAGGCGCGAGGTTAGTTTGTCGAGCGCGGGAAAGAATTGATCGAAGCCGGCGGGAATGCCTGTACCTAGAAAGAGCACGTTCTCCGGGCTGTGGTTGGCTTGGGCGTGCGGAACGCCGCGGGGCAATTCGGCGAGAGCGTATCACTGGAAGTTTGACTGCTCAAGGTTGGCTTTGGTTTGAGGAACAACTTTGCTACTCGGATCGTTGGCAAGCTCCGTGCTCCAGCCAGTAATCTCCGCGATTGATTGCTGGAGGCGGTGGCCGAGGTTGCGGATCATGCCGATGAGCTGGCCACGGTGAAATTGCGAGTGGTCCAGAACATGGCGGAGGATATGCCAGCGCGTGAATCGCGGGACTCTTCCATCCGGAATCTTGACGAAGACTTCTGCTTCCAGTTCACTCGCGGCATCCGGTAATTCGACCAGCCACTTTTCGTAGCCTTGCCAAAGGTCCGGCCATTTCTGCGCGAGATCGTTCAGTGTCAGCTTCGGCGCGGGGTCTGGCGGAAGCGTCCAGTTTCCTCCTGCCGCAGTCGTACTCAAGCAGTCGAGCCAGATTCTTTCTCCGTCGCAGATGTGCTGGAGCGTCGACAGAATAT
Organism: Candidatus Sulfotelmatobacter sp.; assembly: GCA_036490235.1. GTDB lineage: Bacteria > Acidobacteriota > Terriglobia > Terriglobales > Acidobacteriaceae > Sulfotelmatobacter. Next base: position 31,964 of record DASXEG010000027.1, on the reverse strand, counting down.
TCTTGTGCGACAGGCGAAGATCGCGCTCGAGTTCTTCCGCGCTTAATGCTGCGCAGGCTTCCAGCAGCCGCCGAGTTGCCCAGGAGGAGTAGTGAAGGTCGGATGCGAAAAGTTGTTTTGTAGAAGTGTGATGCAGAGAACTTTCATGAGAGAGCATGTGCGGAAGTATAAGCTGCGCCGCGCATTGCAATTTCCAGCGAGGGTTAACATTCCCACATTGATAAGGTGCGACCTTCCCGCAAACAAATGTTGCGGCTGCCGTGTGTGGGCTCAGGGACTTCTCACTGTGCCTTCTGTAAGCCTCGTTGTATCCTACGAGGTGTTCTTTGGACGTATTAAAGGAATTCTTGCTGGCTGGGTGCGCATGGCAGGACATGCCCGATAAAATTCCATCCCCAATTGCGCAGCGCCTGATCTCGGGACTGTTTGGGCTCGTACTGGTTTGCGGCGGCTTTCTTGCGGGCAGCTACATTCCAACCGATTTGGACGGTTTTACACCGGTTGCGGCCGCAGTGGGAATACTGGTTCCGTGCCTGATTATGCTGGGCGCGTTTTATTTGGCTTATCGGATGCTGAAGTTTGCGGCTTTGGCGAGGAAGTAAAGGCGCGATTGCTTTCGCTTGCGAAAGGCGATATTTCCGAAAAGCCTTCCATGGGTCAATGCTGACGGCCCTAATCGATCCCCAGTTCTTTCGCCAGCGCCTTCCACTTTCCATCCACCAACGACTTTGTTTTGTCGTCCATCAGAATCTCCCCCGGCCAGGGTCTGGTAAAGCCCTCCGTCGGCCATTTGCGCGTCGCGTCGATGCCCATTTTTGAGCCGTAGTTGGCGAAGCGACTGGCGTGATCGAGCGAATCGATCGGTCCCAGGGTGAATTGGATGTCGCGTTCGGGGTCGATGTGGTTCAGGACTTTTAGTGTTACGTCGGCGAGATTCTGTACGTCCACATCTTCGTCAACGACGATGATGCACTTTGTGAACATGGCCTGGCCGAGCGACCAGACCGCGTTCATTACTTTGCGGGCTTGGCCAGGGTACGACTTGCGGATGGAGACGATCATCAGGTTGTGGAAGACGCCTTCGATGGGAAGGTTGATATCGATTAATTCGGGGATGGTGAGCTTCATCAGCGGGAGGAAGATGCGCTCGACGGCTTTGCCCATGTAGGCGTCTTCCATGGGAGGTTTGCCAACGATTGTCGTGGCGTAGATGGGGTCTTTGCGGTGGGTGATGCATTGCACGTGAAGGACGGGGTAGAGATCGGCCAGCGAGTAAAAGCCAGTATGGTCGCCGAAGGGGCCTTCGGTGCGGAGTTCGTCGAGGTTGATGTAGCCTTCGAGGACTATTTCGCTGCTCGCCGGGACTTCTAGATCGACGGTTTCACATTTCACTAACTCTACTGGTGCGGCACGGAGGAAGCCGGCGATTAAGTATTCTTCGATGTCGGGCGGGGCCGGGACGATGGCAGAGAAGGTTACTGCTGGGTCGGTGCCGATGGCTACTGCTACTTCCATTTTTCCTTTGGGGTGATTTTCTGCAGAAAGAACCTGGCCTCCGTTGGTGCGGGCCATTAGATCTACGGCGGCGGAGTTCCCACGCGAGCCAAAAGAAGGCTTGGGTGGGGCACCCTCTTTTGTGCTGGCGCCGGCGTTGCGTAGGGCTTGGCGGTAGTGTTCAGCTGCGACTTTTTGGCGTTGGGCGTGAAAGCCCAGGGTTTGGCCGTCAAAAACCTGCAATCGATACATGCCGACATTTCTTTTGCCGGATTTTGGATCGCGCGTGATTACGCAGGGAAGCGTTATGAAGCGGCCGGCGTCTTGCGGCCAACATTGCAGAATCGGAAAATCCAGCAATGAGAAATTTTCGCGTTTGATTACTTCTTTGCAGGGTCCGGTGTTAACAGTTTTTGGGAAGAACTTCCCTGCTTCGGTCAGGAGCGGAAGCATTTTTATTTTGTCGAGGAAGCCCTGGGGAGATTTCACGTCCATGAACATGCGGATGCGGTCGGCTATCTCGTCGAGTGAGTTCACCTCTAGCGCTTGCTTCATTCGGGATTCGGAGCCGAATTGATTAATGAGGAGTTGGGAGTTGGGGTGACCTTTGATGTTCTGGAAAAGCAAGGCTGGGCCGCCGCCTCGCTCACGCAAGCCAAAAGATGGCTTGGATGGGGCACCCTCTTTTGGGATGGCGGCTTGGCTTTTGCTTACGCGGTCGGTGATTTCGGCAATTTCGAGAATGGGATCGACTTCGGTCTTTATGCGTTTCAGTTCCCCGCTTCGGTCTAGCGCGGCGATCCATTGGCGGAGGTCGGAAAAGGGCAAGATTGTCTCCCTAAGAAATGATGATTATAGCTAGGACGCAAAGCTGGCGGCGTTCCGTTATCCCACCCAAGCCAAAAGATGGCTTGGATGGGGCACCCTTTTTCAATGCTCTGCACACGACAGTCAGGATTCAGCTGTCAGATCACAACTTGGCGCGGAGCATGGTGATTACGTCGTCGGAGGTGATTACTCCTACCAGCTTGTTGTGTTCGTCAACCACCGGCAGGGTGATGAGATTGTATTTGTCGAATAGTTCGGCTACATCGTTATCGCTTGCGCCTTCGTGGGTGTAGATCAGGGGCTCGGATGTGAGCGAGAGTAGGGCCGTGTCCGATTGGGCCAGGACGAGCTTGGCGAGAGGAACTGCGCCCGCCAGAGTGCCCTTGGAATCGACCAGATAGATGGTGCCGACGGTTTCCACTCCGCCTTCGAATTCGCGTAAGACGCCAATTGCGTTTTCACTTGTGGCGTTGACCGGTAACGCAAGGAACTCGGTGGTCATGCGCCCGGCTGCGGTCTCTTCGCGGTGTTCGAGGAGTTCTACCACTTCCTGGCTGGCTTCAGGCTCCATTTCGACCAGGATTTGCTCGGTGTGATCTTGTGGCAGGTCGGCGAGGAGATCGGCCGCGGCATCGGGATCCATTTCCTCGACGATCTCGGCGACGCGCTCGGTATCGAGTGATTCGACGATCGAGCGCTGAATGCCGGGTTCGACTTCCTCTAACGTTTCGGCGGCGACATCCTGGTCGAGGGTGCGGAATACGGCTTCACGCTCGGCTGGGGCGAGATCTTCGACGATGTCGGCAATATCAGCTGGGTGGAGCTTGGCCAGGCCTTCGTGGGAAATCTTCAGCTTTACGCGGCGGGCAGGGTCGGTCTCGATCAGATCGATGAAAGTCCAGGGGATGGTTCGTGGGGGAATTTTTTGGACGAGTTTTTCGAGGGTTGTGCGCGGAGCTAAACCCCGGAGCAGACGGCGCACAGCACCTCGCGCTCCAATATCTACGGAGGTCAGGCGGAGGACTGGATGAGTGCCGCCGTCGTCTTTTGATGTTTCGACCTGGAGCTCGACGTCATTTACGCGGACGACTTTCCTGCCGTTGATGTCGATGACCTGCTGATCGAGCAAGTCGCGCTCGAGAAGAAACTGGCCTTCGGAGCCGTTTGCGTCCGGCCAGTCTGCGGGTTTAGTGCTGGCGTGGATGCTGGCATCGATCGCGGAAATGGCGGACGAAGGAAGAACCCGCTTGCCGTATTTGGTTTTGACGATGAGGCTGGCGATGCGTGTGCGGTCTTCCTGCGGAGCGAGAGTGACTTCGCGCACCCGGCCGGATGGCGCGCCGGACGGGTCATATACAGTCGTGCCCAAAAGCTCGGATAAAGGAAGAGAGGTCATCCCGGCTAGAGAATAGCCGAGTTCGCGGCGGGAGAGAAAGGAATTATGTCGGAATCGATCGATTTCATGTGGCTCCAATCAAGAAAGGCAGAAGCGGGCCTGACGGAAGGAGAACTTCCTGCATTCCGGCGTTCCAGTGTTCCTTTTGGCTGACGTTTGTTCAGCTTTTATTTTTGAGGTCTCTAAAGGGCAAAATTTACGAAATATGGATGGGGTCATGCTACCTTAGAAGCTCGATAATGCGCCCAGAAAGGTGAGTTTTGTCAGCTCCGGAATCAGTTTTTTCATGGCCGATTGCCGCACCGGCGGATGCGAATGAGACGCCTCGACCTGAGGTGGAAGTCGTCCAATTGTTCGATGAAATGCGTGACCGCTTGCTGCGGTATCTGCTGGCGCTGGGGTTATCGTTGCATGACGGGGAAGAGATCGTTCAGGAATCTTTCCTGCTGTTGTTCCAACATTTGCGGCAGGGAAAATCGCGGGAAAACCTGCGCGGATGGATATTTCGAGTGGGCCGCAACCTGGCGTTGAAGCAGCGGTCGGCGAACCAGCGCAATGTCAGTCGAACCGTGGAGTTTGACGATGATGCGCCGGGGCAGAATGTGGATTCTGGAATGAATCCTGAAGAAGCGTTGCGCAGCAAACAAAGGCAACGGCAATTGCTGGCGGTTGTCGGGGCGCTGCCGGAGCAGGATCAGAGCTGCCTTTACATGCGCGCGTCGGGACTCAAGTATCGGGAGATTGCGCAGGCGCTGGGAATATCGTTGGGCTCGGTAGCGGCTTCGCTGGCGCGATCGCTGGCGAAACTCGAGCGTGCCGATGGAGCCTGTGTATGAAGCAAAATCACGCTCATGTAAACGACGAAGACCTCTTGCTCTATGCGAGCGGGGAACTTGACCATACCAGCGTGTTGGTTGGGCGGCACGTTGCGAATTGCAACATGTGCAAGGTTCGCATGGAACAGTTGCAAGGGAGGCTCGCTGAATTTTCCGAGGCTTATCGCGGCGACAGAGCGATGAATTCAACTCAGGCTGTTGGAGCACGAGAGACGTTGAAGGCTCGGATCACGGAGATGGACAGAGTTTCTGCGGGAAGACGGCTGGATTGGCGGTGGGTGGCGGCTTCTGCCGCTTGTTTGCTGCTGGCGATTGGGCTGCGCACAATTCATTCGCAGAGAAGCAGTGCGGAGCTGGATTGGCCGGAAAAACCCGATCTTCAACTGACCCCCGGAGCAACAGTTCCGATCACGGAGAGTGCGGTCTGCGGGGGCGGAGAACCGCGCGTTCCGGTCATACCAACTTCCCTGCAACAAAAGGTGTTTGAACGATATGGCGTGAACCAGCCCCGCGATGGCGAGTATGAAGTCGATTATCTGATTACTCCTGAACTGGGAGGCGCGACCGATATCCGCAATCTTTGGCCTGAGCCCTACCACGATGCGGTCTGGAATGCGCATGTGAAAGATCAACTGGAGGATCGCCTGCACGCGATGGTATGCGGGGGGCAGGTTGATTTGGCGACCGCTCAACGCGACATCGCCTCAGACTGGATTGCGGCTTATCGCAAATATTTTCACACGGATACTCCGATTACCGGCGGCTCCCCGCTTGCGTCCCCAGAAACAAGGTCTTCCCTTCCAACCACCTAGTTTTTACAAACTGCAGACACAATCGTGACAAATACTGCGGCCTCATCAGACAGCATGAGATGAGATCGGAGTAGTAGATCTGATCGAGAAGCTCCACGCCCTCATCACCGTGAGGGGATGGGGAAAGCGGGCGTTCTTACCGCAGGGGGTAAGGGCGCCCGTTAGCTTTTTGCAGATGCTTCCCTTATTTTCGCAGCAGCAAGTCTGCCCCGATGAAGAGAGCGAATACTACCGAGATCACTCCGTTCATGGTGAAGAAGGCGGCATTGAGGCGGGAGAGATCGTCAGACTTGACGAGGGAATGTTCGTAGAGCAGGAGCAGGAGCACCGCGACGACACCGGCGAGAGCGAGTTTGCCGAGACCGAAGGCCGGCAATAACGCCAGCAACAGGATTAGCATTACGACATGGAAGCCACGCGCGATCCAGAGCGCGTTGCGAATGCCAACGTGACGCGGAATGGAGTGAAGCCCGGCATTACGGTCGAAGTCGAAATCCTGGCAGGCGTAGAGTACGTCGAACCCCGCTACCCAGAACATGACAGCGGCCGTTAGTAGAAGGATGCGAGGATCGAGGGAGCCGCGAACGGCGATCCAGGCGGCTGCGGGAGCAATGCCGAGAGCGAAACCCAGCGCCAGATGAGAAAACCGGGTGAAGCGCTTGGTATAGGAATAGAGCAACAGGACCGCGAGAGCAACCGGCGAGAGCACAAAGGCGAGTCGATTGAGCTGCCAAGAGGCGAGTACAAACACTGCGCAGGAGACGACGACAAATGTTGAAACGAATGCCGGTGAGAGATGGCCAGCCGGTAGGGCGCGCATTTGCGTGCGCGGATTGGCCGCGTCGATGGTAGCGTCGACCAGGCGATTAAATGCCATCGCTGCGGAACGAGCAGCGACCATGGCAACAATGATCCAGAAAAGCTGATGCGCGGTGGGCAGGCCGGAGGCGGCCAGCATGGCTCCGCAGAGCGCAAAGGGGAGGGCGAAGATGGAGTGCTCCCATTTGATCATCTCCAGCGTGACGCGCAGATTGTGCAGCACCGGCACACTCTGATTTTACGGCACGATAGCACGCAATCCCTTGCGGCTTTTTCACAAGATAATTTTTTTTCCAAGCCTGCGCTTTTGACTCTTTGTGAGACACTAGCGGGCACACCCAACAACTGAAGCGATTATGCATGCCGCTCGAAATGTGACTATTTCTGCGCCGGTTGAGATGTCCGAGCCGGTTCGCAATTCCGCTTGGAATAACGCGAGCGCTTTCGCGGACCTTAAGAAATTCGAGCGGGCATTATTGGTTTTGTGTCTCGGGCTTGGCGCGGCTCAGATATGGATCAGCCGTTATGCGCTTGGCTCGGATGGCGTGTCCTATCTTGATGTTGGGGATGCTTTCTTCCGCGGTCAATGGGCGCAAGCGATCAATGGTTACTGGAGCCCGCTTTATGCGTGGTGCGAGGGCATTGCTCTTGGCCTGGTCAAGCCTTCTTTGTGGTGGGAGCCCATCACCGTTCATGCGGTGAATTTTGTTATCTACGTTCTGTCATTGTTTTCGTTTCGTTTCCTGTTGCATTCAGTGCTGCGATCTCTGAGGGATGATTCCGCCGACTCCTCAGGAGAATATGTTCCGCTATCCCAGTGGATATTGACCGGGCTTGGTTACTGTATTTTTTTGTGGGCGACGATCGAACTCATTGATGTCAGCTACATTACTCCGGACCTGATGGTTGCGATGTTCATATTTCTGCTCGGAGGCTATCTGGTTGAGCTTCGCGGCAGCGAGTCTTTGGGAAGGTTTGCGCTGTTCGGGGTGATCTGTGGGACGGCCTATTGGAGCAAAGCGGTCATGTTCCCGGTGAGCTTTGCCTTGCTGGCAATTTTGCTGTTCTCGGGTGCGCTATCGAAGCGGCGTGTACTCGGAGTATTGCTGGCGGGGGTAACATTTCTCGGCGTGAGCGCTCCTCTGATTGCGGCTTTGACGGCGCAAAAGGGGCGGCTTACGTTTGGCGATAGTGGAAAGCTGAACTATGCCTTCGGGGTGGAGCCGGGGATTTCCCAAAAGAATTGGCAGGGCGAACCGCCAGGGGGAGGCGTTCCGAAACACACAACGCGGCAAGTTTTGGATCGTCCTCCGACCTTCGAATTTGCTGAACCCATTGGTGGGACATATCCGCCGTGGTTTGATCCTTCTTATTGGGATGAGGGTGCGCACGGAACGTGGCGGCTGCGGTCGCAGATTCGGGTGCTGGTGCAGAGCGCGCGAAATTATTCGAAAATGCTGATCGCGCAATTGGGATTGTTGACCGGGATCGGAATCTTTCTTTTGTGGGGAAGAGCGCCAGCCAGAAGGGCAATTCTTGAGAATTGGCCGCTGATATTAGCGGGGTGCGTCAGCATCGGCTTGTATTCGCTGGTCCTGGTGCGTTCGCGCTACGTTGCCGGTTCTTTCGTCCTGGTGTTTATGGGGATTCTGGGGGGAATCCGTTTGCCGCGCGAGGCACAGCGCACGCCGTTGACAAAATATATTGCGGCGGCGGTGATGGGGAGCATCCTGTTTTCGGTCTTCGTGTTTCTGGCGGAGGCAGCTTATATCACCAATACTGTGTACGACTACCCTACAGACAAGGATTACGTTCGAGCCGCAGAGGGACTGCGCAACATGGGATTGCACGCGGGAGAGAAAGTGGCCATCATTGGAGATGGGGACGTGCAGTATTGGGCTCGACTGGGAAAGTTTAAGATAGTCGCGGAAGTGTTCGCTCCGGATGCAGAACGAATGCCGTTTTGGAGCGAAACGTGGGAGCGTAGACGAATGGCCTACGAATGCTTTCGCAAGGCAGGAGCAAAGGCAGCCGTGGTGTGGAGTCCGCCGGCGAGCGTAGATCCCGGCTGGGAACGGGTTGGGAATACGAATTATTATGTGCGCTTTCTGACTCGGTAGCTTGCGATTGTCCCTATGGCTACACTATCCAGATTGGAAGCCGACTGCGGTCCGAGCATGGTCGCAGAGATCAATGGCGAAAGCATCGAAGTGTCGGTGGTCATGCCCTGCTTGAACGAGGCTGAAACGGTAGAGACCTGCATTGCGAAGGCGCGCGAGGCAATGTCGCAGGGCAACATCTCAGGCGAGATTTTAATTGCAGACAATGGAAGCACAGACGGCTCAATCGAGATCGCAGAGCGAATGGGCGCGAGGGTTGTGCATGTCGCGGCCAAAGGATATGGAAATGCCTTGATGGGCGGAATTGCGGCGGCCCGAGGTAAATACATTGTGATGGGAGATGCCGACAACAGCTACGATTTTGGGCATATTCCGCGGTTCGTCGAGCGATTGCGTGAGGGGGCTGATGTGGTGATGGGAAACCGGTTCAAAGGTGGAATTGAGCCGGGGGCCATGCCTTTCCTGCACAAACACCTGGGAAATCCGGTTTTGTCGGGTGTGGGGAAGATTTTATTCAAAAGTCCTGTGGGGGATTTTCACTGCGGGCTGCGAGCGTTCAGCAAGGCTGCTTTCGAACGCATGGATCTGCGGACTACAGGAATGGAGTTCGCCAGCGAGATTGTGGTGAAGGCCAGTTTGCTCGGGCTCTCGATCGCAGAGGTGCCCACCAGTTTATTTCCGGACGGCCGCAGCCGTCCGCCGCATTTACGAACGTGGCGCGACGGCTGGCGGCATTTACGATTCCTGCTGCTTTATAGTCCGCGGTGGTTGTTTCTTTACCCCGGTCTTGCCTTGATGGTAGTGGGAGCGACGCTTGGGGTTTGGCTTTTGCCTGGTCCACGCACTTTGAACCACGTTACCTTTGACGTTCACACATTGGTGTATGCGGCGGCGTTCGTACTTCTTGGATTTCAGTCGATTGCTTTCGCATGTTTCACGAAGATATTCGCCATTTCAGAGGGCTTGCTGCCCGCCGATCCTACGCTCGATAAACTTTTTCGATACATTACCCTTGAAGTCGGACTGATTGCAGGCGCGGCGATGACGGCTGCGGGGTTAGCGGCTTCGATTTATGCGGTGAGCAGTTGGGGAACCCGGCACTTTGGAACGATGGACTATTCGCGCACCATGCGCATTGTCATTCCTGCGTCATTATTTTTAATGCTGGGGGCGCAGACGATTTTTGCCAGTTTCTTTCTCAGCGTTCTCGGAATGCGACGGAAATGACAGCGGAAATCAAAAGATTCCGTAAACGTTCCTCGGTGACGCCCAAGGTGTTGTCGTTATCTTCATCGCAGGAAGCCGAGTTCCGCGAGCGCCTGCAGCGATATTTCGAGGAGTGTCCCATCCCAGCTGATGAATTGTTTACCAACCTGGGATTATTCTTGAACCGCCAATCCCTGTCACGAATCCTGTTCATGCATGAGATGTACCGCAAGATTGTGAATGTGCATGGAGTCGTGATGGAGTTTGGTACGCGCTGGGGACAGAATCTGGCGCTGTTTTCCTCTTTCCGCGGTATGTACGAGCCCTTCAATTACACGAGGAAAATCGTAGGCTTCGATACATTCGAGGGGTTTAAGGCGATCTCGGCGCAGGATAAAGAGTCGCACGGCGTGGTGGTGGGAGGATATGGTGTCTCGGAGAATTATGAAGGCTATCTGGATCGCATTCTGAGCTATCACGAGCAGGAAAGCCCACTCGCGCATATTCGCAAATACGAACTGGTCAAGGGCGACGTCGCTGTGACGGTGCCGAAGTATTTAAGCGAGAATCCGCAGACAGTGATTGCGCTGGCGTATTTCGACCTTGATTTATATGAGCCGACGAAACACTGTCTGGAGGCGATCAAGAATTATGTGACGCGGGGGACGGTGTTGGGATTCGACGAATTGAATCACGCCGGGTTTCCGGGAGAAACGGTGGCGTTCCGCGAGGTTTTGGGATTGCGAAATTATCGGGTCGAGCGTTCTCCGCTGACACCGGCGGCAGCTTACGTGGTTGTCGAGTAGGGGGCGAATGTGCTGTAACGACAAGTTCGTTGAGAGGATCCATGAAAAAAACCGTTCTCGTGTTCTTTGCTACGCTCTTAGCAATTCCCGTTTTCGGTGCAGCAAATCCGAAAGATGTAACCGTCCCCATCCATCAGTTCATTGATGGATTCAACACGGGCGATACGAAGTCTGCTTACGCTGCATATGCGAATGGCGACATCGTCATCGTCGACGAGTTCGCTCCACATCTTTGGGTCGGGCCTCGCGCGGCGCAGGATTGGGCAGCCGACTATGAGAAGCATACGCAAACTGCGGGCGTGAGCGAGGGCTCAGTAAAATACGGAGCGCCGACGCGCGCGGAAGTAGAAGGCGATGTTGCGTACGTTGTCATTCCTACGGTCTACAACTACAAGGAGCGGGGGAAGGCTCAGACCGAGGAAGGGCAAATGACGTTCGTCCTGCACGCAGAGAATGATGCGTGGAAGATTGCCCAGTGGACTTGGACAGGACGAAAGCCACATCCAGCGAAGCAGTGAGGACTCGATTTTTATGGCCGGACAAATCTCCACGAAAGTGCTGACATTTTCGTGCATCCTACTTGGGATCTCCGTGCCCAGCGCGTGCCAGCGGGCGTCAACCGGCACAGCCAAATCTCAGGCGAAACCAGCTGATCAAATCCATTGGATCCGCTATAACGATTCGGCCGAGGGGGCTTTTACCATGGATGTTCCGCTGGGGTGGCAGGTTCAAGGCGGAATGTATCGCTTCGGTTATTTCGACGTTCGCTGGGAAATGGGTGTGCGCTCGCTCGACGGAAAAATCATCATCCGCATTAACGATATCAACGTGCCTCCATACGCGCTTCCCGGCCGATCCACAGGACGCGAAGGGCAGTCTTACATCAAGCCGCAACAGTATCAAATGGTGGTGGAGCGGTTTCAGCAACCCAAAGCTTATGCCGAGGTTTACGCCAAGCATCGTTTTGGCGATATCTGCAAAGGCATGACTCCCGCGGCTTCGGCATGGTCGCCGACTCTGCCGGCCAGTTGGAGTGATGCGAAAGCGCCGTCATCGAGTGATTCCGTCGCATACTCGTGTGAGACTACCGACGGGCCACGAGTCGCCACTGTTTTCACCAACAACGCGCTCTTCCAAGGCCAGGGCTATGGATTTTGGGTCGCTACCCCCATCAGCATTCTTTGCGTTCCTGACCGCTGCGGACAGGCCCAGTCCATGACCCAGCACATGATTGATTCGTGGGAGAAGAATCCGCAGTGGGTGGAGCATCAGAATCAGATGGCTCAGCTTGGCCTGCAGCGCATTCGCGAAGGCTTCGCGCAGTTTATGCAGCAGATGCAGCAGATCCATCAACAGTTCACGCAATCGATGAATCAGCAGGTGTCGAGCTATTACGCGCACCAGAACGCTCAGGCGAAGCAGGTATCGAGTTGGTGCGACACAATCAACGGTGAGACCAACGTAACCGATCCGCAAACCGGCACGCAATTCAAAGTTTTCACCGGGCCCAAGCACGATTACTACGAGAACGGACTCGGGGTAAAAATAAACTCCGACGTTTCTCCCGGCCCAGATTTTCATCAGCTTCAGGTCAACCCCTAGCCGATTTTTCTTTTTTACCGCTAACCTTGTTCCGGGCTTGAGATTAACGGCACGAAGCGGACGAGTTCGAGCCGGGTAATGCGCGGCTCGCCACCGATCTTGCGAATGAACTGCAGTTGCTGCGCTTCAAATGGCCCTACAGGGATAACCATCCGCCCGCCATCTTTCAACTGCTCCACGAGCGCTGGGGGAATCGTCTGTGCGGCGGCGGAAACAAGGATTGCGTCGAAGGGAGCTTCGGCCGCAAAACCCAAGGAGCCGTCCCCGGTCAAGACTAGAACGTTCGTGTAACCGAGCTTTGTTAATGTGCCTGCGGCGGTTGCGGCGAGATCTGCATAACGTTCGACGGAAAACACCTGCGCTGCGAGATGGGAGAGTAACGCCGTTACGTATCCGGAGCCGGTTCCGACTTCGAGGGCTTTCTCGTTGCCGATGAGTTGAAGCAATTCCAGCATGACGGCAACAACATAGGGCTGAGAGATTGTCTGGCCTTCGCCGATTGGAAGAGGATGGTCTTCGTAGGCGGCATCGCGATGGTCGTCGGCCACGAATTCGTGACGCGGAACTCGAAGCATAGCCTCCAGCACGCGCGAATCGATAATTCCGCGAGCGCGGAGTTGGGAGTTCACCATCGATTCGCGGGCGGATTGAAAATCAGTCATGTGAAGTCGGGCTGGTGTTCGATCATTACTTCTTGCGGCGGCGGACCTGCACATCGAAACTGACGACGCCGTTCTGATCGCGAGTTCCGACGACGGAAAGATTCCGATTGAAATAGTACTCGCCCTGAATGATCTGCTGCGAGCTTTGGGAGACATTGGTGGAGTACGTGAGCGACAAATTGTTGGCGAATTCCTGCTCGATGGTCACTTGCGGACCGCGCCCCGTGGGGTTGGTTTCCGTGGTGAGGCCCTGGGGATCGATTTTGATGTTACTGGCTCCAAAGAGGCGCTGGAAACGGCTGGTCACGGTTTCGTTTAGCGCCTGATTCAGGATCAGCGCGGTCGCTTGATCACTGTATGCGGCTTGCCCCGATTGCTCCTGCAATTGCTGCGATTCTTCGCCTGTACGGCCGAGTGCGAGGAGCGCGATGATGTCCGACTTGGGAAGCGGCGGCTCGGAACGATAGTTGAGATTGAGGCCGCGATCGGGCGTTCCCGTGATGGTGATGTTGAGATCGTAATTGCGGACGTGAGTTGCGGCCTGTAGGTTGAGTTGGGGCTCGATAGAAACTGGATTGGCAAAAGTGATATCGCCGCGCTCCAGGGTGAAGCGAGTGCCATGGAAGGTGGCCTGCCCTTCGAGAATGTCGACGCGGCCAAGCAGAGCGGGGCGGGCTACGGAACCTCGGACGCGGAGATCGGCGTCACCGGAGAGGCGTGCGATGGCGGTGCGCATCTGGAGTTCCGGAGAAGTTTGCACGTGGACATCAAGCTTGATGTTGTTGAGGGGCGAGTTCGCCGTGGTGAGCGTGGGGGTTTGCCGACTGTGCTCGAGATAGCTGCTGAAATCGAAGCCGGGTGTAACCGCCATCTTCGTGATGGTGATTTCGCCGGACACACTGGAAGCGGAACGGGAGCCGGACCAGCGTACCTCCGCATCCGCCGTCGAGCTGACGCCGGGAGGGTAGCGCAGGCGAACGTCTTTGCCCGACGCATCAAGGTTGAAATTGAGCTGCCTGTCCGGATAGGAGATATCTCCCCGCAGATTGACGGTGCCGCCGCCGGTGCGGGCGGCTAGCGCCTCGAGGTGTGCGTGGTCGCGCGTGAAGCGAAGTAAGCCGCTTAGATCGCTGAGACCGCTAGGCAGGTTTGCGTAGTTGACTGTGCCATTGGCAAGTTGCAGGCTGCCCTGGGGCAAAGGATCATCGTAGGTGCCTTGCAATGTCATATTGACCAAGGCCAATCCGGAAGCGGTCAAATCCGGATTGAACACCGAGACGAGATTGAGATCGATCTGGCCATCGGCAGTTACATCGAGCTTGTACGGAGCCGAGAACTGGACAGTGCCGTGGGCGCGCACATCGGTTCCCTGCCCCTGCATGTGCAGCTGAGGCACGTTGATCATTTCACGGGTAATGGCGAAGCGCACCGGATCCTGGTTGTGCAGCTTGACGTGTTCAACTTCAAGGGCCAGGCCGCTGAGGTCGCCATTGATTGTCCAGTGCGCCGGCTGGAACAGCGGACCGCGAAGATCGAGAATGCCGGCCACGGCGGAGTGTCCGGTGAGTTGATTGCCGAAATAGGCGTGCCAGAGGGCATCGAGATCGACCTGATACATGCGGACGGAAAGATCGGCAGCATGGCCGGTTTGCAATCCGACATTGCCGCTTATTGCGAGCGAGCCTTGCGGCAGATTGGAAGTGCCGGTCAGGCGAAGTTCGTTCTCTTGAGTGGACCCGTGAAGATCGAGATCGCCGAAGGGTTCATGATTCACGGTGAGGTTGCGGATGTGGATATCACCGTTCATCACTGGAGCATTCGGAGTCCCGGAAGCTTTCACCGCGAAATCGGCGCGGCCTTCGAGCGGAAGCCGATCGTAACGCAGCGTGCGAATTGAGGTGATATCGAGATTGTTGCCCGCTACCTCGAGGCGATACGCGCGCGTGGCGGGAAGGTAGGAAGCCCTGCCTGTGAGCACCGCGTCGTCGTAAAGGAGATGCAAATCATCGAATGCGATTTCGCCATCTCCGAGACGGAAATCGGAATCGAACTGGCGAATTGGCTCGCCATAGGCAATGGCGTTGATGAGGTGGATTTTGCCTTCAGCGTGTGGCTGCGATAGCGTGCCGGCGGCTTCAATCTGAAGATCGGCGTTGCCGAAGACGGGATAGTTATACCCGGCCAGCGATTGAAGCAGTGTGAGGTTGGCGTTCTGTACGCTGGCCCGAACATTGAGGATGCTTCCGCCCACGAAATGACCGTGATCAAGCGTTGCTGAAGCTTCAAATTCCGCGGAGGTTTCGCCACGGCGGAGAATGGAGTCGCGCAGGGCGATTGCGTTGAAGGAAACCTGGAGCGATGTGGAAAGAGAATCCCATTGCGTCTTTAATGGGGGTTTTCCCACCCGGGCAGGCAGATCGAACTCAAAACCATTCACGGCTAGGCTGCCTGCGATTTGCGGCGATGAAACTGGCCCCGTCAGGTTGCCGTTGAAAGTAGCGTGGCCATTCAGAGTCACGGGAAATAATGCTGGTCCGCGCACTGCAGTGAGAAGCGGAAGCCAGTCGGCCAGACTGGAAGTGGAAACGGACAGTCGCAGTGACGAGGCAGACGAAAGAGTCCCAGAAGCCTGAACGTGGCTGGCGGGTGTCGTCAAGTTGAACTGGGGAAGGTCGAGGTTCGCGGTTGCAGTGTAATACGTTCCGTTGGCGTGAGCGGTAATGGGCAACTGCGGGGGTGACAACTGCGCTGGCGGATTTACGTCGAGGACGAATTGGGTTTCTGCATCGTGGCGAGTTCCCTTCCAGCGAGTCTCGATTCTGCCTGAGGCTAATCCCGCCGGATGGAGGCGTTGCACCGGATGATCGGGAGGCTGTAGCGCGGCCGCGAGAGTTTCTACGGAAATGTCACGGAGCTGAAGAGAAACTCGGGCATCTTGGACGGAGCGCGCTTTTGCCCTGGACGAGGCCTGAGAAGACTTATTCAACGGGTGCGCGGCAGAAATTGTGGGAGTTTCAAGTGATTTTCTTGCTGCGGGTGAAAGATGTTCATCGGAAGCCAACCATTGGTTCAATTCCGCGTCGCCGAAGAAACTTCCTCCGAGAATCCTCCCCTGTAATTTCGATAGCGTGAGTTGTTGATCGCTCACGACGTAGCCAGTGCTGAGCGCGGCTTTCGAGAGCGCGAGCTGAGCATCCTGCCACGCGAGGTCACGGATTGTCAGCAGACCTCTGGAGTCGAACTGATCGAGCGACCAACTGCCATCTCCTTTCAGCTGGAGGACGCCGGCTCGCACCTGCGGAATGCGGCTAATGGACGCGGCTTCTGCAAGGTCAAGTTGCGCATCATACAAGGCGTGAAGATGTGGGTGCCGGAAACTTGTGATCTGGCCATTCGCGCTGAGATTCGAATGGCCGGAATTCCACTTCAGAGATGTCACAATCGCAGAATCGGGAGACAGAGAAAATTCGGCCGAGCCCATCCAGGAAAAGGGACGCCAGGCAAGCAGCTTGGTTTCGACCGTTCCAACCGAGAGGCGACCGTCGTAGCGCGAATGGAGATACGAGTAATCCATTTGAAGTGAGGTGTTGCGCGCGGCGAAGTCGAGTGGGATGGTTTGGTCATCCCAGAGGACGCGCCCTTGACGAACCTCCAGGCGACTGATCGAAAGCGACAAGAGTTGATCGATTGTGGCTTTTGCTGAGAACTGCCCGGTGCGATTTGGAACGTTGGTCGAGCCGTCGGCATAGAAAGCAACATGAATTACCGGCTGATCGAGTACCACCTCATGAAAGGCGAATTGAGATTCGAAAAGAGAAATGACCTTCACGCGCGCCAAGACACTATCGGCGTGAGCCAGCGGAATATCGGTCGCGGACTCTCTTCCATGGACGGTGATGTTGCGCACTTCGACCTGCATGCGAAAGGGAACGGTGTGAAAACTGCCGACTTCCGCGCGGCCGCCGGTTACGCGCTCGATTTCAGAAATTAGACGGCGGCGGACGAGCGCCTGGAAAGACTCGGTGTTGACATATACGCTCAAAGCACCGAGAACCAGGACACCTGCGCTGACCAGGATCAGAAGATATTTCCACCAACGACGCGCCGGCCTGGCGGCGGGTTCGGTCACGGAGACTGCACTCCCGGATCAGTGCCAGAGGGATTTGTGGCAGGGACATGCACATCGCCTTCCGAGCGTAAAGTTTGCAGCCAGGAAACCAGCATCTCGCTCACTTTTTGTTCGGTGAGCAATTCGCGAATCTTGGGAGAGACTTCTGCGAGTGGAACTTCGGGCGCTCCAGCCTGTTTTAGTTTCGGGGCGAATTGATCGCGGTAATAGGCCTCAATGGACTTCGAATCGATCTGGACCGCGGGGCGAAGTCTGGCATCGACCAGCCGCATTACATCAATTTGCTGGCGGACACGGGAGAAGAGATCCTTTTCGCTGAGGTGGTAGCTGGCGAGGATACCTTGCCAACGGTCATCGGTGGATGCTTTCGGGTATTGCTTCCTGGCCTCCGCAATACGGGCTTGGACTTCTGCGTCCGTCGCATGGCGGAAGTCGGCGGATTTCATCTGCTCACGCAACAGTTCCTGATCGATGAGGCGGTCCAGGACGGCGCGGCGATCTTCATCGGAAAACCGGTCGAGAGTGCGGTTATTCACGAGAGCTTCGTAGCAGAGGGCTTCGTCCCAATCGCTTTGCAGAATCACGCGGCCATTCACAATGGCGACGATTCGATCGACGACTTCCGGTCCTGGCACTGCAAACGCACGATTCACAGGTAGGGACAGCGGCGCGAGCGCAAGCGCAATCCAGATCACCCTGTGCAAAAAACATCTCATCAAAATGGCTGTCCTATGCTGAAAAAAACGTTGAAGTGAGCCAGACGCTGCGTCTCGAAATTTGTGGCCTGACCGGTCTGTGAGAATGCAGTTCCCTGGAAGTAGTACGTCGGATTCAGATTGTACCCGAAATCGAAGCGCAAGGGACCGATGGGTGTCTTATAGCGCAACCCCACGCCAACGGCGTGGGAGGTGTAGTCGTAACCGACATTATCGAAGTACGTCATGCAGCCTGAGTTGGCGATGCCGTTCGCGCCGAGGCAGGAAGCAGGATCAGGCTGATGCCAGCGGCCTAAGCCCTTGATCATGTCGTGGCCGGCGGTGAAGACATTGCCCATATCGTGGAAGATCGCGAAACCGAAGCCTTGTCCGAGAAAAGGCAGGCTTGTCGAGGGGAAGCGTAGCTCTTCGCTGTTCACGAAAAGCGCAGTACCGCCCACGGGAAAACCGGAATCAGGATCGCGGGGTCCTGCTTGATTTAACGCAAAACCGCGATGAGAGTTGCCCCCACCGGCGAAAAATACTTCTGGCAGTGGGATGACGGAAGTACCTGAGGAGCAACTGGTCGCCAGGCCGCTGAGTTGGCACGCACCGGGGGGAAGAACGCGGGTTCCGCCGAATACCTGCTCCTGGCCAAGAGTGGTAGAGCGAGCGAAGACGAATTTATGATTCGGGCGGCCGAAGGCGTAATAAGTGGAATCCTGCGTGAGAGCGCGACCGTAGTCTGCCTGTGAGCCAACCAAACTGGATGCTGCAAAGGCGTCGAAGGTGAAGTATTGACCACGGGTGCTCTCCAGCGGATTGTCGCGTTTATCGCTGATGAAGGTGAAACCGGGACCCCCGACGTGGGCTGGCAGGGACAGCAAACTGAACTCGGCGGGCGAGAAATCTGATGCGAAGTCGCTGGCTTTTACGCGACGATATTCAAACCGGTAGGTGATGGAGGTGGAACGATTGGGCTGCAATCTGCCGAGCCGCTGCTGAAGGTCGATCTTGCCTTCCAGTCGCTGGGATGTAAATGTGGAGACGTCGAGACTATTGTCGTAAAAGATGGTGAAGAAGAGCTTCAAGGCGTCGTTGTTTAGAACCTTCGGGATTTCGTAACCGATCAGGCCTCGCTGCTGAAGACGCCCGACGTGAGATTGAAAGATGAGCGACTGATTGCGGCCGCCGACGTTTAGCCGGGTAACGTCGAAGCCGACACGGGGACTTACGCCGGTTGAACCGGTTGGACTGTTAGTGCCCGACGGCAAACCTGTTTCAAATTCCAGGCCCACCCCGTAGGTGAATGTGTAACGGTGGGCTTCCTGCACCTGGACTAGAACGTTCTTCTGCGGATCGGAGCCGTTGGGATTCTGCACTGCCGTGTCCACCTGACTGAAGATGCCGAGATCGTAGAGCTTGCTTTGAGTAGCCAGCAGATCCTGCTGGCTGAGCGGCTGCCCGGCAGCGACTTGAACTTCGCGTTTGACTACGTAAGGGCGAGTGCGGTCGAGTCCAGCAATCATCACCTGATCGACAAAGAACTGTTCGCCTTCGCCGATATTGAAAGTGACATCTTCGCGATTTGCCTCTCCTGGGGAGGAATTGGTTGTGATGTCGAGAGTGGCGTGGGAAAAACCGTGGTTGAAGTAATAGTTGAGAATTGCCTCGCGGTCGGTTGCCAGGTTCTGTTCAGAATAGGGCTGCCCCGGCGCTGTGTTGAGTTCGGGAAACGTTTTCGTTGCGACGTTCTGATTTCCGATAATTCGAAATGCGCCAACCAAGGTTTGGGGACCTTCCACGATTTGAATGTGGACGGCCAAATGGTTCTCGGCATGGTGGTAGTTGTCGTCGACCCTGGTTTCGATTTTTGCGTCACGAAAACCATTGGAAGCGTAGAGGGCCTTCAGGTTCGCCACATCGCTTTTCAGCAGGGCTTCACTATAGCGTCCCTGAGAGAGAAGCTTAGTGGCGGGTTGAATCTGAAGACGCTGGCGCAGCATTTGCCGGGGGAAATATTTGTTTCCGGTAATCTCGATCAGATCGAGTCTGTGCACAGGACCAGGATTGATCTGATAGACGATACGAAGAAAGTCGGCGCCATTCTCTTTTTGAATCTCCACGGTTGCATCGAAACGGCCGCGCGTCTGCAGATAATTGAGAAGATTTCGTTTGCCTTCGCTGAGCAGATCGTCGTCGACAGCGTTTTCCTGATAGGCAGGAATCTCCCGTTTCATCACTCCATGGCTGATATGAAAGCCCTGCGCGTATATGACGACCGCAGGGCCGGGATCGATCAGGTAGGTGTAATCGACGGAGTTCGACTCGGATTGATACTTCTGCTGGGCAATGGAGACCTGGGCGAGAATGCGCTGTTGTTTTTGCAACTTCTTGCGCAGGTGCTGGAGCGAATTCGTAACGCGTGACGCGGTGACGCGATCGCCGGGATGCATTTTGGCGATGTCCTGAAGTTGAGCGACAGAAAAATTGCTGTGCCCGGTGAGGTTCACCTGGCCCACATGCGCAGGCTCACCCGCCGAGATGTGAAAGAGAATGTTCACCTGCTGTGTATCGAGGTTCGACGTACTTTCGGCGGTCACGCGGGCGCGATAGTAACCATTTTCGTGCATGAGCTGGCGTATGTTTTGCAGGGCGCTATCCAGTTTGTCGATAGTGTCGGTTTCACCGAGCTGGAACTTGGAAGCGTTGACGATCTGGTTTGCGCTGGGGTGGGCGGGGGCGCCTTCGACCTCTACGGCACCGACGAAAAAATTGGGCGAAGTGGTGAAAGTAAGAAGCACGGCATCGCCGCTGGGAGTAACTTCGGCCTGGATATCTGCAAAACGCCCGGTGGCAAAAAGAATGCGGATGCTTTCCCGGACCTGATCGCGGTCCAGGGGTTCACCCGATTTTTGTGGAAGCAACTGGAGGAGGCGGGTAGCGTCACGGACGCTGGGAAGTTCGACCGCCTTCACAGTGCGGCCCGCGTACATCGACATGGATGACAAAGGTGCTTGTGCGGGCTGCGATAGTGATCCCGATTGGGAATTCGAGCGAGCCCAACCGTATGGGCCGGAACAGCCGACGATGAAGACGAGAAACGCCGCGTACCTTCTCAGCAAATATTTTTCCCTGGGCCCGCTATCGTTTCAGTCAAGCGCGCAATTGCATTCCGCTACTTCTCTACCCATTTAACAACCACCTTTATAATAAAAGGTTTCGAATCGGCGACGGGTGATCTCTTTGAGGCGGGGCGTGGAGCAAGCGAAGAATAAATTCGAGGAGCGCTATTCCCGACAGATTTTATTCCATGGAATCGGCGCTGAGGGCCAAAAACGGCTGGCGGCGGGACGCATTGCGATTGTGGGATGCGGAGCGACCGGATCGGCGCTGGCTTCGCTACTGGCAAGGGCGGGCGTGGGCACACTGCGAATTATCGACCGCGATTACGTGGAACCGAGCAATTTGCAACGGCAGACGTTGTTTGATGAGAGCGATGCTGCTGAATCACTGCCTAAGGCCGTGGCTGCGGCGCGGAGGATTTCAAGTTTCAATTCCGATATTTTGGTTGAAGCAAAGGTTGAAGATTTGGTGTCCCATAATATTGAAGCGTCGCTTCAAGAAATGGATGTAATCCTTGATGGCACAGACAATTTTGAGACTCGATACTTGCTGAATGACTACGCGGTAAAGAACTCGCGTCCGTGGATTTATGCGGCTGCTGTGGGCAGCTATGCCGTTACCTTGAATGTGCTTCCGGGAATGACCGCTTGTTTAGCCTGCATTTTTCCGGACTCTCCACGCGGAATGGTCGAGACCTGTGAAACGTCCGGAATATTGAACACGGCCGTGAATCTGGTCGCCTCGGTGGCGGCGACGGAAGCCATGAAGATGCTGTTGGGAGATGAGGCGCTGGGCAAGCTACGCCGAACTTTGTGGTCACATGACGTTTGGAGGAATGATCATTCGGAGATTGCCGCCGGGAAGTCTCGGGCTGGTTGCCGGGCCTGTGGTGAGCGGAATTTTGTGCATTTGGCTGGTGAAGGCCGCCCGCATATTACGATGTGCGGCAGAAATTCTGTGCAGATTCACGAGCGTTCGCGTCCCATCGACTTTGCAGAGATGCAGCGCCGGCTCGAGGCGCATGGCGCAGTGCGGCACAATGAGTTCGTGCTGAAATTCTGGCAAGCGCCTTATGAGATGACCTTGTTCCCGGACGGGCGGGCGATTATCAAGGGCACCACCGATAGCGCGGTTGCGCGCAGTTTGTATGCGCGTTTTGTGGGAAGTTAGATCGGCACTGAAAAGGTTCCAAAAATGCCGGGCAAAAGACTTGAAGGTAAAACGGCTATCATCACCGGCGGAGCCGGTGGAATCGGCAGCGCTGCCGCCCGGCTGTTTGCGCGGGAAGGTGCGGCAGTAACCATCGTTGATCTGGACGAGAGTGCCGGCGGCGAATCAGTTCGCCAAATTTCGGCGAGCGGCGGGCGTGCAATATTTGAACGCGGTGACGTTACTCGTGAGACTGATTGCCGGCGAGTTGTCGAGTGCACCGTCGAACAATTCGGCGCCATCCATATACTTTTCAACAACGCGGGCATCATTCGCCGCGCTTCCATTCTTGAAACCAGCGAAGTGGAATGGGATGCCGTGATGGCGGTGAATGTGAAATCCATCTTTCTTCTGTCCCGGCTCGTCATTCCGGTTATGGCGAAGGCTGGCGGCGGATCGATTATCAATACTGCTTCGGGTTGGGGCCTCGCTGGGGGGTCCAAAGCGGCTGCGTATTGCGCTTCGAAAGGAGCGGTGGTTCTACTGACAAAAGCGATGGCGATTGATCACGGACCGCAGAATATTCGAGTCAATGCGATCTGTCCGGGAGACACGGATACGCAAATGTTGCGCAACGAGGCGGCCCAGTTGGGAGAACAAGAGAATAGATTTCTCGCTGACTCTGCAAAGCGTCCATTGGGACGGCTCGGCCGGCCGGAGGAGGTCGCGCAGGCGGCGTTGTACCTGGCTAGCGATGAGTCGTCGTTTGTAACAGGGACGACTCTCGTCGTGGATGGCGGAGGGCTGGCAGGAGCGGGCTGAGGCTTTCATATTTTGGATTCCACACAGACCAACAATCGCAAGCGCTCACGAGAGTTGTATGAACGCGCCCAGCGTTCGCTCGTCGAAGGGGTGAATTCGCCCTCGCGAGGCGCAACTGTTTATTCCCCAGGTCCGATCTTCCTGGAACGCGGGAACGGTTCGCGGGTTTGGGATGCTGACGGGAATGAGTATGTTGATTTCATGATGTCGTTCGGAGCACTGATTCAGGGGCACGCCCATCCTGCGCTGGTGAAAACGGTATGCGACGCGATGGCGGAGGGTTCTCACTTCGCGGCGGCAACTTCGGCCGAGATTGACGCGGCCGAGCGGTTTTGCCGCATGGCGCCTTGTGCCGAAACAGCGCGCTTTACGAACACCGGCAGCGAGGCGACCATGCTCGCGCTGCGACTGGCCCGCGCGCACACTGGCCGGAATAAGTTTCTGAAGTTCGAAGGACACTATCACGGATGGTACGACCCGTTTCTTCTGAATGCTCACAGCCATCCGCCAGAGCAGTTGGGACCGGTGGAAAATCCGGCGCGCATTCCGGATTCTGCAGGAATTCCGGCTACCACGTTCGATGATGTCGTGGTGGCACCGTGGAACGATGAGGTTGCGCTCGAACGCATCCTGAAAACGCATGGGCATGAATTGGCCGCGGTGATTACCGAACCGATCATGGCCAACATGGGCTGTATTCTTCCGCGTGATGGATATCTGGCGCGAATGCGCGAACTGACGCAGGAGCACGGGGTTTTGCTGATTCTCGATGAAGTGGTGACCGGCTTTCGCTATGCTCCCGGCGGCTGCCAGGAATATTACGGAGTTAAGGCGGATATCGCGACATTCGGCAAAGCTCTGGGTGCGGGATTTCCAGTCGGAGCGGTTGCGGGGCCGCGCGCGATTCTTGACCGCATGAAGTGGGGCGAGAATATGGTGCTGCACTACGGCACATTTAACGGTCATCGACTGACGATGAAAGTGATTGCGGCGAATCTGGCTTTACTTTCGCAAGACGGTACGTATGCGAAGTTTCATGCGATTGGGGATGCGGCCATTGCCGGGCTTCGGAATATATTCCGGAAACGGGGAGTGAAGGCGGTTGTGCAAGGCTTCGGCCCGATGTTCCAGATCTACTTCACTGAGCGCGATCGCATCTTCGATTACCGTGATTACTGCCAGTATGTCGACGCTAAACGTTATTCTGAATTTGTTCATCAACTGCTCGAGCGCGGGATCTATATGACGCCATCGAACGGACTGCACTGGATTATCTCGACTGCTCACACACACGCGGATGTGGAAAAGCTTCTGGCGGCCGCTGATCAGGCGTGCGCGGCTGTCGCGTCATGACCACAGTCTTTCTCGGGGGCGGCAGAATCACATCTGCGCTCATCGCGGGGCTGCGGTTGGCCCGCTACCGCAATCCCATCATCGTGTACGACCGTCATACCGACAAGCTGCAGGAACTTCGGCGGCGATACCGGGTTCGAACCGAAACTGATCTGCGGCGAGCGGTTTCCTCTGCGAGGCTTCTGATTCTTGCGGTGCGGCCTGTATCAGTAAGCGGCCTGCTGAAGGAAATCGGAAAGATCGATCGGCCGGTGGCGGCGGTGAGCCTTGTTGCGGGCATTCCTTTGTCGGCGCTCAAGCGCGAATTAGGCCCACCTGTGCAGTGGGCTCGCGCGATGCCTAGCCCGGTTTGCCGTGTCGGGCATGGGCTGACGGCGCTGGCGTTCTCCCGAATGTTTTCGGCGACGGCGCAGAGCGAGGTACGAGGGTTGTTCTCTTTGGTTGGCCCTGTTCTCGAAATCCCTGAAAAACAGTTTGATGCATTTACCGTCACGTTCTCGAGCAGCCACGGCTATCATGCGCTGGCTACGCTCAGCGCTGCTGCGGAAGAACTCGGCCTCGATAGGAAGACGGCGCGACTGGCTGCGGCGCACGCACTTGCCGATGGTGTTTTGGCTTGGCGCGGCAGCACTCTTAGCCTGGATGAACTTCTCCGAGAGGCAGCTACGCCGGGAGGCACCGCGGCTGCAGTCATAGAAGCGATGAATCGATCTGGATATCAGAGGGTGGTAGAGCGCGGGTTGCGCGCCGGATTAAAACGCGCACAAAAAAACGCCAGGCTTTGAGGATTCGTCGCGGCGCTGGCGTCAGGCCCTTGGGCAGCTCTTTTTCTATGCAGCTTTCTTTTTCGGAACCTTCGCGCCTTTCTTTCGGGCTTCGGATAATCCGATGGCAATCGCTTGTTTGCGACTTTTAACGGTCCCGCCTTTGCCGCCCTTACCTGATTTGAGGGTGCCACGCTTCTCGCGGCGCATCGCGCTTTCCACACTCTTTCCCGCAGCCTTGCCGTATTTTCGTCCGCCGGATTTCTTCTTTCCTGCCATGTCGTTTCCTCCTCCAGGTTAGAGAGGCAATTCAGATCGGAGGGTTGTCGCAAAACTGACCGCACGAAATGCTGTCGATTAAGTTGCCATACCGCGGCAGCAGGAAA
The DNA here is from genome assembly GCA_036490235.1 of Candidatus Sulfotelmatobacter sp. GTDB lineage: Bacteria > Acidobacteriota > Terriglobia > Terriglobales > Acidobacteriaceae > Sulfotelmatobacter. The sequence goes on along the minus strand of DASXEG010000027.1, from coordinate 6,959 downwards.
ATACACGCCAACAAAATGGAGGAGTAACCATTTCCGAGGGAGAGTTGCGATGAATCTCTCGCGATGTGTTCGCTTATAATGAGGCCCACACATGCCTTTGAACTCCGGTACAAAGCTTGGACCATACGAAATTCAATCGCCGCTGGGCGCTGGTGGCATGGGTGAGGTGTATCGCGCGAACGATACGCGGCTAGATCGCATCGTTGCCGTCAAAATTCTCTCTGCGCGTCTAAGCGACCATCCTGAGATCAAACAGCGTTTTGAGCGCGAGGCCAGATCCATTTCTGCGCTCAACCACCCGAACATTTGCCATTTGTATGACATCGGTTCGCAGGATGGAACCGATTTTCTGGTGATGGAATTTCTGGAGGGCGAAACTCTGGCTGAGCGGCTGCGCAAGGGTGCGCTGCCTTTCGGAGAGATTCTGAAAATTGGAACTGCCGTAGCTGAGGCGCTGGCCTTTGCTCACCGGCATGGGATTGTGCATCGCGATCTGAAGCCGGGAAACATCATGCTGACGCCGGGCGGGGCGAAGCTGATGGATTTCGGGCTGGCGAAGCCACTGAGCACGCAGACTTCGGGACTATCCTCGGCTTCGGCTCCTTCATTTACGGCGGCGCCTACGATGAGTGGGCCGACTCCGCTGAGCCCGTTGACTACGGCGGGAAGCATTGTTGGAACCATCCAGTACATGTCTCCGGAGCAGATCGAAGGTAGAGAAGCGGATGCGCGTTCCGATATTTTTGCTCTCGGAGCGGTGTTGTATGAGATGGCGGCGGGAAAGCGGCCGTTCTCGGGCAAGAGTCAGATCTCGCTGGCGTCGGCGATTCTGGAAAATGATCCGGAGCCGATCAGCACGACCAAACCGCAGACTCCGCCGACATTTGAACATGTGGTGACGACTTGCCTGCAGAAAAATCCGGAAGAACGTTTTCAGAGTGCGCAAGATTTGAAGCTGCAGCTGCAATGGATCACGAAGGAAAAACCTGCCGGCGCCGCGAGCGCGACCGAGGCCGGGGCACCAGCAGCCTCGAATTGGCGCGAGCGGGGGGCGTGGGCGTTAGTTGCACTCACCATGCTGGCGTTGGGAGTACTCGGCGGAATTTTCTTCCATCATGCCTCTTCGCCATCACCGGCAGTTCGCACAGTAATTAATTCGCCGGAAAAAACCACCTTCAATCTCGCGGGAGATTTCGCAGGGCCACCGGTTCTCTCGCCCGATGGAACCTCCATCGTGTTTTCGACTACCGGCGCCGATGGCCAGTCGTCGTTGTGGGTGAGGGCAATGGACTCGCTCGAAGCACGGCCGCTCGCCGATACGGCAGGAGCCTACTTTCCTTTCTGGTCGCCCGATAGCCGGTCCGTAGGATTTTTTTCCTCGGGCAAACTGAAAACGATCGATGTGAGCGGCGGCACTCCCCAGGACATCTGCGATGCACCCTACGGGCGGGGCGGGACGTGGGGCGCAGGCGGCGTGATTGTATTTTCTCCGACGCCGGCGGCGCCTCTAATGCGGGTCAGCGCAACTGGGGGGAGCCCGGTGGCAATCACGACCATCGATTCTGCACTGCACACCTCGCATCGCTGGCCGTTCTTCCTACCCGACGGCAGGCACTTTGTTTACGCGGCGATTCACCATGAGCCGGCCAAAGCGGCGAACAATACTCTCTACTACGCATCGCTTGACGGGAAAGAAAATCGGGAACTGTTCCGTTCGCAATCGAACGCGGTGTACGCTGACGGGTTTCTGTTGTTCGCGCGCGCGGATCAGTTAATGGCGCAGCCCTTTGATCCGGCAAAAGGGGTGTTGAGCGGGGAGGCGCGCACGTTGACGAGAAAGGTGATGAACGACTCAAGCACCTGGCACATGGATGCCTCGGCTGCAGATAACGGCCTGCTGATTTATGGCAGCGGCGGCGCCAGCGATTGGCAACTGATCTGGATGGACCGAGGGGGGAAACAGACCGGTATTGTCGCCGACAAGCTCGCGAACCTGCAGTCCGCGGTAATTTCTCCGCAGGGAGACCGCATCGCGATGGGTGTCGACATAGGCGAGAACGACATCTGGGTGCTTGATCTGGCGCGCGGCGTGCGGACTCGCCTCACCTTCGGCCCGATCGCCAACGCCTATCCGGTATGGTCGCCCGATGGCCAATGGATCGCGTATTCATCGGTAAGAAACGGCCTACCCAATATTTTCCGGAAACGCTCCGACGGAAGCGGCGCTGAAGAACTACTACTGGCGGGATCTCCGGGCGGAGCGCTCGATGCTTTGAGACCGAGCAGTTGGTCCCGCGACGGCAAGGATCTGTTTTACACCAAGGTAGTGGATGCGCCGAAGGCCGAAGTCTGGGTCTTACCAATCGATGGGGCGCGCAAACCACGGCTCGTGCTGGCGCGTGGTGCGACTGCACAGATTTCTCCGGACGGGCATTGGTTGGCGTATGCTTCCATCGAATCCGGCACTCCCGAGGTTTACGTTGAGGCTTACGGAGGCGGTCAGGGAAAGTGGCAGGTGTCGAATGGAGGGCAGCAACCTCAATGGAGCCGCGACGGCAAGCAACTCTACTACATGGACCTGACTTTCGACGTTCTCTCTGTGCCCGTGAGGGAAGTTAATGGCGCGCTGCAATTTGGCGCGGCACAGCAGTTAATCGGGACGACGAACTGGTCGGCTCCCGAGGCTTTCTTCGACGTTTATCCTGACGGAAAGAAATTCCTTCTCAACCGGATCACGCAGCAGGTGGCCGAATCGGTGACCGTGGTGACGAACTTTCCGAGCGAATTGAAAAGGCAGGGAAACCCTTAGATCACACGGCTACTCCGACGTTACTGCTTTCAGAAATCGATAGTAGAAATCCACGCCTTTATAGTACGAGTCGACTCCCAGCCTCTCATCGCGGCCGTGGGCGCGAATATCATCGCGGTCAATGGCAATTCCCGCAATTTCGTAGGTTGGAATTCCGGCCGCCATGGTGTAAACGCCGTCGGAGGCGCCGGTGGCCATATCTGGAATTACGGGAATGCCCGGCCACATTTCGGCCGTGACCTTCTCTAACGGATCAAACACATCGCGGCGCAATGGTGGAGGGGCGAAGCTCTTGCGATCGGAAGCGCGGTCAAAAACATTACCCATGTTGTCGACGTACCGGACTGCAATTTTGGGATCAGCGAATATTTCAATCAATTTCTGCCTCACTTCTTCGGCAGAATGTCCGGGCAGGATGCGGCAGTTCACGTTCGCTTCGGCGCGCTGCGGCAAAGCATTGTTGGCGTGCCCGGCATTGAGACGGGTTGCAACGCAGGTTGTATGAATCGTCGAGTTATCGATCGGGTCGCGGGAGAGCCGCGCTACTGCGCCCACGTCCGGCGGGTTCTTCAGGATGCCCCTCATATCTGCGGCTCGTTCCGCAGTTTCGATCTTGGCCATTCGTTCGTAATACACACGCGTGATTTCGTTGAGTTCGAATGGAAACTGATAGTGCTCCAGGCGCGATAAATCGTCTGTTAGCGAATAGATCGCATTGTCCGGCCTGGGGAGTGAGCTGTGCCCTCCGGGATTGGTTGTGGACACCTGAAAATCTGCATAGAGCTTTTCGGTGGCGTCCACCGTCATCATCTGGGGTTTGCCGTGTTCGCTTAGAATTCCGCCGCCGTCGTGATTGAAAACAATTTCGGCGTCGATTAACTCGCGATGGTTCTTTAGCAGCCAGTTGACGCCATTCGATTTGCCGCCCTCCTCGTCGGCGGTAAGAGCGAGAATGATGTCGCGGTCTGGTTTGAACCCTTCTTTCTTAAAACGGATCAGCGTCGTCGCCATAATGGCATCGCCGCTTTTCATATCTTGCGTGCCGCGGCCGTAGTAGTAGCCGTCTTTCTCGGTAAAGGTGAAGGGGTCTAATGTCCAGTCCTCGCGGTGAGCTTCCACTACATCGAGATGGCCGATAAGAAGCAGCGGCTTGTGTTTGCCTGATCCGTGGAGTCGAACAACGAGATTTTTCTTGCGGTCGTTTGGGCCGAGGATTTCCATGTCCGAATCGGCAAAGCCGGCGTCGCGAAATCGTTGCGCCATCGCCTCGGATGCTGTGGTCACGTTGCCCACGGAGTCCGTAGTGTTGATTTCAATCAGTTGCTTGAAGATATCGTGAGCGAGCTGTTTGGTTGCGTCATCGATCTGCCCGTTCGAAGGTATGCATAATACGAGGATGATGAGAGATGAGATGAGGATAAAAAATCTGTTAGATTTCAATCGTTCGCCTCCCGAGGTTATTGTCGATTATGCGTGAGAAGGAATAGTTTCTGCGAACAAAATCACCAATCTTCTTCCTCATCCTTCTTTTGTTGGGGTTCTTCTGCATAGCCTTCAATATCTGTCTAGGACAAACACGGGACGTTGTTTGCCACGATGGATACGGCGCGTTCGAGACTACGTTCAGTGGGGTGAGCGTAAGTGTGGGTGCCGAAAGGAGCGGGAGATTGGCGAAGCGATCTTGCGGTGGGTTACTTGCTTGGAACGGGCGAGAGTTGTCCGTGGCAGCGGAAGCCTCACAAGTTGACATCGATGTGCTGGGAGTGGATTTGGGCCTGGGCATGCCCGTGGTTGCGTTCCAGGTAAAGAAGTCTGCTGCTGACTGGGATATGACGTACCAGATTTACTCCCTGCGAAAGCCTCCCAAATTGCTGCGCACGATTACCGGAGGCGATTTTTTTAGTGCTGCTGACAGAGATTTGAATGGCAAAACAATTGAAATATGGACGGGCGACGTCGGGGCGGTAAATGGTTTCGAGGGTCTCGTTCCCGGCGAACTTGAGTTTGCGCCAACCATGGTGCTCCGATTCGAACGCAACAAGCTTATGGATGTGGGCGCTGAGTTCCAATCTCACTTCGATGAGCAAATCGCCAAAGTGCGAGCTGAGCTTAGTGCGCAAGACATAAGCGAATTTCGAGCCAGCGACGGCAAGCTGGTAGGGACTTCCTCCTTGACCCTGGATCAGATACACCGCCTGCGGATTACAAAGATTAGAGTGCTGGAAATTGTATGGTCTTACCTGTACAGCGGTCGCGACCCGGAGGCGTGGCGTGCCCTTGCCGACATGTGGCCTCCAGGGGATTTTGACCGAATTCGCACGGCGATCTTGAATTCGCGGGCCCGTGGCATTCGTTCCCAAATCGACGGCGTTTCCACCAGAATGCCCCGTTTCCATTTCAAGAAGCACGCCTATGTCTTCGACGCGGTGACGGAGCCGCCCGAAAAGAACGCGGGACGCTTCCCTTTCGTGGACACACGCCCCGAGCCGATTCTGCTTAGGCGCCCGCCTCCCTCTGGAATTCAAGAGCCTCTGACGCACTCGGAGCAGATGGTCGAGTTGGTGATTGACGCGGCGGGAAAGGTTTGGTCGGCTGAACCCGTAGGGGACACCGATAAAGAACTCGTTTACGCGGCCAGAGGATGGAAGTTCATTCCTGCATTTACGGGTGGTCGTCCGGTCGCAAGTCGCCTGCGCATCGATGTGTCCAATTTCCGGTAAAGGCCACGAGAGGCGCAGTCGACTTGAAATTTAAGCAGCTGCTGGAGTTGCGGACGAGGGAAAGTCTAGGAATTATGAGTTTTATACTCGGGAGCTACGGTTCTGGGCAACGATAAACCTCGTCTTAAGCAGGCGTTCTCAAAACTATCGGACTGACTGGGGGTTAAAATAAGGAGGAAGAGTTACCATCCATTGGCGTAACCGCTGACGCCGAGTCGAAGCGTGGGCCGCACGCCTGAAATTGCCTGCGTAGCAAAGTGAGGAGTTGATCACACCCTATGACTACCCAGGCATGCAGCAAAACCAAGGTTTTCCCCGCGCTGTTCTTTTTATGGCGATCGTCATTGCGAGCGCGCAAGTCGCTGTGGAGCGTCCCGGTTGCATTGTCATTGTTTGTGGTTCCGTTGGTACGGGGCCAACAATATGGGCAATACCCGCTAGACCAGCCGAACGGTCCCCAGTACGGCTCTGGACAGCCGGAGTACGGGCAATCAGTCCCTTACGGAGACAACGCTCCGCCGCAACAGCCATACTCAGCGACTCCCTATACTGACGAGAACGCGCCTCAGCAGGGTTACGGCAATGCGCAGCCGCTCTCCGAAAAGCAGTTGGAGTCGCTAGTGGCTCCCATTGCGCTGTATCCGGACAACCTGGTCGCACAAATTCTGGCCGCGTCCACGTATCCGCAGCAGGTGGCGGAGGCTGACCGCTGGCGTTGGTCGCAAGGCAACGTGCCGCCCGAGCAGATCGTGGCTGAAGCCGATGCGCAAGCGTGGGACCCGAGCGTGAAAGCGCTGACCGCATTCCCGCAGGTGCTGTCGGAAATGAATCACAACCTCCAGTGGGTCAGCGACCTGGGCAACGCTTACTACAATCAGCCGCAGGATGTGCTCCATGCCGTGCAGGTCATGCGGTGGCGGGCACAGGCGGCGGGCAACCTTCGCAGCACTCCGCAGGAGTCTGTGACTTACGAGCAGGGCAATATTGTGGTCGCCCCGGCGAATCCGCAATTCGTCTATGTCCCTGAATACAATCCGTGGAGTGTTTATGGGGCTTCCGTTGCTCCCTATCCCGGGTTCACTCTGCTTGGCGCCATTGCATCCTTTGTTGGTTCAACCGGTGTGCGTTTCGGCTGGGGAATCGCGACGGCCGCATTTGCACATAGTCCCTTTGGATTGCTGGCGTGGGGTTTGAACTGGCTCACGCAAGCGGTGCTGTTTCATGGCTCGAGCTATTCCTCGCATTCGATGACGGTGAGAGATTGGGGACTGGCGCACGGCGGACCTCGGGCGTTCGGCGGGAGCGGTACATTTGCGGGCAGGTCTTATCTAGAAAAGCGTCGCGAAACGGGCACTTATGGCCGATGGGGAGGCGCCTCGGCGAATCCGCGCTCGCAAGGATTTTACCGAGCGCCATATTCAGCGTCGAAC
>DASXEG010000113.1:0-18728 GCA_036490235.1 Candidatus Sulfotelmatobacter sp. | reverse complement strand
TTTTCGCCATGCGGAAGTGACCGGCGTTCCGGTCCGCGAGGCGTTCTTCGAAATTCCTGCAAAGCGAGGAGGCGTGCCCACTCTTCTCGTGTTCGGTGGCAGCCAGGGAGCGCACGCCATTAATCAGGCGATGATCCGCTGCCTGCCGGAATTGCAGCGGCAAGCGCCGGGAATTCACATCATTCATCAGACCGGCGAGAGAGATTATAATGACGCGCTTGCAAGCTACCGTGCAGCGCAGAACTCGGCCGAGGTCTTCAAGTTCATCGAAGATATGCCGGCTGCTTTCGCCCGGGCCGATGTGGTCGTTTGCCGGTCAGGAGCCAGCACGGTCGCCGAAATTGCTGCCGCGGGCAAGCCTTCAATTTTCGTCCCGTTCCCGCGCGCAGCGGATGATCATCAGCGAGTGAACGCGGAAGCGCTGGCGAACCACGGAGCGGCGGTTGTGGTGGAAGAGTTAAAGCTCGAAGGAGTCTGGCTCGCCGAAACTATTTCCACCTTGCTCCAGGATGAACGCGGGTTGCAACGCATGAGCGCGGCCGCGCGGAGTTTAGCGCATCCGAATGCCGCTCGCGATATTGCCGAGATGGCGGCGCGCATTGCGGGAGTGGAAGAAGTTGTCGCAGATTGACGCGGATTCTGGTGACGATTGTTTAATCGATCTGTGTGAATTCGTACGGATCCGCGCCGAATAATCTCTTATGTTCGCCAAGATTCAACAGGTCCATTTCGTGGGCATCGGCGGCATCGGCATGAGCGGCATCGCCGAGGTGCTGCTGAATCTCGGCTATAAGGTTTCCGGATCCGATCTGAAAAGTTCCGCCGTAACGCAAAGACTCGCCAGCCTGGGAGCGATCACGTTTGAAGGACATCGCGCCGAAAATATTTCCGGCGCGGAAGTGGTTGTGACGAGTTCCGCCATCGCGAAGGAAAATCCCGAAGTTCTCGAAGCGCACAATCTTCACATTCCGGTCATCCAGCGAGCCGAGATGCTGGCTGAGTTGATGCGTTTGAAATACGGCATCGCAATCGCAGGAATGCATGGCAAAACGACAACCACCTCGATGGTGGCTGCGGTGCTGGCTGCTGGCGGCCTCGATCCCACGGTGGTAGTCGGAGGCCGTGTCGACGCTATGGGGTCGAATGCACGGCTCGGGAAATCACACTACCTTGTCGCCGAGGCTGACGAAAGCGACCGCAGTTTTCTTAAACTAACGCCGATACTCTCCGTGGTGACGAACATCGACCGCGAGCACATGGATTGCTACCGCAACATGCGCGACGTGAAGAAAACGTTTCTGGAATTCATGGATCGCGTGCCGTTTTATGGAATGGTCGTGGCGTGCAACGACGATCCGCTGCTCAGGCGATTGTTGCCCGAAGTTCAGCGCCGCACGGTGACCTACGGAACAAGGCGCGGCTCCGATTTCCTGATCAAACCTGAGACCGAGTCGGCCATCGCTCGCGTCGAAGGCCAGGCTTACAGCCGCTTTCGCGTGAGCTACCGGAAGAAGGATCTGGGGGAGTTCACCCTCCATGTTCCCGGAGTGCACAATATTCTGAACGCAACGGCGGCGATTGCCGTCGGGGTTGGCCTCGATGTTGCAGCCGATTCAATCCGCGCAGCGCTAGACCAATTCCGGGGAGTGGATCGCCGCTTCCAGTTACGTGGCAGGGCAGGAGGGGTGAGCGTCATCGACGACTACGGCCATCATCCAACCGAAATCAAAGCTACCCTCGCTGCGGCGAGGCAATGCAACTTTCGCGAAATTCATGTTGTGTTCCAGCCGCATCGTTACACCCGAACCCGCGATCTGATGGACGAGTTTACCCGAGCATTCGCTGACGCGGATTCGCTGCTTGTGCTGGATATTTACGCGGCGAGCGAAACGCCGATTGAGGGAATCACCGGGAATGCTTTAGCGCAGGCGATTCGGGAAAAAGGTGGCAGAAAGGCGCGGTACGTTACTTCATTTGCCGATGCCGCGAGTGCGGTCGCCGCTTCCTCTCAAGAAGGCGACATGATCCTGACGCTGGGCGCGGGCAGCATTTCGCAACTGGGGCCGGCAATTCTGGAAAAGCTAAAGGAACGGACCGTTGCTGCTGCAAAGTAGGTTCTCGGCCGATACATCAGAGAGGTGCTTAGAAAGCCGCCCGGAACTCTGTAAGCTGGCCGGTAAGGCGCTCAATTCTAACCACCATCAGCCTCACATTTTGTCAGGGAACTTTGTCAGCCACCGATTCGTATCTTTCTTTGCTAACTGATTCTGCCGCCGCTCGTCTATTGAGGCATAAGGGGTTAAGTGATGAAATCGCAACAAGCATGGGGATGGCTGACGGCTGGAGTCCTGGCGCTGGGGCTGAATGGTTTTTATCAGGATGGCGGCGCGCAATGGGCGCATCGGGCGGAGAACCGGGTAATCGGAGAAATCAGCGCACGGTCTGAGGCTGTGATGGCGCTGGCGACCGATCATGCCGATTGGTTCGCGGCGAAGAGCGAACAATTGGCGGCAAAGAACGAAGTTGGGTCCTGCCGGCTGGCAACTGCGGTGGCGCGAATCCAAAACAAAGTTGCTCGAGCGCAGGGTGGAATGGCGCGCTTTGAGGCGATGTCAGCCCGTGAAGAAGCTGGTCTTGCCCGGCTCGAAGCCAGTCGCGCACGCATGGAAGCCGGATTTGTGCGAATGCAGGTTGAGCCGGCCAGCTTCAATACTGTGGTTTGTCCGCGCGTCCGGGTAGATATTCCACGCGTCCGAGTCGACTTGCCGACAATTCACGTTGATTCTTATTGAGTGCAACAGAAAGAGAATTATTCCTCCATGGGGCGGACGCGGAGAGGTGACCGCGTCCGCCTTAGTTTTTACTGCTGCTTCGACGAGTTCGGTTCACATCGTGCCCAATCCGGTTCCCTCCTGTGCAAAAGTTCCAATCTTTGTCTATCGCTCCCCAAAAAATAAAGTTATAGTTTGAAGGCTCAGCGATTCCTCACGACAACTGACCTGAACTGATGGCGCGGAAGTCGGCACCGACCATCTTGCAGGAAGAGTTGTACCCACCCAGCGCTCCGCATGCGCGCGAACGTGCGTCGCGCGATGAGATGCGGGGTGAGATCGACGACGCGCGTCTCGTTGACCTGGACGTGGACGAGGAATCTCCTTTCCTCCGCGCGCAAAAGCGCGTTTCTGCCCGGCGCAGTTCGCTCCCAAAAAAAACTGCGAATCGCCTGTTATGGGCCACGGTAGCGGTTTTTGTTTTCTGCGTTCTGGTGATTGCCTCAGCAAGTCTCTACCACTACGGCGAGCGTTCCTGGCGATTCCGCGTCGAATCGAGCGACAACATCGAAGTCACGGGAATGCAGAATGTGACCAAGGCGCAAATCATGGAAGTGATGGGCGCGGACATCGGCCGCAATATTTTCTTTATCCCGCTCGCACAACAGAAAACGCAGCTCGAGCAAATTCCCTGGGTGGAATCGGCGAGCGTAATGCGATTCGTTCCGAACCGGCTCGCGGTTCAGATTCACGAGCGCACGCCGGTGGCATTTGCGCGAGTCGGTCCGCGAATGTTTCTCATCGACGCCGGGGGCACGTTGATGGAGCTTTCGCCGCGGCACAAATATTCCTTTCCCGTAATTCTTGGAATGAATCCGGGAGAGCCGATCTCGACGCGGGCCCCCAGAATGAGGGCGTATGCAGAACTGACAAGTCAACTGGACGCCGGCGGAGCGCATTATTCCCAGGACCTGAGCGAAGTCGACCTTTCCGATCTCGAGGACTTGAAGGTTCGGGTGAACGATCCGCAAGGTGACGTGCTGGTGCATCTGGGCTCGTCCGATTACTTGCCGCGCTACAAGATTTACGTCAGCCACGCGCAGGGATGGCGGCAACAGTTCCAGAAGCTGGAGTCGGTCGATCTCCGCTATGACAACCAGATCATCGTGAATCCCGATATGGAGCGCGTAGCGAAGCAGTCGCCACTCACTCCCGCTGCATTGAAGGCCGCAGCTTCGGCGGGAGTCAAGCCGGCGGCATTGCTCACGCGAATCACTCCGGGCGAACGCGCCATTCCGAAACCGGCCTTCGAGTTGACGAAGAAAACGCTGGACTCGACCGCGGATGCAAACACCGTGAAGAAGAATCCGCCCGCGAAAGCAAAAATTGCGAAAAGAACGGTTGTTCTGCCGAAAACTACCGTTGCAACCGCAAAAAGGCCTGCGGCGGCCAGGCCAAAGAAGGCGAGAAGGCAGGTTGCAGCACGACATCGGACTGTGAAGAAGCAGCAGGCAAGCTCGGCTGGCGCCAGAGCATTGGTTTCTTCCGGAAAACAAAAACCAAGTCCAGGAATCGCCAAGACTCAAGCCAGCCAGGAGCCAAGCGATTAAGAAGTATCGTTACGGAAAATCTATTCGGGAACACGGAGCGCATGGCTAAGCAGCAGGGAAACGTCTTAACAGCGATTGACGTCGGTAGCGCCAAGACTTGTGCGCTGATGGCGGAAGTCACCGACACGGGTTTGCGTTATCGCGGTCACGGCGAGGCTGAGTCGCGCGGTTCGCGCAAGGGCGTGATCGTGGATTTGGATAAGGCCGTAGCGGCCATTCAGAAGGCAGTCGAAAGTGCAGAGAATATTGCCGGAGCTCCGGTGGAGCACGCGATTATCGGAATTGGCGGATCCCACGTTCGCGGCGTGAACACCCACGGTGGCATCAGCCTGGGAACTCGGCCCCGCGAGATTGGACGCGATGAAATCAAACAGGCGGTCGAGCGGGCACGTGCCATTCCTCTTCCCACCGACCGCGAAGTTTTGCATCTGCTGCCGCAGGAGTTCATTCTCGACGATCAACCGGGCGTACACGACCCACTGGGCATGATGGCCGCGCGGTTGGAAGTTCGCGTCCATCTTGTCACCGCTGCCGCGAGCGCCGCACAGAATGTAATCACGGCGGTAAATCGCGCAGGCGTGCACGTGGATGACACGGTATTCGAACCGCTCGCTGCCGCCGACTCGGTGCTGCGCGCCGACGAGCGTGAGCTTGGCGTTTGCCTGGCCGATATCGGAGCGGGGTCGACAGAGATTATTGTTTTTCTGCAAGGAGCGGTTGCTTATACCGGAGTCATTCCGGTCGGGGGCGACCACTTTACCAGCGACCTCTCGATGGGCATGTGCACCCCGCTCGCCGACGCCGAAAAGATCAAGAAAATTTACGGGAACGCGATTGTCACCCTGATTCCTGAAGGCAATGAAGTGGAAGTTCCCTCGGTCGGAGATCGGCCGTCACGACTGCTCCCGCAACGTCTGGTGGCCGAAATTCTTGAGCCGCGCGCCCGGGAACTGTTCGAGATGATGCGCGACGCGCTTCGTCAGGCAGGAATGTTTGAAGCCTGTTTGGCTGGTATCGTCCTCTGCGGCGGTGGTTCGCGCTTGCCGGGAATCTTCGACCTGGCGGAATCCGTATTGCGCCGGCCGGTGCGCCTGTCCTGGCCCACGCCGTTGGCGAAAATGCCCGACACGTTGGCCGAACCGGAATATGCCACAGTTCTGGGCATGGTGAACTACGGCCAGCGCGCGCGCATAGCACGTGGCTTTCAGGCAGATCGATGGGGATCGAGATTGAAAGCAATGTTGGTGGGTTAGGCAGTACTAAAACCGAACGAGACAAACCGTAATTAGTGGAGGCAACATGACAAAAGATCCGAGCATTCGCATCAGCTTCAATGAAGAACCAATCAACGACGCAAAGATTAAAGTAATCGGCGTAGGCGGTGGAGGCGGGAACGCGGTTAATCGCATGATCGACGCCGGGGTCGAAGGCATCGAGTTCATCACTGCCAACACCGACTTGCAGGCGCTGCGAATGTCGCGCGCACCGGTGAAGTTGCAGCTTGGCGTGAAGCTGACCAACGGCCTGGGGGCGGGGGCGAATCCGGAAGTCGGGCGCAAAGCTGCGCTCGAAGATTCCGACAAAATCATCGAAGCGCTCGAGGGAGCGGACATGGTTTTCGTAACCACAGGGCTCGGCGGTGGGACGGGCACCGGCGCCGCACCGATCATCGCATCGCTCGCCAGTGAGATGGGCGCGCTTACGGTAGCCGTCGTTACAAAACCGTTTTCGTTCGAAGGCAAGCGGCGAATGAATCAAGCGGAGAAGGGAATTGCAGAGTTGATGGAATCGGTCGACACGACCATCGTGATCCCCAACGAAAAACTTCTGGCCGTCGCCGAAGATGCGGGCTTCTTCGAGTCTTTTCGCGTCGCCGACGACATCCTTCGCCAAGGTGTACAGGGGATCTCCGACATCATCACGATTCCCGGCATCATCAACCGGGACTTCGCCGACGTGAAGACAATCATGGCCCGCATGGGCTACGCCGTAATGGGCACAGCTACAGCCACGGGCCCGAAACGTACGAATGAAGCCGCACAGCGGGCGATTGCATCGCCTTTGCTCGAGGCCGGCGCGATCGACGGGGCTCGCGGCATTCTGATTAACATCACCGGATCGACATCTTTGAAGCTTGCCGAAGTTCAGCAAGCGTGCTCGATCATTCAAAGTGCCGCGCACGAAGACGCAAACATCATCTTCGGAGCCGTGATGGATGAAAAAATGAAGGACGCGGTGAAAATAACCGTCATCGCCACGGGCTTCCGCGAAGTCCCGCGAAGCCAGTCTCGAAAACTCGATGCCTATTCCTCGTTCGCATCCACGCACGATGAGGCCATGGATTTTCCCTCCACGTCTTCGGCAGCGTTCTCCGAAGCCGCAGCTGAAGAAATCGTGCCGGAAGTGATGATCGAAGAGCCGTGCGCCGAAACTTCGCCGGCATCCAGCCCGCGCGCCGAGGTGATTTCATTGGACTCCATGCGCAGCGCAATGGTCGCGAACTTCGAGCAGGAAGATCTCGATGTTCCAGCTTTTCTGCGGAAAAGAAACGAGGTAATGTGACGCCGCTTGCTGAGAGAAAACTCTTGCGCCACCGTACCGAATCTTTTCAGTAATCGGCGGAAGGTTACCTAGGTCGTAACACCGGAACAATCTAGACCTAAGGTCTTATTTTTCATTAGGTTATGACTGAACTCGTGCTTGTCGGGAAAAGAACTTTGTTATTGCTTGTCAACCATAACTACCGTACTATCGCGAAGTTGGCTGCTTCCTCTCAATTAGGGGCTGGGCTGGCAAGCTTCGTGCATCAGTACTGACAGAACTCCGAAAAATTCAGAGGATTGGGCCACGATGTCTAAGTTGGGATCGCGCTTTTCTCGTCTGGGCGTAATCGTTAGTGGGCTCCTGCTGTTACCGGCAACCTGGGCCGCGCACGTCAACCCGCGCACTCTGAACGGCAAACCAAAGTCGAACACTAAGGTCAGCGAAACCCAGCATACTCGTCATCGCATGCGACACCTGGCGAGGAGCCGCAGCACGACCGCTCACGTTGCCCGCAGAACCGTTGCTACTCGCACGGTGATCTCGCGAACATCCATCAGCACCCGCCGCCATCATTATTACGAACGCTTCTACATGAGTTCCTTCGCTGATGGTCTTACTTCCGGCGATATGGTGGAAGGCGAAGATCCGGTTGTGCGCCAGGCCGCGATTGATGCGCTGGGAAACATGAACGGCACAGTGGTCGCGATCGAACCGACCAGCGGCCGCATTCTTGCCATGGTGAATCAGAGGCTGGCTCTTTCCAGCGGCGCGCAGCCTTGCTCCACCATCAAGCTGTCGGTTGCGTTGGCAGCGTTGAGCGAAGGGCTGATCTCGAACGAAACCGAAGTCTCTCTCGGCGGCCGCAGCCGTATGAACCTCACCGAAGCTCTCGCGCATTCGAATAATGCGTATTTTGAAGCGCTGGGACGCAAATTGGGGTTCGAAAAGGTCGCTTATTACGCTCACGAATTTGGCCTAGGTGAACTGGCTGGTTACGGTATTCCGGGCGAGCAACTCGGCAGCTATCCGGACGAGGTTATTTCCGACAAGCTTGGCGGCGTCGGCAAAATGTGCTCTTTTGGCGAAGGGGTCTCGATGACGCCGCTGCAATTGGGCGCCATGGTCTCCGCCATCGCGAATGGCGGCACTCTTTACTATCTGCAACATCCAACCACGCCTGACGAGATTGCAAACTTTCAGCCTCGCGTCAAGCGCCAGCTCGATATCGCTCCGCTGATCCCGGAAATTTCCGTCGGTATGGCAGGCGCGGTGCAGTACGGCACGGCCCGCCGTTTAGGCCTGAACTTCAACGAAGAGGAAATCCTCGGCAAGACCGGAACCTGCTCTCATGCCGGCACGCGCTACGGCTGGTTTGCTTCCTACGCGAACACCAGCGCCGGGCGGATCGTGGTCGTCATTTTCCTGCAGGGCGGACGGCCGACATTCGGACCCAAAGCGGCTGAAATCGCCGGAGTGATGTACCGCAATCTCTACGATCACAATTTCTTTGTCGCAACTGCGCCCACCACCGCTGCCGCTCGCTAGAGCACACGCATAGTTCTACAGCGGGGGCAAAACGCTATTCTCGAACGCCGCTTCCCGTTACTTCCGGAACTGTTAGGAATTCCTAACACGAAGGCCATTGGAATCCTGCCGATGTAGATCGCAGGCTTTCATGCAACCTCTCATCGGCAGCTACGACCTTACTTTTGTTGCAGTTTCTATCGTACTGGCGATCTGCGCCTCGTACGCCGCGCTGGATCTGGCGGGGCATATCAATTCCGAGCGAAACTGGGCGCGGATTGGCTGGCTGGCGTTCGGTGCGGCAGCCATGGGCTTGGGAATCTGGGCGATGCATTACGTCGGCATGCTCGCCCTGATCATGCCCATGAAGGTTTCTTACCACTTGCCGACGGTAGCAGTCTCGCTGCTGGCGGCCATAGCCGCGTCCGGCGTTGCGCTTTACGTGGTTAGCCAGCCGAAAATGGGCAGAGCGCAGGTAGCGGCGGGCAGCGTGGTCATGGGCGGCGGCATCGCCGCCATGCATTACACCGGAATGGCGGCGATCCGCTGCGCGGCGCTGATTACCTACAACAGCCGAATTGTGGCGCTCTCCATTGTTCTGGCCATTGCCGGTTCGTTTGCCGCCCTGGAACTCGCCTTTCATGTGCGTTACGAGAAATGGGATAGCTGGCGCAAAGCAGTCAGCGCGGTCACGATGGGTGGTGCGATAGCCCTGATGCATTACACCGGCATGTGGGCTGCGTCGTTCCATGCGATCGACGGCCCCCCGGATTTGACAGAGTCGATCAGCCTCTCCTCCCTGGGCACGTTGGCGATCGGCGGGAGCTGTATCCTCGTACTCGCGGCTACGGTGGCCGTCTCGATCTTCGACCGCTATCTGGCTCTGCAAAAAGGCGATTTAAGCGCCGCGCGTCAAAACGAACTGTATTTCCGCACCATGGCCGAGGCGGTTCCAGAAATCATCTGGACGGCCACTCCCGGGGGCGAGGACGACTATTTCAATCAGAAGTTGTACGACTACACAGGAATGACGTTCGAGCAACTGCGGGGAGCAGGTTGGAACGATATCGTTCACCCCGATGATCTTGCCGCCACGATCTCCAAATGGAAGAACGCCCGGGAGATTGGACAACCCTACGAGATCGAATATCGCTTGCTCCGCAAAGATGGCGTGTATCACTGGTTTCTTGGGCGGGCCAATCCAATTCGCGATGCCAGCGGAAGAATCGTCAAATGGTTCGGCATAACAACCGACATTGAGGACCAAAAGCATAATCAGGAGGTTCTCGAACAGCTGGTTCAGGAGCGGACCAGCCAGTTGGTCGACGCGAATTCGCGTTTACAGAAGGAATCGTATTTTCGCCTGATGGCGGATGCGGTGGCTCATATCATCTGGACATCCGATGCCCATGGAAACGTCGATTATTCTAACCGCTATATGCAGGATTATGGGGGAGTAACTGTCAAAGAACTGGGCGGCATGGGCTGGCTGGAGGCGGTGGTTCATCCCGATGACCGCGTTAGCCGCCGGGAAAAACTAGAACGGGCGCTCGAAACCGGAGAGCCTTACGATTTCGAGTATCGTTTGCGCGGGAAAGACGGCGATTATCGATGGTTTCTCCTGCGCGTCCGCCCGATTCGCAATGATGCAGGTGAAATTGAGAAATGGATCGGCACCTGCACCGATATCGACCACCAAAAGCAAAATCAGAAACTGCTGGAAGAACAGATTCTCGAGCGCACCATGCAATTGGAGGATGCCAACACGCGCCTGCATGAGGAGATGATCGAGAAGGATTTTGCCCGCAACGAACTCGATCTGCAGAACGAAAAGATGGTATCTGAGCTGAAAAAGCGCTCCGAACGCGCGACGATGCTGGCCAAAATGGGGGAACTGCTGCAAAGCTGCATCAGCCGGGACGAGGTTTTTTCTGCAGCCTTGGGATACGCTCCGAAGATATTCCCGTCGGTCCGTGGCGTTTTCTCCTTGCTTAATGGGGCTCGCACGCTGGTCGAAGTCATCGGCTCATGGGGGCAATTCACAAACCCTGCGGGAGATTTTGAGCCATCGCAATGTTGGGCGCTGCGAACCGGGCATCCGCATTTGGTGGTCGGAGGGGACACCACTGCCCGTTGCGCGCACGCGGATGGCGTCAACGGAACTTATCTGTGCGTGCCAATCATGGCGCAAGGCGAGACTCTCGGCGTTTTGCATTTTCAAGTCACCGAAGAGTCACCGCAGATGGATCCCTCTGAACTGTCGTTCAAAACCACCTTCGCCGGACAGGTCGGCTTGTCCATCGCCAACATTCGCCTTCGGGAAGCTCTGCGAACCCAGTCGGTGCGCGATCCGCTCACCGGCCTTTACAACCGGCGCTATCTCGAGGAAGTTCTGGAGCGCGAAGTCCGCCGCGCGGGGCGTGCAAGTCAGTCGCTCGGCATTCTCATGCTGGACCTCGACCACTTCAAGGGCTTCAACGACACTTATGGCCATGACGCCGGAGATACCGTGTTGCGAGAGACAGCGGCATTCTTGCTGAAGCACGTGAGAGCCGAGGATTTTGTGTGCCGCTTCGGGGGCGAAGAATTCGTAGTCATCTTGCCGACAGCCGATGAGGAAGGTGCACGCAGCCGAGGCGAGAGATTTCGCGCGAAGATGAGAGATTTGACCATCATGCACCAGGGGAAATCACTGGGCATGATCACGTTTTCCATCGGCGTTGCCGCGTTTCCCCAACACGGCATGTCCCCCAAAGACTTGATGGCGGCTGCGGATGCCGCGTTGTACGAAGCGAAGCGCGGAGGACGCGATCAGGTGGTAGTCGCGACTCCAGCAGAACCTATGCTGGACATCGGCCAGTCCGCGACGGCTGGCTGGAGCTAGTCCTTCGAAAGGAAATCGAGCTACTCTTTGCGTTCGTCGCGCTCGACCAGGCCGTCTTTGATGTGGATTACGCGATGCGCGTACTCGGCGATGTCGTGCTCGTGGGTGACGAGAACGATTGTATTTCCCTCGCCGTGCAGGCGATCGAATAATGCCATGATCTCGTTGCCGGTTTGAGAATCCAGATTACCCGTAGGTTCATCGGCCAGAATAATCGACGGCTTGTTCACCAGGGCACGAGCGACGGCGACACGCTGTCTTTGCCCACCCGAGAGTTCGTTGGGTTTATGCGTCATGCGCGATTCCATGCCCACGGCAGTCAGCGCCGCCTTCGCGCGTTCAATCCGTTCTTCAGTCGCAACCCCTGCGTAAATCAGAGGAAGTTCGACGTTATGGAGCGCCGTAGCGCGGGCCAGCAGATTGAAAGTCTGGAATACGAAACCGATTTCTTTATTTCGAATGCGCGCCAGTTCATCGTCATCCAGTTCACTTACGAGGTTGCCGTTCAGCCAATATTCGCCCTTGGTCGGGGTATCCAGGCAACCAATCAAATTCATCAAAGTTGATTTGCCGGAACCGGACGGCCCCATGATGGCAACGTACTCGCCGCGCTCAATGCGAATGTTGACTCCGCGCAAGGCGTGCACCTGCTGCTCGGACCCCATGTCGTAGGTCTTCCACAAATCCACCGCTGCGATCATGCATGACTGTGGAGAGGCTGCGGCTGCGGCCCTGTTCTGCGGCATGTTAAGCACTTCGGCGGTTGCCATTTTCTTCTCCTGCTCCGTTGCCACTGCGTTCTCCGAGTTAATTTTCGACTCTGCGCGCTTCCGCCGCAACGATGCTATGACCGCGCCCGCAGGTTATGAGACCCGCATTATGAGACCCGCTCAGGCGCCAGCCCTTTCTTGGACGAATGATCCCGCGGAAGGTCACGAGGACGTCTCGTCCTTCTTGGGCACGGAGTTATCGATTTTGACACTGCTGCCGGAACGCAGCGTGCGCAAAACCTTGTAACTCCCCGTAATCACCTCATCCCCGTTACCTAACCCGCCCAGTATTTCAATATCGCTGGTCCCGCTGATTCCGGTCGTTACCGGGACAAAGTTGGCTTTCTTGTTGTGAATGACGAAAACTCCTTGCACGTCCTGATCCTTACCACTGTTGGATGCCACTTCTTTGGGCGCCGGACCAGCCGCATGAACGGATCCCGAACTCGATTTTTCCTGTTCCAACTGGGCTTTGGTGCGAACCGAAAGCGCCTGAATCGGTATGGTCAACGCGTTCGTCCGTGAAGCGGTCGTGATCTTCGCCGTGGTCGAAAGTCCAGGCCGCAGGTCCGCTGGCGGATCGCTCAGCGTCACCACCACTTTGAAGTCTTTCGCTTCTTCACTCGGCGCCGTCGATTGAGAAGTGGCGACGCCGGTGGAGCGCACGATGGCGTTGTCTCCGATTTGAGTCACCGTTCCATGAAAAACTTGTTGCGGCATGGCATCGATGCTCACTTCGGCCGGTTCGCCCAGCCGCACATTCACGATATCCGTCTCGTCAATTTTTACTTCCGCCGTGATCACCGACATATCGGCCAATGTCATTAACGTGCTGCCCGGCGAATTCTGGATACCGATCACCACCGTCTCGCCTTCGCGCACCGGTAAATTCGTGATGACGCCATCGAACGGCGCGGCGTAAGTGGTCTTCGATAAGACGTCGGCAAAGCGGGTCAAAGTAGCCTGATTCTGCGCTACGCGCATATCGGCGGACTCCTTCTGTGCCTTGGCCTGCGCTACTCGCGCCTGCGCCTGCACAAGACCCGCATCCGCCGTTTCCCACATGTCCTTGCTCTTATCGAAATCCGATTTCGCGACTAATCCGTCCTTGAATAAATTTTGCGCTCGTTCCCAATCCAGCTTGTTGCGGTCGTAATCCGCTTGGGCCCTGCGAAGATCAGCCTCGTCAGTCTTTAGTCCCGCGTCCGCCGCCAGCGCGTCTGTCTTAGCCGCATCCAATGACGCCCTATTCGCGCTCACATCTGCCGAAGACTGAACGTTCTCCAGTTGCGCCAGAATCTGGCCTTTCTTCACGTGATCGCCTTCCTTCACGAATAAATGCGTAATCTTGCCGAAGGCGTTTGAGTCGATGTTGACGTAAGTCTTCGGCTTGATCTCGCCCGACCCGCTCACGACCGCCGACAAGTCCTCGCGTTGCGCCTTCCCGGTCTGCACCGTGACCACGTTCTTACCGCTTTGATGAACGGTGACTCCGACGATGATGGCCAAGGCCGCCACTACGCCGGCTCCGATCGCGATTTTTTTCCAGGGTTTCATTGTTTCCGCCGTAAGGCGCAGCTTCCGCTCCGGCGGACACTCCTATTGATACGATCCTGTGGGAAGGAAAGTTCCAACCAAAGCTTGCTTAGTAGCGCCAGAGATTTTCAGGAGCCAAGAAGTTACCCGAACACGGCATTATAGCCGACTGGGCGCAGCAATGCCTTCTTGGATAGGCGAGTGTTCCAATTTTGCAAAGGGCTGGTCCGGGTGGGAATAAAGACAGCGTATTTTGCTTCTTCTCACCCCGGGACTATAATCGCCGCCGGAAAAGGAGGCAGCCATGTTGCAACGTATTTGCTTGGGTATAGCGTTTGTTTGCCTGGTTGCGGTCACGCTCTGCGCCGCCGACGATCCTTTCAGCGGTAAGTGGAAACTCAACCAGGAGAAGAGCAAGACTTCCGGCGAAATTACCAAAATCGAGTCTCTCGGCAACAACAAATACAAATGGACATCGGGCACCGTGAGCGAGACCATCACGACCGATGGGACCGACCAGCCCACCCCTTTCGGCAAAACCATAGCCATTACGCCCGAAGGTGCCAACGATTGGAAGATGGTCATCAAGCAGGACGGCAAGGTTCTCAGTTCGATGACGCACTCGATTTCCGCGGATGGCAAAACGCAGACGATCAAGGGCACGGACATGAAGCCTGACGGCACGACTTCGGACTTCAATGTCGAACTAAAGCGGGTCGGTACAGGCACAGGGTTTGCAGGTACCTGGGTCAGCGCGGCTGAGAAAGAGACTGCGCCCAGCGACTGGGAAATTTCCTCTTACGAGGGCGACGGTTTGACATTTAATAATCCAGCGTACCAAGACGTCATCAGCTTGAAGTTCGACGGCAAGGATTACGAAGAGAAAGGTCCGACTGTCGCGCCGGGCTCAACTTCTTCCGGTAAGAGGGTGGATGCCCGCACCTTGGAGCTTACCGATAAAGTGAAGGGCAAGGTCATGGACCAGGCAAAGTTTGAGCTTTCGTCTGACGGAAAAACTTTGACTCTGACCATTCACGATACCGGCCAGCCGAAAGCGATAACGTTTGTTTACGACAAGATGTGAAGGCCACCGAGGGTGGCTCGCCTCGCTTGGCCGCCACCCTTATTCTTTATTCTTTCTGTCGTCCAATCCGCAATCCGTTCCGCAATTAAAAGTACCTTGAAATCCTGCGACAGCTGTTCGACATTTCTTTCAGCCTCCTAGACTATGTGGCAACTACAGAAAGCGTTCATTTTCGCTCACGCATCTCGATCGGTGCGATCCCTGCGTAAAATCGTGCTTGCGGCGCCTGCATGCCCAAACTGCTACGTCACCGAGGGGGTTTCCCGAGGCGGGAGGAACCATCTCTTGAACGAAAGTTTAGTGCTGGGCACGGGCAACTCGAACACAGCTACACCCCTTCCAACCTCTTGGCGGAGTGCACGATACTGCTCTTTTCGAGCGACTTAACCTTGCTTTCAGCGGTCTTGGGGCCTAAAATAGTGGGTCGAAGTCTCACCGTCGCAGGAGTTCCTTTCATGGTCCGGGTTGGTTCTCGTTACTTGTCGTGTCTCACAATTTTTGCGGTTGCCGCGGCTCTTGCCGTGCCGGCCCCAGCCCAGAGTGACAAAAGCACTCCTTCCACGCCGCCGGCTTCAGCCCAATCGGAATCCAGCCAGCCTGCTGCGACTGCTCCGGAAGGTGGCTCTCAGGCGCAGCCGGCAGAGACCGCCGATCCCCTTAACCGCAAGCCCAATGAGAAGCAGAAGAAGCAGCAGAAACGCGCGCTGAACATCGAGCTAAGCAAGACTTATAAGAAGTGGCTGAACGAGGACGTTGTTTGGATCATCACGGACCAGGAGCGCGCTGCATTTAAGCAACTCTCAAACGACGAAGAACGCGACAACTTTATTGAAGCTTTCTGGCAGCGCCGCGACCCCACTCCTGACACCGAAGAGAACGAGTACAAGGAAGAGCACTACCGCCGCATCGCATACGCCAACGAGCACTTTGCCGCCGGCATTCCCGGATGGAAAACGGATCGCGGCCGCATTTACATCATGTACGGTCCGGCGGATGAGGTAGACCCTCATCCTTCTGGGGGCACGTATGAGCGTCCCACGGAAGAAGGTGGTGGCGAAACCTCAACCTTCCCCTTCGAAGACTGGCGATATCGTTATCTCGAAGGCATCGGTCAGGAGGTCATCATTGAGTTCGTCGACACTTGCATGTGCGGCGACTATCACATGACACTCGACCGTTCCGAAAAGGACGCGTTGAAGTACACCCCCAATGCGGGTCTTACGCTCTACGAGCAGATGGGCATGTCGAACAAGGCGGCCCGTTTCAGCAGTGGCGGGCTTGAACAGCTAGGCGCAGGTCCGATGAGCCAGGATCTTCAAACAAAAGAATTCGACCGTTTGGAGCAGTACGCCAAGCTGCAAGCGCCGCCGCCGGTTAAATTCAAGGATCTCGAAGAAATCGTCAACACCAAACTGATCACGAATCTGATGCCCTTTGATGTGCGCACCGACTACGTGAAGGTCACGGGCGACACAGTTCTGGTGCCGATTACGATTCAGGTGAAATACCGGGACATCACCTTCAACAACAAAGACGGTGTGCAGCGCGGGACGGTGAACATTTTTGGGCGGGTGAGCACCCTGACTGGGCGCATCGTCCAAACTTTCGAAGACACGGCACAGGTTGATGTTCCCGCCGAACTGTTGCCTCGCACCGCGGAAAATTCCTCGGTCTACTGGAAGGCGTTGCCATTGCGCCCCGGCCGCTACAAAGTAGAAGTGGCGGTGAAAGATGTGAACGGAGACCGCAAAGGCTTGTGGAGCCGCGGCATCATTGTTCCCGAATATTCCGACGACAAACTGCAAACATCGTCCCTGATCGTTGCCGATCAGATGGAGGCGGTACCCACGAAAGATGTGAGCACGGGCAATTTCGTGATCGGCGTCACGAAGGTGCGTCCGCGCGTCGCCCCGGCGGATGGCAAACCTGCGCTGTTTAAGCGGACCAGCGATCAGAAAGCCAATTTCTGGATGCAAGTCTACAATCTTGGGGTTGACGACAAGACGCACAAACCATCGGCTACGTTTGAGTACGATATCGTTAATGTTGCGACGAATAAACCTGTGGTGCAAAAGACAGAGTCCACCGACACGATGGGAAATGTCGGGGATCAGGTGACACTGCAGAAGTCGATTGCTTTAGCGAACCTGCAACCGGGCGTGTATCGCATTGAAATTAAGGTAAACGACAATATCTCCAAACAGACCGTTGATCCTTCCGCGACGTTTGCGGTAGAGTAACGGCCTGTCTGAAGTCCCAGGGGGTTGGAGTGAAGACTTGCCGGCTCGGAGTTTGGGCTGTGATCGCTGCGTTGTCGCTGCCCCTGTCAGCAGCTGACAAGCCTACGGGAATCTCCGGCTACGTGCGCGACTCCTCCGGTATTCCTCAGATGGGCGCGGTGGTCGAGATCATCGGCACGGCCGCCCGTACCCTGACCGTCTTTACGGATGGCGCAGGATATTACTACGCCAGCGATCTTGTTCCCGGTTTTTATACGGTCAAAGTTTCTGCCGCATCATTTCTTCCCGCCTGGCGCGATAGGATCGGAATCCACACCGGCTCAAATACGCACGTCAATATCACGCTCACCACGTTGCTGAATGCCATGCGCGTCGGCCCGCTGCGCGCCACGCCGAATGACGATGACTGGAAATGGACGTTACGCTCGGTGGCCAACCGACCGGTTTTGCGAATCTTTGATGATCCTTCTTCCGCCAGTAATGATGGAGACAAGGACGATCACGATCTCACCGGCACACTCTCCTTCGTTGCAGGATCGGTGGGTGAGGGTTACGGCAGCGGCTCGGATATGAGCACAGGTTTTTTGGTGGAGCACTCAGTCTTTTCCACGGATCGTGTGGCAGTGAGCGGAAACGTCGGCTATGGCGATAGTCTTCCCGCCGCTGTGATTCGCGGCATTTACTCGCACCCCCTGCCAGATGGTTCCGGTCCCTCGATGGGAGTTGTCATCCACCATTTTGCCCCATCGGACCCGAATCTCCACAACGCTTCGTTGCAAGCAGTAGGATTCTCGGCAGCCGATGACATTACGGTGGGCAATCTGGTCGAGTTGAAGTTTGGCAGCGAACTGCAGACAATTCAGTTCCTTGGACGAATGACTGCCTTTCGCCCCTTCGGCTCCGCCGACGTGCACCTGACGCCGAATACCATTGTCAGCTACGCGTACGCGACGTCTCTCCCACAGTCGCGGCAGGAGCAGGATTTCGATTCCGGGCCATCCGATACTTATCAAACCGATCCCCGGGTCAGCGTCGATAACTTCGCGACGAAACTCGAAAGCGCCCGGCACCAGGAACTGAATGTCTCGCAACGGCTGGGCAAAACGAATGCACAGCTTGCGGTGTTCGATGATCAGGTGGGCAACACCGCACTGCTCGGCGCCGGGTCCGTGACCGCGGCCAGTGGTTCGCTACTTCCCGATGTTTATTCGGGAACATTCACATTCACCGGCGGCACCTTGCGGTCAGAAGGCGTGCGCCTGGTGCTGCAGCGTAAAATGCGCTCCGACCTCACTGCGACGTTGGACTACGCTTGCGGCAACGCCCTTGATCTCGGCAAGTCGGGCGTCGATATTGAGGACGCCGAACAAGCGATCACGACGGTGCGTCGCCAAGCCGTATCCGCCAAACTCAGTGGCAAGATCAATCGCACCCACACCCTCTGGGCCGCCTCCTATCGCTGGGCCAGCGGACCCGCTCTCACCCCGGTTGACATGTTCAACGCTTCGCCGGGACAAGCCGACCCTTACTTCGACCTCTTCATTCGCCAACCGATTCCAACCCTCGGTTTCCTGCCGGGGCACATGGAAGCGCTTCTTGATGTGCGCAATCTGTTGGCCCAAGGGTACGTGCCTGTAATGGGCCAGGACGGCCAAACCGTTTACTTCGTGCAGTCGGCGAGGTCGGTTCGTGGCGGCGTGACCATCAGCTTCTAGTTGCGGGTATCGAGTTCTGAGTGCTGAATATCCGGTAGTTGGTTCGAAAA
>DASXEG010000107.1:0-19290 GCA_036490235.1 Candidatus Sulfotelmatobacter sp. | reverse complement strand
TCGCGGTAGCGATCCATCACAAAGGTCATCACCGGGTTGCGCCATTCGCTTGTTCCTTTGGCGAAGGCAAAACTCGCCAGCACTGGCGCGACCACGATGGAGAAAATCAAAGCGCCCAGCAGCGCGAAGGCGACCGTCCAGGCCATGGGATGGAACAGCCTGCCCTCGACCCGCTGCAGGGTAAAAATAGGAAGGAAGGAAGTAATCGTGATGACGATGGCATAAAACACCGGGCGCTGCACTTCGTGCGAGGCAAATCCGATGATTTCGTTCGGTGTCTTGGTCCCATCGGAGTGGCTCAAATGGCGCACGATATTTTCGATCAGCACGATGGTGCCTTCGACCACCACGCCAAAATCCAATGCGCCCAGCGACAGCAAGTTCGCGGGGATGTTACGAAGCTCCAGACAGGTAGCGGCAAACAGCAGCGCAAAGGGAATGGTAATAGCCACGATGAGCGCCCCCCGAATGTTCCCCAGAAACAAAAGCAGAATGATCGATACCAGAATCATCCCTTCGGTGAGGTTATGGAGGACGGTATGCGAGGTATAACGCACCAGATCGCTGCGGTCGAGGAAGGGGACGATCTTCACTCCCGGGGGCAAAATATGGTCGTTGAGTTCCTCGACCCTAGTATGAATACCTTGTAGCGCATTGTCCGCGGCGGCGCCTTTGCGCAGCAGCACAATTCCAGAGACGACGTCGTCATTGTCGACGATCTTTCCATCTTCGCGATGAATGGCGCGCGCGAACTGGCCGAGACGAATTTTTGGTCCCTGCGAAACTACGGCGATGTCTTTGACGCGCAGGGGCGTGCCGTTCTTGGTCATGATGACCGTCTGGGCAATGTCCTGCGATCGATCGACCAAGCCTACTTCGCGGACGTTGATCTGCTGCAGACCTTCCTGAATAAAGCTGCCGCCGGCGTTTGCGTTGTTGTTGGTGAGTTGCTGCTCGATTTGCGACAGACTCAAGCCGTAGGCGATGAGCTTGTTGGGATCGAGGCGCACCTGATATTCGCGCGTGGGGCCGCCGAAGCTGGCAACGTCAACCACGTCGGGTACGGATTTGAAACTCTTTTCTACGACCCAGTCTTCGAGCGATTTCAGTTCCATGGGGTCGTACGCGGGATTTGTGCTGCGCAGTGTGAAGAAATAAATCTGGCCGACTGGACTCCAGTCCGTTCCCATCTGCGGGTTCACATTGGGCGGCAGCGTCACCTGGCTCAGACGCTCGAGTACGCGTTCGCGGTTCCATGCGTTGTCGGTGGCGTCGTCGAAAATAAGTCTCAAATCGGATAGGCCGAATAGCGAGAACGAGCGCAGATGCACAACA
This sequence comes from Candidatus Sulfotelmatobacter sp., assembly GCA_036490235.1. GTDB lineage: Bacteria > Acidobacteriota > Terriglobia > Terriglobales > Acidobacteriaceae > Sulfotelmatobacter. The sequence goes on along the minus strand of DASXEG010000107.1, from coordinate 17,955 downwards.
CCGGGAATGCCGTTCATTACGTTTTCGAGCGGGATTGTGACCTGCTGCTCGATCTGCTCGGCGGAAATTCCGGGCCATTGCGTGATGATTTCAACGTAATTGTCGGCAACGTCGGGGTAGGCTTCGATGGGCAAATCGTGGAACGCTACAATGCCGCCGGCAAATAGAAGAAGCGCTAGACCCAGCACGAGCAGCCGGTTGCCGAGCGCGAAATCGACGACGCGCCGAATCATTTACTGCTCCACCGTGTTCTGCAGAACCAGAGCGTTCGCAACCACTTGATCTCCGGGCTTGAGCCCTGAGAGGACTTCCTGCATTCCGTTCGGGAGCATGTTCCCCGTGGTTACTTCGAGGCGCTTGAAGTGTCCATTGCCGATTGGCGCGTACACCCAGTCGCGATCGTGGAGGTGGAGAATTGCGGCTGCGGGAACGGAGGCACGAACTTCGGCTTTCTTACCGTAGAAGGTCGCCCTGACGAACATGCCGACGCGCATCATGCCGGGGTTCTGAACTTCCAGGCGAACTTTCTCGGTGCGGAGATTGGGATCGAGAACGGGAAGAATGTTGTCGATGCGCGCCTTGAGTACCTGTTTGGGATAGGCGTTCAGAACCACATCAGCGAACTCGCCTACGCGGACGGCATCGAGATCGTTTTCGTAGACGTCGCAGATGACCCAGACATAAGAGAGATCGGAGATGGTGAACGGATTCGGCGACGCCAGTCCCTGCACACCGGATGCGTTCGTTACTTGCTGATCGGTGATCACGCCGGAAATCGGCGCCTTCACGTCTACGATTCCCGATGGATGCTCTTTATCAATGCCCAGGAGACGCAACTGTTCGGATGCGGCGTCGAGATCGGCCTGGGCATTCTTCTGTACATCCTCGGCTTGTTCGAGAACGCTCCGGGCGACGGCGCCTTTTTCAAAAAGCGTTTGCTGACGCTGCAAGTTCAACCGCGCCAGCAATTCGTCATCGACCGCCTTGCGGTAGTTTTGAAATGCGCCGGACACGTCATTGCTTTGAACTCGCAGCAGGACCTGGCCCTTTTTGACCTCGTCACCCAGCTTGGCTTTGATTTCCAGAACGCGCCCTGATGCAACCGAGATTGCCGGAACGGCGCGCGCAATGTCGGGCTGCACGATTCCGGTTACGTTCAACGCAGGAGCGGCCTTGTATTCTGCCGCCGTCGCTAATGGAAACAAATCGGGGTGATCGACTTTGAAATCGTTGGAATTCAGATCGGGGACGACAGTTGCCGGCGGCGGGGCTTCGGCCTTGGGATCCGCTTTGCCTTCATTGCACGCGGCGAGAGAGAATGCCAGCGCCGCGCACAACGCGAGGGCTAAAAGAAGTTTCAGAGCTTGTTTCATTGGATAACCTCCTTGCCCACGGCTTGATTCAACTGCGCAGCCGCGGTCAAGTACGAACCCATCAGGTTGACGTAGTTCAGCTGCACGGTGCGGTAATCGCTTTCGGCATTGAGAAAGTCGAGCAGCGATGCTCCGCCGTGCTGGTAGGAAAATAAAATCGTGTCGCGCACGCGCTGGGCTTCGGCGAGATATTTCGATTTATACGGACGGAGCAAAGTTACGTTGCTGGTCAGCGTCGCGTAGGCGGAATCCACGTCGCTGAAGACTTGCGCCTGGGCTGCGTCACGCAATTTTTCCTGGCGCGAAATATCGATCTTGGCTTGCAGCTTGTTGCCTTGATTGCGGTCGAAGATGCGGAGCGGGATGCTCACGTCCACGCCGAAGTAAAGATCGATCGGGGGATTGCGGCCCACATCGAAACTGAACGTGGGATCGGTTGAGCCGTTGGCCACGGCGAGTTTGTAGGTGAGCTGCGCTTGCTCCACCGTTTGCACCGCCGCTTTTAGATCCGGGCGGTTATCGAGCGCAATCTGACGGTAGGTGTCGAGCGGATCGATCTGGCCGCTGAAATCAAATATTCCTACGATGTCGAATTCGTCTAACGGCGTGCGATCGTTCAGCAGCATTAGCATCTGTATTTTTTCCGTGCGCAGATTCACCGTTGCGGTTTGCAGGTCCGATTCGTATTGCACGCGCTGTAGCTCGAGGCGGTCGTAGTCGACTTGTGCAATGTCGCCGGCTTCGAGGCGGTCATAGCTGATGTTCAGAACGTGATCGTAATACGCTAGGTTGTCTTTCGAAACCTGGACTACGGCTTTTGCCTGCAGGGTCTGCACAAACGCGCTGCGCAGATCGAATAGAAGGCCGCGCTCGAGATCATCCTGCTGGGAGATTCCGATCGCAGTTCCTTTTTTCGCAACTTCCGTGCGCAGTTCCCGCTTGTGGGCGCGCTCGTGCAGATAGCTGACCGTGGCGGAGGGCAGCAAGTACGCGAACGGGCCGTGGCCCGGGCCTGCATTAAACGGATCGATCTGATCGGCCAGTAAGGAGAGATTTGGGTTTGGACGCAGGTGGGCCGTGATTTCATCGGCCTGCAATTCGCTGATGTTCAGCTTGCCCGCGAGTAATGTCGGGTTGTTGAGTTCGAGCCGATCTTTGACTTGCTCCCACGTCCACGCCTGGACGGGAATAGTTGCAGCCTGCGGTGGAGAAGTCGCCTGCCCGACAGCAGCCTGGGGCGCCAGCGCCGCGGCCAAACTTGCCGCGAGACTCAGCACTAGAGAAATACCTCGTGCTTGATGGAACTTCGTCCGCATCCACTACACCTCAAACTGTCCCGGTCAAATCAAAAAAATGGCAATGTTGCCGACCTAATCTAAACGTAACCAGGAGAGATTCGTCGAACTCGCTCAAGTCACGCCTTCTCACTGGCCTTGATCTCCACGAATACTGCAGCACGCTCATTAAAATTGCGTGAAGACGAGGGAATTTGCCAGCGAGGCAACTCTCTCGGTCCGATTCGCGAGACAAATGAAAGTGATTACGAAGACTATCCAAGGGAGGAAAGAGGCGGTGCTCGCCCGGCATGCCGGACCGGAACAAGGATCGCGTTCGAGGAAATTGAACTGGGAACCTGCAATTCGCGACCTTCCAGCGCTGGCAAGGCAAGCGCACCGAGCACAAGACCGGCAGCGCCTTGCAACCTGTTCACCCCTGTCGTGTGCTTCTCGCCTGTGGGGCGCACTACGCGCTTGCACGATAAGGGATCTTCCATCTCTCCACGCATGGCGTGCAGGTCATCGGTCGCGGAGATTACCGGAAAGAGGAGGACAAAAGCGCAGCCGAGAGCGAGTAGACACTGACGCGAGTTGGTGTGGCGCGAGTAGGTGCTGCGCCGCCACAGCCAATAGCCCGGCAGAACCAGCAATAACCACGCGAGATTCAGCAGAAGTTCCATGCTTCCGTTCGCGACAGATACCCACAGCGATTGGGGTAAACAGTAGTTTTCCAGAAAGTACAAATCGGAGTCAATATGACGACCGTACTACGGTCCGATGGCGATCTGCAGTGGCTGGGGCGCTTGCATTTGCTGGCGGTAGATGGCGTTGCGCTTCGCCAGCTCTCCGACCACGTTTACGTGGATTGTGTATGCGCCGTGGGGAAGCGTTTCGCCGAAGGGCAGCGCCATGGCTAGAGTGCCGCGCTTCAAGGGGAAATGCTGATATCCGATTTCGGTGGCGCGGCCATTTTCGGCCACTGCCTTTACATCGAAGGTCAGATCGATATCTTCAGGCGTGACGTTGGTTACTTCGACGCTGCCTTCGATTCTGTTTCCGGTTACGTGGGCGGGAGTTTTCCAGGAGACGATGAGGGCTTCGACGACTTTGATGCTCAAGGCCTTTTGTGCTACCTGCTGCGGCTGGGAGCCGTCTTTAACAGAGACAACAAACGGGAATTCGCCCGCGCGTTCGGCTTCGCCGCGTAACTGTCCGTTTTCTTCCAACTGGATTCCTGGAGGCAGGGTTCCGCTATCGATTTTCCAGTGTGGCGGGGGAACGAGGTTTCCATGGGTCTCGAGAAAAACGTTGTAAGGGCCGTGGGGATAGGTGTTGGGAAGATCCGGTGTCGAAATGGTTACCGGCGAATCGGCTTCGGGAGCGGGATCGTTAGGAGAGGTTTGTGCGGCGGCGGTTCGCGTGCCCACCGCGAGTATGACGGCGAACATTAATATCCATGCAAGATATCTCCGACCGCTCGCGAAAGCTCGGGCGTTCGGGATAAAGCCGTCTCGTGGACCGAGAAAGAATTCGAAGTTCAGCATAGCCAGCCTTGCGCGACGCAAGGATCTTCTTCTCCACTATAGCTGCAGGGGCTCAGAGATGCAGAATCGCCGATAACACGAAAGTCTCGCAAATGGAACGTCCTTCTGAGGAGGATTGTAAAGAACTGTATTTCTTGCGCTTGTTTACTAACTATTTCGCAGCCGGGGCGCTACTAATCGAGTTGGTCCGGGTTTGAGGCAACTGAAATCACCTGTGTTAATCTCTGAGTAAAGAGTGAGGTTTTTCCAGGTTTCCGACTTCAGTCCGATTCATTTTCCAGGGGGAAGTTATGTCTGCTCGCAACGGTTTTGTCCTGCTTGTGGCGCTTTCTGCGCTTATGTTTTTGGGTGCTTGCGGAAATAATGGCGGTCAGGCTATTGGCACAGCGCCGCCGAGCGGAGCGTTCAGCCAGAGCAGTTTAAACGGGGCGTATGTTTTTTCTGCGTCGGGCGAGGATTCGGGAGGTGCGCCCTATGCAATGGCCGGGACCCTGACGGCCAATGGTTCCGGAGGGATCACCGGCGGCGCGGTTGATATCAATGACCTGCAAGCGACGCCCGTGGCGAACACCGCTGTGAATAACAACAGCGTCTACACCATAGGCGCGGACGGCCGGGGCACGATCACAATTGGGGTGGCGAACAATCCGCTAACTGGAAATATCTCCTTCGATTTTGTACTGCAGGATAGCTCGCACGGCCTGATTACAGGATTCGATGACAATTATTCGGGCAGCGGAACAATTGATTTGCAGTCGTCTAGCCCCACCCCGACCGGCACCTATGCTTTCAGCCTGTCCGGGGCCGAAGTTGTCAGTAGCACCAGCCTAGCTGATGTCGCTACAGTTGGTAACTTCACGGTGGGGGCCGGCAACGCGATCGGCGGCCTGATCGATTTGAATATAAATGGCGTGACTGGTTCGGGATATGCGGACGAAACCGTGAGTGGGGGCACGCTCACCCTTGGCCCTACAAGCACACCGGCGACGACGCTGCCGACAACATCTTCACTGGGAACATTAACCTTTGATGCGATAGCCATCGATCCCAACCACCTGAAATTTATCGAGATGGACTCGGGCCTCAACCTGTCCGGGGACGCCTACTCGCAGACGGCCGCGACTATTCCCGATGGGAACCTCGCATTTACGCTATCTGGATTCACGTCTGGCGGAGATGAGGTGGCAGGCGGCATTATGATGGCGAGCGGCGGGACAATTTCCGCCTCGTCCATTGAAGACTTCAATGAGGACGGAGGCACCCAGGCTTCTACATTCACTGCTCCGCAGCTTTTCTCTGGAACCTATGCACCTGGGAGCGCCGATCCGGCGAATTCCGGTCGGAATGTCATCGATCTTTCCGGCTTCACAGGAGGACTGACCGAGCTGGCGGCATATCCTTCTACTGGCGGTGTGCTGCTCCTCGAAATCGACGGCACGGGTGGATTAATTTTGGGTGCGGGCTATACCCAATCGAGCACTGCTTTTGCCGCTACCGAAGGGTACGGCTTGAACTTAAGCGGTCAGAATGCGAGCGCGGGGGCTGAGGTCGATGACATCGCTGAGTTCACGGCGGCCAGCTCTGGCAGTACGATCACTGGAGTGATCGACGAGAATTCTCCCGCCGTCGGTCCGAATGAGGGAATTACTCTCAGCGGAACATATGTTTCTCCAGACTCCAACGGGCGTGGGCAGATTTCCGCTACGGCTGGCAATAGTTCGAACAGCACCGTGAACGGAGGGTTCGACCTGACTTTCTACACGGTAGACGGTACTACGTTCCCTTTCATCGAGTCCGATGCCGATGGGCAAACCGCGACGGGTGTTTTTGTGGAGCAGAACCCGACTGATTCCGGATCGGCGGCGGCTAAACCGGCGGGCGCGAAGGCTCACAGCCTCGTCGTGACGAGCCATGTGTTTCGGCCGCATGTCCTCAAGAACCACATCCTTAAGAGCAACGTGAGGTAACGGGAAAGCGACGACTCGGATAGTCAAAGAGGGCGAGCCGAAAGGTTCGCCCTAAATTTTTTCGAGGTCCATTTCAAGTGACAGCTTCCGGTTAAAGCGTTCCAGTCAATACCTTCCTGGCTGCTCGGCACACTCCTCTGATATCTCTTTCGCGGCTTGCTCGCATACAAATGAACGGGCCGGCATTGAATTCTCGCCGCGACTCTCGGCACCCGGCAGATTTACTTGCCTCGGATCGATTGCAGTTTGTGCGGACGTGCTCATCGCCGACTTGCAAGTGGTTTTTTCTCGACACCCGCAAGAATCATCGGCGCTGGTGCGATATGAAGCTTTGCGTAAATTGCGCGAAGGTTAGCAGTTTTTATGCGCGGCAAAAGCGCGCTGATGATTAGACCCGCGTCCGCTAGAATTGCAAACGGAATCTATACGTAGAATCTTCGGGAGGGCACTCATGCTTGCTCGCGCATTCGTACTTCTGGCTTTGACCGGTTCGATGTTTGCGCAAAATGTAGTTCACTACACCGCGACCAATACGAACGTGAAGTATCTGTTTGCGACGGCCGAACCGGTGGCCCGGCTAAAATCAGGCGACATTCTCGATACGAATACGCTCGATTGTTTCGGCAATGCGATCAAGAAACCCGGGGACACGCTCAGCATGGCGAAGGGTGACAACCCGCTCACCGGGCCGTTTTATGTGGAAGGCGCGGAACCCGGGGATACGCTGGCGGTGAAGATACTTGACCTGCAAGTTGATAGTGATACCGGCGTGGGCGCATTCGCTCCCGGGTTTGGCGCGCTCAACGAAACCAACTACACGCCGATGCTGCATGAGCCGCTGCCGGAAAAAATCTGGTTCTATCACATCGATCATTCAGCGAACACTGGGACATTCAAGGCGCTGAACTCGGACTTTTCGGTGAAGATTCCGCTGCATCCGTTTTTCGGTTGCATTGGGGTTGCGCCGGCGGAGGGGGAGGCGCGGAGTTCAGTCGTTCCGGCGGAGTTTGGCGGAAACATGGACTCGCCGGAGGCGAGCGTTGGCAACACGGTTTATTTTCCGGTGAATGCGAAGGGCGGGTTGTTCTACATCGGCGACGGCCATGGGGCGATGGGCGACGGAGAAATTGCCGGGACGGCGATCGAGGTTCCGCTAAAGGCGCGGGTGCAGTTGAGTGTGATTAAAGGGCGCACGATTTCATGGCCGCAGTTTGAGAACGATGACGCGATTATGACGGTTGGGGCATATCGTCCGCTGGACGACGCGTTGCGCATTGCTTTCACGGAGTTGGTGCATTGGATTCACAAAGACTACGGGTTGTCGGAACTGGACGCGTATGAGCTTCTTTCGCAGGTGGGGAAGATTCATTTGAATGAGATGGTGGATCCCAACTATGTGATCGTGGCTTCGATTCAGAAGAAGTATCTGCCGCCGAAGAGGCAGGTTCCAAAGTGACAAGGTTTCAAGGTTGCAAAGTTCGACCCGCAGTCATATCCGCCGAGTTCCTTGATTGACGGCCTGTTTGAACGGGAGTAAGCTTTTCGCCAGCCGTTGCGGATCAACTTTCTTTCCCAGGACCCTACTCATGAAAACCGCTCTTCGTTCCGTTCTTACAGCTGTGCTTTGTCTTGCTTTCTCGGCCGCTGCGTTCGCGCAATGGTCCTCGAATCCCGCCGTCAACCTCGCTCTTGCCGACGATAATAATGGCAGCGATCAGGTTCAGCCCAAACTTGTGCCCATCCCGGGTGCGGGCTGGTATGTGAGTTGGTTCGATTCGAACCCGTCCGCGCCGCCTCCGGTGGGATACGATGTTTTCTTTCAACGGCTCAATTCCGGCGGAGTGGAGCAGTATCAGCACGGCGGGCTGATGGTCGCCGACCTTAGCAATAGTTCTACCGAGGACTACGGGTTGGATAAAGACATCCAGGATAATGCGCTGATCGCCTTCCTCGACACTCGCGAGGGATCCAACCAGCAAGTAACGGCAGCCAAGCTTCCTCCGCACGGCCCGCCGGCATGGGGGCTGCTCGGCGTGCAACTCACCAACGACTCCAACTTTCACGCCGACCCAAAAATCGCGGGAACCAGCGACGGCGGCATCGTTGTCGGCTGGACCAGCAACAGCGAGGTGGTTCTGCAAAAGTTAAATCCGGCGGGAGTTCCGCAGTGGGGCAGCGGAGTGGTATTCAGCCAAACGGGATACAACTACACCCTCTCGGATTTGCATGCGGCCGATAACGGCTCCGTTATTGCTTCGTTTGTGATCGGCCAGGGCTTTGGCAGCAATTCGCAACTCCGCGCCAACAAGGTTTCTTCAACGGGCACGCTTTTGTGGGGAAGCGGCAATGTGGATATTTTCGACGTCGGATCGCTGCAGTTCGGCAACTTCCCATATTTCGTCTATGACCACAACGGCGGCGCGGTCTTTGCCTGGTATACCAACTCCCCCACATTGCAGTGCTTCGCACAGCATATTCTTGCCGATGGCAGCGAGGCCTTCCCGCACAACGGATCGCCGGTTTCCGCCAACGGTGCGAACGTAAGAGTTGATCCCGTGGCCGCCTACCGCGCCTCCACGCAGGAAGTTTTTGTCTTCTGGACGGAGGAGGATTCTCTGCAAGTGGTCAACGGCGTCTCGGGGCAAAAGTTTAACTCGAGCGGCGCGCCGCAATGGGGCGCTGACGGACTGACGATTGTTCCGCTCGGCACCGATCAGCAGCTTTTCGTTCAGACCGTGCCCATAGGCTCCGGCGCGCTTACCTTCTGGGTTGACCAGCAGAGCTTCGGATCATCCACCATGCAAGCGATCGAACTGGATGGCACCGGCGCCACCGTGTGCCCGCAATTCGCGGTGTCATCGGTGCTTTCTAATAAATCGCGCCCGGTCGCAGCGATTAGCTCCACCGGGGTCGCTGCCATCGCATTTGAGGATGACCGAATCGGCAACAACGGGATCTACATTCAGAATGTGAACCCGAACTGCACGCTGGGTGCACGGTAAATAGATCGACACAAGCGGGGCAGTCTCCGATGGCTGTCCCGTTCCTTCTTTTGAATCCACCCTTTTAACCTTCGATTTCGAACCGTTGGCTTACGGAACGGGCTGAGACGAGTGGTACCGCAAATATCCCAGGCCGACGCGCAGGTGATGGTGGAGCGCGTCGGGAATGCAGACGGCGAAGCAAAGGCCGAGCACTCCTTGCGCGAGCCCGAGGGCCCAAACGCTGTGATAACAGCGAAACAACGCGCAGGAGAGAATCCCCCAGATGAGCGTGGCTGCCGTGAGCCAGGGACTTGGAAGATGAGCCGCGGCGAATAGTGTGCCGGCGATTGTGACGGCTGTGCTTCCGTTTAAGCCGAGGCGTAGCAGGCGATCCATGAAAAAATCTTGCAGAAGGACTTGCTGGTAGATGGTCCAGAGAACGTAGCCAGTGATGTGTGCCAAACCGTCCTTGTAGAGTTGGTGCAGCGTGCCGAGTTTCGCCGCGATCAGCACGCTTATGAGACCGAATGCGATTGCCGCGAACAGAATCCAGGCTGCGCGGATGAAGGTGCGCCAGTCGAGGCCGAGCTGTTCGCGGCTGGGACGACGGGCGAGGATGATGCCCAATGTCAGTACAAGAACAAGCGGCGTGAAAATTCGCTGCAGATATTCCGGCGACCAGATCGTGCCGATGATGACTCCGTAGCCGACGATCAGTTCGATGAGATCGCGGGCGCGGCTCGGAGCGGAGGCAACCGTGTCGGAGACGGCGGGGTATACAGGCGATTCGTTCATCGTAATAAAGACCGAAGGCAATCGTCTCACCGATTATGATGCGGCGATTTCCGGCGTGGCTTCCAGCAGGCTTCTCGTGTAGGGATGCTGGGGCCGTTCGGTGATTTGCTCGGCGGTGCCGATTTCTACAATTTTCCCGCGGTACATGACGGCGATACGTGTGGAGAGGTAGCGAACGACTGGCATGGAATGCGAGATGAAGAGGTAGGTCAAGCCAAAGTCGCGCTGCAATTGCGCAAGCAGGTTTACGATCTGCGCGCCTACGCTTACGTCGAGAGCGGAAACGGGCTCATCGGCGACGATGAATTTTGGACGTAACGCCAGAGCTCTGGCGATTCCGATGCGCTGGCGCTGGCCGCCGCTGAATTCGTGCGGGTAGCGGCGGCGAATGGATTCGTCCAGGCCTACGGCGCGGAGGAGTTCGTTCAAACGGGTGGAAATCTCACCTTTCCCAAAAGAGGGGAAAGATGGGGCACCCTGTTCATTGCCCCTGCCGTCTGAAAATCTATCGCCATGAATGATCATCGGCTCGGCGATGATTTGTTCGACTCGAAAGCGGGGGTCGAGCGAGGCGAAGGGATCCTGGAAAATGATCTGCATGTCGCGGCGGAGGCGGCACATTTCGCCGCGGCTGGCGGCCAGGAGATCCTTATCTCCGAAGCGAATGGTGCCGGACGTGGGCTCGATTAGGCGCAGGATCAAACGTCCGAGGGTGCTTTTTCCGGAACCCGATTCGCCGACAAGGCCTAGCGTCTCGCCGGAGTGAATGTCGAGGGAGACATCATCGACGGCGCGGACATCGGCGCTGCCAATGGGTCCGCCGAACGTGGATTCGGCGCGCGGATAGATTTTCGTTAGATTGCAAACTTCGATCAGTGGCATGGGTATTCACGAGACCGACTTAATAGGTCTTTGCCACATTCCATATTCTGGAATATGGAATGTCAACCTGAAGCAATCATCGGCACGGCAGCGAGAGCGGCCAGCAGGCCGATCAATCTCCAACGCGTCAGATGCTCCTTCAAAACGATGCGGGCGAGGAGCACCGTAACTGCCGGGTAAAGCGAGGAAATTACCACTGCCTCGTCAAGCCGTCCCGATTGGCTGGCGAGAACGAAGAGAGTTGTGCCGAGCGAATCAATGCAGCCGGTGAGGGCGGCGCGGCCTGCATCAGCCAGCGAGATGCGAAGATTGCCTAAACATAAGGCAATCGCTCCGGTGATGATCAGACCTCCGGTTCGGGTGAGCGCGGCGTACCAAAGAACTGAGCCTGATCCGGCCTGGCGCAGGCAAAGATAGAAACCGGCAAAACCGAGACCCGCGAGAACCGCGAGGCCGACGCCTTGCGGAGTGCCGCTGTCTTCGTTTCGATTCCCGACGCGGGTAATGAGCCAGAGGCCTGCGACGGCCAGAGCAAAGCCTGCGATGGTGATTTTGCCCGGAGGGCCTGCGACGAAAATTGAAACGAGCGTCGGAATCGCCGCGCCAAGGACTGCGGCGACAGGAGCGGTTAATCCCATTTTGCCGGCGGAGAGCGCGCGAAAAAATATGGCGACGCCGAGGCCGCCAGTGATGCCGCCAGCGAGCGCCCACAGCACACTGCGAGTAGAAGGCAGTTGCGCATGGCTAGCTCCGGCGAGAGCAGACATAAGGATAAGCCCGCCGATGTTGAAAACTGCGGTGAAGAGGAATACGTTCAGGCGTCGCGCGAAGTAGCCGCCGAGAAAGTCGCTGGTGCCCCAGGCGAAAACGGCGGCCAATCCAAACGCGGCGGTGGCAGATTGTGGGGCGACGAACACGAAGGTTGAGGGTAACATGGGCTCGAATGGGCACGAGGTTTGCGCGGCTTCCGCGTGTTAAACTTTTCAGAAGCGGTTCCTTGCCTGGCCCAGGTTTTAAGGATCAATCTTGATCGAGTTGGCACCATCGATTCTTGCGGCTGACTTCGCGCGTCTGGGCGATCAGGTGCGGTCGGCGTGTGAGGGGGGAGCTGGGGTCATCCACGTAGACATCATGGATGGCCATTTCGTTCCGAATCTTACGATTGGGCCGCCGGTGGTGAAATCATTGCGGGGGTCGACCAAGTTGCCGCTGGATTGCCACTTGATGATCGAGAATCCGGATGAATACATTCCGGCATTTTCTGAAGCCGGGGCGGATTGGATTTCGGTGCACCAGGAGGCGTGCCGGCACCTGAATCGCACGCTGAATTTGATCAAGAGCCACGAATGTCTTGCGGGGGTCGTGATTAATCCGGCAACGCCGGTTGAAACTCTTGCGGAAGTGCTGGATATTGTTGATTATGTGCTGGTGATGTCGGTGAATCCGGGGTTTGGCGCGCAGAAGTTTATTCCGGGCGTTTTGCATAAGATGCGCCGATTGGCGGAGATACGCAGCCAACGGCGACTGAATTACCGCATCGAAGTGGATGGTGGCGTAGCTCTCGATACGATTGCCGATGTGGTGCGCGCGGGAGCAGAAATTCTGGTGGCAGGCAACGCGGTCTTCGGCCATGGTGATCCAAAGAAGAATGCCGAGGGGTTGCTGAAGGCGGCGCACGAAGCCGCGCTGGTGAAGGTCTAAGAATATTTTCGATTGCAATCTTTTGTTTCGAGGTCTTATGTCACGTCGAGCCCCATTCATCGTTGTTCTTGCAGTCCTGATCGCGCTCACAGCGGCCTGCACAAATAAGAAGGCCACGAACCCGCTGGCCAATGTCGGCTCCAAGCAGCCCGACAAGGTTTTGTTCGACAAAGCCATGGACGCGATGAGGCATAACCGCTTCGACGTGGCGCGCATGACCCTGCAGACGCTGATTAACACCTATCCGGATTCGGAATACATTGCCCGCGCCAAACTGGCGGTGGGCGACTCGTGGTATGCCGAGGGCGGGGCAGCTTCACTGGCGCAGGCGGAGCAGGAGTATCGCGACTTTGAGACTTTCTTTCCGAACATGCCGGAAGCGGCTGAAGCGCAGTTGAAGATTGCCAACATTCAGTATCAGCAGATGGAAAAAGCGGACCGCGACTTTACTCACGCGGAGCGGGCGGAGCAGGAATATCGCAATCTGATCATGCAGTATCCGGATAACCCGAAACTGGTGAAGGAAGGCAAGGAGCGATTGCTGGAAGTGCAAGAGGTGCTGGCGGAACGCGAGTTCGAGATTGGAAAATTCTATTACTTGAGAATGTCGTATCCGGCGTCGATCGCCCGCCTGAAGAGCCTGGTGGAAAAGTATCCGTTGTATAGCCGTGCCGATGAAGCCCTGCTCACACTCGGTCAGGACTACGAAGGGCAGATCGCGCAACTTAGAGCGCGGCCAACCTGCGTCAAAACCAGCCCGCAGCCCGGCTGCATTCTCGAGCAAGTCAAGACCAACATGACGGAGGAATTGACCAAGCAGGCCGGTCAGGCATACTCGCAGATTCTCACACGTTATCCGATCATGGACAGCGCCGATGAGGCCAAGAAGAGATTGGCAGCTCTGCACTTGCCGATTCCTCGTCCTACCAAAGCTGCCGTGGCGCAGAACCGCGCGGAAGATGAAAGCCGGCGCGAGAACACGACCCTGGCGCGGTTGATGAGCGTAGTGAAAAAGGGACCGGATGTTGATCAGGCAACGAAGATTGGCCAGCCGACTCTGGTGGATCCGACTCCGATTGCTGCCAACGAAGAAGCCTTGCGGACAACGCGGGAAGCGATGGGCCTGGGCTCGGGCGAAAAGAACGTGCAGGTGCAGGCCGTTGGCAGCGGAACTCCGGGTGCAAACCAACCAGCGCCGCGATCCGATGCTAACGCGAATGCGAACACAAATTCCAACCCGTTTGCCAATCCGAACCCGGCCGCTTCCGATGCGAATGAGCTAAAGCCGAGTACTCAAGCTTCGGTAGCGACGCCCGGCAAACCGGATGCGAACGACCTCGTTCCCAACACCGAGGCGCAGACTCCGGGCGATCAACCATTGCCACCGCCGGTGCAGATCAACGAACTTGCGCAAGGAACACCGGCAAATTCGAGTGCGACCACTACTGACTCGAGTTCCGCCCTGGCTACGGACAAGGATATTTCGAGCAGCAAGAAGAAGAAAAAGAAAGGGCTGAAGAAGTTTATTCCGCTCTGAGATTCGAGTAGTTGGTATTGCATCGAATCGTTATACGCCGCGAAGGCTACGCACTCGTCGTCAAAGACTAGCTAAGCAGCGGGTCGCGTAACTTTAGTCACCGATGGAGCGAAGATCAGAAGAATTTTCTCCCGGAAAAAGATATTCGCGCACTAGGTGCTGAACGGTAGTAACCAGGTAACATCCCGCCCGATCATTGACTTACCCTCGCTCTCAGGTTACCTTCGCCATAGCTCCCGTCAGGAAGAGGAACTTTCTTTGGCCCGCAAAATTCTGCTCGCAGATGACAGCGTGACCGCCCAGAACATGGGGCGCAAAATCCTCGCGGATGCGGGCTACGAAGTGATTACCGTAAACAACGGGTCGGCCGCGCTGAAAAAAATCGCGGAGGTCAAACCCGACCTGGTCATTCTCGACGTTTATATGCCGGGTTACAGCGGGCTGGAAGTTTGCCAGCGATTGAAAGAAACGCCCGATTCCTCTCGCATTCCGGTACTTCTAACTGTCGGAAAACTGGAGCCATTTAAGCCCGAAGAAGCGAAGCGAGTCCGCGCGGAAGCTTTCATCGTGAAGCCGTTCGAGGCCAGTGAACTGCTCAGCACACTCTCCAAGCTCGAAGATAAAGTAGTGCCGCGATCGGAGCCCTCGAAGCCTGGGCGATTCGCGCGCGCGGTTGCGTCCGTGGAAGAGTCTGGTCGCGGGCGGATTCAGCCGATCGATGGCGCCGACGAGAGCTGGAAGAGCCGGATCAGTTTTCCGAATGAAAAAGCCGAGCCGGAAGCGAAAGTCGAAGACGATTCCTCGATCTATAATCCGATGAATCGCGATCTGCGCACTGTAGTTGCGAGCCCTGGCGAGCGCGTAGAAAAAAGGAAAGCGGGAGCGAAAAAAGAGGAAGAAAAGCCGTTGCCTGAAATGGCAGTCGAGAGCGGCTTGGATGTAGCTGCAGTCTCGCCGGCGGGTGCACCGCAGGATGTGACGCCGGAAGAAGTCGCCGCCATTGCTGCAGCCGCAGCGCAGATCCAGGCATTGCAGAGACAACTGGAAGAAGAGAAGGCATCGGCGCAGAATGAGGCTCCCGCGGCAAGCGTCGCGGAAGCCGTTGCGGCTTCGGACAGCAAGATTGAGGAAAATTCACCGAGCGTTGTTCCTCCTGCTCAGTCCGAAGGGTCCGAGACGCAGGACATTCCGATGACCATGGCGGCTGCCAGCGACGGTGGCTCGCGTTGGACGGCTGTATCGGTTGCGCTGGACGCCGACGAAGCGAGTATCTCGCTCGAGCGGGAAATGCAGAAGGTATACGCCACGTTTACGGCGGAGCAGACAGTTCCAGCGGAAGAGAAAGCGGAATCGGTTGTGGTGGGATCTTCGGGTGCGCCCGCGGAGCCTTCGGCACAGGTGACGGCCGCGGTCAGCTTGGGCGAAGGCATGCAGAGTGAGCCTGCTTCAGAGTTGCAAGCCGCACTAATGCCTGCAGAACCAGTTGCGGTTCCAGAAGCGGCAATTGCGGTTGCGCAGACCGAGCCTCAGGACGCAACACTCGTCACCGAGGCTGTGGCCGTAGCGACTGTGCCCGGAGAAGTTGCGTCCGAACAGTTCACCGAGCCGGCCGCTGCTGCCACGGACTCGCCTACTATCGAGGCCACCTCTGAACCGGTTGCGGAGATTGCGCAGGAAAATACTCTGCCCGCAGCGTCCGAAACCTTAGCAGTAGAAACTGTCGCAGCGAACCAGTTCACATCCGTTGTTTCAGAACAGACCCTGCAGGAACAACCTCGCGAAAGAACGCAGGAATCGGCGCAAGAGGAAGTTGCGAGCGTGAAGAGTAGTGCAGCGGCGTGGGCCAGCTGGCGTCAGGTACGCGACGCGAGCGAGCCTCCGACTGCGCAAGTTCCTCAACCAGAGCCGGCGATTTCCGCAGAGGGTGCGTCAGTCGAAGCTCCTGCTGCGATGGCGGTTGCGGCCGGCGCAGAGAAATTTATGCAGGAAGTGCTTCAGCCGGGGTCCGAAAACCCTGCCGATGTAGCGAGCATTGTGGATAGCGTTCTCGCCGATCTCCGTCCCCGCCTCATGGCGGAGATTTCCCGCAAAATTTCGGAAAAGAAATAAGAAGCAAGAATCTCTTCGCGAGGGACACGCGAGCAGAAACTGCCTACCCTTCGACAGCTTTGCGCACTGACGCTTTCGCGAGCAATCTCGTTGAGTCGAGCGTGGGTAGCGGCGAAGACTCCGGCGTCACCAGAAGTGGAATCTCAGTACAACCGAGCACGACTGCGTCACAGCCTTCGTCTTTCATCGCGCGGATGACTTCGACGTGATAGGCCAGCGAACGGGGCAGGAATTGCCCGTTTACCAGCTCCTCGAAGATGATGGAGTTAATGCGCTCGCGCTGCTCAGGCGGCGGGATGCGGTGCTCGATGCCGGCCGCTTTGAATGCTTCTGGATAAACCGGACCTTCCATCAGATAGCGCGTGCCGAGAATCGCAAGGCGTTTGAACCCGTGCTGCTGCGCTTCCTTCGCGACTTCTCTTGCGATGTGCAGCCAGGGCCGAGGCGAGCGATGCTCAACCAGATCGAAGCCCTGGTGAATCGTGTTGTCCGGGCAGATGAGGAAGTCTGCGCCAGCGCGGGCGAGTTTTTCCGCAGACGAGAGCATGAGTTCGGCCACTCCTGCCCAGTCGCCGGCGCGAACAAAACGCATGTACCGCGCGAGGGAGTGTGAGTGCAAAGAGACTTCAGGATGATCATGTTCGCCGAGCATGGCCGCGCCTTCGAGCGCAATGGTGCGATAGCAGAGCGCGGCTCCTTCTGCACTGCAGGCGACGATGCCGATGTGCAACATCAGTAATCAGTGGTCCGTTGCCAGCTCCAAGCGTCCAGCGGCTTATCGCGCCGCGGCGGCGTCGAACAAGTTTAGAAACTCCAGTTTCTTTTCAGCCGGCAGGAATGAGGCTTCGAAAGAGTTGCGGGCAAGTTCGCGCAAATGCTCGTCGGTGAATCCGAAAGTTTGTTGGGCAAGCTGATATTCGCGGGCGAGCGTAGTGGCGAACATGGCAGGGTCGTCGCTGTTCAGTGTGATCATCAGGCCGTGATCGAAGTAGCTTTTTGCCGGGTGCTCGCTGAGGCCGGGACACAGGCCGGTGCGTACATTACTGGTAAGACAGATTTCTACCGGAATCTGGCGCTGAGCCAGTTCTTCAACAAGATCGGGATCGTGAAACGCGGTGAGGCCGTGGCCGATGCGCTCGGCACGAAGGTTGAGCGCGCCCCAGACGGATTCTGGCGGGCCGTTCTCACCGGCGTGCGCGGTGAGGCGCATTCCGTGGTCGGCGGCCCAGGCATAGGCGTCGCGGAAAAGTTCGGGGGGGCCTTTCTGTTCGTCGCCACCGATTCCGACGGCGACGACATTGCGGTCGTGATACTGCACAGCAAGTTCGAACACTTTTTGTGCGGCATCCGGGCCGAACTGGCGCACGGAGTCGAAGATCCACAGTAGCGAGATGCCGAAATCACGTTCGCCGCGGGCTCGGCCGCGGTCAAGACCTTCGAAGATCGCGGCGAAGTCTTGCTTGCGCCACAAGCAGACGCCGACGGAAACATTCACTTCGGCATGGAGAACGTTCTCATCTTTCAGGCGCTGCATGAGGCGGTAGGTGATCAGTTCGTAGTCTTCGGGCGAGCGCAGGTGTTCGGTGATGTTTTTGAAGGCGAGGAGAAAGCCGGAAAAATCGTTGTAGCGATAAAGTACGTCGACTTCGGGCTGCGTGACGTGTTCGCCGCGGCGCCGGCGGAGTTCGAGCAACGTCGAGGGCTCGACTGCGCCTTCGACGTGCAAATGAAGTTCGGCCTTGGGCAGTTGGCGCAGGAAGCTGCTTGGGGGACGGGTGGGCTCGGA
>DASXEG010000088.1:0-199639 GCA_036490235.1 Candidatus Sulfotelmatobacter sp. | reverse complement strand
TGGGGTTTGTGGCAGGATGGACGGTTTGTGTTCAGTACAGGGAGCGCATCGAGAAAGGCGCGCAATCTGGCGAAAAATAATCGCTGTATCGTATGCACCGAGCACGCGAACGAGGCCGTGATTGTCGAAGGTATCGCTGAGATCGCGGATGTCGTTACCCGCAAAAAATTTCTTCCTCTCTGCGAGCGCAAATACAAGTTCGATATGAAAGGGATGAAGGACGACATTCTGTCGATGAAAGAACCGATCTTCGCCGTGCGGCCCTCTGTTGTATTTGGTCTGTGGGAGAAATACTTCCAGAGCAAGTCAACGCGCTGGACGTTCTAGCCGTCTACCGACGTTACCGGTTCTTCTACTCCAAACGATTTTCCAGGCGAGCACGCCTGGAAATTTCGGTAGCTTTCATATACCGTTCGTGTCGCGCCGAATCCCCGACCTACACATCCAACCCGATTGACCTCATAAGCGCCAGCCCATTGCTCTTCTTAACTACTCCCTCCCGCAATGTATAGTCGAAGTGCATGGTTCCATCTTCGAATTGCTCCTGAAAATGGACATTGTGAAGTTGCCCATCGAGCGAGTTGCCGATAGCCACCAGGGCCAGATCATGCGTACTTACCAGACCGATGGCTCCGCGCTTCAATAATGCCTGGACAACGCCCGCAGCTCCGATGAGGCGGTCGTTGGAGTTCGTGCCTTGTAGGAGTTCGTCCATTAGAAAAAGCAATGGAGGCTTAGCGTCAGCCAGGTCAATAATTTTTCGGATCCTCGTGATCTCGGCATAGAAGCGCGAACTTCCATCCTGCAAAGAATCGTTGACACGGATGCTGGCACCGACCTGCAATGGGGTCATTCGCAGTCGCCGAGCCCGCACCGGCGCACCTGCCATCGCGAGTACGACGTTGATCCCTGCTGTGCGAAGTAGAGTGCTCTTGCCTGACATGTTCGAACCGCTGACCAGCAATACATGTGTTCCATCAGCGAGGTGGATGGTATTACGAACGCACGCCCCAGCGGGAACCAGGGGATGTCCCATGTCGTCTGCCTCAAGACATGCCTCGCCTTCGATGAATTCGGGAAAAGGATCGTCAGGGTGCTCGTAGCTATACGTAGCCAGGCTCAGCAGCGCTTCGATCTCCCCCACCACTTGCAGCCAAGATCGCACTGCGTGGCCGTGAGCGCGTTTCCAGCGCTCGGCGGCAAATGCCACCTGGACAGAATACAAAAAAGGGACATTGAGCACGCGTATCAGGACATTGTCTCTTGAATCGCTGAACTGAACGATGGTTCCGAGGCGGGCGATTGCACGCGAGCTGGTAATCGCATTCGAGCGGAGTTCGCGTACCAACGCTTGCAACCGGAGGGTTTGAAAGTTGCGTTGTTCGATGCGCGCCAGCGCTCCTGAAAGCAGATCCAGATCGCGGAACGCCTGATCGGACCTATGCAAGACTTCTTCCATGGCATGGCGCAGCCGAAAGCTTATGATTCCTTCCGCAATGATAATCAACAAAAACGGCAGGGCTGTCTCCGCGGTCCACCAAACCACGGCCGCCGCCGCCATCGCAATGGCCAAAACCGGGGCCATGACTTGCAGCCATTCTGGCTTCATCCGACATGGAGACTCGGCCCATTGCAGCAGCGCTTCGGAATACACTCCTACGCGCGAATCTTCACCGAGCACAGCCAAATCTTCCCTGAGGTCGAGTTCATCCCGCAATTCGCGGACTGCCGCATGCCGTTCTTCGATCCGCTCAACCGGCGAAGGAGAAAGCAGCCATTTCGCCAGCGTCTCTTCGCCCATGCGAATGCGGGCGGTGGAAAGGAGTTCAAACAAGCCGCCCCGGCCAAATAAGTCCAGGTCTGCCGCGTAAACATGATGTGGATCGGCAAATCGCTCGCCGGTTTGCCCGCAGCCAGCCCAGCGGTCTTCAATCCGGGCCAATCCGCTGCGGTAGAAAGAAGCTGCCCGCCGCGCGAGCTCGCGAGCCCGCAAAATTCGAGAGTGATAGGCCGCAATCAATACGAACACGACCGCAGGCACAATCAGCCACCACGGCGAGAGTGCGTGGTGCCGGAATGACTCCCAGGCGATAACAGCGGCAATGCAAGTCAGCAATAAGCGGGCGTTTCCGAGACGAATATGGATGGCCTCGTTGCCCGCGACGCTCTGCTCACGATTCTCGAGGCGCCGTGTATATTCTTCTACGGCTGGCACAGGATGAGCATACATCACGCTTTTTCGCGCAGGATGAGTCTTGCGGTGCCGGGAAATTTTATTGGTTCATTTCCTTCTTTTCCCGGCCGTTCCCGCTAGAATGTACGATTGTCTGCCACGCTCTTAGGGATGCAAATGAAAAAGAGAGACACTTTCTTTCTTTCCGTTTTCCTGTCGCTTCTGATTCCGGCATTATTTGCCGAGACTGGCGCCCAGGATCCGCTGAAACTGGTTCCGCAGCCAAAAGAAGTGCAGATTCGCACGGGCAATTTCCAGGTTCTGGCGACGACAAGGATCCTTGTCGAATTTGGACATCAAGCCGAGGATCGCATTGCGGCGGAAACATTGGCGGAAGAAATCCGCGATCAGTCGGGAATGAGTCTTGCCATTATTGGAAGCAAAGAAAAAGGCAAGCAACATGGAAGCACGATCGAGTTGGCGCGCCTGCAAGATGCAAGCGTGCGAAAGTTCCTGGAATCCCAGGGGCTGAAGGCAGATTCAATCGGCGATCAGGGGTATCTCCTGTATGCCGATAGCCGCCGCTTGATCGTGGCGGCAAATACCGGGCAAGGATTGTTTTACGGCGTGCAAACGCTTAGGCAACTGCTGCGGAAGGAGGATAACAAGCTGATCTGCCCGGCAGTCGGCATCCGCGACTGGCCAAGCATGGCGTGGCGCGGCGTGCAGGACGACATCAGCCGCGGCCCGATTCCCACGGAAGACTTCATGAAACGGCAAATTCGCATTTTAGCGTCCTACAAGGTCAACCTGTTTGCGCTCTATATGGAGAACGTTTTCGACTTTGCCAGCCAGCCGATAATCGCGCCCAAAGAAGCCGCGCTCACCCCGCAGGAGATTAATTCGCTCGTCGATTATGCCAGGCATCTTTACGTGACGATTCTTCCCGAACAGCAAACCTTTGGCCATCTTCATCACATGCTGGAGTACGACATTTATGCGGACGTTGCCGAACGGCCTCACGGCCACGTGCTTACGCCCACGAAAGATCAAACTTATCAATTGATTAAATCGATGTACGCCGATCTGGTGCCGCTTTTCCCGGGCCCGTTTCTGCACGTGGGCGGCGACGAGACGTTCGAACTCGGCCTTGGCCAAACGGCGGCCCGCGTCAAAGAAGTCGGTCTCGGCCGTGTGTATCTCGAACACATGCAGAAAGTGAACGAAATTCTCGAGCCTTATCACAAACAACTGATGTTCTGGGGAGACATCGCGGTGAAATATCCGCAGCTGCTCAGCATGTTGCCGAAAGACATGATTGCCGTGCCTTGGGATTACGATCCGAAGCCGAGCTATGAAAGCATTATCAAACCTTATCGCGATGCGGGGCTTCGCGTAATGGTGGCGCCGGGCGCGAGCAACTGGAACCAAATTTGGCCGGACCTGGACGCAGCATTTGAGAACATCCGCAACTTCGTGCGTGACGGCCAACAGCTCGGCGCAATCGGCATGCTGAACACAACCTGGAACGATGATGGGGAATCGATCTACGGCATGGCTTGGCCAGCTCTAGTTTATGGCGCCGCGGCGGCGTGGCAGCCTGGCGAATCCGATATCGATCAGTTCAAGAATGCTTACGATTGGGCATTCTATCGCGACCAAGATTCCAGTTTTCATGATGTCATTGACGATCTCGACCGGGCCCACGAAATACTCGCAAAGAACCATATCGCAACAGAATCTGACAAGTTGTTCTGGGCTGATCCGTTTACAGAAGACGGCGCGGACGTGGTGAAGAAACTTTTAGCCAGCGCTCCGGAGATACGAACCAACGCCGAGCATGCCCTGGAGGTGATTTATCGCGAAGGCGGCAAAGCGCAGGAGAATCAAGCCACGCTCGGGGATATGACCCTGGCTGCGTGGCGCTGGGATATGCTCGGCATGAAAGCGGAGTTTACACAAGAAATCAACCAGTTTTATTGGGATGCTTTCTTGAATCCCACGGACGCTAACCGGGTGGACCAAGATTTGTGGGAGATCGAGGGCATCAATGCACGCCTGGAAGATCTCCGCGATGCAACCACGCGCCTGCGCGAAATGTACCGGAAGGCATGGCTGCGCGAATACGAACCGTTCTGGCTGGATAATGTCCTCATACGTTACGACGTGCTCGCCCTTGAGTTTCAAAAGAAGATCGAAGAAGTACAGGAATCGCGCCGGCAATATGCCGTCACCAAAACGCTGACCGCGCCGCGGGATCTAGGATTCTATCTTCAGCCGTAATTGTGATTATTCTCGACGCCCGTTGAAGGGCAACCCTCCGCAAAATGTTTTCCGATCGCACCAATTGGAAGCTCACGCGCAATCGACTTACCGAAGCGATTGACGAGACGCGTCGCAGCGGAGCCCGCCTGATCGATCTGACGGTGTCGAATCCAACCCGGGTGGGACTGCAATACGACGAAGCCGGAATTTTACGGTCATTGGCCTCGCCGGCGGCGATGGACTACGATCCTCAGCCGAAAGGGCTTCTCGGCGCTCGCGCCGCCATTGCCGGGTATTATCACTCTCAGCATGGCGTAACTCTTGATCCTGAGAGGGTGATTCTCGCTACCAGCACCAGTGAAGGTTACTCCTTCATTTTTCGCCTGCTCTGCAATCCGGGCGATGAGTTGCTCGTGCCGAAGCCGAGTTATCCGCTATTCGAATTTCTCGCCGACCTGCAGGATGTGAAACTGGTTTCATATCCGCTGATCTACGATCACGGCTGGCAGATTGATTTTCACTCGCTGCGCAATGCAATCACCAGTAGGACGCGTGCCGTGGTTGTGGTGCATCCCAACAACCCTACGGGTTCGTTTGTGCACACGGAAGAACGCGAATCGTTGAATGCGGTTTGCCGCGAACATGAGCTGGCTGTAATTGCAGACGAGGTATTTCTCGATTATGGGATCGAGCGGCCGACTCACCAGAGTTTTGTCACGAACGACTCTGTGCTTACTTTTACGTTGAGCGGAGTTTCGAAAATTTCGGCCTTGCCCCAAATGAAAATGGCGTGGATCGCGGCCGCTGGCCCAGTTCGAGAAGTTGAAGCGTCTCTAGCGCGCCTTGAAATAATCGCCGATACCTATCTTTCGATGAATGCGCCCATTCAGTGGGCGACGTCTGTGCTGTTGGAGCAGAGATATGCCATCCAGCGCAAGCTAATCGACCGAGTACGGGCGAATCTCGGAGAACTCGACCGCCAACTCGCCTCACAAACTCTATGTCAGAGATTGCTGGTGGAGGGCGGATGGTACTCCGTGCTGCGCGTCCCGGCGGTGCAGAGCGATGAAGACTTGGCGGTCGATCTGCTGCGCAAGGAATCGGTGCTCGTGCATCCTGGCCATTTTTATGATTTTCCGGGCGACGGGTATTTGGTTCTAAGTCTGATTGGCCCAGTGGCCGAGTTTGCGGATGGAGTCGCGAGAGTTCTACGACGGATTGGATGAAAGCAGAGTTAAGTTTTATTTCTCCACCAGGAACGGATTACTCTCCCGCTCCTCCCCAATCGTCGTCAACGGCCCGTGCCCCGGAATCACGACTGTGTCGTCTGGCAAAGCCATGACGGTTCCGTGCAGTGATTTCATAATCTTCTCCATCGATCCTCCCGGCAGATCGGTGCGCCCGATTGAACCGGCAAATAGTGTATCGCCCGCGATCAGTCTTTTCTCTGCGGGAAAGTAAAGGCAGATGCTGCCTTCGCTGTGTCCGGGCGTATGCAAAACGCTGGCCATATGTGTTCCCGCTTTTACGAAATCGCCGGTGCTGATGCTGTGGTCAATTTCGACAGGACCCGGGGTTTGCACACCGATCCAGGCGGCTTGCTCATCCAGAATTTTCAAGAGCGCGTAGTCATTCTGATTCAGTAGAATCGGCGCTCCCGTGGCCGCGCGTAACTTCATGGCGCCGCCGACGTGGTCGATGTGCGCGTGAGTGATAACGATCTGCTTGACTTGCAGGTTATGCTTGGCAATAACGGCAAGTACATCATTGATGTCGTCGCCCGGATCGATAACCAGCGCTTCGTGCGTCACGTCGTCACCGATGATGGAGCAGTTGCACTGCAGCGGGCCCACCGGGAAGATTTCGTGGATCATGCTTCCATTGTATCGGCGGGTTGAGCGGGACGGGTCGCGCATAGCAACTTCGGAAAGCTGCCCGGGTTTAACACTTGCCGTAGCTTGCCGTCGGCGAGAGAATACCGCAGCATTGCTTGGGGGAGGTTTTGTGGCGAAATACCGTCAGCACGGATATCAGGATCGTGATTTCGAACCGCGCAAAGAAAGAGAGTCGGGCGAGCGGACGGGTCCGCCGCCCTCGAAACGCGATAACACTTTCGGACCGCGTCCGTTAAAAATGCCGGGTATCCGGGAGGTCTCGCGCTGCGCGCAGTGCGGCACGGTGTTGCCTGGTATGCCTCCTGGCGGCCTGTGTCCGAAGTGCGGGTTCGAGCTGCATTCGTGCAAGCAATGCGCATTCTTCGATCCCGGCAAACGCTTCGAATGTATGCAGCCGGTGCCCAAGCGCATAGAAAAGAAAGACGCACGCAACGATTGCACGTTTTATGAACTGCGAGTTGCCAGAGAGAAGGAGACATCCACGCCTGCGGTCCAGAAGCCGACGGATGCGCGGCAGGCGTTCGAGAATTTGTTCAAGAAGTAAGACCGCTCAAGGTTTTTGCGTTGGTCGCAGCAAAATTTCGCTCACAAACGATTGCGGGCTTTGCGTTACCAGCATCACGACCGCATGCGCTACGTCTTCCGGCTGCAGCATTTTTGTGACGTTCTTTCCTTCGTGCGGGCTGAGTTCCGTATTTGTCGAGCCCGGGCAGATCACGCTGACGCGGATGTTGTGGGCACGCAACTCTTCCGCTACCGAATATGTCAGGCCATTTAATCCCCATTTTGTGGCTGCGTAGGCTGCTCCATTGGGCAGCGCATTCTTTCCTGCAAGCGAAGAAATATTGATGATGTGCCCAGAGCGGGCGCGGATCATCGACGGCGCGAAAGCGCGAATGGCATAGTAGACACCGCGCAGATTGGTGTTCACAATTCGATCCCATTGGTCTGGCGGCAATTGATGCAGCGGACGATCAAATCCGCCAATGCCGGCATTGTTCACCAGAATATCGATCCGGCCCAAGGATTTTTCCACTTGAGCTGCTGAGGCCTCGACCGAAGCTAAATTCGTCACGTCGCATGTGATTGCCTCGGCCTTGCCTCCGTCTGCGGCGATTGTTTTGGCTGTCGAGTCGAGTGTGGCCAGTGTGCGGCCGAGCAAAATCGCAGTGGCACCCATTCGGGCGAGCGATTGTGCGATGGCGGCACCGATTCCTCGACCCGCGCCGGTGATGACTGCAACCTGCCCGGTGAACGGTGTCGGCTTACTGGGTCCTGCCATTTTCATGGTTTTTCCTTTGCGTTTTTGAGACCGCAATAGTTGGGACGCAAGATCCGTTATCCGCAAACAGCGGAATTTGCATCTTATACAATAATTGGAGCGGGCGCAGGGAAACGCTTGCCTTCGGTGAAGGAGCTACTTATAATCCGGCAACCGGGAAATAAGGGTATCGCCTTAGCCTACTGCATGCCCCGGTTTCGCGGAGGCAGCCCCGGCGGCGACTTGGATTTCCGAAGAAGATGCGGAGCGCGGAGCGATCCAGGCGAGAAGCTCGAAACTCAGCACGAACGCTGTTCAAGAGATTATTGATTCCCAAAAAGTGCAAGGAGCCAATACTGATGAAAAAGATTCTGGTCACGGTTGTGCTCGGAGTGGCTGCCGCGACCGCAGCCCAGAGTGCCGCGCAAACGGCCCAACCTGCTCAAGGACAACCGGCAGCGTCATCTTCGCAGGCCCCAGTCATCAAAGATCCGGCCGAATACAACGCTTACGTGGGCGCCATTAAGCAGACAGATCCGACCGCGCAGATCAGCGGCCTGGAAGCCTTCCTGACGCAGTATCCCAATAGCATCATGAAGACCGCAGCACTCGAAACGCTGATGGCCGACTATCAGAAAACCAATAACCAGCAGAAGACGATCGACATCGCGACGAAACTGGTTACGGCCGATCCGAACAATGTGCGCGCGATGGCATTGCTGGCCTATTTCGATCGACTGAAGGCGCAGGGTGGTGATTCCAATGCGAAGCAGGATCTGGTCGATGCCAAGAAGTATGGGCAGATGGGGCTGGACGCATTGCCGAAGTTCGCCAAGCCCGAAGGTACCTCCGATGCCGACTTCGACAAGATGAAGACCCAGATGACCGGAATCTTCAACGCCGCGATCGGAATTGCAGATCTCACCGCCAAGGATTATCAGGATGCCCGCACAACCTTACGCGTTGCAGCCGATGACAATCCGACCGATTTTAGTGTGGTTTACCCGCTTGCGTTAGCTTATGCGGGCCCCACGCCTCCGGACCCAAGCATTCCTCCCGATTCTCTCAATGCAATCTGGTATTCCGCCCGGGCCTCGGTTGTTGCGCCCTCTCCACAGTATCAACAGCAGATTGAGAAATATGCGAAAAATCAATACATGAAATATCACGGTGGGGACGACGGTTGGACTGACCTGCTAGCTCAGGCAAAGGCAAGTCCAAATGAGCCCGCAGGATTTACGATCAAGCCTGCTCCCACTCCCCCGGAGCAAGCTCACAACATGGTTGTAGCCACGCCACCCGACAAGATGGATTTCGCCACATGGGAATTCATTCTCACCAATGGCAAACAGGAAGATAAGGATGCCGTCTGGAATGCAATTTTGAACAAGCCGGTATACATGAACGGCACGGTAATCGATGCTTCCGCGACAGAGTTCCACATTGCGGCCAGCGAAGACGACATCGAGGCCAAGAAACCCGATATTACTCTGACATTCGAAGAGAAGGTACCCCTGAGGCTTATTCCAAAAGCGGGAACCAGTCTCGACTTCCAGGGAAATCCGGCCTCTTACACGCCCAATCCTTTTATGATGACGATGGACCACGGGCTCTTGCCAAAGCCGAAGACTGCGCCTAGGACCACTGTGCATCACAAACCGGCTTCCCAGTAATTGGGAATCGAATTTTAAGAAGAAGGCAGCCCGTGAGGGCTGCCTTTGATTTAGCGATCGAATATTTTCCAGCCGCTTCGAGTATTGCTTAGCGGCGCGGCTGAAAAGCCGCGCTCTTTCACAATATCGAAGGCTAACGAACCACTTTCTTCTCAAGGGTAGCAGGGCGCGCGCTGCGAGGCGGGCGCTTCGCGCCATCGCGCAGTTGCCGCACATCGATCTTGAGTTCGTCAATGGTGCGGCTGAGGGTATTGCGATGCATGCCAAGTTCGCGAGCTGCGCGGCACTGATTGCCTTTATTCTCCTGCAGCACAGTCAGGATGAATCGCTTTTTGAATTCGCGCACGCCCTCCGAGTAAAGAATATTGCTTTTGTACATCTGCAATATAAGTGCTTCCAGTTGATCTTTCACGATAGTCTCTCTCTTCTGATCTCGTTTTTGGTTTCATTTCACTCAGGCCCTATTTACCGGCCGCCGGAGCTGACAGATTCTTTGGCGCGCGGTGCAAGAAATCCAATCCCTCATAAAATCTTGCCCGCAGCGAAGAAGGAGCAACCCAAATTGCAGCACGTCCGGCGATTAGAAAATAAGGCGCCAGCACTGAGTTTTCCAACAAGGAAGAAGTCGGGGTGAACGCCGTTAATCCCATCAACACTACTGATACTGCCAGGGCGCCCTTCAGCAATCCAAGCAGTGCACCCAGAAAACGATCAAGCGCGCTCAGCCCCACCTCTTTCATCAGCTTTCGCGCGATTCTGCCAGCCAAGCTGAACAAGACCAAAATCGCAAAAAAGATGACGAGGAACCCAAAAATCTCCGATAACAACTCCGACTTCAGGTAAGACTGCAACCACTCCGCAACGTGCGGATACTGCCATGCAGCCACGATGTAGCCGACCACCAACCCCGCCATGCTTAAAGCCTCGGCAAAAAAGCCGTGCATGGCAGCCGCCACCACGCATAACAAAATCACCAGCAAAATCAGCCAGTCCGCGGGAGTCATGCGCATCTCGCGCAGAACGGCGTCAAACCGATCCACCGCTCATACATCCAACTTGCGTCCCGTAAGCTGGAAGTAAGCGTCCAGATATTTCTCGCTTGTGCGCTGCGCCACTTCCGCGGGCAGGGCTGGCGCGGGCGGTTGCTTGTTCCAGCGGATCTCCTCAAGATAATCGCGAACGTACTGCTTGTCGTACGACTCCTGCGAGCGGCCAGACTCATACTTATCGGCGGGCCAGAAGCGCGAGGAATCGGGTGTCAAAACCTCGTCTGCCAATGTGACGCCTTGCGCAGTACGGCCAAACTCAAACTTTGTGTCGGCGATGATAATACCCCGTTGGCGCGCGTATGCGGCAGCTTTTTTGTAGACGCGAAGAGTTAGGTCGCGCAGCGTGCTTGCGACTTCAGTGCCCACCATCTCGCAGGTCTTTGCGAACGAAATATTCTCGTCGTGACCAGTGACGGCCTTGGTCGAAGGGGTGAAGATCGGCTCGGGGAAAGCGTCCGATTCGCGCAAACCTGTCGGAAGTTCGATGCCGCAAACTTTGCCGGATGCTTTGTACTCCTTCCACGCGGAGCCGGAGATATAGCCCCGGACGACGCACTCGACAGGGAACATCTCAGCCCGCTGCACCAGCATAGACCGGCCGCGCAGCTGATCGGAGTACTTGCGAAGAGCAACAGGGTAGCGATCCACGTCCGCCGTGATCATGTGATTGGGAACGATGTCGGAAAGAAAATCGAACCAGAACAGCGAAAGCTGGGTGAGCACGCGGCCTTTTTGCGGAATGCCCGTAGCCAGCACGTAATCGAAGGCGGAAATCCGGTCGGTGGCGACGAACAGTAACGTTTCGTTGTCCAGTTGGTAAACGTCACGGACTTTTCCGCTCGCGTGAAGTTTCAGATCAGGGAAATCGGTCTGTAGGAGAACGGGCTCTAATAGGTTTGGGCTCATATTGAAATACTAAGGCAGGAGCGGGGTGTATTTTAGCCTCTCAGAAATTTTTGTCAACGAAAGAGATTTCGAGGCGGCGGTCCTCGTATCCTGTTGAGCGGAAAATTGTTGAGAGTGAACGGAGTTAGAGTTGCGGCAGAATGCGGTCAGGCTATGCCCTCGCACCTGTGGAAAAGCTGAGGATCGGAGTGGATAACAAGGTGCAGTTGCGCACTCCTACGCCGACCCAAACCTCACCGAAACCAGCTTCGATACTCCCGGCTCCTGCATGGTCACGCCGTAAAGCACTGGCGCGATGCTCATCGTTTTCTTGCTGTGCGTGATGAGCACGAACTGCGTTTGCAAGCTCATTTCTTTCACAAGCTCGGTGAAGCGGCCGATGTTAGATTCGTCGAGCGGCGCGTCGACTTCATCCAGTATGCAGAATGGGCTAGGCGTGTACTGGAAGATGCCGACCAGAAGCGCCAGAGCCGTCAGAGCCTTTTCGCCACCGGAGAGAAGGAGAACGCTTTGGAGCCGCTTTCCTGGAGGCGATGCGACTACGTCGATGCCGCTTTCGGCGCTGTTTTCCTCATCAGTCAGTTTCATGAATGCATTACCGCCGCCGAAAAGTTTCTTGAAAGTGACGCCGAAGTTTTCGTTGATCTTGGCGAAAGCTTCCTGGAACTTCTGCCGCGAAACTTCGTCGATTTCGCGGATAGTCGCGGTGGTGTTCTCGATCGACGAAATCAAATCCTTGCGCTGAGTATCGAGGAAGCCGTGCCGCTCGAAGATTTCGCGGTATTCTTCGAGCGCCATCATGTTTACCGGACCCATCGCTTCGAGCTTGGCGCGCATCTCGCGATAAGACTGATCGCGAGCTGTGAGTTCGTCGCCGCTTACCCGAGTCAGAGATTCATCCGACATCAGCGCGGCGCGTTCCAATCCAAGTTCGTTCAGGCAAGTTTCGGCCATGTGCATTACGTCGGCCTGCAACTTGGCGGCTGCCGCCTGCAGCTCTCCACGGCGATCGCGGGCTTGATCGAGAAGCTGGCGGGCGTGGCGCAGCAGTTCGTCGATTTCGGTCAGCCGCGCGCGCAATTGGTCTTTTTCAAACTGCAGCAAGCCTTCGCGGGCTTGCCCGGCATTACGCTCGGCTTCGAGATCGGTGGCTCGCTGCTCGAGCTGGCCATTTTCCGTTTCGCGTTGCAGCTTCTCAGCCGCAGCAGCTTCGATCTGCGAGGAGAGAGCGTGCAGGCGCTCGCCCATCTCAACGAATAATGAATCAATTCGCGCCAGTACGGCTCCAGCCGAGCGATGCCGCTCTTCGAGCGCCGCCACACCTGCGGTGCGTTGCGCACTCATCTGAGCAGCAATCTCACGCCGCTGGCGAAGCGCTCCAAGAGATTCCTGAGCGGTGGAAATGTGCTGCTCCAACTGAGAGCGCGTTTGTTCAAGCGCGGCGATTTCCTCCCGGCGCGATGCAATACTTGCCTCTTGCTCAGCACGCTCCGCAGTCAACCGCTGCAGCTCCGATTGCGAGACGTGGATGCGCTCGCTTACTCGACCCATCTCTGCATCGAGTTGGCGCAACATGTGGCCGGAGGTCATCGATTGATGTTCGGCTTCGCGCTTTTCGCCTTCAAGGCGCTCAAGCAGGGAAGTAAGTTCCTTGATCTCGCGCCCGAGGGTGAGCACCTTCAGCTCCTCCTCGCGCAAAGCGCGCTCGATCTCGTCGAGCTGGCGCAGAACCTCGCGCAGTTCACGCTTCATCGAAAGCGGCCCTTCGGCACGCTGCTTGCCGCCGGTGACGGTTACATTGTGAAAGCATTCCCCAGATTGCGACAGGAAAAATGCGTCTGGATTTTCGAGCGCCAGACCTCGAGCGATATCGGAACCGGGAACGATGTATCCGTCGCGCAGCTTGGGAAGAATGACTTCCAGCGATTTTCCGAATCCATCGAGGACACGAATTGTATTCTTCAACGGCACGATGGAAGCTGCAGGCGGAGCGCTGTGCGCAGCTTCATTGAGAACGAAAGAGAATTTCGCCTGCGCATCTTCGGGATGAACCAAAAACGTTGCGCGCCCATCGACATCACTCCGCAGCAGGCGCAAACCCTCGTCGGCAGCGTCCCAGGACTTGACGACGATGTAGTTCAACTCGTCGCGCAGGAAGTCCTCCACCACGCGCTCGTAGCTGGGCTCGACTTCCAGGAAATCCGCGAGCACTCCAACCGGCGCCAATCCGCTTCGCATCACGTCCGACTGGAAAAGGCGGCGCACAGATTCGGTAGAGTAGCCATGTTCGGAAATCAAGGCCTCGAGCGATCCCTTTTTTCCTGAGAAAGTAGCGAACTCCGAACGCAAGGTGTCAAGGTTCGCTTTAGCGCGCGCTTCTTCGGCGCGCTTGCTTTCGATGAGTCGCCGGAGTTGTCCGATCTCTTCCGTAATGGTTGCAACGTTCTGCGTTACTGTTTCGAACTCCAGCGCAAGTTGGCCTCGCTGCCCGCCAAAAGCTTCGACCTGGATGTTTGCGTTACTAATCTCAGCTTCCAAACGACGCGCTTCGCGATCAGCGCCGGCGAGACGCTCTTCCCCTTGCGCCAGTTGATTACGCATTCGAGAAACAGATGAAACGGCATCGAACAAAGCGACGCGCGATTCTTCCTGCTGCTGTTCGAGTTGCGCTAGAGCCGTAGCGGCTGAGGCCGCCTCTTGCCGCGCTAACTGGAGTTCCTCTTGTGCAGACGCCAGATCGGTGGCTGCAGATTCGAGGACCTGGCGATTGGAATTCCGCTCCGCTTCGAGTGCGGCGAGCCGCTGCCGTGCTTGCTCCAACTCAGCATCTGCCGCGGCGGAACGCGCAGTGAGCTCGGAGCAACGCTCGTCGTTGTGACGCCGGCGTGCGTGCGTGCGATCGATCTCCATCGCAACCTGGCTCAGGCGTTCCCGATTCTCGCGCAGCTCAGCCTCGATCGCGTACCCGCGGTCCGTCGATTCAGCATGTTCAGATTCCAGCTGTTGTACAGTTTCGGTGCGATGGTGCATGTCTTCGGCGAGCGCATTCAGTTGGGCATCGAGTTCAGCGCTTTCATGCTCAATGGCGGCGAACTTGCTGGCCAGCACCACGCGCAGTTCCGCCCGCATTTCATCACGCAGCCTGGCATAGCGCTCGGCTTTGGATGCCTGCCGCTTGAGCGAATTCATCTGTCGCGTGACTTCCTCGAAAATGTCGTTCACGCGCGAAAGATTGAGCTTCGCGTCTTCGAGGCGCGCCTCCGCTAGACGCTTCTTAGTTTTGAACCTGGTAATGCCTGCCGCCTCTTCGAGGATGGCGCGGCGATCCGTGGGACGGCTGCTGAGAATCTGCCCGATGCGGCCTTGCTCAATGAGGGCATACGTTTCGGGACCGAGACCGGTGCCCATAAACAAATCCTGAATATCGCGCAGGCGGCAGAGTTTGCCGTTCAGCAAATACTCGCTGTCGCCGGAGCGAAACAACCTGCGCGTAACAACGATTTCGCCAGAATGGAATTGTTGCTGATTAAACCTCCTGCGGCGAATCTTGAGAACAACCTGGGGCGCGGCGCTGGCCGGCGATGCTGCGACAAACGCGACGTTATGCACCGGCAAGGCAAAAACAGGCTCGTCATCTGGGAACGCGGAGGAGATGCTCACCACCTTGGAGGGGGGAATTTGCATTTCTTCCGTTCTGCCCGGCTGAGCGTCTTCGACAGCTCGATCGGTATCCTCGGCGGCTTGGGCGCGAACGGCGGCTTCGTCCCAATCTTCGGCGGCGAATCTTCTATCCTCGGCCGCTGGTAGTTCATCCTGAATGTCGATCTCCGTAGGCGCATTCGCATCGGAACCACCGTACTCCTGTGGATCGATGAGCGTGAGCGACACTTCGGCCATGCCGGTTGGCTTGCGGTCGCGAGAGCCGGCGAAGATTACGTCCTCCATGCGCGAGCCGCGAAGGGTTTTAGCCGACTGTTCGCCGAGCACCCAGGAAATGGCGTCGGCAATATTCGACTTCCCGCATCCATTGGGCCCGATGATGGCCGCGACACCCTCGCCGTGAAATTTGAGGTCGGTGCGGTCACAGAACGATTTGAAGCCGAGAATCTGAAGCCGCTTCAGTTTAAGCAACGTAGACTCCTTGGAAAACCAGTGGCCAGTTGTCAGTGGCCAGTTCCCAGTTCGCAATGTAAAAAGAGTTGTTTACCACACGGATACCTCTACCGTGCAAAGGCTGCGTATTCAGATTTACTCCCTCCCGGGCTGGTGAGGGTGGGCACAAATTTAAGCAAGGGTAAAGGCGAAACAGGTCCGGGGTCAAGCAATATAACACTATATATTGTATGGCCTTAGGACTGAGCGCGTTGTATTGCACAGACATTGCAGCAAATGGCCGATTTGATGCGGAGAGGTAAACAAAGGTGGGAAGACCGCGAGAGCATATTAACGATAGTCGCCGGGGAGGTCCAAGACAAGGGCAAATGCAAGAACCGTTGTTTGACGGCGGGTGGTGGCAGCTTTATTTCGACAATTCCTGTACTCCCAGCCGATGGCGAAGCGCTTAAAAATGCAGCCAGACAACGGAGGGGTGCAGCAGACCGACTAGCTGTCAAAAGAAAAAGGACAGATACTAGGTACTTGACCGGTGTGTTCGTTGCTTCTTCAGAAATCCAAGAACTTTTGTTGGAGGTGTGCATGAGGCGTTTTTTCTTTTGTGCTGTCGTATCCGTTGCCTGCCTGGTCCTGCTGGGAGCCGCGCCGAATGAAAAATCAGGCGACCCGGCTGTTCAATATGACGCGAAAGGCAATCTCCTGCGTCCTGCCGACTACCGCGATTGGGAATTTCTCTCAGCCGGATATGGCATGAATTACAACGCGGCCGCAGGCGGCCACGATATGTTTACCAATGTTT
The DNA here is from genome assembly GCA_036490235.1 of Candidatus Sulfotelmatobacter sp. GTDB lineage: Bacteria > Acidobacteriota > Terriglobia > Terriglobales > Acidobacteriaceae > Sulfotelmatobacter. Next base: position 183,505 of record DASXEG010000088.1, on the reverse strand, counting down.
TTGTGCAGAGATGGGCGTATGACGAGTTTCTTGGTTCGGGGAACTGGCCGCAGAAAACCATGTTCGTGATCGATGAGCGCGGAGCGGACAGCAAAGCCTCGATCAACCAACACGGCCACTACCAGACCGATCTAATGGGTTTGGCAGTTGAGGTGAAGGATTCCGCGCGCAATCCCGACACATGGTCTTACTATGGATTCGATTCTGACGGGAAAACGGCGGAGGCGATGCCGAAGGGGAATCCCTGCTATTCCTGCCACGAAGCGCATGGCGCAGTCGAGCACACGTTCGTGCAGTTCTACCCGACACTGAAGCCGATCGCGAAGAAATTCGGAACATACAACGAAGCGCGGGAACAGGTTTCGGATGCGAAATGAGGGCGCTTGCTTATCGTTGGGATAACTTTGTCGTAATTCGCCAGATGTCATCCGTCCGAGAGCACAGCTCTCGGAGGGACATTACGACGGTCATGCGCTGTCACTGCAGGTGCGAGGAATCTAGTAAATGCGCACACGTTAGGCGATCCCATCAGCGGCACTAAATAGCTTTAGACCGAGCTAAGGTCCCTCGCGCGGCTCGCACCGCGCTTCGGGATGACATTTCAGGAAAGGGTCTTTCACAGTTAGTAAATGTTCTAGCGTGCGCCCAGCTTCTCGAAGAACAAACAGATAGTTTCAATCCCGTGATGGAAGTTCGGGATGTGAAATTTCTCATTTGGCGCATGGAGATTGTCGTCTGGCAGCCCGAATCCCATCATCACGGTGGGAATTTTCAAAGCCTGATAGATGTCATTCACGATGGGGATCGATCCGCCGCTACGGATGAACACAGTCTCTTTCTTAAACGTATCGCGCAACGCTTCTGTTGCGGCCTTGATATAAGGATTATCAGTGCCAACCACCGAGGCCGGGCCCTTGCTGTGGATTTTGATGCTGGTTTCAATCCCCTTCGGCGTCAGTTTCTTCACAAACGCCGCGTAGCGCTTAAGAATGTCGTTGGGATCCTGGTTAGGCACCAGACGCATGGAAACTTTCGCAGTGGCCTTGGCGGGGATCACGGTTTTCGCGCCAGCGCCGATGAATCCGCCCGGCATGCCGTGGACTTCGAGCGTAGGTCGCGCCCACGTGCGATACAAAACTGAATAGCCTGGCTCGCCCGTCAGAACTTTCGATCCCACTTCCGTTTTGCGGTACATCTCTTCGTTAAACGGCAGCCGCTTCCAGGCTTTCAATTCATCTTTGCTTGGAGCTTTCACTTTGCTGTAGAAGCCGGGAATCAAGACGCGCCCCTTCGAATCTTTCAATTTGCTGATGATTTCGATGAGAGCGAAAAAAGGATTCGGCGCAGCGCCGCCGTAAACGCCAGAGTGCAAGTCAACCTTTGCGCCGCGAGCTTCGATTTCCGTATAAACCAATCCGCGCAGCCCGACGCACAAAGTTGGCAGTCCAGGCGCGAACAGTTCGGTGTCGCAAACCAGGGCAAAATCGGCTTTCAGTTTCGCTTTCTGCTTCTTCACGTATTCGGCGATCGATTCCCCGCCAACCTCTTCCTCGCCTTCGAAGATCACTTTGACATTGATGGGCAGCTTGCCATTTCCCGATTTCATGAGCGATTCAAGCGCCTTCACTTCCATCCAGAGTTGACCTTTGTCATCCACCGCGCCGCGCGCGTAAATGTTGTTGTTGCGCTCAGTGGGCTCGAACGGAGGCGTGTGCCACTCGTCGAGCGGATCGGGCGGTTGCACGTCGTAATGCGCGTAGCAAAGCACGGTCGGTGTTCCAGGCGCATGCAGCCAATCGGCGTAAATAAGAGGATGACCTTTGGTTGGAATTACTTCGACGTTTTCCATTCCGATGCGTCGGAGGTCGTTGGCGACGAAATCGGCCGCTTTCTGCACATCGGATTTGTGCTCGTCGAGAGTACTGACGCTGGGGATGCGAAGAAGATCTTTGAGTTCGTTCAGAAAACGCTGCTGATTATTGCGGGCAAAATCAACTGCTGCCGAAGCCATGGGGAATCCTTTCTGGTTCTCAATCCGCGCTGGGAGATTGTCTTTCCGATGGATGATTCTTAAAACCAATCAGTATACCGCGATGCGGAGGAGTGATGCGGCGGCCGGTGTGATCCGGCATCGAAGTCTCAAGCCAAAAACCTGTTCGGAGAAAAAGCCTCCAGATCGTTCTCCGGATTCTTCCCCGCGATTACTTGCGCCATTACGCGCGCCGTAATTGGTGCCAGCAGTATGCCATCGCGAAAATGTCCGGTAGCCACGTAATAGCATGGAGTCGCCGTCGCGCCAAGGATGGGAAGGGCATCGGGAGTGCCGGGGCGAAGACCCGCCCAATCTTCGAGAATTCTCGCGTTTTTCAATGCGGGCATCAGTGCAAGGGCTGCATGATAGAGGCGCTGAATCGTTGTGACGTCCGTGCGTTTGTCGAAGCCTGCTTCCTCGACCGTTGCTCCCGCCAAAATTCTGCCGTCGCTGCGGGGAATAAGGTAAATCTCAGGCGATCGGATCACGTGTTTCAGCAGGCCCGGAATCGGGGAAACGAAACAGAGCATCTGTCCCTTCACCGGCCGCGTTGGGAATGCGTAAGGGCCAATTTGCCCGGACCACGCGCCCGCGCAGTTCACAACCTTGCCTCCGAGAAATTGCGTCTTCGTGGTTGAAACTCCACAGGCCCGTCCGTCGACCAGGTTGATATCAGTAACAGAATCAGCGGAGGAGATATCGACGCCGCGTTTCTTCGCTGTGCTCAACACTGCGGCAGTGAGGGCGCGCGGATCCACGCTACGTTCCTTCAAGTAAAATGCTGGGCGGTCATCGGCAATTTCAGGTTCTAGTTCCGCCAGAGGCCTTGGGAGCGGGTTCGATCGAGCTAATTCAGAATGCTCGGGCGATTGCTCAGGTGATGGAAATACAATGGTCCCTTGATCGCGCAAGTCAACGGAGATTCCCGAGACAAGTAGCAGTTCATCGGCGAACTCGGGGTACATTCGCGCGCTGGCTGCCGCCAGCGGCTGCAAGGCCGGAGTAGTTTCTGCGCGGCAATCGACCAGCATACCTCCGGCTGCGGAAGAAGCCTCTTTTCCGGGCTCGCCCCTGTCAATCACAAGAACACTTGCACCCTGCTTGCGTAGCTCCAGTGAGAGCGAAAGGCCGATGATGCCGCCGCCGATCACGATCACGTCCCAACTTTTCACTCCCGCATTGTACGAGAGTCGTGCAGGGCTAGCGGCGGAGATGACGAATCGACGCTCGCGCCATGCCATTTCCCAGTTTTTCGAATTGTAAAAGGTCGTCATCGCTGCGGTGATTGAATTGACACCGTTGCGGTTCTGCTAAACAATTGAAGCGACCGTAAGTTCACTGGCTGCTTTATGGCTTGGAGGAATGATGGCGGAGGAAACCGGGCAATATCAGGTTGAAAATCAGTCAACCACTGGAAAATGGATTCTGGTGATTGTCGCGATCGTTGTGGTTGCGGCGGGCGGGTATGGATACGTCACCACCGGACAGCACGTCGACAAACTGACTAAAGATTTGTCTGATAGTCAGGCGCAGGTGGCTGAACTCAAGAATCGAATGCAAACCGCCGAGGCCTCTGAAGATGCGCTCGCGCACCAGGTAGGGCTTACGAAGAAGGAATTGGCGCAGCGCGCCGCGCAGTTGCAGGCAGAACAAAAGGTTGCCGAGAGCCGTTTCGAGCAGGAAAACAACGAACAAAAAGCCCAGCTCGGTCAAGTGAGCGGAGAAGTGGCCGGAGTGAAGACAGACGTTGGCGGAGTGAAAACCGACGTCGCTTCAACCAAAGCCGATCTCGAAGCGACAAAAGCGAAGCTTCAATCTGCGGTGGGCGATCTGGGTGTGCAGAGCGGGCTAATTGCCACTACGCGGGGCGATCTCGAAACCCTCAAGCACAAAGGCGACCGCAACTATTACGAGTTCACCTTACTGAAGGGAGCCAAGCCTCAGCCCGTGGCGACCGTAAGTCTTCGCCTACGAAGTGTCGATCCAAAACGCGGCAAATTCACCATTGGCGTTACATCCGACGACCGCACCATCGAAAAGAAAGACCGCAACGTTGCCGAGCCGATCCAATTTTACTCCGGGCGCGATCACATGCTTTTTGAGCTGGTGGTATGGACCGTGGATAAAAAGAAGGTAACGGGATACTTAAGCACGCCGAAGTCTGCGCCTACGCCAGTGACTCCAACAAGCGGTTAGTGGCGTCCCGAGAAAACCATGAGTCGATCCCAACGAACGGGATCGAAAGACATTGCAGCCGCGAGCTCGGCCAGGACCGAATCTCTTGCTCGCCGAGCAATACAGGTTGTGATTCGCGTGAGATTGGTCCTCCCAACCTGGTCTGGTCAAAGAAAATCCTCCTAGCCGCGGAATTCATGCCGCACGGCCATGTCGAGGTGTGAAGGTAATCTCGGTGCTACCAATCCTAACCGCAGGACCTCTTTGTGCTAACTTACTAACTTTGACGCGAAAGCCATGAGATCAACTTCGATCATTTTTTCTTTTCTTGCGATTCTGCTTGCCCCTTCGATGCCGGCAACCGAGCAACCCGCGGCCGCAATCAACCCGCCCACGAGCATCTTCGGGTTTCACGACGTGGCCGAGGAGAACGCCACAGAGGCCCGCTTTCTCGCTGTTCCCGACCCGAAACTTGCGGAAGAGCACTTGCGCACACTGACGCAGGCACCGCACATGGCGGGCACCGTGGAAGACAAAGCCACGGGCGATTACGTCGCAGGGAAATTTCGCGATGCCGGGCTCGACACAGAAATTGTCGAATACAAAGTCTGGATGAATTATCCGCTGGAGATCAGTGTCGACATCACCGCGCCGCCCGGAGTCACGATGCACGGTCCCACGCGCGAGCACGTCGATGGCGATCCTTATCAAGATGACCCGCGGGTTGTGATGCCCTTCAACGGCATGTCGCCTTCCGGAGATGCAGAGTCCGAAGTGGTTTACGCCAACTACGGCACGCCTGACGATTTCGAAAAGCTGGAAAAGCTGAAGATCGACGTGCGTGGAAAAATCGTGCTCGTCAGGTACGGGCAGAACTTTCGCGGCGTCAAGGAATTCGTTGCGCAGGAGCACGGAGCTGCCGGGGTCATCATTTACTCCGACCCATTCGACGATGGCTGGCGGCGCGGCGATAAGTATCCTGTGGGGCCGTTCCGTCCGGATACTGGTGTACAACGTGGCTCGGTTGGTTACATGTTCGAATTTCCGGGTGATCCTACAACCCCGGGTTTCGCTTCGGTGCCCTCCTTGCCGGAGAGCAAGCGCGTTCCGCCAGACAAGTCAGCTCAGATGCCGAAGATTCCGGTCACGCCGATTTCCTATCACGATGCGCAACCAATTCTCGAACACTTGGGCGGTCCGGATTCGCCGCGCGAGTGGCAGGGCTCGTTGCCTTTCACGTATCACGTGGGTCCGGGCCCAGTGCGCGTGAAGATGCATTTGAAGCAGGATTATCAATTCCGTACGTTGTGGGACGTCATCGGCCGCGTGCGCGGTAGCGAATTTCCTGATGAATGGGTGGTCGCCGGGAATCATCGCGATGCATGGGTTTATGGCGCGGTCGATCCAAACAGTGGCACGGCCGCGATGCTCGAGTCGGTTCACGGAATTGGAGAGTTGCTCAAGTCCGGTTGGAAGCCGAAACGCACGATGATTTTTGCGAGCTGGGACGGAGAAGAAGAGGGCTTGATGGGCTCGACCGAGTGGGCCGAGCAGCACGAAGCCGATCTTGCCAACGCACCTGCGTATTTCAACATGGATGTGGGGGTTTCCGGAGGAAAGTTTGGTTCGTCGGCGGTGCCGAGCCTGAAGCAATTCATTCGTGACATCACGAAAGTCGTGCCAAGTCCAAAGGGCGGGACGGTTTATGAAGCGTGGCAAAAGACGGAACAAACCGGCGGAACACTATCAGAACAAAACGTGGATTCTCACCGCAGGCCTGCGGCTATGGTCAAGAACGATGTAGCGGTGGGGGACTTGGGCAGCGGCTCCGACTACAGCGTTTTTCAGCAGCACCTGGGAGTGCCTTCCGACGATATAAGTTCGAGCGGTCCGTATGGGGTCTACCACTCCGTATTCGACAATTTCGCATGGTTCAAGAAATTCGGTGACCCGGATTTCGTCTATGAGCAGGAGATGGCGCGCATATTTGGGCTGGAAGCGCTGCGCATGGCGGATGCTAACGTTCTTCCCTACGACTATGAAGAATACGGAAAAGAGGTTGTCGCGTATGTTGATGCGGCGGAGAAGCGTGCTGAGAATAAATTTGGCGAGCGGGCAATTGACTTCAGTGGCGTGAAGGGCGCGGCCAAACACTTTCAAGATGCGGGAGCCAAGATTCTCGCGAAGCAGAGGAACCCTCCGCGGGATGTGGCGCGGTTGAATCAGGCTCTGCGGGGGACGGAGCGCTCGCTGCTGGTGCCCGAAGGGTTGCCGCACCGGCCCTGGTTTCGGCATGCCATCTTCGCGCCGGGCGAGTATACCGGCTACGCAGCGGTTGTAATTCCTGGGGTGAATGAAGCAATGGACAAAGGGGACGCGGAGCGGGCACGGCAGCAGTTGGGAGTGCTGGAAGCGGCTTTGCAGCGTGCGGCGAGGACGTTGGAGAGTTACAAGTGATCGAGATCGTGAATCCCTTCAAATCGAACTGACCTATGCAAACCGCTCATGCCCTTGGCCACTTTCTGCGCACGTTACCGCATTCGGCTGCGGCTACGTTTTTGGCGCTGTTTCCTATTGTCGATCCTCCCGGCGGCATTCCGATCTTCTACGCGATGACTTCTGCGTGGACTCCGCAGGAGCGGCGGCAGACTGCGCTCAAGACGAGCGTGTGGGTTTTTGCCATTCTCGTCATTTTCCTTTTCTTCGGACGATTTGTTCTCTATTTTTTTGGAATTTCGCTTCCTGTGCTCAAGATTGCCGGCGGCCTTATTGTGGCTAACACCGCTTGGGGTATGGTTACGTCACAGGAGCGCATTACGCCTGCAGAGACGCACGAGGCCAAGGAAAAGGAAGACATTTCACTGACTCCGCTGGCCATGCCTCTTCTGTCAGGGCCGGGTTCTATTGGCGTTGTGATGGCTTTGGCGGCGCATGTGGATACTTCTTCTTCATATATTGGGATGGTGATTGGTATTGCTGCTGTTGCTGTGTCGGTTCTGTTGTTTCTCTGGCTTGGTGGGCCGCTGGTGCGGCGGCTTGGTCCTAGTGCGGTTGGCGCGATCAACAAGATTTTTGGGTTTCTGATTCTTGCGATTGCGGTGCAGTTGGTTTGGGATGGCGTGGCGGACTTCAATGCTTAATTCATTCACGATCATTACGGCCGAGGTCGCAGAGAACGCAGAGGTTGGTACGGACTTCTCGGCGTCTCTGCGACATCGGTCATTTCCATTCTGGGTTTATTTGTAAGTTGCATCGGTTCGCGATAGGTAATCGCGGTGATCTTTGAAGTCGACCATCGAGCCGAATGCGACTCCGCCTAGCGGGTCGGCTTTTCCGGCTTCGCGTAGCGCGGCGCTTATTTTGTCCAGGCCTTCTGCGTTTTGGGTTAGGTACTCGATCCAGAAGGTGCCTGGGGCTTGGGTGTGGATGGCCTCGGTATCGACCTCGTACTCGACGATGGTGCCATCGGCCAGCAATTTCTCGAAGAAGGGTACCAACAGGCTCTTGCTGAGCAGATCGTAGGCATTATCGGGCGCATCTTTCTTAAAGGTGTACATGGCGACTCCCGAGTACAGGCCTTTCCACGATCCTGAGTGCCAGTTGTAGTAGCGGCTGACGAACATGGCGTCGGCGTGCCGCGTGGCGGCGATGTCGGCGGCGCTGGTGGTTGAACCGGATTTGTAGAACTGATCCAGAAGATTCAGCAGTCCGGCTTCCGACATCGACGAAAACCAACTGTCGTGCGTGTAGCCATCGGGCTGGTGGATCAGGTTCTGATCTTCGCCATAGCCTACGATGCCGCCATCGGACATCGCTTTCTGAGCGAATCTTTCATCGGATGCGGCTTGCTTCGCGTAATCGGCCCACTGGGCGCGCGGTACGGTCCAGAAGGAGACATAGGTGTACATGCGCGGTTTTTCTTTTACCTCTTGCATTTGCGCGGAAGCGCATATGGCGAGAGTGCATAGTGCGGCCAGAACAGTCCACAATTTCTTATTCATGTTTATCCTCGCCCTGAGTGCACGGGATTTGTGTACTGCTATCCCGAGCGGTGCCAAGTCTACACCTGTGGGCGAGGGATGCGCTGCCGCCCGGCTTACGCGCGATGCCGGGTTCAGTGGGAAGTCCCTTCGACTTCGCTCAGGGCATTCGCTCAGGGCAGGCTATCGGCTGGTGCAGGTGGCAGCGAAAAGCGGATTCCTCCTGTCTCGCTTCGCTCGCGCGTCGGAATGACAAGGGTGTTGGGCGGGCCGGGTGGCTATAGGAAGCCCTTCGGCTTCGCTCAGGGCAGGCTCTTCGACTGCGCGTCGTTCGCTTCGCTCCGACGTGCTTCGCTCAGGATGACAGTGTTGATAAGTGTTAAATTGCGGGTAGGATTCCCTGACGCGCCCGTGCGGTGGTTGGGAGTACGGGGGTCCTTCGGCTGCGGAACCGCTCCGCTGTCGCGAAGCAGTTCCTTCGCTCAGGATGACATTTCTATGAGGTAGGCGGCAGCGGAAAGCAGATTCCTCCTGTCTCGCTTCGCTCGCGCGTCGGAATGACAGTTTCTTAGAGGTTGCGGCTTAGCCGCCGGCTTTTAGTTCCTGGAGGACCTGCTTGGCGATTTCTTTCAGGGTTTCGAAGACGCCTGAGCCTTGGAAGGCTACGGCTTCGAGAACCGGTTCGTTCTTTTTGCGCAATTCTTTGCTCAGGGCGTCGACTGGAAGGATATCTGGTAGATCACGTTTGTTGAGTTGGAGTACGTAGGGAATTTTGTTGAACTCGTAGCCGTGTTCTTTCAGGTTCGACATCAGGTTGTCGAGGGCTTCGATGTTGGCGTCCATTCGCTGCTCTTGCGAGTCGGCTACGAAGACTATGCCGTCTACGCCGCGGAGGATCAGTTTGCGGCTGGCGTCATAAAAGACCTGGCCGGGGACGGTGTAGAGGTGGATGCGGGTTTTGAAGCCGCGCACTGAGCCGAGGTCCAGCGGGAGGAAATCGAAGAAGAGGGTCCGTTCGGTTTCGGTGGCAAGCGAGATCATCTTGCCCTTCTGCTGCTCCGCGGTTTTCTGGTAGATCATCTGCAGGTTCGTGGTCTTGCCGCCGAGTCCGGCGCCGTAGTACACGATTTTGCAGTTAATCTCGCGGGCTGCGAAGTTGATGAAACTCAAGGCTTTCCTCAAAAAGCGCGGGCCGCACACCTCCCCGCGCGACGAAAATCTCCCTGTTTGGGGCTTCGGGGCAGTTATATCACACGCGAGGGGTCGGGGCAGGTTACCTCGGTGACTCCCTGCGGAAAATTGCGAATGCCGGCACGCAATTTTCGACGGGAAACTGATCCGAAACGCTTGTTCCCCGGCCTCGTTTTTCAGTCGGCACACGAAAAAGCTACGACGACAATCTTGCTATCTGGCAGCAATTGGCGCGGGATAGTAGCCGTCCTTCGCGTAAATCTTTAGCCCAGGGCGATGTACTACGACCTCGATGTTGCGGTAGGCAGACGACGTGGGCACTTTGGGACGCGTCGCGTAGTAACCGAGTGTGTATTGATTGCGGGCGTCGCCCATGACCTGGGCGTACATATTCTCGATCGCGCTGCGGGAAAGTTCGTGGTAGACGGGCGAGCCGCCGGTGGCGGCCACATATTTGGGCAGAATGTCGGAGTAGCCTTCTTTTGGTAGACGGAATCTCTCTAACTTGTCGTAGACGGGAAGGGCTGCGCTGTCGACGGCAATTGCTTTTACTTGAATTTCATTCGAGAGCAGGACGCGGAGCACGTCGCGGTAGCTGGCCTGGCTGCCGTATTCGCGGCCGTCGCTGATTACGAAAATAATTTTTCGGCGGTCGCGGGGACGTTTGCGCAGGTCCAGGGCGGCGCGGAGGATTGCGTCGTTTAATACATGCGATTCTTTCGGTGGCGTGTAGACGGGTTCGGTGGGTTGGCCTACGGGGATGCCGTTGATGATTGGTCCATTCGGGGCCAGCGGGCCGCTCAGGACTGCTGGTCCGTTGTTGTGGCCGCGTTCGGTCTTAATCTGATTGAGCAGCATGGCCAGTTTTTGCGAAGCGCCCATGTAGTCGGTAACGTCGCTCACCGTGCTGCTGTAGGAATAGACGGCTACTTCGTCGTACGGGGCGAAGGAGCCTACCAGGGCTGAGAATGTTTGGTTCACCTTTTGCACGGCTACGTCGGGCATGCCCAGGTCCAGGATTACGGCTACCGAGAGAGCGAATGGGTCGGCGCTGAAAAAGCGCAGTTTCTGGACTACTCCGTTCTCTTTTACGGTGAAGTCTGTGGGCAGGAGGCCATCGACCAGGCGGCCGTCGTGGTCTTTTACTGTTACCGGGATCTGCACGAAAGTTGGAGTGACGGTTAGGGTGTAAATCTCTTCCTGAGACTTTGGAATTTTTGTGCTGCCCGGCGGAACGGTTCTTACTGGCGGCATTGCTGGGGGTGGAGTGGCCTCGTTGCCGGTGTCTGTGCTGGCGTCCGGTACAGTTTGAGTTGGTTGGGGCGGCGTCTCCGGTTGATTGGTCCAGGGATTTCGGGAGGGTGCGGGCTTCTTTTCTTCGGGCTTGGGGGCCGGGCGCTCTGGCGGGGGTTCGGTGCCGGGTTGGACCGCGGGGGCGTCGGGGATTTCGTTACTTTGCGAGGGCGTGGTTTGTGGCGGCTGCTGCTGGGACTGGTCCCCTGGAGCTTGCGCGAAAACGCGCGTGGATGCAGCGCCCCATACGAAATACGCCAAAAGCAGGCACATCAAGCCTTTAATGGTTTTTCTCATTGGGCTTCTTCTCGTTATCCCCTGCGCCGCCGATCGCCTCACGTCGCCACCGCCTCTCCAGAAACCGCTTCAGACTCAGGCAAACCGAGTGGAACATTAGGCATCTTCACTATTTGAGATGCCTGGACCCTTTTGTTTGGTGCATCCTAACGTTCAGGATTAGACTAACAAAAATCCAAGAAGGAAATCTTCATGCCCTCAAGGTCTGTTTCCCACAGGTTTGGTCTGGTTCTGGCCGCGGCAGTTTGGTTGCTGGTGGCGGCATTTTCCTCGGTCGCGTTCGCGCAGACAACGGCGTCTTCTGGGTCTGCGACTCCGCAGCAGCCCGGAGCACAAGATTCGGACACGGAAAAGTCCGATGCGACCATTCGCGCCAACGTCAACCTCGTGGGCGTTTTCTTCAATGTGAAGGACAAGCATGGAGCGCTGATTCCTAACCAGACGAAGGATGATTTCCAGCTCTTCGAGGATGGCAAGCCGCAGACGATTAAATATTTCACCGCGGAATCGAACCTGCCTTTGACGCTGGGAATTCTGATCGATACTTCCGGCAGCCAAATCCGGGTGCTCGACATGGAAAAGCAGGTGGGAGGGGCGTTTCTGCGGCAGATACTCACCGCCAAAGATCTTGCTTACGTGATGGATTTCGACATTCAGGCGGAACTGATTCAGGATTACACTCGCGACGTTCACCGGCTGCAAGCCGCGCTGAATAAAGTCAAGATCAATAGCGGCTTTTCGAGCGGCGCAAGCGGGATTCCGGGACTTGGGCAGGGTCCGGTTCCGGTGTCGAACGCTCCCGGTACGGTGCTTTATGACGCGGTGTATCTTTCGGCGAACGATATGCTTTCGAAAGAAGTCGGCCGCAAAGCAATGATCCTGCTTACTGATGGCGAGGATGAAGGGAGCAAGCTCAAAATTAAGGATGCGATCGAAGCCGCGCAAAGAGCGGATGCCCTTGTTTACGTGCTGCTTTGCGCCGACCGGGGCTTTTATGGCGGTTTCGGCATGGGTTACTCGGGCGAAAGTGAAATGAGAAAACTCACGGAAGCTTCCGGCGGCCGCGTCATCAACGTGGGCAACAACTTCGACAAGCTGAGAGATGCGTTCGCCCAGATTTCCAGTGAACTGCGGAGCCAGTACAACATTGGCTATACCTCAACGAATACCGCGTTCGATGGCAGCTACCGGAAACTGGAAATTAAAAACAAACAGGGCTACAAGATTCAGGCGCGGGCGGGATACTACGCGAGGAAAGAGCAATCGCAGTAAGTTTCTTCTCATAAGGACGCGCTACGAAAATCTGTTGATGTCCTAAAGTCAAAACCGGGTTCAAAACCACAAAGGGCACGGAGGTGCACAAAGGACTTCGGGAGAGGTTTTTCTTTGTGGCCCTTGTGGTGTGATTAGGACGCTACCGAAAATCTGTATCAACCTTGACGAAAAACATGTAGCCTGTATCCGAATCGAAGGGGAGGAATCCCATGCCATTTGGAAATGCCTCGCGATTTTCCCGCCGTTCGTTTTTGCAGCTTTCCGCCGCCGCGGCCACAGTTCAGCTGGTTTCTGAGCCTATGCTCGCTGCCGCTGCGCGTCGCCAAGCGGTTGCCAAAGATGCTGTTGTGATCGACTCGAACGAGAATCCCCTTGGCCCTTGCCAAGCCGCGCGCGAGGCAATTTCTGCCATCGTTCCTCAGGGTGGACGCTACTCGGTAAATCTGACTGACGATCTGGTGGAAACTTTTTCGCAGCAGGAAGGGCTGAACCGGGATCACATCCACGTGTTTGCCGGATCGACGCCAGCATTGAGGTTTGGGGTGATCGCGTTCACCTCGCCTCAGCGAAGTTTTGTTGTAGCTGATCCGGGCTACGAAGGAGGGACGTTCGCGGCGGAGGATGCGAAGGCGCGTGTGGCGAAGGTGCCGCTGACTAAAACGTATGCGCACGACGTGAAAGCGATGCTGGCCGCTGCGCCCGACGCGGGATTGTTCTACATTTGCACGCCGAATAATCCTACGGGGACGATAACTCCACACGAGGACATCGAGTACCTGGTGAAGAACAAGCCGAAAGGCTCGGTTGTGATGGTGGATGAGGCTTACATCCATTTCTGCGATGCGCCGTCTGCGCTGGATCTGGTGAAAGCCGGAGAAGACGTGGTTGTGCTGCGGACTTTTTCGAAAGCTTACGGCATGGCCGGGTTGCGTTGCGGCGTAGCCGTTGCCCGGCCGGATTTGCTCGAGAAAATGCTGGACCTTTCAGGATGGAATTTCATGCCGGTTACCGCGGTCACGGCGGCGACGGCGAGCCTCAAAGACTCGAATTTGGTTTCGGAGCGCCGGCGCATCAATTCCACCGTGCGGCAGGCGACATTCGAATGGCTTGACCGGAACGGGTACTCTTATATTCCTTCGCAAGCGAATTTTTTCCTGCTCGATACGAAACGGCCTGCGAAGGAAGTAATCGACGCCATGGCGAAGCAGAATGTTTTAATCGGACGCATATGGCCGGTCATGCCGACCTACAGCCGCATCACGGTTGGCACACAGGAAGAGATGGAGAGATTTCAATCCGCATTGCAGACGGTAATGCGGGGCGCCAATGCTTTTCTTTTACCGGCTACGAAACCGGAAAGAAGGCGACGATCGGTTGATCCTTTGCCGTCGTAGGTACGCTGCGGTGACCGCTCACATTCCTTTTACTCGGGTGTTTCTTCCCACCTGACTGTTCTTTTTTCGCGGCTGCTCTTGTGGGCAAGAACGATTGCCCGCATTGTTCGAAGGGCCTGCTCGGGAGTAACATCCAGCGGCGCGTTCTTCTCGATCGCGTCGCGCAGGTTAGCGTAGAAGCCGCGATAGTCTCCGCGGTCTGTTCTCACCTTCACGGCGGGATCACCGACAACACTCAGCGTTCCCCACAACTCCTCTGCTTCGACGCCCCAATCCGCGCCCCAGTCCGTTCCTTGCGGGCAATTCTCTCCGCGCAGTCGGGCCTCCTGAGGATCCATGCCGTACTTCACAAACGATCCTTTTGTGCCGTGAATCAGAAAATGCGGGCCGGGCGCAAAGGCGACGATGCGTGCGCGCAACATCGCGCGTGGGCCGTGACCGGCGTCTCCGTACTCGAGACATACATCGAAGGAGTCATCTACCTGCGAAGTCTCGCGCTCGCAAAATGCCGAAGCGGTGATCGAGTGCGGCTCTCCAAAAAGAACCAGCGCCTGATCGATCAAGTGTGGACCGAGATCAAACAGGACTCCTGCCGCAGGTTGTCCTTTTCGTTCGCGCCAGGCATTGGCCTTAGGCTCGGTACGGAAGCGATCGTAACGGCACTCGTATTCCACGATCTTTCCGAGTCTTTCCGAACGGACGACTTGTTTCACTGTTCCGAAGTCGCCATCCCAGCGGCGGTCCTGGTAGACGGTGATCAGGCGGCTTCGCTCTTTTGCGAGGTGCGCGAGTTGCTCGGCTTCGCGCAGGGTGGGAGTAAAAGGCTTGTCGACGACTACGTGACGATCCGCAAGTAGGCAAGTCTTTGCATACTCATAATGTGAGTCGTTCGGGGTGGCGACGACGCAAAGTTGAATAGTTTTATCACTTAGCAACTCATCGAGCGTTCTGGAGACGCGTACTTGAGGATACTTTTCCTGGGCCCGGGTGCCGTGGCGCTCCAGGATGCAGGCGAGTTCCATGCCCTCGACGCCCCGAATTACGGGCGCGTGAAATGACTGGCCCGCCATACCGAATCCAATCAGTCCAACCCCTACCATGCCAGGTTTCCTCAGCCTTTATGTGGTTTTACTACTATTTTGCCGCCTCACATCTAAGGAATTCTTCCGATACGCCTTGGGCGGCCCTCGTCGTATAAATAACACGTATTTCGTGGTCGCAGGCTCAGCGGAGGAAGTAAAAATGAAGCCGGGATTATTTCTTGCGATTTCCGTTGTGTTGATGGCGGTCTGGCTTGGCAGCATCGCGATGTTGCACGTATCGAGCTTGATGGTGCACCTGTTATTGCTGCTTGCTGTGCTCTTCCTGGCCGGGCATCTTGTAGAGGGAACGACCACTACTTAGGACAAGTTTTTACTAAGGCATAACGCTCTCAACCGTTGCGGCTAACCGGCCCATGAGGTTGAGGGCGGATTGCAGTTGACAGCCCTTCCCCATCCCCCTTCCAAATCTACCCGCCAAACATCGGCGATCTACAGGTTTTTGCGGATACGGAGGGCCTCTTCGCGCTTGTATAAACGGACAGTATTGGCACGATCGAGTAGCCATCTGGTTTTGGTCGTTAAGGCAGGAGGCGATATGCGATTCGGTCCATTTTTGGTGATTGCGCTGTTGCTGTTGATCGTCTGGGCGGCCAGCTTTCTAATGTTCCATATTGCCAGTGGCCTGATTCATTTATTGCTTTTGTTGGCCATTATATCTTTCGTCGTGCATTTATTTACGGGTTCGAAAACGGCTTGATGTGAGAGTCTGATTTGAAAAAGCTCGCCGTTCAATTCTTTTGCTTAGGCTCGCGCGATTGTCGCTGGCGAGTTGAGCGGGTTTAGCTTTTCTTGATTTTCCCAAATATTGAGCTTTTACCTTCCGCTCTGGGGCGCGAATCCACCGCGTCCCAGAAATCCTGATAAGATTCCGTGTTTCGGGAGATTGAACTCATGGATTTTAAAGCGGTGCGGTTGTTGATGTTGTTTCTGGCTACGTGTCTACCCGTCGGCTTTTTATTCGCACAAACCTCACTTCATGGCATCGATGTCAGCGATTTGGATCGAAAAGCCGATCCGTGCAACGATTTTTACGAATTCGCTAACGGCACTTGGCGGGCGAACAATCCGATTCCGGCATCGATGACGCGGTGGAGTAAGCGCTGGCAGGCGGGCGAGACTTCGAAGGACAAGCTGAGGGAAATTCTCGAAACCGCGGTTGCGGATACGAACGCCCCGAAAGGCAGCACGGATCAGATCATCGGGGATTATTACGGCGCGTGTATGGATGAGTCGCGGGTGAACGCGCGCGGCATGGAACCGCTGAAGCCCTGGTTTGCGCGAATCGATGAAGCGAGGGACACCGAGGGGCTCCAGCGCGTGATGTTCGACATGCACGACATTCTGGTGAACGATCCTTTCGCGTTCGGAAGCCAGCAGGACCCGCATAAGCCCTCGTGGGTGCTCGCGGATATTGGGGCGAGCGGGCTTGGATTGCCGGACCGCGATTATTACTTGAAGCCGGAACCGCGCTTTCAGGAAGCGCGCGAGAAGTATGTGGCGCATATCGCGGCGATGTTCAAGCTTGCGGGATGGGATCAGAAGACTTCAGCCGCCGCGGCGAAGACGATTATGGGGATGGAGACCAAACTCGCGGAAGCGTCACTGGATAATGTCGCTCTGCGCGATCCTGCGGCTACTGATCACAACACGACTTTCGCGCAATTGCAGGCGATGGCTCCGCATATTGACTGGGCGGAATATTTCAAGCATAAGCAGCTTCCTGACGACGTCGACATGAACGTGGATCAGCCGAAATTCATGCAGGAACTCGATCGCCAGATGCACGAAGTGCCGCTGGCCGACTGGAAAGTGTATTTGAAGTGGCATTTGCTGAGTTCGACTGCCGACTCTCTTTCTGCGCCGTTTGTGGAAGAAGATTTTGCCTTCAACGGCAAATACCTGAGCGGCACAAAGGAGATGAAGCCGCGGTGGAAACGCTGCGTGGAGTCGACCGATCAGTTGCTGGGCGAAGCGCTGGGAAAGAAATATGTCGAAGAATATTTCCCGCCCGAGGCAAAGGCGCGCATGCAGGAGATGGTGCGAAACCTGTTGCTGGCGATGCGCGATGACATCCTGAGCCGGCCGTGGATGAGCGACGACACCAAGGAAAAAGCGATGGCGAAGATTGCCACGTTCAATCCGAAGATCGGGTATCCCGATAAATGGAAGGACTACAGCCACGTTGAAATTCGGCGCGACGCGTTTTTTGAAGACATGATTGCAGGAAGAAAGTTTGTGGAAGAAGATGACCGGCTGCAAATCGGAAAGCCGGTGGATCGCGGGCGCTGGGGGATGACACCGCCTACATCGGATGCTTACTACAATCCGCTGATGAACGAGATTGTGTTTCCGGCGGGAATTCTGCAGCCGCCGGCTTTCGACATGAAGGCGGTTGACGCGGTGAATTATGGGGCGATTGGAGTGGTCATTGGGCACGAAATTTCTCATGGCTTCGACGACCAAGGCGCGCAGTTCGACTATCTTGGGCGCTTGCGCGATTGGTGGACTGATGCGGATCTGAAGCAGTTTCGCGAGAGAGCGGCTTGCGTTGCGAATCAGTTCGACAATTATTTCATTGAGCCTGGCATCCACCACAATGGCAAGCTCGTGCTGGGCGAGAGCATTGGGGATCTTGGCGGGGCTAAAATCGCATTCCTCGCTTACGAGAAATCGCTCGAGGGTAAGCCTCGACCGGCGGATATCGACGGATTCGCACCCGAGCAGCAGTTTTTTATTGCGTGGGGGCAATTTCGCGGCGATGAGACTCGGCCAGAAACGGCGCGGCTGATGGTTCAAGCCGATCCACATCCGATTGCGAAGTATCGCGTGATTGGTCCGCTCTCGAATTTGCCGGAGTTTCAAAAAGCGTGGAGTTGCAAGGCGGATTCGCCGATGGTGCGCGGCGAAGGTAAGAGGTGTGAGGTGTGGTGAGGCCCGCGCCGTGAATTCTACGATCTGACCACCAATTCCCAACTTAATGGAGTGCCGCGTTTAATCGGTTGAGATGCGGTTTTTCCCACGACGCCGGTGTAGTACCGGGGATGCAGGCCGTTTCCGGGGCGAACCGAGCGGACGTTCGCCTCGGTGAATGCTTCACCTTTTTTCATGTCCGCCACTACAAAGAGCGAACGGCGAAAAGCGTGACTCGCTTCTTCGTTCGGACCGCAGCCAAATTGCACGTCGCCTAGCGATTTTTCGGTAACTCGCACGGCGTCGATCATCGCTTTGAAGTCCTGGGATTCGAGGGAAAAGGCGCTGTCTGGACCGGGAAGGGAACGCGACAGCGTCAAATGTTTTTCGATGATGCACGCTCCCAGTGCAACGGCGGCAACCGGCACGGCGATTCCCATGGTGTGATCGGAGAGTCCGACGGGCACACCGAAGCGCCGCGCCATCTCTGGAATCGTACGCAGGTTCATTTCCTCCGGAAGCGCTGGATACGCGCTGGTGCATTTCAGCAAAGCGATCTGCCCGCCGCCGCCGGCCTCGCTCGCACTCTGGACAGCTTCTTCAATCTCTTCGACTGTGGCCATCCCGGTAGACATGATGAGCGGCTTGCCGGTTCGTGCCATTTTCTGGATGAGTGGAATATCCACTAATTCGAACGAGGCGACTTTGTGCGCGGGCACGTTCATGGTTTCGAGGAAATCGACTGCGGTCGGATCGAAAGCGCTGGAAAAGCAATCCATGCCCAGGTCCTCAGCGATTGCTTTTAATTTCGGCTGCCAATCCCAGGGGGTGTAGGCTTCGCCGTAAAGATCGTGAAGAGTGCGACCGTCCCAGAGAGTGCCTCCGGCGATGCGGAATTCGTCGCGATCGCTGGCGATGGTGATGGTGTCGGGCGTGTAAGTTTGCAGTTTGACTGCGTCGGCACCGGCGGCTTTGGCAGCATGGACAAGGCGTACGGCATTTTCGTAATTCTGATTGTGATTGGCCGAGAGTTCTGCGATTACGTAGACCGGCTGTCCACAACCGATGGATCGACCGTTGATTTCTATAGGCTTCATGAAGGTTTTGCGAAATCGTACGTGAGATTATAGTCGGTAGGCCTCGCCGGATTGTGTATCTCTGCAGAGGCTCTTTTGCTTCTCGATGAGAGAATCCCTCGTGAACGTTCTAATTACAAGCGCGTCGCGCAAAGTCAGCCTTGTACGTTCGTTTCAATCCGCATTGCTAAGGAGCGGTGGCGGCCGGGTCATCGCGGTTGACGCCAGTCCTTATGCCCCGGCGCTCTATGTCGCGGATCGACGCTACCTGGTGCCGCCAGGCGGTGCGCCGGAGTTCATAGACGAAGTGGCACGTCTTTGCGCGGTCGAGGGTGCTTCTTTGCTCATTCCAACGCGCGATGAAGAACTTGCGCTATTTGCCGAAGTGCGAGAACGGTTCCTGTCTCACGGTGTGCGGATTATGGTTCCATCTTCGGACACCGTGAAAACGTGCTCGGATAAGCTGCAGTTTTTTACATTCTGCGTTCAACATCGCTTCGATGTTCCGCGTACTTTTGATCGTGATGAATGGCAGAGCGCAGATTTCCCTTTATTTGTGAAGCCGCGATTCGGCAAGGGCGGACAGAATGCGCGAAGGGTGGAGTGCGAGCAGGAGTTGCAGTTCATCGTGAGGGATCCTGAACAATGGGTAGTTCAGGAATGTGTTACCTGGCCGGAAGCCACGATCGATCTCCTGGCTGATTTCACTGGACGAGTTCTCTCGGTCGTGCCGCGGCTGCGCAGGCTGGTGATTGGCGGCGAGTCCTACGTGAGCGAAACGATCGGTTCGTGCGATTTGATCGCTGAAGCGAGCCGGCTTTCGACAGAACTTGGGCTGGTTGGGCACAATACGATCCAATGTTTCTGGAACGGTGATGCTGCGAAATTCATCGAAGTGAATCCCCGCTTCGGCGGCGCGGCGTCTCTGAGCAGAGCTGCCGGCGCTGACAGCGCGCTGGCGCTTGTCCGGATAGCGAAGGGCGAGGAGTTGCCGCAAGAGATAAGAGGTTTCCAAAAGAACCTCATCATGCTCCGCTTTACCGAGGACCTTTTTATTGAGGGCAACGCTCTAGTTTCGCCAGCTTTATCTCAAAAACGGGGTGAAGATGTGCCTTTCGTTGCGCGCGAAAAAAACGCGCTCAAAGCAGTGCTTTTTGATCTGGATAATACTCTTTATCCGGAGGAGCAATTCGTGGTGAGCGGGTTTCGTGCTGTCGCTCAGACTCTCGGCGAGCGCCTGAATTTATCGGCTGACACACTTTTCCAGAAGATGTTGAAAACTTTGCGGGACCATGGCCGGGGAAAAGTGTTCGATCGCCTGCTCGAAGAATTCCAGATCGATTCTGCCAAGTGGCTGCCGACCCTGGTGCAGGTATATCGATCTCATCAGCCACTTATTTTCTTGTCTCCGGGAGTTACTGCGGCGCTCCGGTCTTTGAAAGACCGGGGAGTGAAAATTGGATTGGTGACCGACGGTTTGGCATCGGTACAACGCCGAAAAATCGCCGCTCTAGGGCTCGATTCGGTGATGGATGTGATTGTATGCACGGAAGAGCTTGGCAGGGGAAGCAGGAAGCCATCAACCAGTCCGTTTGAAGTTGCTCTTCAGTTGCTCAACGTACCTCCCGGTGCTGCGGCGTATGTGGCCGATGACGTCAGTAAGGATTTTGCCGGGCCGAATCGGCTGGGGATGAAGTCGGTGCAAATTCGCGGTGCGGGATTTGTTGGAGTTCCACAAAGTTCATTACCTGCCGATCTTGTTTATCGCCCAGGATTCACCGCGGATTCACTGGATGAAGCTTTGGAAGTCCTGGAACGTGACTAATTGAAGAACGCGAGGGCGCGACAAACTTCAACGCGCCGCGAGGGGTCCGTGAAGTTGCTTCTCGTATTCGGCGATCTTCCTAATGCCGAGTTCGAGGGAAGTGGAAGGTATCCATCCAGTGAGTCGCTGGAACAGTGACATGTCGGCTGCGCTGGATTCGATCGGACCATCGTACGGTTCGCGTTTAATTCTTGCCCCGCCAGTTTCTTTGCTCAAAATTCCGAGAACGTCTTCGATGGATCGTGACACGCCCGAACCCAGGTTCACCGGCCCGACCGCATTCTCGGTTTCGGAGAGTCTGATCAAACCTTCGGCAACATCGTCCGCGAAAATATAGTCGAATCGATTGTTTGTCCCGAATACTTTTAGCTCCTCTCCGGCAAGCGAGGAACGAACCCAACGCGAAATCACGTCGCGCGATCCTCGGCCGTAGACGCGGTAAATGCGGGCTGAAACGGTTCTGAAATTTGCTTGCGTGGACTGCACAAACTCCAGTTCGCGATCCATGTAGTATTTGGCCAAGCCAACCATATTGCGCGGCAGAAGGCAGTCGGACTCTTTTAGCTTGCGGACATGTGGAACATCGAGGTAGAGGCTGGGATCGTAATTCAGATAGCTTGAGGCGAAGACGAAAACCTGTAAAGACTTGAGAGGTTCGACAGCTTCTAGCAAGCGGTGCGAAGCCAGGACATCGTTCTTGAAGACGGTTTTCCAGTATCCCGCAGTTTCTACCGTACGTTCGAACGATGCGGCCAGGTGAAAGACTAATTCCGGAGCGAAGTCGAATGCTGCGTCTGGAACTCCGGCTGAGAGGTCGGCGGTAATGTAACGGCATCTGTCTATTGACTGACTCGGAGGAACGAGGTCGATTCCCAGAACTTCCACGCCGAGATGAACTAGCTTCTCAAGCAAGACGCGCCCGATGACGCCGCTCGATCCAGTTACCAACGCCCGTTTCTCTTTTAATTGCATCCGGTCTCCATGGGGTTAAAAGTCGTTCATTGCATTGACGACTCGGGATGCGCCTCTTCCGTCGCTGAGCGCGGGTCCTGCCTTACTCATCCTGAGTCTGCGATCAGTGTCGTGAGCCAGTGATTCCACTGCTCTCTTGATTTCTATTGAATCGATCGACTGAAACGCTCCCAGATCGATCGCAATTTCTCGCGCGGCGGCTGCGCTCATCAACATACGCTCTTGCTCTCCACGTGTAATAGCCAGCGTGGGAACCCCCATGAAAGCCAGTTCCCATATCGTAGTTCCTCCGGCGCTGACGGCAAAGTCGGACCACTCCATAAGCTCGGCCATGTTGGGGGGATTCTCAGACAACTGAACCGGTAATCTGTTTGTCAGGATCGTGTCGCTCAGTGACTGGCTAAACTCGTTGTCTTCCCCGATAACCGCAATGGCCTCCCAAGCAGGCAGATTCAACTTCTTTAAGGCCTGAAGAATTTTTGCGGTCAAATTGCCGGGATCGCTGCCACCCATGGATACGAGCAAACGGCTCGCGTCGCGACCTATGCGATCTCTTCTCGGTCTGGCGGTAAAATTTCGGCGCAGCAGAATGTAAGGCGCACCCAGCAACAGTTGCGTGTACCTTTCGCGCGAATACATGGTTGCAGCCGCATGAAGATTTTGATTCAGAACGATATCGGCGCAATAGGGTTCTGCTTTTCCCATGTCGTCGATGAATAACAGTTTTCGTCCGCCGTCCTTAATACGACGCTGGTATGCGGCGTCGAAGTGGTAACCGTCGACTACTATCCACTGCGCGTTTCGCGCTTGAGCGAGGTCAAGTAATTCCTCCGCATCGTCGGGGCTTCCTGGGCCACTGGCAAGCTCGACTACTTCGATCCTCTCGGCTACGAGCCGCTGCCGCATGGCGGAAGACGGTTGCGCCATGAAAAAGAGCACGATTCCACCGGCATCCTGCCACGCTTGGGCGAGCGCGAGGCAGCGCATTACATGTCCCATTCCGATGGCGATCGTGGCGTCCGCGCGGATTAAGAGCGTTTGCTGGTTCACGTTGGATCAAAAAGCTTCTCTCGCCGCTTCGTGCGAGGGCAGGGAATAGATATCTTCGAGGATTTCAACTTACCATGCGGTCCAACCGCCGTCGACCATCACATTCGCGCCAGTAACATAAGAAGACGCATCGGAGGCTAAAAACAATAAAGGTCCTTGAAGCTCTGTGGGACTGCCGGTGCGCCCCAAAGGGACTTTCGCCGCCAGCCTGGAGGCGAACCCAGGATCGTGGCCCGCGCGGTATCTAGCGTCGTTACGCCATGCGCGATTGCCTTTCGAACGATTTCAATCGCGAGTGAGCGGGACGGTTTGCCAGTGTGGTTGACAGCGCCGTAGTCCATCCCTAGTTGGGGATCGCGGCGAAGTACCTCGTTTTCCGCAAGCAGTTTGGACGTGGCACAAAAGTCTACCGGCGTAGCAAAGTCGGTTTCCAGGCAGCTTCTGCCTGGTGCTTCCCTGGCACCAGTCGACATTCGTTGCTGCTGCGCAGTGGATCACGCTCGTGGGTCGTGTCTCACGGAAAATTCGACAAACTTCAGTTTCATCGGTGAGATCAGCTCCCAGAAATTTCATACCCACAGGCGATACAAAGTGGCGATAATAGAGCCCGACCACATGAACGCTACTGCACGCGCGGCGGCAACGAGACGGGCACCTAGCGATCCGCTAGCTCCGGTTATCAGGATTGTTTCCATCCGAGGTATTTGAGAGGCCAACTAACAGTCGTGCAGTGCCTTCTGCGTCACGAATCGGTTAATCTCTGCAAGTTTGGGCTCACGTTTTATCAATCCAAGGGCATCGTGGTAAGAAAATGTCTCCCCAAGCCTGGCATACACCGCCCGAACGAACTCCAGATCCTCGTGGGTATCCACGGTCCAACGATAGCAACTGTAATCTGTCTCTCCGGTAACAGAGAGGATGCTGAACATTTCAGGATTCTCGTAAATGAACGGGGTGACATGGATCCTCTGATAGGGGTTCCGTGCTTCAGACCAGGCGCGTTGAAGAGCCGCGAAGGTCATCACCTCAGTATCTAGTCCACGGGGATAAGTGCGGGCACGAGTGTTGGATGCGTAATCGGGACGCTGATCTAGAAACGCACTCACGGTCCTATCGATTATTTCGGGGTCGATCATTGGACAATCAGAAGTGATCCTTGTCACGGCTTCTGCTCGATAGTGATACGCTGCGTGGTAATAGCGGTCCAGCACATCGTTCTCACTACCGCGGAAAAAGCTCACCCCGTTGTCCTGACACCACGCCTCAACCACGTCGTCAGCGGGTTCGCTAGATGTGGCTACCACCACTTTTTGGAGAGTTTTTGCGGCAGTTGCACGCCGGACAACATGGGAGAGCATCGTCCGACCCCCAATGCCGGCGAGGACTTTCCGGGGCAAACGAGAGCTGCCCATGCGCGCTTGAATAATTGCGATGATATTCAAAACTTTTCTCCGCAACTCGCAGTTCCGTAGCAGCACAAGATTTTCCCTACTGCCGCAACTACATCTTCCACGTCCTGATCGCTCATGCCATGAAACATCGGAAGGCTGATGAGGCGTTCATAGGCATTTTCTGCGACGGGGAACTCGCCGCCGCGATATCCGAAGCGGTCGCGGTAGTAAGGATGAAGATGGACGGGGATGTAATGGACGTTGACTCCGATGTTTTCGGCTCGCAGTGCGCGGAAGATTCGGGCTCGATTTGCAGTTAGTTTTTCGAGATTAAGGCGGATGGGATAGAGATGCCAGGCCGGGTTTACGTTTTCGCGCACGGCGGGAGTTGTGATTCCTTCGAGGTCGCGAAACGCTGATGTGTATTGTGTGGCGATTTCGCGGCGACGCGATAGATTCTGGCGCAGCCGTTCCAGTTGCGAGAGGCCGAGCGCACAGGCGATATCGGTAAGGCGATAGTTGAAACCGAGCACGACCATCTCGTAGAACCACTGGCCTTCTGCCTGCCGTTGGCGGGCTTCGCTAGAAATGCCGTGATTGCGAAACCGGCGGAGGGTCTCGGCGAAATCCGGGCGGTTCGTGGTGACCATTCCGCCTTCTCCGGTGGTCAGATGTTTGACGGGATGAAAACTGAAAACCGTCATATCGGCGAGGCTGCCGACGCGGTGGTCCTTGTATTCAGCACCCAGAGCGTGCGAAGCGTCTTCGATCACGATGCAGCCGTGGCGTGCGGCGAGTTCCTGGATCGAATCCATGTCTGCGGGATGTCCGGCATAATCAACAGGCAATATCGCCCGCGTGCGAGATGAGATCCTCGCCGCAACTTTGCCTTGATCCAGATTCAGCGTGTCGTCGTTTACATCTGCGAAAACGGGAGTTGCGCCCTGATAAAGAATGCAGTTTGCAGTTGCGGCGAAAGTCAACGGAGTTGTGATCGCTTCATCGCCGGGTTTGAGGCCCGCGGCGAAGGCTGCGGCGTGCAGCGCCGCGGTTCCGGAACTGAAGCTGATTGCATATTTGGCGCCTACTTCGGCGGCAAAGACCTCTTCAAATTCGCCGACCTTTGGTCCGGTGGTGAGCCAATCGGAGCGCAGGGCGTTCACGACCGCGGCGATATCGTCTTCGGTAATCGACTGGTGTCCGTAGGGAAGGAGAGTTTTTCGAACAGGAGTTCCGCCGTCAATGGCGAGCAGCACGTGATTGACTGGCAATACTGACATGAAAAGAGTTTGTCCGATTCTCTTCTTTCACGAACTGCGTTCGCGGGGTGCTCGCGATTACGCGGAAATCGCGGATTTGATCGCCGTTCCGGGTTCGATCAATTCGAGAAGTTGCTCGTTCGTCAGCCACTGTTCATTATTGTCGCTGGTGTAGCGAAAACCCTGCGGAAGTTGGCGACCGTGAATCCAATTGCCCTTCTTCCACCAGGGATGCGAAGGCTGGATAACATACATATCATCCACTTCCACTGAAGTTCGCGCTTCGTCTTCAGAGAGCAGAACTTCGTGCAGCTTCTCACCTGCTCGGATTCCAATGCAATCGACTACGCAGCCGGGAGCGAGGGCAGCCGCGAGATCGACCAGCTTCATGCTGGGAATTTTGGGCACGAAGATTTCGCCACCGTGCATTTGCTCGAGGGAGCGAATCACAAAGCGTACGCCATGCTCGAGGGTTAACCAGAAACGCGTCATGCGCGGATCGGTGATGGTGATGCGCCCGCGTTTTCGCTGCTCAAGAAAAACGGGCACTACGCTTCCCCGGCTGCCGACGACGTTGCCGTAGCGCGCGCAACTGAAGCGGGTTTCCTGCGCTCCGGCATAAGCGTTGGCCTGGACGAAAACTTTTTCCGCGCACAGTTTGGTCGCGCCGTAAAGATTTACGGGGTTCACAGCTTTGTCGGTGCTGAGGGCGAGGACGCTGTGCACGCCGCGGTCGATGGCGGCATCGATTACGTTGCGGCCCCCTATGATGTTGGTCTGAATGGCTTCGAAGGGATTGTATTCGCAGGCAGGAACCTGCTTGAGCGCCGCCGCGTGAACCACCACGGTGACGCCGGCGAAGGCGCGCTGCAGGCGGGAGGAATCACGCACATCGCCGAGAAAATAGCGCAGGCTGGAGTGATCGAGGCCGGCGGAGCGCATGTCGTGCTGCTTGAGTTCGTCGCGGCTGAATATGACCAGCCGCTTCGGGTGATACTCGCGCAGCATGATCTCGACAAATTTTTTTCCGAATGAACCGGTGCCGCCGGTGATCAGCACTTCCTGTTCCGACCAATTCATCAATCCTGCCTCAGTCGCTGTTTACTTTCTTGATTCATTCGCGGCGGCACAAACGGCGCGAGTACCGCTGAATATTCTTGCATGCACTGAATGATTGCACGGTAGTATAGCGGAGTTTTGCCTGCGTGAAGTCAGTTGGAATCGAGAAAACCACTCTTAATTCACAAATTTTTCCAACGGAAGCAATGCTAGAATATCGGGCGACCCAAAACATTTTCTGAAGATCGCGCATGCGATGAGCCAGCCATCGATTCGGCGATGTTGAAAGCTAAGGGTGAATCTATGCACCCTCAGTTGCGTTGAACGCTTGTTCAGGAGAACGAATGGATTCCGGACCGCTGGTGCCTGCGACCCCAAGGATGAACGATCTGCAGCCGCTCGGCGCAGATTTGGGGCGAGGTACTGGACCGCGCGTTTACCCCGAATTGCTTTCCCACGAG
Source organism: Candidatus Sulfotelmatobacter sp. (assembly GCA_036490235.1). Classification (GTDB taxonomy): domain Bacteria; phylum Acidobacteriota; class Terriglobia; order Terriglobales; family Acidobacteriaceae; genus Sulfotelmatobacter. The sequence goes on along the minus strand of DASXEG010000088.1, from coordinate 156,762 downwards.
TCGGCTCTCGGCGAGTATGTGCGAGTTCTGGTCAAGCGCAAGTGGACTGTGCTGGCGTGTCTGGTGACGATCTTCTCCGTGGTTGCGATCGCCAGCCTGAAGATGACGCCGATTTATGAGGCGAGCGGGAGCATTGCGATCAACAAGCCGGACTCCGGGCTGGTGAATTTCAACAATTCTCCCACCTTTAGCGTCGACTATTACGATCCGACGGAAATGGAGACTGAGGTAAAGATTCTGCAGAGCGATCTTTTAGCGCTGCAGGTGATTAAGGAACTGGCGCTTGACCGGCGGCCGGAGTTTGGCGGCAAAACGCCTCCTGCCTTACCTTCGGCGCTTGATCTCGCTCCCGACCCTTTACAGGCCGATACCGGGCGCACTACCGCGCTGCTTGGGTCGTTCCGCGGCAGTTTGAGGGTGGCGCTGGCGCCGAATACGCACATTATCGAAGTTCACTATCGAAGCGCGGATAAAGATTTAGCTGCCACGGTGGTCAACACTCTGATGACCACTTATACGGAGAACAACTTCAAGTCGCGTTTCGATTCGACCATGCAGGCTTCCGATTGGCTTTCGAAGCAACTGGTCGACCTGCAGATGAAGGTTGAAACTTCGCAGGAGAAGCTCGTGCGCTATCAGAAAGAGCACGAGATTCTGGGAATCGACGATAAGCAGAACATCACGACAGAGAAGCTTGACGAGCTGAACAAAGCGTTGACTACGGCCGAATCAGAGCGGATGGATAAAGAGTCAGTTTACCGGCTGGTGCAGGCGGGAGATATTGAGACGATCAGCTCGGCAGCTAATACTTTGGATAGCGCAGGAAGCAACCAGCCCGGGTCGACGCTATTGGAGAATTTGAGAGGGAAAGAGGCTGACTTAAAGATCCAGGCTGCCGAACTTAACACGCAATTCGGCCCTGCGTACCCTAAGCTCGCGCAGATCAATAATCAGGTCAAAGAGATCGACACCCAGATTGTTGGGGAAAGCAAAAAGATCGCCGGAAAGATCAAAGGCCAATACCTGGCCGCGGTGCAGCGAGAAGATATGCTGCATGACGCATTGGAGAAACAGAAGCAGGAAGCCAACAAGCTCAACGAGAGCGCGATTGAATACAGCTTGCTGAAGCGCGATCTCGATACCAACCGCCAGCTTTATGAGGGTCTGCTCGAAAAGCTGAAGGAAGCGGGAGTTTCGGCGGGGCTACGGTCCAATAATTTCCGCATCGTTGACGTGGCGCGCGTTCCGACCGGGCCGATTGAGCCGAATATTCCGCGGAATCTTTCCTTCGCATTCATGCTTGGATTGACTTCCGGTGTTGGGCTGGCGTTCCTGCTGGAAGGTTTGGACAATACCGTGCGAACCACCGAGCAGGCGCAAATGATTTCCGGCCTGCCACCGCTGGGCATGATTCCGCTGGGTTCGAGAACGGCGCGAGAAGGGACGAACACGAAACGGTTGGTGATCGCCAGTTCCAAGGAAGCGGTGGAACTGATCACGCAGGTGAGGCCGCAGTCGCAAATGGCTGAGTCGTATCGCGCGCTGCGGACTTCGCTGCTGCTCTCGAACCTGGGCGCTCCGCCGAAGGTGATCATGATCACGAGCGCGCTGCCGCAGGAAGGCAAGACGACGACTAGCATCAACTGTGCGGTGGTGCTTGCGCAGAAAGGCATTCGCGTGCTGCTGATCGATGCTGATCTTCGCCGGCCGAGCATTCATAAGACGCTGGGGATGGGGCCGCGCAGCGGCTTGAGCAACGTCTTGACCGGAAGTGCAACGCTGGAACAGGCCATAACGAGCTCGAGCATTTTGCCGAATTTGAGCGTGTTGCCGGCGGGAACGCCCCCGCCGAATCCTGCAGAATTGCTGGCTTCGACCAACATGCGCGACGTGCTCGAACAATTGCGCGGGCAATACGATCATATTGTGTTAGATACGCCACCCACGTTATCTGTAACGGATGCTGTGGTTCTCTCGCCAAGGGCAGATTCGATCGTGCTGGTGATTCGTTCGGGACAAACCACCAAACAGGCGCTGCGCCGTTCGCGAGATATTTTGACGCAGGTGAATGCGAAAGTCTCGGGCGTGCTTTTGAACGCGGTCGATTTAAGTTCGCCGGATTATTACTACTACTACGAGTATCAAGGAAAATACGCGCAGTATTATCGCGACGGCGACCTGCACGACGGTGACGACGAAGACGAAGATCAAATGGATGAGCCAGCAGAGGCTGCTCCGAATAGCGCCTAGCAGACGACGTCATCGCAAAGCTGAATGCACCGCTGAGTTCCGCGTCTATAAAACCAGATGGAGTTCCCCCTCAATACCGCCTTGCGGAAGAACCTTCTTGTCGGTGGCGCGCTGCTGGTTTCTGTCGCCTATATATTTTTCGCGTTGAGGATATTCGCGGCGTCCTGGTTCGGAGATCAGCCGGAACTGGCAAGTTTGCAGCGGGCCGCCCGGCTTGATCCTTGGAATGCGGACTACCATTATCATTTGGGCCGCTACTATGCGTTAGTTGCGCGTGATCCTGCCACCGCGATTACTTCTTATCGCGCTGCCGTGCGGCTGAATCCTTTTTCGGCCCGCTACTGGTTCGATCTTGCTTCGGCCTACCAGGTTCTTGCGGATGTTTCCAACCAAAGCTCGGCGTTGGAAAAGGCCATCGAGGCCGACCCTACTACTCCCGATGTCGCATGGGAGGCGGCGAACTTTTACTTAGTGCAGGGGGAGGAAGATAAGGCGCTCCGCGAGTTTCGGGTAGTCATGCAAAACGATCCGACGCTTGAAGGGCCAGCCATTCAATTCTGCTGGCGCATCGAGCCCAACGTGGATGAACTTTTGCGTGACGTGGTGCCGGCGCGTTCGGAAGCGCAAATTGCATTTCTTAATTTGCTGATGAGCAAAGAGGAGACCGCGAGCACGGCCAAGGTTTGGGCCGCGATGATGGCCAATCCACAGCGTTTCGAACTGCGCTATGTCTTTTCTTATTTTCAGTATTTGTTGAACCACAAGGATGTGGACGAGGCGAGGCTGGTTTGGCAGCAAGCTGCGCCGCGTTTCGCGCTTACCCAATATTTGCCCACCAGCCACAACCTGATTGTGAATGGCGACTTCAACCTGGATGTGTTGAACGGCGGATTCGACTGGCAATATGAAAAGCAGCAGAGCGTCACGTTGACGCTTGATCTCAGCGATTTTCACAGCGGGCATCGGTCGCTGCTGATCGCATTCGACGGTCCGGGTGTGACGGACGCCGGAATTCGGCAGTTTGTTGCGGTCCAGCCGGGAACGACCTATGAGTTTTCCGCATATTACAAGAATGGAGAGATCGAGGGCGCGGGCGCTCCGCATTTCACGATCCAGGACGCCTACAACCGCGACGTTTTGTATGACAGTGACGAGTTGAAACAAGCAGGCTTCTGGAAATCTGCGAATGGGGAATTTGTCGCGGGACCGGACACGAAACTCGTTATACTGCACGTGCGACGTATCCCAGAAGGGAGTCCGATCCGTGGTAAGCTCTGGGTCGACGACTTCCATCTAGCTCCCAAGCGGCAATAGTCCTAACCGGAACTACTTTTCATGAGTGTCACCAGCATTTTTATCAACCAACGGCGTCAGCAGTCGGCGCAGGTGGAGAAGATTCTGTTTTATGGAATTTTCGGCCTTCTGCTATTCGGCCCGCTCGCCTTTGGAGCGGTCGAGCCCTGGTCGATTTTTGTGCTGGAAACGGGAACAACTCTGCTCTTTTTGCTCTGGCTCTCGAAGCAATTGATCGACGGAAAGGTGAATGTCCGCTGGAATCCGGTGTTTTTGCCGATGGGAATTTTCGGCTTGCTGGTTGTTGCGCAAATTGTGTTTCGTCGAACGGCGTACCGGCACGATACGGTTTCGCTCGGTTTGCTATATCTGGCGCTGGGCACATTGTGTTTTCTCAGTACGCAAACGCTGGTTCGTAGCGCGCAGGCTCGCCGTCTCGCACTTATTTTTTCGGCTTACGGCGCCGCGGTCGCTATCTTCGCCTTGCTTCAGGGTATTTCGCCGAACGGCAAACTTTACTGGCTCCGCCAGCCGAGGATGGGCGGGTGGATTTACGGTCCGTATGTGAACCACAACCACTATGCGGGTTTAATGGAGCTTCTGGTTCCCATTCCTCTGATCGTGTCTCTCACGCGAATGGCAGCTCCCAAGGTTCGCGCAGTCGCAGCCGCGAGCGCGGCGGTGATGGTTGGAACGATTTTTCTTTCCGGTTCTCGCGGGGGAATGCTGGCGATTATGGCGGAGTTGATTATTCTCTCTGCTTTGATGGTGAAACAGAAACGAGGCGTGCCGACAGCAATCGGAATTGGGATTTTCTTGTCGATCATCGCCAGCATGCTGATCTGGGTGGGAGGCACACAACTAAGTGAGCGCATTGCCAGCGTTGGACCGGGGCACACCGAACTTGCTGCAGACATTCGGGCTGACATCAATCGCGATGGCTTGCATATGTTTTTTAAACGACCAATTCTGGGTTGGGGATTGGGAGGATTTCCTGTTGTCTACCCGCAGTTCCGAACGTTTTATACGAACTTCTTCATTAATGAAGCGCACGATGACTATTTGCAGCTGTTGGTTGAGATGGGGCTGCTGGGATTTGGAACGATGATTTGGTTTCTTGTGACTCTTTACCGGCATGCGGTAAAGAAGCTTGGGAACTGGCCCAGTGACATCAGTGGGGCGCTTACGCTGGCTTGCCTGCTGGGATCGAGCGGCATTCTGGTTCACAGCTTCGTCGACTTCAACCTGCAGATTCCCGCGAATGCGGCGTTATTTTATGTCATGGGCACAGTGGCAGCGTCCGAGCCGTTTGCAAAGCCCGCTCGAAAACGACGCCCGATCCGCACCGAGCCTCCGGAGCAGGTGTTCGATCCTCACGAGGGACTACATCAGTCGGCAACAAACTTTTGACATTAAAGATTTGAAGCGGAAAGGCGGCAATTATTCTGAGGCGATTCGCCTAGTTGCTGCTGGGACTGGACGGGCTCACTGGGTTGTCCGAACGGGTGAGGATCCAGATTCCTACACCGGCGATGGCTCCAGTTCCAAGACCGATGGCGAGTTTCGAGCTTAATGCGCCACCTGTGGCTGCGGGAGCAGCGCCGTCGCCGCCGTTCTTGTTCTTCTTGTCGGACTTATCACCCGAACTGGACTGATCATCGCGGGTAGTCTCCTGGCCTTGGGCCAACGTTACGGTCCCGCTGTCGTCGGTGACGGTCAAGTCCCCCCTTCGCGCAGCAATTCTTACCGTGCCATCGACATCCGTCACGTTGAAATCCGTCCACGAATTCGAGATGGGTGCGACCCGCACATCTCCAGCCACAGTAGCTATGCCTTTGGAGGTCGCAACATCGACGCCGCCATGTTGCACCTTTAATAACAATCCTTCAAATTGAATGAGTGAATCACCCAAAACATTAATGCTGGAGCCGGAGGCGTTGATGTTTGCGCCGGAATCAGAACGGGTTTGCAGGAGATCGCCCGTGAAAATGGCGGAAGAAGCGGGGACGTGAACGCCGTTTATCCAGGTCGCGCCGTGAGTGTAAATCATTGCCGCTTCGGAATCGGAAGCGGCCAAAGAAACCGGAAATGCAAGCAGCAGCACGCAACTCACCATCTTGCGGAAAGAAGCCAGGCTCATCCCATACTCCGTTATTAACTTTTGTGGTGACTGTTAACGCATCGTATCTTCCAAAATTCTTGCCAGTCAACAGATTTTATGAGTCTGAATGCAGATATCAGTGGAAAACTTTTCTATCTGTGGCGGTAGCTAGCGCCATCGGTCGATGGCATCCCACCAGAGCAGGCGCATCCACTCATCTAAAAACGTTTTCGCCCACTGCCGGTGGGTCCACCATTTGGCTCCGAAGCCTTCATCGCTATGCGCCGCTGCAACGGAGAAACGATAGGAGGGTAATTCGTGGCGGAAGATAGCCAAGGCTCGATGAGTGTGGAAATCTGAGGTGACGATCAGGACACTTTTCGCGCCCTCACGCCGCAAACATTTCTCCGCGCCTTTGGATTCTTCTTTCGTGGAAAGGCCATCGATTGGGCAGATGCGGACGAGGCCGGGCTGGGGCAAGTCCTGGATGTATTTTTGTGCGAGTTGCAGCTCTGAGAATTCAAAGATCGTCGCCTTCGCGGGGACATCAAGAATGATGCTTTTGGCAAAATGTTTGTTCAGAAGTTCGAGCGCAAGGTGCGGACGCGAGTCGGTTTCGCCCGCCAGAACCAGGATGACATCGGAGGGACGGGGCTGATCAACGACTAAGAATTTTCCGGCTTTCGCCGCGAAGACTAGTAGGGCCAGGAGAACAGCGAATGCGAGGATGCGGCTGCCTATTCTTGGCGATGTCATGAGGTCATAATCGCGGGAAGACGATGCACGAGATTAGGAATGCGGCTTGTTATCTCTCTGTCGCAAGCCTCGTTTTGCGTTTTGATGGCGCCTTTGAAGGCGATCTTTTTACAACGCCTTTCGCCTGTTTTCCGTTAGCACCGAAGACCCGGACGAAAATCTTATCCACGTTCTTGAGCTGGCGCGAAAGGTCGAATGCATGCTCAAGTTGTTTTCGGGGCACTTTGGCCGTGATTTGTTTATCCGCTAGAACAAACTGATGAAAATCCAGTCCTTCCTCCCAGGCTCGCATCGCGTGGGCCTGGACGGCACGGTAGGCATCTTCACGGGACACCCCGTGCTCGACTAGATCCAGCAACAGTTGTCCGCTGAAAATCAGGCCCCGCGTGCTTTCAAGATTTGCCCGCATGCGGTCGGGATAGACGAACATGGTGTCGATCAGGTTCGTTGTCTTGGTCAGGAGATAGTCGGTGAGGGTGGTCGAGTCTGGCAGGATGACGCGCTCGACGGAAGAATGGGAGATATCGCGCTCGTGCCAGAGGGCGACATTTTCAAATCCAGCCTGGGCATTGCTCCGAACCACGCGTGCCAGACCACTGATTTGTTCACAGGTCACGGGGTTTCGCTTGTGCGGCATGGCGGAAGAACCTTTCTGCTTTTCGCTGAAATATTCTTCTGCCTCGCGGACTTCGGTGCGCTGCAGGTGCCGGATTTCGGTTGCAATCTTGTCTAAGGTTGAGGTGACGACTGCCAGCGTCGCGAGGTAATTCGCGTGGCGGTCGCGCTGGATGACCTGCGAGGATACTGCGGCCGCTTTAAGTCCGAGCCGTGCGCAGATCCTCTCTTCGAGCTCGGGCGTGAGGTGCGCAAAGATTCCGACCGCGCCGGAAAACTTTCCCACTCGCATATCTTCTGCTGCGGCGGCAAAGCGCGTGATGTTGCGCTGGGTCTCCGAATACCAGTTCGCGAGTTTGAAGCCAAAGGTGATCGGCTCGGCGTGAATGCCGTGGGTGCGTCCGACCATGGGGGTGTCTTTAAATTCCCAGGCGCGCCGCTCGAGGACTTCGGCCAGGCGGTTCAGATCCTGCGCAATCAGAGCGGAAGCCTGTTTGATTAGCAGTGCCTGTGCCGTGTCGACTACGTCGTTGGAGGTGAGGCCGTAGTGGAACCAACGCGCATGGGGGCCGACAATTTCCGCTACTGCGGTCGTAAATGCGATCACATCGTGGCGAACTTCTGCCTCGATTGCGTGGATGCGCTCGACGCTGAAGTCGGAGCGTTCCCGGATCGCCTTTGCGGCTTCTTTGGGAACGATTCCTACTTCTGCCAAGGTTTCGGTGGCGGCGACTTCTACGGCCAGCCAGGTGCGAAAGCGGTTTTCATCGCTCCAAATGCGGCCCATGTCGGGGCGGGTGTAGCGCGGAATCAATGGAGTGCTCCTTTTGGGGATGCCGATGGAAAAGGACTACAAATTCTAAATGGATAGGAAAAAAGAGGCCAGTCGGAGGTGAGTTTGGTAATGGCTCCGTTGGGCTTGCACGCTATGCTGATTGAGCGGGAGGTCCTTCGCTCCGGCTGAAAAGCGCCTACGCTCAGGATGACACAGTGTGAGGGCTAGACTGCCCGCTGACGGATTGGCCAGCAAACGGGTTAACTAACCAGCGTCAGCGTCCGCGAGGATACCTTTATTCTATCGGTGTACGATATAATGTTTGAGTCACGCTGGACGAGAGAAACGATAGAATCCGCGGCATGAAAAAGCTCACCTTGTCCGACTATCAGGCGCTGGCGGAGTTCCGCTACCAGATTCGCCGCTTTTTCCACTTTAGTGAGCAGGTGATCAAAAAGGCCGGGCTGGAGCGCGGCCAGTATCAGTTAATGCTGGCCATCAAAGGCATGCCGCCGGGGGTGCGCCCACGAATTCGGGAACTCGCCAATCGAATGCAAATTCGTCACCACAGCGCAGTTGAGTTGATCAATCGGCTGGAAGCGCGAGGCTTCGTCCATCGTACGCGCGCCCAGGATGACCGCCGGGAAGTTCTGCTCGGGCTCACCGCCAAAGGTGAAAAGGTATTGGGTGAACTGGCCATGCACCATCACGAAGAACTCGGGTCGGCTGGACCGGAGTTGGTGACGGCGCTTCGCCGAATCATGAGAAGCAATGATGGCGGATATTCTGCCGCTAGTGGAAGCAGAGCGAAAGGACATCCGATAAAGGCATGAACGAACCCGGCCAGAAGGACGGCTACCCCCTCTGCCATCCTTTTTTACGAGCTTTGCCGACTAAGCTTTGCTGGCATTCGAGAGTCGGTTCCATCCAGGATAACGTAAGAAATCCATGAACACAGCTACGATCCCAAGACGTAAGCGGAACAAACTCTCTGCGAATCCGCTACTTCGCAAATACGCGCCGTGGCTGCATGAGGACCTTCTCGCGGTGTATGCGCGCGATCTTCGCAAGTGGCTGGTCATTGCTCCCATTATTGGCCTTGTGACTGGGCTAGTGATTACGGGAGTTGTTATCGTCATTCTGCAGAAAGTTTGGCCTCCCGTTCTGAATTATTATCTGGGCCATCACTGGGCGATCGTTCCGGGAGTGACACTGGGATTTGTCGTGACCGGGCTGATCATGCAGTACCTGACGCCCAATCCCAACGAGCATTCTACGGAAGAGATCGTTAAGTCGTATCACTACCATCGTGGCGATATCGACATGCGCCCATTCATCCCGAAGCTGCTGGCGGCGGTTGCGACGGTGGGATCTGGAGGCAGCGCGGCACTTGAAGGTCCGAGTATCTACGGCGGTGGTGCAATTGGGTCGTGGTTGTGGGCCAAGCTGAGACGCTTCAATCTGGAGCCGCGTGATCGGCGCATTATGCTGATCAGCGGTGCGGCGGCAGGAATGGCAGCGGTATTCCGGGCGCCGCTTACCGGTCTGGTTTTCGCGCTGGAGATGCCTTATCGCGACGACCTTGCGCATGAGGCGCTTTTGCCTTCGCTCATTGCTTCGGTTGTTTCTTACATTACGCTTGCATTCTTCCTCGGAGCTACTCCGATTTTCGATTTTGCCAGCTCAACTTCATTCAGCGGCAAAGACCTGATCTGGTCTGCGCTGTTGGGACTGCTGATCGGTGTTGCCGCAACGTTGTTCGCCACGATCTTTCGGCGGGTGCGCAGATTCGTGGTCAAGTGGTCTATCGCTCACTGGATGAAATTGGCGATCGGGGGATTTCTCACCGGGCTTTGTGGGTTGGTTTTCGTTGGGGTCTTTAAAGGCTCGCTCGTACCTCTCGGCCCAAACTATGAAGCGGTGGGTGCGATCCTCGGGTCGCAACATTCGACTGTAGAACTCATCACCTTCGGTGTGCTCAAGCTGGCGGCGACGGTGTTTTCTCTGGCCTCGGGCGGAGTCAGTGCAATGTTCGTGCCGCTATTCCTTACTGGGGGGTCTTTCGGAACGGCCTTTGGCCAATTTGTGGTGCACAGTTCCGCGCTGGAGCTTTATACCGCAGTGGGGATGGCTGCTTTTATTGCTGCCGGCTACAAGACGCCTCTGGCTGCTGTCATCTTCGTGGCCGAGGCTACTGGTGGTCACGCATTCATCGTTCCGACGTTGATCGGGTCCGCCGTTGCCTATGCGGTGTCCGGGGATGCGTCAGTTTCTGGGGATCAACGGCTGCACGAAGGAGTGAGAGTAAGCGACCTTAAAGGCATCACGGTTGGCGAGGTCATGCAACAACAGGTCATTTCCGTGCAGGCGAATTTGACCTTGCGTGAATTCGCCGATTTCATTTCTCCACACTACCGGCACACGATCTTTCCCGTGATGGATGACCATCGCATTGTTGGGATTGTTGCATCATGGCGACTTGCCCAGATGGATGAGGACAGATGGGAGAAGACCACCGTGGCGGACATTACCGACAGAGATGCGATCCTGGTGCCTCCCGATTCCGATCTGATGGAAGCGCTGCGCATGCTGCTTAGCGAACGCGACCGTCACATGCTTCTGGTCACTGCGGAGAATGGGAGCTTGGAGGGTATCGTTACGAAAACTGATATTCTGGAGGTGTTGAGGACGCGCGGCGAGAATGTATTAGGCTCCGCCCACGAAGCTGGGTAACGCTGCCTCGCCGGTTCTGCCCTCGAAGTGCGCTGAGAGTCATTTGGCGTCGTTGTGTTGCTTCCGCTCTCGATTCGTCTCTGCTTGAAAGGTTTGCAGGAGGTGTCTAGTGGCGGGCTCTCCCCTACCAGAAAGCGAAACTGGACCACAAGCCGACCTGCCGAAGAAAGGTAACTTCGGGATCGCGCTTGAGCCCGAGGTTGTCAGAATCTCCGGTTATGCCTTGCTGATTGGCGTGGTCGGTGGACTCGTCGCCGAAGGACTGCTTAAGCTCATCTACTTCTTCACGAACCTCTGCTTCTACGGCCGACTCTCCTTTGCCGACGTTAGTCCGGTGCACAATCATCTGGGCGCATGGGTCATTGTCATTCCCGCGATCGGCGGATTGCTCGTGGGTGCGATGGTGTTCTACCTGGAGCCAACGCTCAAAGGGCATGGCATTCCCGAGGCGATGGAAGCCGTCTTATTCAGCCACAGCAGAATGCGGCTGCGCGTTGCGTTCTTGAAGCCGCTGGCGACCGCCTTAGCGATTGGGACGGGCGGGCCGTTCGGGGCTGAAGGGCCGATTATTCAGACGGGAGCGGCGGTGGGGTCGCTGTTCGGCCAGATGATCGGTCTTACTCCTTATTACCGGCGGGTTTTGCTCTCTGCCGGCGCTGCGGCTGGGATGGCTGCAACCTTTACAGCACCGCTCGCCGGCATTCTGGTGGCTATCGAGCTTTTACTTTTTGAATTTCGGGCGCGCTCGTTCATTCCTGTGTCGCTCGCGGCTGCGGTCGCGACCGGAGTGCGCATCTATTTCGATGGATGGGCGCCACTGTTTCCCATGACTGCTTACAAGGTCACGGGCACGCAGGAGCTGTGGCTGTTTGCAGCGATGGGCATTCTTATGGGAATTGTCGCCATCGCGATGATCCGTGCTTTGTTTTGGATCGAGGATTTCTTCGACCACCTTCCGCTGAAACATGCACTCGTCTGGTCGCCGGCCATCGGCGCGGCGATTCTCGGGGTGATCGGATATTTCTCGCCACAGGTCTTCGGAACCGGTTACGACACGATTCGCGATATGTTGAATAACCGGCTGACAACCGGAAACATGTTGGGCATCTCAGTGGCGAAGTTCTGGGCATTAGTGATTTCACTTGGTTCCGGAACAACGGGTGGTGTTTTTGCGCCATCATTGATTGTGGGCGGCGGCATCGGTAGCGCTTACGCCGTTGTCTGCCAGCATTTCTTTCCGCATCTGGTCAGCAATCCGGCATTCTATGCGCTGGTGGCGATGGGGGCGGTGTTTGGAGGGATTGCGCGGGCTCCTTTTACCAGCATCGTGTTTCTATTCGAACTTAGTCACAATCCGAACTCGCTGCTTCCGCTTATCGTCTGCGTGATGATCGCGGACGGATTTGTACGTCTGTTCAGCCGCGATTCAATCATGACTGGAAAGTTGGTGAAGCGCGGGTTGATCGTGCTGCAGGATTATTCGGTACCGCTGCTGATGCGAGCGCGAATTGACCAGGTAATGCGCAAGCAATTTTCTACCGTTGAAGCTGATACTGAGCTGCGCACGATTTTGAAGAAGTTCGCGGCGGAGAATGTGGAGTTGCTGCCTGTGGTCGAAAAAGATGGGAAGCTGGTTGGGGTGGTTGAGCCTCACGACTTGTTAAGGTCCGATACGCAGGATCATCATTTCACGATGCGAGAACTGGCGCGGCAAGACTACGTTCTCGCTTATCCGGGTGAACTGGTGGACCGTGTAAACCGCGAGATGCTGTTGAAGAATGTCGAAAATGTGATGGTCGTCGAGTCCCATAAGAGCTTAAAGCCTGTGGGGATCGTGCGTGCGAACGACATCCTTCAGTTGCGCCGGTGGCTGGTGGAAGAAGAGACGCGAGAAGAAAAGCCGCCGCATGAAACGACACCGACTACTCAGACGACGCCTTAGTAAACGGTGCCGCCGGTGTGCTCATTACCGGTGATGATCTCAACCTCCGGTACGTGTTTCATTGCTTCCTCTGCGCTTCAGCAATCAGCGGCCGCAGGGCATCGGCGGAGAATCCCAGCGTTCCGCCGGAGAAGCCATCGATGTAGGCTGAGTTCACGCCGATCACTTCTGCGTGAGAATCGAATACCGGCCCTCCGCTTCCGCCATGTGCGGTGGGAGCATCGTAGATCAGCTTGTCGCCGACGACGTCGCCTAGATGCCCGCACGTTGTCGACGGGCGAATCAGCGATAACGCCGCCAGTTCGTTTACCGCAGTGATGTCACCGTGGCGATAGGCGAGGCGCTGATAAATTCCGGTGGGCGATTTCGCTACCATTCCCGCGACCCCCATGGGATAGCCGATGACTGTGACTAGCTCTCCGGGTGAAGCGGTTCCTTTGGCGAGGGGCAATACGGGAAGTCCGCGCACGGCATCTTTGTCTTCTATTTTCAGGACCGCAAGGTCGCCACTGGAGGAAACCGCGCCTGGAGTGAGGTCCACGGGCGTTGGGGAGCCGGGGAAAAATACGACCATACTTTCGAGTGTAGTGATGGCACCCCGATCGATTAAAGCTTGTGCCTCGCTATCGCCATACCAGGGCTCGGCTACGTGTCGGTTGGTGGCAAGCAGGCCTTCGCCCACCAGAAAGCCCGTGCCTGAAACTCGGGCTCGGATCGCTGCCGGTTTGTTTGCGAAGCCTACTTGGTACACGCCGTAAATGTAGCCGATGGAATTTCTGTAGCGGTTGAGTACCAGAGCGGGAGTATCCTGCTCTCGCTGAAGTTGCGCTACTTCGTCTTTGAGAACGTGCAGTTGGTTCTGCAGGTCTTCGGGCGGAGTGGCCTGAGCTGCACTCGGCGCGTAATAGTGGAACATTGCTCCAACGCCGACCAGCAGAGCGATGGCCAAAACTGCCTGCACCACCTGCTGCCAGCTTTCCGTGACCGGGCTCGATCCTTGCGAACTTTCTGGTTCGGACATGGGCGCGTACTCCGATTTGACGCACTACGGTTCGGCGTCAAACCGGGGGATGGGCTATGTTCCCGCGTCAGACAAGGCTTTTCCACGGTACGGAAGATGATGTACGGGCGAGTGAGAGTGCTACGGGTAATTGTTCCATGGGAAAAAGGTAATGAGTGAGCGCGAGGATATGCTCAGCTAATTAGTTGACTCAATGCCTAATCGTTTCGCCATCTCCTCATAGAGAAAGCCTTTGCCGGGCACGTAGGGCTGGACCCATTCGCCATCGATCACGAATTGGGGAATGGCGCGCTTGCCGGTCCGCTTGAAAATCTCCTCAGCGGCACCGGGGGTGGTTACAACATCAATGTCTTTGTAGGGAATGTTGTGTTTTGCCAGAAAACGTTTTGCCTCTCGGCAGTCCGGACACCAGGCTGAGGAATAAACGATCAGTTCCATGAAGTATGGATAAATAATAACCGATTCGCGTTTCCTACACCCGTTCGAGTTCGGCCATGGTTCGTTCATTCAAGACGTTTCCCGTATTCAGCGTGGACGCGGGCTCGAACAAAAGGATCCAGCATTCCTCGTCGGCGACAGGGCGATGTTCGACTCCGCGTGGCACAACAATATATTCGCCTTCCTCAATCCATTCGTTACGGTCGCGGAATTCCATGCGAAAGCGGCCTTTTACCACCAGAAACATTTCGTCTTCGTTGTCGTGATGGTGGAAGACAAATTCTCCCTTGAGCTTGTCGAACTTCACCATCTGGCCATTCAGTTCGGCTCCGACGTAAGGCTTCCAGTACTCGGAAATCTGAGCAAATTTTTCGGCGATGTTTACCTTGTGCATGCTTACCCTCCTACCACCAATCCGATTCTTTGGTTCAAAGCGCGGTGCAAATTTTCTTCCTAGGAGTGTCCGGTTTCCGGGTTTTGCGGGAAGTGGGACGGCGCGCTCCCTTGGCCTTTCGCCGATGCACTTCCGTGCCTTTGGAAAACGTTTCGACCCGCGGCGCTCATGCTAGTCTTGCCTCAACGCAATTCCTTTCCTGAGGTGCTTCCATGAAACCATTACATCTCCTGATGATCTGCGTGTGTTACGTTATCACTCTGCCGTATGCCAGCGCCCAATCCTGCAGCGGCATGAGCCTGGGGCGTGGCGCCAACCTGAACGGATTTCTTCCTTTTCCCGCCGATAGTGCGTGGAACCAGGATATCTCTACCTCTCCAGTCGATCCGAACTCCGCCAACATCATCGACTTCATCGGTGCAACCACGCCACTGCATCCGGATTTTGGCGCGGGGCTTTACGATGGGCAGACGATGGGCATTCCGTATGACATCGTGAGCGGCTCGCCATTTGTGAACATTAAGTACACGGCTTATGGCTCGGAGAGCGATCCCGGGCCGATGCCGGTCCCGCAGAATGCGCCCATCGAAGGCTATCCGCATCCCGGCAACGGCGATCGCCATGTGCTCATTCTCGATCGCGATAATTGCTGGCTCTACGAGTTGTACAGTTCGTATCTGCAGAAGAATGGAAGCTGGGATGGCGCTTCTGGCGCGGTTTGGGATTTATTGAACGACGAGCAGCGTCCTTATACATGGACTTCTGCCGATGCAGCGGGCCTTTCGGTTTTTGCCGGTCTCGCTCGTTATGATGAGGTTGCGAGTGGGGAGATCCGGCACGCGCTTCGCTTCACGCTGCAGAATAGCGAAAACGCCTTTACACCTCCGGCATCGCACTGGGCGGGGAATTCGACGAACGGTTATGCGGCCCCGATGGGCATGCGCATGCGATTGCAAGCTTCGTACGACATTTCCGGCTTTCCGCCGCAGGCGCAGACCATCCTTGCCGCCCTCCAGAAATACGGGATGATCATGGCGGACAACGGCAGTTCAATGTTCATCACCGGGGACCCGGACAATCGCTGGGATAACGACGACCTCGCGACTTTGAAGCAGGTACCGGCGTCGGCATTCGAAGTGATTCTGATTAACCCGCTCTACACCCCGAGTAACGTGCCAACCGGTCCAGCGCCTGTGATTAGCAGCTTCACGGCGAATCCGCAGACCATTTCCTCCGGGCAACCCGTAACTCTGAGTTGGAGTGTTTCGGGAGCGTCTTATTTCATCGTGTCGCCGCAAGTGGGAGCTGTTCGCGGAAATTCGGTGACTGTTATCCCGACACAAACGACCACTTATACGATGTATGCGACGAATACTTATGGCCGCTCAACCAGGAAGGTGAAAGTGACGGTGCAGTAGATAACGCTGCCGGGGCACTCGCATTTTGAGCGGTGGAATCATCCGGACGATCGTAACCATGGAAAAGAGAAAGAGCGGTTTCAAATGAAACCGCTCTTAAAAAACTCGCCGGCCTATATCGCTTGTACGTTCTCAGCTTGCCAGCCTTTAGGCCCCTTGGTCACGTCGAATTGTACCGTCTGGCCTTCCTGCAGGCTCCTGAAGCCGCCCGCCTGGATTGCCGAGAAATGCACGAAAACGTCTTCGCCGTTCTGACGGCTGATGAAGCCGTAGCCCTTTGCGTCATTGAACCACTTCACTGTGCCTTGTTCTGCCATGTGTTTGTACTCTTGTTCCTTTTCTTGATATTTGCGCTTTGAGGGATTCGGAAGAAAACTTTCGCAGGCTACTGGCTGTTGAGGCAAGAACTGCTCACGACCGACTCGGTCTAACGCACACATGGATCATACCACGACCGAGCCAATTGGCAAGCAAGTTGGTAGTGGGTGCTTGATGTTGGATGGCAAAGACCGCAACACACTCAGCGTATCTTGTCTCACCAGCGCGGTCCGAAACAGGGTATACTCGATACACTTAACCTCGAAGACACTTCACTAGGGTGGCCTTGCGCCTTCGCGATTGAGAGACTTAGGAGGCGCTGGTTCCTTTTACGTCCGGCAGTTTTTTCCACAGAATAGCGGCGCTCTTCCGGCTCATCGGGCTGGCGGCTCGCATGTGCTCAACACAAACCCTCTTTAGCCCTGAAGAGAACCACACTGAAGACGAATTCGAGGAGCAAGCTATGTCCGCCCTGAATGGCGACAAATCCAGATTCAACCGCGAACGCAAGCAAAAGATCGCGCGCCGAAAACGAATCCGCAAACTGCTGAGTGGCGGAACCACCCGCAAATCGCCGGGCGTTCTTTCCCGCACCGAGCCGAAGTCGGTGCCGGCATGAATATCTCGACGCCCTTAGCCCCGCTTTTCTCGCTTGAGGAAACGAAAGCAAACGGCGACTCCAAGAAGAAGCGAGTGCTACTGGTCGACGCCTCTTCCGCCAAGCGCGATTTGCGGGCTGACGCCATGCGAAAGCTCGGGGTGAATGTCGATTGTGCCGCGGACATCGCCGAGGCACGCTCATGGTGGCGTGCCGACCTGTACGACCTTGTGCTGATCAACCTGGAAAAAGGATCGGGCTACCGCGATAAATTTTGTGACGACGTTCGAGGGGCTACGCCTCCGCAAAAGCTAGCCTTCCTGGTGGGCAAACCCGAATATCTGGCGGATGCTCCTGGGGCGGACGCTGAATTTTGGATGCAAGATCCCGCCGGCCCTGCTCTCACCTCCGACGTGAAAGCCGTGGCATCCGCCTCTTTGCCGCATAAGAGTCAGCACTGGGGCATCCTCGAGGCTTCGCGGCGAATCTCTGCGGTGCGCTCGGCGTGCGCTGCGCATACGCAAGCCATGCGAGACAGGCCCACGCCACCCCGCGATCTCGAAGGGCGCCCCTCAAAGCGGACCAGCGGATCCGACACGCTGGACGATTTACTCAGAAAGGAACTGCAATGAAGAATCTGTATGTTGGTAATCTGCCCCACAGCACGACCGAGAGCGAACTGCGCAACGTTTTCGAGGCGCATGGCCCAGTTGAAAAAGTCACCCTCGTCACCGATCGTGAGACGGGACGCTCCCGCGGTTTCGCATTCGTCGAGATGAGCAGCGCGAGTGAGGCGGATAAGGCAATCGCGGCATTGAACGGCACCGATCTGGGAGGCCGGCCGTTGACAATCAACGAGGCTCGGCCAAAGACCGATTCGCCTCGCGGGGGCGGCCAGCGCTTCGGCGGCGGGGGCGGAGGCCGGGGCCGAGACGGCCATCGCGGCCGCTCGCGTGAACCGCGTGAGCCGCGGTGGTAGTTGTTCGGCTGGCGGGGTCTAGCTCAGAAGCTAAATCCCGTGTGAAGAAATTTCAATAAATTGGGGGCCGCATTATGCCAAGAGGCAGATCGACGTTTTCGAAGCGTCAAAAGGAACAGTTACGACAACAGAAGCAACGGGATAAGGCAGAGCGCCGGAGCCAGCGCAGCCAGGAGAAGCCAGAGTCCGGAAACATGGACGATCTGGATGATCTCCGCGAGGCCGCCAAGGCTCAGGCAGCATTGTTCCACGTCGGCTACGATCCTTCGGATACAGAGGAATCTCATATTTCCGGGGAGGCGGAAGATTAATTGTTTCAGTTCACCTGAGTGACCCTTGTTGAACGAAGCCGCACAAGACAAGAACGCGGCAACTCTCACAGAACTTAAAGCCGCCCGCTTTTGCGGGCGGCTTTTCATTGGCCGTTACAAACCTTTGTCTTTATGGTTTTCAGGTCTATTCATAGGGACTGGTATATCATAATGTATACATCATGATGGCACGAACCCAGATTACACTTGAAACCGAGATGCAGCGCCGTGCTCGCCAACGTGCCAGCGAATTGAGCGTATCTCTTTCGGAATATCTGCGCCGCCTCGTGGCGCGCGATCTCACAAGTCCTATAGTTGCGACCGAAGTTGACCGCATTTTCGATCTCGGAGACTCGGGTGGCTCTGAGATCGCGAAGGATAAAGATTCCATGATTGCCAAATCGTTTGCTGCCAAACGCCGGAAGAGGCGGCGCTAACCTTTCGATGAGCCTGTTTGTTGACACGTCGATCTGGTACGCGGCGGCAGATTCGGGGGATCGGAGCAACGTTCGCGCCAAGAGCATTCTTAAGGCGGGTGAACCTCTGGTGACCTCAGATCATGTCTTGGTTGAGACATGGACGCTGCTTCATCACAGGCTTGGGCGCGGCGTGGCTGAGCGATTTTGGGAGGGACTGAGAAGCGGCATCGCCATTATCGAAGCGGTAGGAGCTGCGGACTTGGAGGCGGCATGGGAGATGGGAGTTTCCTGGCGTGACCAGGATTTTTCCATTGTCGACCGCACTAGCTTTGCCGTTATGCGCCGTCTTGGCATTGAACGCGTCGCATCACTCGATGAGGACTTTGCTGTTTTTCGCTTTGGTCCGAAGCGGCGGCAGTCGTTCAGCGTAGTGCGGTAGATTCCGCATAGTCGTGGCAGAATCTGCTCGATTTGGAAGTTTAAAGCTGCCAAGCAAAAAGCCGCCAGCTTTCGCTAACGGCTTTTGATATCTGCCCCCCGCGCCAAATCAGCTATTCTCGTACAACAACACGCCCTCGGTTTTTTCCGAATCCACCGGCCGGTAGAAGAGCTTGTTGTCTTCAAGGAAGACTTCGATGAACGCCGGACGCATCGTGATCGTGCCCTGAATCAGCGCCTCGGAAAGCGGATCCTCGATGTATTTCTGCAGCGCGCGCCGCAGCGGCCGGGCGCCGTACGAGCGATCCGTCAACGTTTGGTTCAGGATCCACTTCTTGGCGTCGTCGGCCACAGTTACCGTGATCGACTTCTGCGCCAGATTGTTGTTGAGTTGAGTGACCATGAGTTCCAGAATCTGGATCAGATCCGACTCGCTCAGCGCCTGGAACAGGATGATTTCATCGAGGCGGTTCAGGAATTCCGGATTGAACGTGCGGCGGACTTCCCCCTTGACCAGTTCCTCAACTTTGTTAGCCACCATTTCGTCCTGCGTCGATTGGAAGCCAAAGCCTTCGCGCTTCTGCAGGTGCCGGGCTCCGATGTTGGAGGTCATGATCAGGATCGTGTTCTTGAAGTCGACCGTGTTGCCTAAACCGTCGGTGAGTTGGCCGTCCTCAAAAACTTGCAGCAGGATGTTGAACACATCGGGATGCGCCTTTTCGATTTCATCGAGCAGGACGACCGAATATGGCGCCCGCTTGACACGTTCTGTCAGCTGGCCGCCCTCTTCGTAGCCGACGTATCCCGGAGGCGAACCGATCAGTTTCGAAACCGAATGCTTTTCCATGAACTCGGACATATCGAAGCGAACTAATGCTTTTTCGGTTCCGAACATGAAATGTGCTAGCGTTCGCGCAACTTCCGTCTTGCCGACGCCGGTAGGGCCGAGGAACAGGAACGACCCGATCGGACGATTCGGACTCTTCAATCCTGCGCGCGAACGACGGATTGCCCGAGCCAGCGCGCTAATCGATTTGTCCTGCGAAATGATGCGCTTATGCAATTCTTCTTCGATGCGCAACAGCTTCTGCGTTTCTTCTTCCTTGATGGAAGTAACGGGAACACCCGTCCAGCGCGAAACCACGTCTTCGATATCTTCGCGGCTCACCACGCCGGTGGAAGATTCGTCGAGGTGATATTTCTCGCGCAGAGCGCGCAGGTTCTCGCGCTCTTTGCGTTCCTCGTCCGAATAGAAACGCGCCTTTTCGAACTCGTGGTTGGCGATGGCGTTTTCCATGCGGTGCACGATGAACTTGATTCTCTTTTGCACCTCGCTGAGTTCTTCCGGCTGCGAAGTCTGGCGCAGTTTTACGCGGGCGCCGGCTTCGTCGACCAAATCGATCGCCTTATCCGGAAGGAAGCGGTCGGGAATATAGCGATTCGAGTGCGAGACGGCGAAGTTGATGGCGTCGTCGGTATAAGTGACGGCGTGGAATTTTTCGTAGCGGTCTTTGATTCCAAACAGAACTTTGACCGCATCCGCCTCGTTTGGAGGTGGAACCTTCACGGCCTGGAACCGCCGTTCGAGCGAGCGATCTTTTTCGATCGACTTGCGGTATTCGCCGGGGGTGGTTGCGCCGATGCACTGAATCTCGCCGCGCGAAAGCGCAGGCTTCAGGATGTTCGCGGCATCGAGCGAACCTTCGGCCGATCCCGCACCGACCAGCGTGTGCAGCTCATCAATGAAGATGATGGAATTTTGCGATTCCATCAATTCCTTCATGATGGTCTTGAGCCGCTCTTCGAACTGTCCGCGATATTTTGTTCCGGCGACAATCAAGGACAGATCAAGTGCGAGGATGCGCTTGTCAGCCAAGAACGATGGAACCTCGCCATCGGCAATCCGCTGCGCCAGGCCTTCCACGATTGCGGTCTTGCCCACGCCCGGCTCGCCGATCAGAACTGGATTGTTCTTCGTGCGGCGGCACAGAATCTGGACGACGCGTTCCAGTTCGCCGTCGCGGCCAACCAGTGGATCAAGCTGGCTATCCATGGCGGCCTGAGTCAGGTCGCGGGAAAACTCGCTGAGCAGGGAAGACTCACGTTGACGTTGCGGCTGGGCTTTTTCCTGACTGGTGCGCGCTAGTTCTTCGCGGATGCTCGAAAGCCTTAAACCGCGCTCGTGCAGGATTTCCGCGGCGAAGCACTTTTCCTCTCGCAACAATCCCAAAAGAAGATGTTCGGTACCGATATGGCGGTGAGAAAGGCGTTCTGCTTCTTCCGCGGCGTAGGCAAGCACCCGCTTGCACTCGTTGCTTAGGGGCAGGTCCACCGACGTCGAAACTTTCTCCCGAATCGTCGTATGTCCTTCAATTTGTTTGCGAATGGATTCAACCGAAGCGTGCGAACGGAGGAATCGGTTGGTGAGCGCTTTGTCTTCGCGCAGCAGCCCCAGCAGCAAGTGCTCCGTCTCGATATAAGGAGACCCGAACTGGCTGGCTTCATAGCGCGCAAAAAAGATTACACGCCTGGCTTTCTCCGTATAACGTTCAAACATAATGCCCTTCCCCTGAACCCTTCCGGCCGAGGAGGCGCTTTGCTCCTGCTCGACCTACCGAAAACCCAGTGCCCACAGCCGCCTGACGTACGTCCTTTTTATCGTCATGGACGCATTATGCAATCAAACGGCCACCGAACCCAAGTACCCCAACGTTTTAATAATGTTACCGAAGGAACGTATTCAAACTCCCTCGGCTATCGAGTTTTCCCAGTTTATTGCACTTTCGCTGACTACTCTTTCGTACTTCCTTCACTTCTCCTTCATGACTTCGATGCGCCAAAACCCTAAACCGGCAACGAGGCTGGCGCTATTTCCTCGACCCTTCCGCCTTGCAGGCGCAATACCCGGTGGCAGCGGCTCGCGAATGCCACGTTATGAGTTGCAATAATGGAGGTGAGTTGGAACTCGCGATGTAACCGCGCAATCAATTCGAAAACTGCTTCCGCAGTCCGCCCGTCCAGGTCGCCCGTAGGCTCGTCGGCCAGTAGGAGCTTTGGGCCAGTTATGAGTGCCCGAGCCAAGGCTACGCGCTGCTGCTCGCCGCCGGAAAGCTCGCCTGCCCGGTGATGGCCCCTTTTTTCGAGGCCCACTTCGCGCAGCCACCGTAGAGCTTCCGGCTCGGCTTCCGACCAGGTTTGCCCGCGCAGCAGCAGCGGCATGGCCACATTTTCGGCTGCCGTGAACTCCGGCAGCAGATAATGAAACTGCCATACAAAACCGGCTTCGCGATTGCGAAATTCTGCCGCCTGGTCCGCCGATAGCGAATTCAGCTTCAATTGGGCGCAGTATACGTCACCTGCCGAAGCGCGTTCAAGGGCGCTGAGGATGTGCAACAAGGTACTCTTGCCCGCTCCTGATTCGCCGACGACGGCGATCATCTCGCCCCGCTTCACCTCAAACGATAAATTCTCAAAGAGCACCAGGTCCGATTCGCCGGACCGGAAGACTTTCTTAAGATCTGCAACTCGAAGTAGAGTGTCCTGTTCCGCCACTTGTGTTAGATGCACTCCCGCCTCGCTTCGGTCCATCCTGTGCCGCCCTTAGCCGCCGGCAGGCGTGAACAGTAGTTCTGGCCATCTTCGCACATTACGCGAGAACCGAACATGGCCCGTTCGAACCATGCTGGCGGATTGCGAGCGCTTATCCGGGAGAATTCTTCACAGTGTATCGTTCCTCGGTTCCGCGCGCGGTGATTCATGTCACGCGAAGAAAATCAGAAGGGCCGATGCTCTGATCCCGGTCTCAGCGCTATCTATCAAGCGAGATTTGACACAGAGGCTCATGGCAGAGAGACTTTTTGGATGCTTTCCAGGTTCACTCTCAAAAAGCGCTTTCGACTTCTTCTCCTTAGCCCTGCGCTGCTGCTGTTTCTCCTTGCGATCTTCGCGGTTGACTATCCGGTTGCTTACGCAGGCCCGAGCACGCTCGACATTGTGATTTCGGGTGGCCGGGTCATGGATCCCGAGTCTGGACTGGATGCCGTTCGGAACGTGGGTATCCGTGACGGCAAAATTGTCGAGATCACCGAGCACAGTCTGAAGGGCAAGGAAACAATTGACGCGCGCGGCCTGGTGGTTGCTCCCGGTTTTATTGATCTTCACGAACACGGCCAGGAACCGCGAAACTATGAATTCCAGGCTCACGATGGAGTGACGACATCGCTCGAGCTCGAACGTGGCACGGCGGATGTCGATGGTTGGTATGCGAAGCGGGAGGGAAAGTCGCTGATCAATTACGGAGTCAGTGTCGGGCATATACCGGTGCGTATGGAAGTCATGCACGACCCTGGCACGTTCCTGCCAGTTGGGGATGCCGCGCACCGTGCCGCTTCACCGGAAGAAATTGAACAGGTTCGGGCAGCCATCGCCAAGGGATTGCAACGCGGGGCGCTCGCCGTCGGCATGGGAATCAATTACACGTCGGCCGCTTCGCACGCGGAGATTGTCGACGTGTTTAAAGTTGCGGCCACTTATCATGCATCGGTCCACGTTCACCTACGCTATAGCGGGATGAAAGAGCCGACGTCCGGCCTGGCTGCGATTGAGGAAGTCATCGCCGCGGCCGCTTCCACCGGCGCCCCTTTGCATGTGGTGCACATTACCAGCATGGGCTTAAAAGACACGCCCAAGCTGATTGCTATGGTTGAAGGTGCGCGTGCACGCGGCCTCGACGTCACCACCGAGGCTTATCCCTATAGCGCCAGCAGTACAGCTCTCGAGTCCGCAGTTTTTGATCCCGGCTGGCAGGAAGCGTTCGGAATTACTTTCAAAGATCTTCAGTGGGCGCAAACCGGCGAGCGTCTCACTGCCGCAACTTTCGAAAAATACCGCAAGCAGGGCGGAGTAGTAATCATTTACAACATCCCCGAAAGCGCGGTTCGCGAAGCGCTGGCAAATCCCAGCGTAATGGTGGCGAGTGACGGTATGCCGATCACGGGTCCGAAGGTTCATCCACGCGGTCAAGGCACTTTCTGCCGGGTGCTTGGGCATTATGTGCGTGAAGAAAAAGTTTTGGACCTGATGACCGCGCTGCGTAAGATGACGCTGCTTCCTGCGCAGCGTCTGGAAAAGCGTGCACCTGTTTTTCTAAATAAGGGCCGCATTCGAGTCGGGGCTGATGCCGACATTACCGTTTTTAACCCCGATACCATCATTGATAAGGCCACGTTTGAAGCTCCGCTCCAATTCTCTGCCGGAATTTCTTACGTCCTGGTAAATGGAGTGCCAGTGACAAAGGATGGCGCAACTGTCTCGGGCGTCTTCCCTGGGAAGGCAGCACGTGCTCCCGTATCTCAATAATCGTCAAGAATGCGCCGGCGACCTGGGCAAAAAAGTGCGTCCCGTTGAAACTCAAAATATGACCAAATCTCAGGATACGCAGTTGCTAGGCTATCTCGCCGCCTATGATCCTCACATTTCGGACCTGACGTTGGAGCTTCGCGAAATAGTTTTGGAGGAAGCGCCCGATGCGATCGAATCCATCGTCATCGGATATGCGCTCGCGATTGGATTTTCTTTCACCGGCAAGCCGCTGAAGGATGGCTTCTGCCACATTGTGACCTATAAGACTCATGTGAATCTCGGCTTCAATCGCGGGGCTCTGCTTCCTGATCCGAATAAAGTGCTGGAGGGCAAAGGAAAGGCGATTCGTCACGCGACGATTCGAAATCATCGCGATCTCGAACGGCCGTTTGTCCGGCGATACATTCGCGCGGCCATCGAGCAAGTAGAGAACACGAGAGGCGGTTCGTATTCAAAGAGCGTGCGGCGTTCTACCAAGAAAAAATCGCCTCATTAACAAGTTCGACTACTGCCTTGGGCTCGGTCCGCGGATGCCCAGCAGGATTGGGAGGGTGGTGGCGCACCCGAAGGCGGCATTGGATCCGTGGTTCGGATGGTATTCAGACTTTTACTTCATTTTCGATTCCAGACAGTGTGCGCAGCGATTCCCCATAAGGCTCACGCGCGATACCGCGCTCGGTGATGATCGCCGCCACATATTTCGCCGGCGTCACATCGAAGGCCGGATTCTCGATCGACACTCCATCCGGCACCATTTGCTTGCCGGCGATGTGCGTAATCTCCTTCGGATTGCGCTGCTCGATGGGAATCCTGCTGCCATCGGGGCAATTCAGGTCGACCGTGGAAATCGGTGCGGCCACATAAAACGGAATGCCATTCTCTTTCGCCAGCACAGCCACGCTGTACGTGCCAATCTTGTTAGCTACGTCGCCATTCGCGGCGATGCGATCGGCTCCGACCACAATCGCGCCGATCTTTCCTTGACGCATCATCGCGCCCGCCATATTGTCGGAGATTACCGTGGTTGGGATGCCGTCTTTCATCAACTCCCATGCCGTCAGCCGTGAACCTTGCAGAAACGGACGCGTCTCATCGGCGTAAACATGAATCTTTTTACCAGCTTCGATGGCCGCGCGAATCACGCCCAATGCTGTGCCATATCCTGCCGTGGCGAGCGCGCCAGCATTGCAGTGTGTGAGCACACCACCGGAACTCGGCATCAAAGTTGCGCCGTGCCGTCCCATTGCCTGATTGGCGGCGATGTCCTCTGCATGCATGCGCTTGGCTTCTTCGATTAACCCATCTTTGATCTGAGAAATCGGGCGCACTCGCAGCTGCTCGAACTTCTCCTTCATACGAGCGATCGCCCAAAACAAATTCACCGCGGTCGGACGAGTCTGGCCGATCACGTCGCTAATCTGATCGAGTTCCCGCTTCAACTCGCCAACACTTTCAGCCTTTGAATCCTTCACGCCGATTGCGATGCCCATTGCTGCCGCGACGCCGATTGCCGGTGCTCCGCGCACGATCATCGTGCGAATCGCGTCTGCAACCTGCTTGTAGCTCTTACAGGTGACATACGTTTCTTCGGTGGGCAGTTTCGTCTGATCGATGAAACGTACGCCGTTGTCAGTCCATTCCAGTGTTTGAATCATGATTCAGTCGTTGCTTGTGTGCGCATCGCCGCCGAAGCCAGATTACACCTGGTGCGCTGCACAGCGATTTCGCGGCACATTGGTTACGGCCGCCCGTCCGCAAATCTCGCAGGTCGTGGCGACGGCGAAAATCGAGGGCTGGGTGTCGTCGATGTGCAGGACATGCTCGGTCCGCACTTCCTTGGCGGTAAAAATTGAGACGAACGGCGCTGGCTTTGCAGCGTTCTCGACAGTCGAGCGCCCTTGAGCTTCCTCGCGCTCTACCAAACACATGGTGCCCACAACCTCAAATCCAAATTCCCGTGCGGCTTCGATCGCCTGCACGGTCGACGCCCCGGTTGTGCAGACGTCGTCAACAATCACGACGCGTGCGCCTTTCTCGCGGAAGCCTTCGATCCGCTGTCCGGTTCCGTGCTGCTTTTCGGCTTTGCGGACGAGAAATCCGTTCAATTCGCCGCTGACCACGGAAACTGCGACCACGATTGGATCCGCTCCCATCGTCAGTCCTCCAATTGCCCGCGGCCTCCATCCGCGCTGGCGGATTTCATTGAGAAAAACCTCCCCGGTCAGCCGTGAGCCTTTCGCGTCCAGTGTCGTGATGCGGCAATCGATGTAGTAATCGCTGGTCCCGCCCGAAGACAGCTTGAACTCTCCCAGCCGAAAAGACTTTAGCGCAAGCAGGCGCAGAAGATCCGCACGCGAATTAGCCATGAAGCTCTACGATAACATTGCTCGCGATCTCTGTGGGACGTCGGCCATCCGCCTTGCCGCCGTGATACCCTAAATCTTCCCGCTCACGATATCGATCTATGAAATTGCCGCGCATTCGAACGCCCTTTTTATTTCTTGCTGTACTCAGTTTCGCCATAGCTTCGCTTGCCGAAGGCACACGAACGTGGGAGCAGTCGAAGTTCGACGACCTGATCAAAGGCACGCCAACTGGTGTTGCCGTTCGCAACGCAGGCGGACTGGAGCTTGCCCCGACCTTCAAAAGCCTTTACGCGACGCCGTCCACTTACATCTGGGCCATTGCGGCAGATGATTCGGGGGTAGTTTATGTCGCCGGTGGAGCGCCGGCGCGCGTTTACCGCATTACGCCCGAGGGCAAGTCGACGACAATCTTTGAGCCCAAGGAATTACAGGTGCAGGCGTTGCGCATCGGGCCGGGAGGTGTGATTTTTGCAGCAACGGCTCCCGATGGCAAAGTCTACAAGATCGAACACAAACCCGGCGGAAAGCTGCCCTCGGCAGCATCAGACGCGGAAAAAAGTGCGGCGAAGGGTGCGGATCCCTCCTGGAGTTCTACGGTCTACTTTGAACCCAATACGAAATACATCTGGGATCTGGCGTTGGATAAATCGGGTAACCTCTACGTCGCCACGGGCGATCGGGGGGAAATCTATCGTGTGACGCCGAGAGGCGAGCACTCTGTTTTCTTCAAAAGCGATGAAACTCACATCCGCGTTCTCGCAGTCGACGCGCAAGGCAATCTCATTGCCGGCTCGGACGGCAGCGGCTTGATCTATCGAATTTCGCCATCGGGTGAGGGATTCGTACTTTACAGCGCCCCGAAGAAGGAAATTACCGCGCTGGCTCTGGACAACGCAGGGAACATATATGCCGCGGCGGTAGGAGAAAAAAAGGGAGGGCCTGGTTCGAGTTCCGTGATTGCGGGTTTGCTGACGGTGACCCCCTCTCAGCCAGTCATGAGTTCGCCGCAGGTTCCGGGGATGACGATTACCTCGGCGCCCTCCGCTCCGGCCCTGACTACGCCGTTTCCATTTCCCGGCGGCGTTGCCAGCAATGGCTCCGATATTTATCGCATCGCGCCGGATGGGTCGCCGACTCGTTTGTGGACTTCACACGAGGACATCGTTTACGCGCTCGCGTTTGATTCCCAGGGAAGGCTACTGGCAGGCACTGGAAATCGCGGCCATATCTTTGCTATTACGGGCCTCGATAATTTCTCAGACCTCTTGAAGTCCTCAGCGTCGCAGGTAACGGCGTTTGCGAAGGCCCCGGCAGGCGGAGTTTATGCAGCGACCAGCAATTTGGGAAAAGTCTTCGTCCTTGGTCCCGGGCCTGAGGCCGAGGGCACGTATGAAAGCGATGTGTTCGATGCCAGAATATTTTCGCGCTGGGGACGCGCGGAATTTCGCGGCGTGGGCAACGTCGATCTTTATGCCCGAAGCGGCAACGTCGACAATCCCGACCGCAACTGGAGTCCTTGGAAGAAGATTGATCTGGGGTCCGGGAAAACTTCGATTGACTCTGGCAGCAGCGGCGAAACCGGAATTCCGGCTGCGCGGTACGCGCAGTGGAAGGCAGTGCTGCATAGTGGAGGGACTGCGCCGAGCGTCGACAGCGTCGCGCTGAATTATCTTCCAAAAAATGTCGCGCCTGAGATCGACGATGTGAGCGTCCAGGTGGGCACGAAATATCAGCCCATGCCCAAGACGCCGGGTATTGGTTTGGGATCTGATACTTCCTCGTCATCGGGCGTGCACTTCGATGTTCCGCCGTCCAGCACACATGATCGCGATTCCATCGGTGTGAAGTGGACGGCCCACGACGATAACGATGATCAGCTGGTTTACTCGATTTACTATCGTGGCGATGACGAGACCCGCTGGCTGCTGTTGAAAGATGACATTACCGACAAGGCGTATTCGTTCGACGCCAGCTTGCTGCCTGATGGCGGATTTACGGTAAAAGTGGTTGCGTCCGATGCGCCGTCGCACTCGCCGGGAGAGGCCCTGACGGCTTCCAAGGAGAGCCATCGCTTTGAAGTCGATACGACGCCGCCGCGAATTGAGGACTTATCGGCAGCGCTGCAGGGTGCGCAGATTCATATAAAGGCTCGCGCAGTCGATAGTTTTTCGCCGATCAAACGCGCTGAGTATTCGATTGATGCAGGGGACTGGAAATACGTGGAACCGGTGGGACAGCTTTCGGATGCGAGGACAGAGAACTACGATTTCGCGGTAAAGCTCGATACCGCGAAGGATGAATCTTCCGAGCATGTGGTGGTGATCCGTGTTTACGATCGATACGACAACATGAGTGCGGCAAAAACCTTGATTCGCCCGAAATGACCCAATCTCAGTGCAACCTATCTGCAGCAGACCTGTTCTAAAGCGCAGCAGTTCTGCCGAACGAAGGTGCCCCGGCCTGGCCGCCGGGGCATTCTTATCTGTGTTAGATTGATAGCCCTCATGGACATTGCCCCGGCCATTTCGACTCAGGCTTTGACCCGCCGTTTTGGTGAACTGGTCGCCGTCGAGAATGTCAATTTGCAGGTTACGCGGGGACAATTCTTCGGATTTCTGGGTCCGAATGGGGCAGGGAAGTCGACGACGATCAAGATGCTTACCGGCTTGCTTGCTCCAAGCTCGGGAAAAATAGAAATTCTCGACTTGGATATGGACACACATTCCGTGGAGGTGAAGCGGCAGATCGGCGTTGTCCCTGAAGGTATGGCGCTGTTTGGAAGGCTTACCGGTTCGGAGTTCCTGAATTTTGCCGGGCGCATGTATGGCTTGGATCGAGAAACCGCGGCGCGGCGTGCCACGGAGTTACTTGATTTTATGCAACTCGCCGATCAGCCTAAAAAACTCATAACCGATTATTCCCACGGCATGCAGAAGAAACTGGCGATGGCCGCGGCGGTAATCCACGGACCTAAGGTTTTGTTTCTGGATGAGCCGTTTGAGGGAGTCGACGCGATTGCGGCCGGCACGCTGAAGGCTATGTTGCAAGGCATGATTGCGCGGGGAGCGACGATTTTCTTAACATCGCACGTGCTTGAGATTGTTGAGCGGCTGTGCAGCCATGTGGCAATCATTCATCAGGGAAGGCTGGTTGCGCAGGGGTCGCTGGATGAATTGCGGGCTGGGGTGCAGGCGGAGACACCTGGTTCGATTTCGGCGGATGGTGCGCTGCCTGGCGAAAAGATGACGCTGGAAGAAATTTTCTTGCGTATGGTTGGAGGATCGCGGCGAACCGATCAGGAGCTCTCGTGGCTGGGTTAGGGGATTGAGTCGCTTCGCGCTGCGGTCGGTTAGAGACGAGGAAAATCTTTAGGTGTGCCGGGTGCGCAAGAGTTCCAGCAATGGATTCATTGCGGGGCGGTGCTCCATCTCCATTTTCTTCAGCGAGTAGTCGAAATCCGCGCCGCAGTCGCAGCAGACTTTGTAGGTTCGGCTCGCGATTGTGAAAACGCGGCTGAGGCGCTTGTGACGGCAACCGAACGCATAGTCGAGTGCTCTTGCCACAGCACTTGTGAACCTTTCCCATCGGGGCGGCCGTTCCGCGAAACTCATCCGTTCATCTTCCTTCCCCCCCCAACAACATCATCGATTTTCGAAATTCGCCGCAGTGGACACATCGGCTGAGAAAAGATCGTTCTTCACTCCGCGGTTATGGAAAAATGAGATGTGTCCGTGAACGTTAGGAAATCCCAATCCGGGCAGCTCGCGGCCATCGCCTGGCTGCGCTGGCGGCTTTTCGTAAATGCGCTGCGCAGCACCCGCGGACAGTTGGAAGTGGTTTCCCGCGGATTTGTTTCGCTGGCATTCCTGGTGGGTGGATGTGGCGGGGCCGCGCTGATGGGTGTGGGAGCTTATTTTTTTCTGGGCTCGGGAAAGCCGGAGATGCTGGCAATTTTGTTATGGGGGATTTTCCTTTTCTGGCAATTGTTTCCGATCATGGCGACAGCGTTTACGAATAATCCGGACTCGTCCGAACTGCTGCGTTTTCCGCTCAGCTACAGATCATATTTCCTGGTGCGGATGGCGTATGGGGCAGTCGATCCGGCGACATTTCTTGGTTGCATTTGGTCGCTGGGAATTTTAGCCGGCCTCGCGTTTGCGAAATCTGCGCTGGCGCCGTGGGCGGCACTTGTGTTGTTCGCTTTTGCGATATTCAACCTTCTTTTCCTGCAAATGATCTTTGCGTGGGTAGAACGCTGGCTGGCGCAGCGGCGCACGCGCGAGCTGATGGGCATTCTCTTTATTTTGGTGATACTTGGTTTTCAACTCATTGGCCCGGTCACTCATCACCTTCGCAACAACTCAAGCCCCGGAATGCAACGAGTGATTGCGGTCATTGTTCCGGCGGAACAGATTCTTCCTCCGGGTCTGGCTGCTGACGCCATTGTTCAGGGAATCTACCCGAAGTGGCCGGTTGCACTGAGTTCCTTGGGGCTGCTGTGCGCTTTTGGCTTGTTGGTTGGGTACGGCTTGAACGTGAGACTGTCGGCGCAATATCGTGGCGAAAACCTCAGCGAGGCGATTGCAGCGTCCAGCCTTCCGCAAGAAAAGAGCCTTCGGCTTGGTTGGAGCCTTCCGGGGCTTTCATCGCCGGTTGCCGCGGTTTTCGAGAAAGAGATTCGTTACCTGCTGCGCAGCGGACCGATGTTGCTCAATCTGTTCATGCCGTTTTTTATGTTGGTAATTTTTCGGGTTGGCGCGGTGAATTCTATTCGGCACTCAGGCGCGGGATTTCTAAGCCGCACGCCAAGCCTGGCGTTTCCGGTGGCCGCTGCGTACACGCTGCTGATGCTCACCAATATTGCATTCAACAATTTTGGCGCAGACGCGGGCGGCATTCAATTCTTTTACTCTGCTCCCGTAACGTTTCGGCAAATCGTTCTCGCGAAGAACCTTACCTGCGCTTGTATTGTGGCGGTCGAAACCATTGTCGCGTGGGTCGTCGTCGCTCTTATCTACGCGAGGCCAGGGCTCGATATGACGGTGCTGACGCTGGCGGGCCTGCTGTTTGCCGCTCCCCTGGACTTTGCTGCCGGGAATGTTCTATCGATTTATGCGCCGAGGCGGTTCGACTATTCCAAATTCGGACGGCAGCGGGCTTCGCAGATTACGGTGCTTATCAGTCTAGGGTTGCAGTTGGTAATTGCGAGCGTGGCCGCGGGCGCCGTGCTAATGGCTCGCTTCCTGGGCAACATATGGATTGCAGCGCTGGCGCTTGCGGTGCTTGCAGGCATATCTTTCAGTGTCTACGTTGTGATTCTCAACCGCATGGACTCCCTAGCGCTGGCCCGCAGAGAAGCGCTGGTGGCGGAACTTTGCCGTGCCTGAAAGCGGTCGCATTTCCTGGTGTGGAATTGTGAAACATGCCTGAACTGCCTGACATCTCAGCGTATATCACCGCACTTGCTCCCCGCGTGTTGAATCAGCGATTGGAGCGGGTACGCCTCGGGAGTCCATTCGTTCTGCGCACGGTGCAACCGCCGGTCGAGAATATTGAAGGCCAATCGGTTCGGCAACTACGCCGTGTCGGCAAGCGCATCGCGTTCGGCTTCGACAATAATCTTTGGCTCGTCATTCATCTGATGATTGCCGGCCGTCTGCATTGGAAGTCGGCGAACACAAAGCTTGCAGGCCGAAATATGTTGGCTGCTTTCGACTTTCCCAATGGAAGTCTGACACTGACAGAGGCAGGGTCAAGGCGGCGCGCCTCGCTCCACATGGCGAGTGGCGAAGAGGGACTTTCCGCGCTGGATCCTGGCGGTATTGAAGTTTTCGAGGCCGATCTTGATGCTTTTCGCCATGCACTTACCGCGGAAAATCGAACGCTGAAAAGGGCGCTGACGGATCCGCGAATTCTTAGCGGTATAGGAAATGCGTATTCGGATGAAATTCTTCACGCTGCACCCTTGTCACCTATCGCTCTCACGCAGAAACTAACGCTTGAAGAATGGGAACGGCTGTTTAAGGCCACTCGCGAGATTCTGAAATTATGGATCGATCGGTTTCAGGTCGAAGCAAAAGAAGACTTCCCTGAAAAAGTTACAGCTTTCCGCAAGGGTATGGCCGTGCATGGCCGTTATGGACAACCCTGTCCGAGATGCGGAGAGAAAATTCTGCGCATTCGCTATGCCGATAATGAAACTAATTATTGCGCGCGCTGCCAAACCGGAGGCAAAGTGTTGGCGGATCGAAGTCTTTCGCGGCTATTGAAATCAGACTGGCCACGGACCCTGGATGAATTGGAGGCGCTCAAACGGAAGTGAAGCGGCAGGATTACTTCCCGTCCGGATTTGCGAGGAATCGATATCCTACGCCGCGGACTGTTAGCAGGTGCTGAGGTTGGGCGGGATCATCTTCGATATACCGCCTTAGGCGCACGATGAAATTGTCAATCGCACGAGTGTCGGTGTCTTCGTGCAGTCCCCAGACGTCTTCCAGAATCTGCTTGCGCGAAACGACGCGTCCGTCGTTCTGCACGAGATGACGCAGCAACTCTGACTCCATCAGCGTCAAGTGAATCACGTTGCCGCCAGTGTGAAGTTCGAGGGCTCCGAAATCGATTTTTCTGTCATTAAAGGAGAAGGTACTGTAGTCGCCGATTGCGCCGGCATTGGGGGCTGAGGCTGCAGAATCACTCAGTTCCCGGTTCCCACTCGCGTGAACGCTGCGCATCCACTCGCTGCGCCGCAGTAATCCTTGCAGCCGCGCCAGCAATATCGAGAGGTCGAATGGCTTGGCAAGATAGTCATCCGCACCGGCGGCAAAACCCTTTAGCACGTCTTCAGGCCGGCTGCGGGCAGTGAGCATTAGTACTGGTATGTAATTCTTGGCCGCCCGTAATTCGGAAACTACGCTGAATCCATCTTTGCCCGGCAGCATAATGTCGAGCACAACCACGTCGAAAATTTCTTTTTTGTCGAGAAGCCGGTCGGTAGCCGATTCGCCGTCGCCTGCAACTTCGGCCACATAACCCTCCTCTTGCAGGTTGAAGCGCAAGCCCTGTGCCAGGTGAGTTTCGTCTTCCACCACCAGGACCCGGCTCATGCGTTCGCCCTCGGCAGTTCAATTGTGATGGTTGTTCCTTCGCCTTCGCCTGCGCTTGCGGCGGAAACCTTTCCGCCATGTTTTTGGGTGATCGATTTCACAATGAACAGGCCAAGACCTGTTCCTTTTACGTGCCCCAGCGAGCGGTGGGTAACTCGATAAAACCGTTTGAAGATGCTCTTCAGATCGTCCGGAGGAATACCAATGCCATGATCTTCCACGCTCAGAACAACACGTCTGTCGTCGGGTACGTCGAGCCGCACTCGAACATCGACGTTATCGCCGGAATATTTGATTGCGTTGTCGAGGACGTTGAAGACTGCGGTGCGCAGGTCTTCGGCATTGCCGCGAACACTCATTCCCGTTCCATCGCTGGGCGCTTCTTCATAGTGCAGAGATTCCGAGCTCAAATGATGCCGGGTGCGGGCTGCTTCCATGCATTCCTGCACAAGATGGCGAAAATCGACGGCGGATTTTTCGCGGCCGGCCTTCTTGTCGCCGGAGCGGCCGGCGCGGAGAACCTGTTCAATTGTCTCCATGAGTCGCTCGGTATCGCTGAGCATGAGCGCATAGAACTCGTGCTTTTGCGCATCGGCCAATTGACGGCGTTGCAGGGTTTCGAGATGAAGGCGAATGGACGCGACCGGTGTTTTCAGTTCGTGTGTCACAGCATTAATGAAACTGTCATGCTGTTCGCTGCGACGCAGTTCCCGGATCAGGAAGCTGGTGTTAACGATCATCCCGGCGATGAGGACTGCGAAGAAGATAACGCCAAAGAACAACAGGACTCGCAGACGCCAGTTGAGAATGATCCAGCCAACGTTGAGCGCTACCGCGAGGGCAACCAGGCCGATGCCCAGGCAGAGGAAGAAGATGATCGTTCCGCGGCGGCTTGTGATGCGCATGGCTACAAGCCGATTTTACAGCGTTCGAGGCCAAGGTTTACCCAAGCATCCCAGGCGATGCAAGGTCGGGACACCTGAAGCTCTTGCTAGGTCGCCAGCCGTCAGACGAGCCAGCCGAAACGGCGAGTGCGTATTAAAAGCAGGGAGCAGCGCTTCGCCCTAGTCTCCGGCTGCGGCGCCTTCCGCCAGAGCTTCGGTAATCAAATGGCCGTTCGGAGCGGCGCCCAGGCCTTTTTCCAGGTCGGCGAGGTGCACGCGCTTGACGTCCCAGGCCAGTCCAAGCGTCTTCAGTGTCCAAATCCCGTACCAGTTGGTGTCGATCTCATACCATCTCAAGCCGTGTGCCGCCGAGGTGGGATGCGCGTGATGGTTGTTGTGCCAGCCTTCACCGAAGGTCATCAAAGCGACCCACCAACTGTTGGTGGACAGATCGCGGGTGGCGAAACGGCGGGTGCCCCAGGAGTGGGTGGCAGAATTGACCAGCCAAGTGGAGTGCAGGCCAAATACAGTGCGGAAGAATGTTCCCCAGAGCAACCATGGAAGGCCGCCGATGGCGAACAGCGCCACGCCCAGCACGATCTGTGGAACGTAGTGATATTTCGTGATCCAGACGTGAAATTTGTCTTTGGCGAGATCGGGGACGTAGCGGGCTAGAGTGGTCGTATCGTGATGCATTGATTTACCCATCAGGATCCAGCCCATGTGCGCCCACCATTTTCCATCGACGGGAGAATGCGGGTCGCCATCTTGATCGGAATATTGATGGTGGATGCGATGCGTGGCCACCCAGAAAATCGGACCTCCCTCAAGGGCAAGCGTGGCGCAGAGCGTCAGGAAATACTCAACCCACTTGTGGGTTTTGTAACCGCGGTGCGTGAGCAGGCGATGATAGGCCATGCCGATGCCGAGGCTGCCCGAAATCCACCAGAGTATGGCCGCGACGAACAATGCTTTCCAGGTGAAGAAAAACAACGCGGCAATCGCGCCCACGTGAAACAGCATCATGAAAATCGCTGTTATCCAGTTAATTTCGTCTTTTGAGGCTTGTTTTTTTTCGAGACTTTCGAGTTGCATGTTGCGAATGGTCCCCGTTGGCTGGTTTCAGGTTCGATAACGCCTCACCTAAGCTATCAAGCCGAGCGGGGGTGCGACTGTAATAGTTGTGTAATAGCAACGAATCGGCCATTACGGAAGTACCAGAGGCGTAACGCCCTCCAATGGCGGAAAGGCTCGCGGGAGGTAGTAAGAGGTAGTAGTTGTGACCCTTCGGGTCCATAGAGCGATGGACGCGGTAGAACGCGCCGGTCTGCTCATCGTTTACAATCCTCGCTTATGTTTTATCGCTCTGATAATCGTGCTGTCGACCAACTGCGGCCGGTCAAAATCACTTCTGACTTCATTCGGACGGCGGAGGGTTCCGCACTCATTGAGGTAGGAAATACGCGGGTTATCTGCACAGCGTCCATTGAAGAAGTTGTTCCCAGTTTCTTGCGAAACTCGGGCAAGGGTTGGATCTCGAGTGAGTACGCGATGATTCCGCGTGCGACGCTCACACGGACGGCGCGGGAAGTATCCAAAGGCCGGCCGAGCGGAAGAACCCATGAAATTCAGCGCCTGATCGGCCGTTCGTTGCGCGTGGTGACCGATCTAGCCAGGCTTGGCGAAAGAACGATTTGGGTTGACTGCGATGTGATTCAGGCGGATGGCGGGACCAGGACGGCGTCCATTACCGGTGCATTTGTAGCCCTCGGGATGGCTTTGGAGAAGCTGGTAGAGGCTGGAACTTTGCCTTCAGTGCCGCTGCGCGACTTCATTGCCGCGGTCAGCGTCGGCATTGTGGATGGTGAGGTTTTGCTGGACCTGTGCTATGAGGAAGATTCACGCGCCGAAGTCGATATGAATTTTGTGATGACTGCTGGGCAGAAGATGGTGGAAGTGCAGGCAACGGCAGAGCGGCAGGCGTTTGATGACGCGCAATTCGCCAAGATGCTGGCTTATGCGCGGCAGGGTGTGCAGGCTCTAATTGCAAAGCAGCAGGAAGTGCTGAGTGGAATGACGCTGCGACAGTAAAAGTTCTGTTTTCGGCCGGAGCCCTAGATGTAATCGTGGTCGAAAGGTAGCACGATTCCAGAATGGCGCGACCTTGGGGCCCCCCGGCGGAGGACGGCGTCCGCTCACCAAAACCGCTGTCGGTGTTTCTGGCTTATCGATCTTGCGCCAGAAATCTCATCCGTGCCCCCCTATATTTTATTTCCCCAGCAGTTCTACTAGTAAGCTATTTCTGCTTGTCGCGAACGGATTTGCCACCGTCACACCATGCCAACCGAAACCGTCTTGCAAGTCTTCTGAGAGCAGGAGCCGACATCCAGCACTCGAGGCTGCGGCGAAAATCATCGCGTCCCAGATATCAAGACCGTGTGCGACATTGAGATCGGCAGCCGCCAGCAAAACTTCTGGCGATGTTTCTATCGTCGGGAAGATATCGAAGCAATTTCGAACCGCGGTGCGGGCTTGTTCGGGTGTGTATTTCGCTTTGCGGATCAGGACACGAAACAGTTCACCGAGAACCTGTACGGGAACGAAGGTATTCGCTCGGGGCAGGTGCGCAACGATCTCTGCTGCCTCTTTCCCGCGCCCCGGCCCATTCACGCCTTCAATGTAGACAAGAATGTTGGTATCGAGCGCTACCTTTGTATCTTCGATTCTTAGTCGTAAAGCTCGTCCCTTGTCCATGGGCCAATATCGATGGCAGGCTGGTTTTTTACTCGGCGCATTAGGGCGCGCCATGCCGGAGAATCGCCGACCTTGCCGGGCTTCCGATCAACCGGCGCGATGCGGGCCACGGGGCGGCCGTGGCTGGTAACCACGTAAGTTTGGCCTTCTTTTACGTCCCGCAAAAGGCGTGAAAAATTACGGTTGGCATCGGCGGCTGAGATGGCTTTTTCCATAAAGGCGTAGAATGTAGTTATATTACCTACTTTTACTGGCGAGTGTCAAGCGCGGCTACGCGATCGACACCGTCGTAATATTCATAAACTCCCGGATGCCATTTGCAGCCAGTTCTCGTCCGTGGCCGGAGTGTTTCACGCCGCCAAAGGGAATTCGCGCGTCGGAAGCTACCATTTTGTTGATGAAGACCATGCCGGATTCGAGTTCGTTGATGAAGCGGTCGCGTTCTTTCTCATCGTTTGTCCATGCGCTCGCGCCGAGGCCGAAACGGCTGTCGTTGGCGAGGCGGATTGCGTCGTCGATGTTCTTCACGCGAAACAGTGAGGCTACCGGGCCGAAAAATTCTTCGCGATAGGCGGGCGAATCTTTTGGGACATTGGTTAGAACGGTGGGAGCGTAATAGTTGCCTGGGAGTTGGAGGGGATGGCCGCCGGTCAATAACTTTGCTCCAGCCTGCACTGTCTTCTGCACGTCGGCATCCAGCGACTTGACCGCATCGGCGGTCGCGAGCGGACCAAGTTCGGTTTTTTCGTCGAAAGGATCGCCCACTCGCAAGCTCTTCATGCGCTCCACGAATTTCTTCTCGAACGCTTCAGCAATGGGCTCGGCGACGATGAAGCGCTTGGCCGCGATACAGGATTGACCGTTATTAATCACGCGCGCTTCGACGGCGGTGGCGACGGCGGCGTCGAGATCGGCGCTGGGCATGACGATAAAGGGATCGCTGCCGCCGAGTTCGAGAACGACTTTCTTGATTCGCTTGGCGGCCGCGACGCCTACTTCTATGCCCGCTTGTTCGCTGCCGGTCAACGTGGCCGCGACCACGCGCGGATCGTTCAGGATTGCATCGACCTGCTGCGAGCCGATCAGCAGCGCCTGAAATGCACCGGGGGGAAATCCGGCATCAAGAAAAAGCTGTTCCAGCGCGAGAGCGCATTGGGGAACGTTGGAGGCGTGTTTCAGCAATCCAACATTGCCAGCCATCAGGGCCGGGGCAGCAAAGCGAATGACCTGCCAGAAGGGAAAATTCCAGGGCATGACGGCGAGAATGGGTCCGATCGGGCGATAGCGGATGAAGCTCTTCTTCGCGCCGGTTTCGATCACTTCGTCCTGCAGAATTGTTTCTGCGTTCTCGGCGTAGTAGCGGCACCCGGTGGTGCACTTCACGGCCTCTGCAATGGCGGACTTGTAGGTTTTGCCCATTTCCAGCGTCATCAGCTTGGCGAACTCTTCTTTGTTGCGGTCGAGAATGTCGGCCGCTTTCAACATTCGCCGCGCGCGTTCGGAAAACGAGGTGTGGCGCTCGGCCTGAAAGGTGGTGACCGCCAACTGAAGCTTTTTCTCAATCTCGGTGGCGGAAAGCGCATCGAACGTTTTTACCGTTTCCCCAGTTG
The DNA here is from genome assembly GCA_036490235.1 of Candidatus Sulfotelmatobacter sp. Taxonomy (GTDB): domain Bacteria; phylum Acidobacteriota; class Terriglobia; order Terriglobales; family Acidobacteriaceae; genus Sulfotelmatobacter. Next base: position 117,885 of record DASXEG010000088.1, on the reverse strand, counting down.
CGGGATTAATCGTGGCTATAGCCATAGCTTTGTGCCTTTAGAAGCGTTCGGGAGAATGTCCACTTTACCATCGTCGGCGAAGCGAAGAGGCCACAACGGGGACAGAAGGCAGTCTTCGCAGAACGCCTCAAGGCAACTTGAGATTTCGAACCTCTATGCCGTCAGTAGGAGAAACAAGCTTTTACACAGTCTTCGAATTTCTCTTCCCCCGTTTGGGCAATACTCTCTTCCGCGTTACCATGATATAAATTCGCTCCTGCTATGAGATTCCGGTCCATTTTCTTCTCAGTTTCTTCTGTTTTGGCGCTGTGCTTCGCGATCGTAATCTCCGCCACTCAGGCGAAGGCGCAGTCCTTCACCATCACTCCCAGCTCGATTGCGTTCAAGAGTGTCGTAGTTGGCATGGAAACTCCGGTCGCTGAGATCACGATCACGAATACGGGAACATCGAACCTCGTCATCACCGGCCTTTCTGTTACTCCATTCAACGTATTTGTCCTGGATTTTGGATGGGCCCAAACGCTGCACAAAGGCCAGTATGGGACTTGGGGGGTGCGCTTCCGGCCGATGGCGGCGGGAGCCGTGACTGGGCAGGTTTCTTTCACCATCCAGGGCGTGAGCCAGCCGCAGGTCGTTACTCTTTCCGGTACGGGGACGACTACCGGAGCGGTGGCTTCGATCAGTCCGAATGTGCTTAGTTTCCCGGCGACCGCTGTGGGAAGCACAACGTCGCAGACGGTGACCGTCACCAATGAGGGAACAAACAATTTCAAACTTACCTCGGTCACGGCCTTACCGCCGTTCGGCGAGACGGGCTACAGTTCTGCCGTCACGATTCAGCCCAAGAAATCCTTTTCCTTCCAGGTGACGTTCACTCCGGGTCTGGTTCAGAACTTTTCCAATGCGATTTCATTGGCCTATGACGTCATTCCAGCGCAAACCGTAAGCGTGGCGGGTAGTGGAGTTGCGCCGCCCGGGTTGGTGGTTTCGTCGTATCCGACCTTGCCTACCGGAGCGAAGGGGTTCGCTTACCTCGCGAATTTCGCGGCAGCAGGAGGCACGCCGCCTTATAAGTGGAGCCGGGCTTCGGGGTCTCTGCCCACCGGGTTGACTCTACGATCGACGGGTTCGTTATCCGGTCCGCTCAAGGTTGCCGACACCGGGAACTATAGCTTCACCGTCAAGGTAGCGGATTCGAGCGTGCCGCCGCAGACGACTGCTGCAGCGGTTACACTGCCGGTCACAACTGGGTCGGGCGTTTGTAATGACATTACCTGGGACCAGGCCGGCAGCGGAGATCCCGAGGTTGATCTGCCGGATTTGGGCACTGGAAGTTATATGGGAACTGAAGGCGGGCTATATCCTGGCGGAAGTAATGTTCCACCGCCGGATCATGAAGCAGATGGGCTGGCTTTAGCCGACGGTATCGTTCCGCTTGATGCCAACGGGAATCCAGATCCTAACGGGAAATACGTGCTGCTTTCGATCGGTGTATCGATCACGCGCACGATGTTCGCCCAATTTCAACTGACGGAACAGGTGGACCCAGGGTTGAATCCCAACCTAGTGATCGTCAATGGAGCGATTGACGGTACTGACTCGCCCAACTATGCCAAGCTCAGCGATCCCTCGTGGCAGACGATTCTGAATTTTTACCTGCCCTACCAGAATGTAACGGCGAACCAGGTTGTAGCGGTATGGATGATGGACCCGCGCAGCCAGCCCTCGGGCACGTATCCTGCCGATATGGCACATCAGGAAAGCGACACGATTTCGGCTCTGCAGAACCTGCTGATTTATTTTCCGAACCTGAAGCTGGCTTATCTGGAGAGCATGCACTACGGCGGATACGCGACGAACGATCCGGAGATTCTTCCTGAGCCTTACGCTTACGAAACTGGTTTCGCTGTACAAGACGTGATCGCGGACCAGATCAATGGGCAGGCCGATCTGAACTACAACCCGAATAATGGCCCGGTGGTCGCGCCGTGGATTTCGTGGGGGACGTACGATTGGGCGAACGGAATGTTGGCCAACGGGAATGTTTATGCCGACAGCGCCGGCTTGGAGTGGAGTTGCTCGGACCTGGGGCCGGACGGCGTACACGCATCGACAGTGGGAAAAAATAAAGACTCGGCGCTGCTGGTGAATTTCATGAAGACCGATGAGACGGTGACGCCGTGGTACCTGGCGCCGTCGACGAAAAAATAATTCTGTTGGCGGCGATTCGCGGTTTATTTTGATTACTGTGTGGATTGAAGCTCTGTACTGAGTTGATTCATTGCGGAGACATCGAAGAAATGGGATAGGTCCGCATGGCCGGCGAGAGTTTCGCGCCGATTTCCTTCCACTAAAATCTTCACTTTTGAAATTCCTGCAATATTTGCGGAGATGGTTTGAATGAGTGACGCGATGGTGAGATCCTCCGGCAGAATTCCGGAGCGATGGCCGTCGGCAAAGGCGGCGTTCACATCAATGACGGCGATCCCGGGATCGACGAGATAGACGCTGCGAATCTCCGACCCCGGCGCCAGGGGATGAGGCGAGTTTTTCTCCAGATAGAACTGCACCAGGGCGCGCATCAGTTCTTCGGCGCGCTGCTGGCGCGCGCCGGGCATCGGAATCTGTGCCGATTGGGCGCGCAGCATACCGATGTCATCGTATGCAATCCAGAGCGTGATGCGTTCGGTTGGGCCCGTGGCCGGGGCGGCAACGACTGGCTGAGCGTCGGTTAGGATTGCGGGCGTGGCCGCGGCGCGGCCCCGCATGTGCCACGCGTAAACTCCCATAACCAGTGCTGCTGCGAGCAACAGGGAGAGCGCGATGATGAAATGCCTTAGTATCATGGCGCGGCTCCCAGTTGAGTGCGGATGGACATGATTCCATTCGCGACGGCTCCCGTGATGAGTTCTTGATAATCGGTTGACGCGAGGGACGAAACGTCAGCGCCGGATGGCGCCACTTCCACGGCAATCGCAGCGGTAACGATGTTGTTCAGAGGCCGTAGCGGCGCAGTCAGCACGCGCACGGGAATTTGAATTCTTTTCAACGCATCGGCGGTTCCAGCGGCGGCCATTTGACTCAAAGACGTCGATGAAAGCTGGGCGGTGGGCCATGAGCGGAACGGTCCGCGGTCCTGGTCATCCGCACTCGAATCAGGAAGCATCGAGGTGTAAATCCTTACTCCATGGCCGCTGGAAGCGGCATGTATCGCGATGTAGACCGCGGCATGGCTGGTGTTCGTGAAGAATGCGCGATCATCGAGCGAAATGTTCGCGTCGGAATCGCGAACTGCGAGAGTTGTGATTCCACGACTTTCGAGCGCCTGCCGGAGGTCGCGTGCGAGGGCGAGCGTTATGTCTTTCTCCGCCAGAGTAGGGCCGAGAGCTTCGCCGCGGTCGGTTCCTCCGTGGCTGGCATCGATTACGGCAAAATAGCGGCGAGTCGGGGCGGGCGCCTGGGCAACGGGCGGTGCAAGCGCGGCTTGCGGCTTCGGGGGAGCGGGCACGGAGGCGGCAGTTTGCGGTTGGGATTTTGCGGGCGCAAGAGTGATGGTGCGGCCATCATTGCCGAAGTTGGCCATTAGAGGAATTGCTGTGTTCACGGTGATCTCAGCAGTGCCGTTGCCCTCGGAATAGATCGCTGAGGGAATGGTCTTGCTGCCGAAGGTGAGGGTTGGCGATGCCGGCGAAGTGACCGGCTCGTGATTGAAGATCAGACGAAGCTTGCCCGGTTCGGAGGCGACCGATGGATTGACCGGAGAGCTGAAGTGGAAAATCAGCCGCGAGGAATCGTCGGGAGCCACCGAGGCGGTGAAATGGGTCGCGACGCTGCCAATAAAGAGACGCTCCGCGCTTTCGTGGAAGGTGACCGGGCCCCCCAGAAATCGCGGCAGAAGAGAGCTGAGCGATGCAACGGGGATTAAACCTCTTCCATTTTCCAGAATGAATTTTGCGGCTAGATCGGCGTCGCGTCCCTGCACGCGGGCGCGAGTTTTCTCATTTACAAATTCTCCGAGTACGTTGTCATAGTGCAAGCGCCAGCGCGGACCGTCTGTTTTGGAGGTTACTGTGCCGAGCGGTTCGAGCACTTCGAGAAGGCCGACATAATCGTGCCCTTGACGCTGCACCACAGAAACGGAGTAGTTTGCTGCGGTTGAATAAATGGAAAGACGCTTCTCCGAGGGAGCCGCTGCCAGGAGGAGGACGGCGATGAAAAGAAAAATTGCGCTGCCAGATCCAGCCGCGAGACGCCAGTTCAGAGAGCGAAACGGTTTCGGAGGCTTCTTGGGTGCAGCTGAACCGTTAGCGCCTCTAAGCGTGCGCCGCCATCTAGTCAAGAGCATAGATCGTCAGCCCGCTGAGCAGCTTGGGATAGAAGTCAGTCGATTTCTGCGGCATGACTTCACCGGCAAAGGCTATGTCGCGAACCTGTGTAATGCGGCAGGGGTTCATGAGGAAGGCAATGTTGGCGCTGCCGCTTCTTACTTGAGAAAGCGCTTCTGCAGGGTCGCGGGCGTAGGAGATGTTTTTTTGATCGCGGATCGACTCTTCCGATAAGTGCAACACATTCTCTAATAAAGCCTTGTGTAACTGCACGACATCGAGGGATTGCTGACGTAGCGAAAGTCCTTGGAAGATTCCAGCAGCATTCGGGTTCGGATGATGCAGCAAAAAGGCGCGATTCGCAGTGACCGCCAGCAGGCAGGTTCCCGTGCGTCCTGCTCCGCGAAGCATTCCGGTGGCCTGAACGGAGTTCAAGGATGAGTCAACTTCGTCGATATCAAAAAACGGACCTAGCGCCTTGTGGAAGGCGTCCACTGAGAAATCCTGCAGGCTGTGAACGATACGGTGGGTGGGCAGGATGGCTAGGGCCGGGCTGTTCAGGTTGACGAAGGTCATCATCGCGAATTCATAAGCGGCCGCTGCGGCTACCCCCGCTGAAGGAGGGTTTCCCTTTCGACGTTCATCTCGATAGGTAAGAGCTGTTTCGTAACGGTGATGGCCATCGGCAATGATCAGCTTCTTATCTCGCATGGCCGCGCGGACGGAATCGATCAACCCAGCGTCGGAAATCTGCCAAACCCGATGAACTACATCGTTCTCATCGGTCACTTCTATGGCTGGGGACCCCGAGGTTGCCAACAGGGATTCGATCTGTCCATCGTCTTCGTAAAGCATGAAAAGCTGGCCGAAGTTTGCGCGGGTCGCGCGCAGCAGGTCCAGACGATCGGCCTTTGGTTTGGAAAGGGTCTGTTCGTGGCGGTAGACGACGCCCGCCGAGTATTCCTCGATTCGGCCGAGCGCGATAAAACCCTGGCGCTCTACCTTCGTGCCGGACCCGGGCAAGGGAAAGGACTGGGAATACCGATAGAGGTAGGGAGCCGGGTCTTGGCGCAAAATGCCTTGATGTCGCCACGCGCGAAAGGCGTCGGCGGCACGCGAATATACATTATTTGCTGGATTGTCATTTGCCTCAGCGCGGCCAAGGATGAGGCGAACGAGATTGTACGGACTGGCGCCGTAGTATCGATCCTGCAAATCCTTTGTGATCTTGTCGTAAGGCTGCGTAACGACCTGGTCGAGGCGAACTTGTTGGGAATCGTAACGGAACGCTCGGAATGGAAAAATCTCGGCCATGAAACATCTGATTGTAACAAGATGGGCCGGACCCGATAGCTTTAGCCAGGGCGACTGAGTGAATCGCCCGGAATGGGCTGTCCCGTATGGCTTGTGACGAAAAATTTGACGAAAAAAACGCAGTCGTGCAGGTAGAAGCTGTGATAGTATCGCCAGCAAACGAGGTGCTTATGTCCTTCGCGAATGAGCGCCGGTTCGCGTGCTCCCGGTTCCCCAACCCTGTAGCCCAGGCTGGCAAGTGCGCCGATAAATCCTGGCGGATGAATACCCTGCGACTTTCGACCTCCGTTCATCGGCTGTTCGCGTTGTCGATCCTTCTTGCGGTGGTTATTGCCGCAATCCCGATGTTCGCGCAGACCGACGTCAATGACGTTCATATCAACCCACGAACCGTGGAAACGGCCAGGACGGAAGTTCCCAAAGACAACGTGCCTGCCTTGAATGCGCACATTCGTCCACTGCGCACAAGCGCGGATTTGGTGTTGGTGCCGGTAACGATCACTGATCCGATGAACCGCCTGGTCACGGGACTGGAAAAGGAGAATTTCCAACTTTACGAGGGCAGCACAGCAGAACAGATCAAGACCTTTTCGAGCGAAGATGCACCCGTGTCGCTGGGAGTAATTTTCGATTCCAGCGGCAGCATGAGAAGCAAGATGGACCGGGCGAAGGACGCGGTGATGGAGTTTTTCAAGACCGCGAATCCGCAGGATGAGTTTTTCATGATCACGTTCTCGGACCAACCTGAGGTGGTCAGCGACTTCACCAGTTCTGTGGATGAAATCCAGAACAAGCTGATTTACGCCGTGCCGCAGAGGATGACGGCGCTGATGGACGCCATCTATATGGGTGTCACGAAGATGAGGCAGGCGAAATATTCGAAGAAGGCACTCCTGATCATTTCGGATGGTGGCGACAACCACAGCCGGTACACAGAGAATGAGATTAAGGCGCTGGTGAAAGAGGCGGACGTAATGGTCTATGCGATTGGTATTTATGACCGCTACTTCGCCACGCCAGAGGAGCGTCTTGGCCCGGCCCTGCTGGGAGAAGTGGCGGAGCTTTCCGGGGGCCGTGCTTTTACAGTGGAGAATCCCAACGATTTGGCGGACGTGGCTACGAAGATCGGAATCGAGCTCCGCAACCAGTACGTGCTGGGGTATCGTCCGCAGAATGTCTCGCACGACGGCAAATGGCGTAAGATCAAGGTAAAATTACTACCGCCGAAAGGACTGCCTCCGCTGCGAGTTTATGCCAGGACCGGTTATTACGCGCCTGCAGAGTAAGAGTGCGATTTATTTTTTCTCCTTTGCGATCCTAGCCGCCATCGCGGCACTGGCATTTCCTGTTTTCGCAATTCGAGGGGGGCAACAGCCGCAGTCCACTGCAACCAGCACTGGCCCGCACGGTGATCTCCAGTCTCAAAGCTCTGCGGCTTCTTCACCGGCTCCGAGTCAGAACAGTCAGCAAAACGGTACCTTTGTCATTCGCAAGGACGTGGATGAGGTGCGTCTCACCGCGTCCGTGATCGACGACCGGCAGCGCATGGTGAACGACCTCACGCGCTCGGACTTTTCGGTGTTCGAGGATGGCAAGCCCCAGACCATCATTTCTTTTCATCACGAAGACATTCCGGTTTCCATGGGAATCGTCATTGATAACTCCGGGTCCATGCGGGAAAAGCGAAACAAAGTGAATCAGGCTGCGCTGAACCTCGTAAGGTCGAGCAATCCGCAGGACGAAGTTTTCGTGGTGAATTTCAACGATGAATACTATCTCGACCAGGACTTCACCAACGATCTGCTGAAGCTGAAGGACGCGCTTGAGAAGATTGATGCGCGCGGAGGGACTGCGCTTTACGAAGCCATCGTGGCCTCGGCCGATCATCTCGCAAAGGATGGCCGCCTGGATCACAAGGTACTTTTTGTTGTGACTGACGGGGAAGACAATGCAAGCCGCGAAACTCTAGAGCAGGCGGTGAAGCAGTTGCAGGAAGAGAACGGCCCTTCGGTCTATGCGATTGGCATACTCGGGGACGAAGAGCATCCCAAACGGGCGCGACGTGCGCTGGAAATCATCGCGCAACGTACAGGAGGCCTCGCGTTTTTTCCACGAACTTTAGACGAGGTGGATGAGATCAGCAAGCAGGTGGCGCACGATATTCGAAGCCAATACACGATCGGTTATAAGCCAACCACTCCAAAGTCGGCGGGCGGATTTAGGACAATCCGTGTGGAAGCCAAGGGCAAGGGCCGTGGCAAGCTCATGGTGCGCACGAAGAGCGGATATTATGCTGGGCCTCAGCCAGTGGCGAAAAACGGGAAGTGAATTTTTTAAGGAAGAATATCTCGGTAGATTTTGCCGCGTGAAATGACCACCGTAATGGTCTCATCAGTTTTCAGGCGATTGGCCGATTGACGTTACAAACCGCCGCCCCTTACCCTGTAACGTGCACCTTAAGAATTCCGAAACCCTCAATCTTCGTGTTGCCGACGATATTACGAGTCTGGTCGGTGGCACGCCCATGTTGCGACTCAAAAACCTGGTGCCTGCCGGTTCGGCAGATGTGTTCGCCAAGCTCGAATATCTGAATCCAGGGGGAAGCGTCAAAGATCGCGCCGCGATCGGAATCATTCGCAGAGCCGAGCAGGAAGGAAAACTGGCTCCCGGCGGGACCATCGTGGAAGCTACGGCGGGAAATACTGGGATAGGGCTTTCGCTGATTGGGGTGAGTCGCGGATACAAGGTCAAGCTGTTCGTGCCGGAAAATTTCTCGCAGGAAAAAGTGCTGATCATGCGCGCGCTGGGGGCGACGGTCGATCGCACCCCTGATTCGGAAGGGATGAAGGGCGCGATTAAACGGGCGAAAGACCTGGTGGCGAGTGATCGTACGGCATTTTTGGCTGGACAATTCGAAAATCAGGCCAATCCCGATTATCACTACGAAACTACTGCTGCGGAGATTTTCGAGCAAATGGATGGCAAAGTGGATGCGGTTGTTCTGGGCTGCGGCACTTGCGGAACGTTTACCGGGGTGGCGCGGTACATGAAGAAACATGCTTCCAAAGTGTGGGCTGTGGCGGTAGAGACGCAAGGATCGATTTTGCAGGGCGGCGACATTGGGCCGCACAAGGTTGAAGGCATCGGAGTGAGCTTCATCCCCGAGACATTCGATCGCAGCGTCTGTGACGAAGTGATCGCGGTGAACGATGAGAATGCTTTTGGAATGGTCAAGAGACTTGCCGCTGAGCAGGGTGTGCTTGCGGGATCGAGCGGGGGAGCGGCAGTTTTCGCGGCTCTTGAAGTAGCCAAAAAGTTGGGACCAGACAAGCGCGTTGTTACAATCATCCCGGATTCCGCTGAGCGCTATCTGTCGAAGAAGATTTTCGAAGGCGGCGTCTAAAAAGTTTCACTCCTACGAAATCTGCATGAAAAAAAATAGACAGGCAGGTTTTGCCACTCGAGCTATCCATGACGGCCAAGAGCCCGACCCGCTGACTGGCGCGGTTACGGTTCCCATCTATCCGACATCAACTTACGTGCAGCAGGGAATTGGTGAAAACAAGGGCTATGAATACGCCCGCGTGTCGAACCCGACCCGCGATCGATTGGAGACGAATCTGGCATCGCTTGAAGGTGGACTCGCGGCCAGAGTGTTCGGCAGTGGCATGGCGGCGATCAACGCCATTATGAGCACGTTGAAATCGGGTGATCACATTGTTTGCGGCAATGATTTGTATGGGGGTTCGCCGAGGTTGTTCAATCAAGTTCTCAGCGATTTCGGACTAGAATTTTCTTACGTTGACACTTCCGATGCCGAGAATGTGGGACGCGCGTTGCGTAAGAATACGCGGCTCGTATTTGTCGAGACGCCCACGAATCCGCTCATGCACATCAGCGACCTGCCTGCCATCGGCGCCATTTGCCGCCGCAGGAAAGTGGACTTGGTCGTCGACAACACATTTATGTCGCCGTATTTCCAGAATCCTCTGGAGCTGGGCGCCGATATGGTCGTCCACTCCACGACGAAATTCCTTAATGGGCACAGCGATGGGCTGGGTGGTGTCGTAGTCTGTAGCCGTCAGGATCAGGCGGACAAGCTGGCGTTCCTGCAAAAGGCTGCCGGCGCGATCCTCTCTCCATTCGAATGCTGGCTTCTATTGCGGGGAGTGAAGACGCTGGCCGCTCGGATGGAAATTCATGACCGCAATGGACGGGCGGTGGCGAAGTTTCTTGTGAACCATAAGAAGGTGAAGAAGGTTTTTTACCCGGGACTTCCTGGGCATCCGGAGCATGAACTCGCCAAAAAACAGATGCGCGGGTTCGGTTCGATGATCACATTCGAGACCGGCTCGCTGAAGAATGCGAATAGGATGCTGAAAAAATTGCAGGTGTGTTCGCTGGCAGAATCGCTTGGCGGAGTTGAGACGCTCATCTCTCATCCTGCGACGATGACTCATGCCGGTTTGGGTGAAAAGGGACGCCGCGCGATCGGCATCACCGACGGCATGGTTCGAATTTCCGTGGGGATCGAAGACCTGCAGGACATTCTCGACGATCTGGAGTCGGGGCTGAGTGCGATCTAGGAAATCTGGCTGTAGTGAGTTTCCACAAATCTGCGCTGCCAAGACTAACGCCTTCTGAGTTATTTTTTCCGAACCTTCCTTGAACGATCAAAATCAATCCCGAGAGTGGGACTCAGCCGTCTATCACCGTCTTTCGCAGCCACAGGTTAGCTGGGGCAAGAAAGTTTTGTCTCGGTTGAGGCTGCATGGCGATGAGGAAGTCCTTGATGCGGGCTGTGGTAGCGGTCGACTGACTGCCGAACTGCTGGAAGTTTTGCCGCGCGGGCGAGTCGTGGGGGTGGATCTCTCGCAAAACATGCTGCATTCGGCGCGGGAGCATTTGCTCGCAGATTTTGGTGGACGCCTGAGCCTGCTCGCTGCCGATCTGCAGTATCTGCCCTTCGAGCAAGCCTTTGACGGGATCGTGAGTACAGCGGCGTTTCATTGGGTGTTGGACCACGACAGGCTCTTCACGAGTTTGCGGAACGCATTGCGCTCCGGCGGTTGGTTGCACGCGCAATGCGGCGGGGGTGAAAATCTCATCCGGTTGCGAGAGAGAGTTGCGAAGTTGGCCCAGTCTCCGCAGTATGCGCCTTATTTGGCATCGTTTCGGGAACCATGGTTCTTCGCGGATGCGGAGCAAGCAGCCGGTATCCTGCGCCGAGCAGGATTTACAAATGTAGAAACGAGCGTTGAATCCGCGCCCACGCTGCTGGATGACGCTGCCCAATACGAAGAATTTGTCCGCAACATCATTTTGCGTGCGCACCTGCGGCAGCTTCCTTCTGAAGAACTGCGCTCGCGGCTCATGACAGAGCTGACGGCGCTGGCTGGGGCAGATGATCCTCCCTATTTGCTGGATTATTGGCGGTTGAATCTTAGCGGCAATCTCGCGTAAGCAATCCGCATCATTCTTTGCTTCGCTCGCCAACAGAGATCGATTTGTCGATCCACTGCATATAGTTGGATGAACCGTTTTCGATGGCGAGACTGATGCACTCGGGAAGTGCGTAGGAGTGGAGGTTCGCAATTACCTGCCGGACTTGTTCGAAGGCGGCTTCCGTTGTCTTGATTAGCAAGAGCCATTCGCTGGCTTCTTCGATTGCTCCTTGCCAGCGGTAGATCGAGGTAATTTGCGGAAGGATGTTGACGCACGCGGCTAGACCTTGTTCCACGAGCGCATGTGCAATCTTGCGCGCTTCTTCTTCCGAACCAGCGGTGGTCAGGACGATTCGTTTGTCGGTCATATAAAATCGGCTGTCCGATGATGTTGCGTGTGAGCCAACCAGCGGCAAGGCAAGCAGCAACTTAGCTAGACAACAGCTAGATCGCGAGAACATGCTAACTCAAATCAAGTTTGGCACATCCGGCTGGCGCGCCGTGATGGCGGAGGAGTTTACCTTTGCCAACGTTCGCCGCGCGGTTACCGGTATTGCGCGTTATGTTGCGAGTCAAAAGCCACGCGGTGCACGGTTGATTATTGGCCGCGACCCGCGATTTCTAGGCGAAACGTTTTGCGCCATGGCGGCGGAGATTCTGCAGGCTCATGGGATCGTGCCTCTCGTCCCTGCAGACCCAGCGCCGACTCCGGCGTTTGCTTATGCGGTGACGCAAATCAAAGCTGATGGCGTGATCAATTTCACCGCTTCGCACAACCCCCCGCAATACAACGGAATTAAGTTTTCCACTCCAGACGGCTGTCCCGCCTTGCCGGAAGTTACGAAAAAGATCGAGGCGGAAATAGACGCGACTGGCGGGAACTCGAACCCCTCGCGGCCGCAAAGCCAAAAAGGGGACGGTGAGCCGCTCGACGTCAAGGCCGGCTACCTGAAACGCTTGCGGGAAATCGTGGACGTAGAAGCGATTCGCAAGGCAAACTTGAGAGTTTGTTTCGATCCCATGTGGGGCGCTGCGCGCGGATACTCCGACGAATTGCTGCGTGATGCCGGGGTACAGGTCGCGACCATTCACGATTATCGCGACGTATTGTTCGGGGGACACGCTCCGGAGCCGGACGATCATCTGCTCGAAGAGTTGCGAGCCAAGATGGGGGAAACCGGGGCGGGAGTCGGAATTGCGACCGATGGCGACGCGGATCGTTTTGGAGTTGTCGATGCGGATGGAACGTTTGTTCAGGCGAACTATGTCATCGCGCTGCTGTTCGATTATCTGGTGGAAAGCCGTGGCTGGAAGAATGGCGTGGCGAAATCCGTGGCGACGACAAATCTTATCAATGCGATCGCCAAAGCGCGCGACGTGGAACTTTACGAAACTCCGGTAGGGTTCAAGTACATCGGCGAGCTGATCATGCAGGATAAGATCGCGATCGGGGGAGAAGAGAGCGCCGGTCTTTCCATTCGCCATCATGTCCCCGAGAAAGATGGAGTTCTCGCAGGCCTGCTTTGCTGCGAGATGGTGGCCAAACGCCGTAAGCCGCTTGGCCAACAATTGAAGGAACTATGTAACCAAGTTGGTTCCTTCTATCCGCAACGAGAGAACTTCCGCTTGACGCCTGAGGTGAAGGACAAGTTCACTGGAAAGTTGAAGTCGGATCCGCGGGAATTTTGCGGACATAAAGTCAGCGAAGTGGTTCGCACCGACGGATTGAAGCTGGTTTTCGAAGACGGTTCATGGGTGTGCTACCGGCTTTCCGGAACGGAGCCGGTGGTTCGGGTCTATTCTGAGGCGCGCAGTGAAGGCGGTCTCGAAAAGTTGAGTGCAGCGGCGAAACAATGGATTTTCGAGTAAAGCGCATTGCAAACTTACGCAGTTTTCCTTCGCCAGAGGAGCAACTGCGAAGGATGGCGGAAAAGGCGCCGCGGGCCGAGGCGTTGGCGGTGTCGTACGCAGAGAAGTTCCGGCCCGTCTGGACTCTCGTCTATGCGCTCAGGCGGCGCGTCGCGACGTTCTCTGTTGCAGCCCTGGCCGCACTGCTATTTGTTCACGTCATGTTCGGCGCGAACGGCATGATCGTGTATAAGCAAAAGCGTGCGGAATACGAACTGCTGAAAAAAAAGATCGTCCAGGAACAGAAGGATAATGAGAGCTACACCCAGCAGATTCGCGCCTTGCAAACCGACGAAAAAGCGATAGAAAAAGAAGCTCGCGAGCAGTTGCACTATGCGCGGCCGGGAGAAATTGTGTATGTGCCGCCGGCTCCGGCGAATGCGGCTCCTCCCAACACCCATTCGGCGAAAAAATAGAAGTCATTTTGTGTCCGGCGAGCGTTGACATCCCCACCTTTTGCTTGTGGTATAGTTCCGGCAATCGACGGTCGGTAGGTTGAGGTGTTGCCGGGCGCGCGATTGATTGCTTGCCACACCGCGGCTCCGGGGTCGCGAGCATATACGCCAAAAAGGAGAAGGACCGGCCATGAAGAAAATATTTGCGTTGTGCGTGATGTTGTTTTTCTTGCTTGCACTGACGGCAGTGGCGTTTGACGACATGGGAAAGACCACCACCGTAAATGGATGGGTGAGCGACGATCAATGCGGCGCCAAGGGCGCGAACGCTAAGGCCGAGGCATGCACCAAGAAATGTCTCGAGAAGGGCGCCAAGATGGTGATCGTGACCGACAAAGATCAGAAAGTGCTGATGGTCGAGAATCCCGATGCACTGAAAGATCACATCGGGCATCACGTTGCTGTGACTGGCCACGTGTCGGGAGACGATATTCACGTAGAAAGCGCGAAGATGTTAGGGATGTGAGTTAGCTTCGCAACGAAGAGGGCGGCTGCGGCCGCCTTTTTCTTTTGAAGTTACTTTTCCTAGCGCACAACACCTTCGAGCGGTGAACTGGCGGTTGCGTATAACTTTCTCGGCATACGGCCGGCCATGTAGGCTTGTCGTCCTGCGATGACTGCGTTGCGCATCGCCTCAGCCATGAGCACCGGCTCTTGCGCGGCTGCTATGCCGGTATTCATGAGCACGGCATCAGCTCCGAGTTCCATGGCAATGGCAGCGTCGGAAGCGATTCCTACACCGGCGTCTACAATCAGGGGCACGGCGGTGATCATTTCGCGCAGGATGCGGATGTGGGCCTGATTTTGAATGCCCATGCCACTGCCGATTGGAGCGCCGAGCGGCATTACTGCCGCAGCCCCGGCGTCGATCAAGCGTTTGGCAAACACGATATCGTCGGAGGTATAAGGCATGACGGTAAAGCCTTCGCTGACAAGAACACGCGTCGCTTCCAGAGTGGCCTGGACATCGGGATATAGCGTGGCCTGGTCGCCGATCACCTCAAGCTTCACCCAATCGGACAAGCCTACTTCGCGGCCGAGGCGTGCCGCGCGGATCGCTTCGTCGGCTGTGTAGCAGCCGGCGGTATTCGGCAGAAGGAAGTATTTCGCGGGATCGATGTAATCGAGGAGGGACTCTTTGCTGCGATCAAGATTCACGCGGCGGACGGCGACCGTGACCATCTCGGCTCCGCTGGCATCGAGAGCACGCGCGGTTTCCTGAAAGGATTTATATTTTCCCGTGCCAACGATGAGGCGTGACCGGAAGGAGCGGCCGGCAATCGTGAGGTGGTCGGTCATGGGGATATTGTAGCGAAATTGGAGGGGGTTGAAGGGGCGACTGTCGCTCAAGGTATGTACGACGAGATTTCAAAAGAGCGGAAGGCCTAAGGAGCGGTTGTTGCCTCTGCCTGCCCGTAGGCTTCGTCAATCTGCTCTCGATAGCGTTCCTCAATTACCCTTCGTCGCAATTTCAAAGTGGGTGTGAGGGCGCCGTTCTCAGACGTGAATTCGTCGGGGACCAGTAGTGTCCTCTTCAACGTCTCGAACCGGGCCAGGTTCTTGTTTACCGCTGCGACGATTTCTTCGTACAGGGTATGCACCTTGGCATTCGAGACAAGTTCGGCCCGTGAAGAAAAAGCAACGTCATTCTTGCATGCCCACTGCTCGAGCGAAACAAAATTTGGTGAAATCAGGACACAGGCAAACTTGCGCTTGTCGCCGACCACAACTGCGGTTCCCACCAGCGGATTGAGCTTGATCGAGCTTTCGATGGGCTGCGGGGCGATGAACTTGCCGCCAGAGGTCTTGATCAATTCTTTTTTGCGGTCGGTGACGGAGAGATATCCGTCGGAGTCGATGCGGCCAATGTCTCCTGTCTTAAACCAGCCGTCCTGAAATGCGTTCGCGGTTTCTTCGGGACGATTCCAATATCCCTTGAAGACTGAGGGGCCGCGCACCAAAATTTCACCATCTTCGGCAATCTGAGTTTCGAGATTCTGCAAAACCTTGCCAACGGCGCCAATACGATGGTTCGCAGGAGTGTTCACAGCGATAACGGGAGAAGTCTCGGTCAACCCGTATCCCTCGTGAATGCGAATGCCGACGGTTGCGAACCATTCTGCCAGTTCGCGCCCCAGCGGAGCACCTCCGGAGATGAAGGTTTCGATTCGGCCTCCCATCCCATCGCGAATCTTCGAAAAAACCAGCCTGTTCGCAATTTTCCATTTGATCGAGCGAGGAACTTTTCCCGCCAGGATTTCCGGCTTGTGCGCGTGGCCAGCGGATAGCGCCCAATCGTAAATTGCTCGCTGGGGGAACCCGCGCGCGCTCGTCTCGGCTTTCGCATAAATCTTTTCGTAGACTCGCGGTACCGAAACGCAGAGAGTGGGTCGAACCTCCTGAAATGTTTGCGAAAGATTCTCGATGAATGGGCAATACGCCAAAGTGACACCGTGATAAAGAAGCGTCAGGTCGACGTGCCTTGCCGTCACGTGCGAAAGCGGCAGAAACGAAATGCTGACTTGTCCAGGATGCATTTCGAAGCCGCGCAAGGAGTAAGCGATGTTCGAGGCCATGTTGCCATGGGTCAACATTACGCCTTTGGAAACTCCGGTGGTCCCGGAGGTGTAGATGATGGTCGCGAGATCCTCCGGAGTAATGGAACGAGCCGATGATTCCATCTGCGGATCGAGCCTCGTCGGGGAATTCCCCGTGAGCGAGTCCATGAGGGCGCATAATTTCGCGGAATCCGGCGTCAGATGAAGGCAATCCAAATCCAGCGCATCCATCACCACGATTTTGCGCACCTGAGTGTGAGGAAGTATTGCTTTGACTTTGCGAAGCTGGTTTTCCGTGGAGACGAAAATCAGCGTGGCTCCGGAATCGCGCAGGGTGAATGCGGTTTGATCGGCCGTCAGCGTCGAGTAGATTGGAACCGTGACAGCGCCAAGCAAAAGGATGGCGAAATCGGCGATCGTCCACTCGGGCCGGTTTTCGCTGAGAATCGCTATTCGGTCGCCTTTGCGAATTCCCGAATCGTGTAGCGCACGCGCCGTTGCTGCTACTTTACCTCGCAGGGCGGCCGAAGAAATGGGCTGCCACGCTCCGGCGTGGCGGTAGAGCATCACCCGATCGAGGTTTCGTTCAGTTGCCGCGAAGAAGACGTCGTTTAACGTGGCAAGAGTCATGCTCAATATCGTGAACAGCTGAATGTACTGTTTTCGGCTTCCTTTCGGCAATGCGAAAGGTGCAACACTTAGTGACAAAGGTTTCCAAGATCCGAATACCCGTCTCTATTGCACGGTTGTGACAACTTTTTTATCGCAAGTGGGATATTATTCGCCAGAGGAGGATTGCGATGCATAAACGACTGATCGTGAGGCTGGCAGCGCCGCTGCTCGCAGCAATGCTGACAGTTCTTGCCGCGACACCGGGTTTTGGACAATCGAAGCAGGCAGAAAATTCGTCGCCGATGCCGAAGGTCGGGCAGATGGCGCCGGATTTCACGCTGAATTACTTCGACGGAAACGATCTGAAACCCATTTCGCTTAGCCAGTACCGCGGCAAGAAAAACGTTGTAGTTGCGTTTTTCATTTTCGCCTTCACCGGTGGTTGAACCAAGCAAATGCAAGCGCTCCAAGCCGATCTAAAGCGGCTGGATGCGACCGACACCCAGGTCCTGGGTGTGAGCATGGATAGTGCCTTCGCCGATAAAGCCTTTGCCGACCAGATTCAAGTTACCTTCCCATTATTGAGCGATTGGGGCGGGGATGTTACCCGCGAATACGGAATCTACGTCGATAAGTATAAAGCAGCGCGCCGCGTTAACTTCCTGATCGGAAAAGATGGAAAAATCCTGGAGGAACAAGTGGACAGGGACGCAATCGATCCCACGAAGATTGTGGATACTTGCGAGCGGCCGAAATTGAAGAACTGAGCATCCTCGGGCGATCGTTACGCGATCGGTAGTTCGAACGAAAATACTGAGCCGCGGCCGAGCTGGCTGGTTACGCTAACACCACCGCCGTGGGCCTCGACAATCGCTTTGGCGATGGCCAAGCCCATGCCCGTGCCTTGGACCCGATAGCGCTGGCCGCGGCCGCGATAGAACTTTTCGAAAATCAGTGACTGCTCGAAATCGTCGACTCCAGGCCCGTGATCAGTGACGCTGGTCACGATGCGGTTGCCCTTTTGCTCGACTGTAATTGCGATGGGCGCTGATGGCGGCGAATACTTGGCTGCATTTTCCAACAACTGCTTTAGGACTTCTGCGACACGGTCGGCGTCGGCACGAACATTAGGTAGCGAAGGCGGCACGCGCACATCCAACGGATGCTCAGCCAGGATGGTTTTCGACTCTGCCACGGCAGATTCGAACACCGTTGCAACGTCTACCGGGGCAAAGTGCAGTTCGACTTTGTGAGCCTCGAGTTGCGCCATTTCAGTCGCCTCCCCTACTAGGCGGTCGAGGCGGTCTGCTTCTTCATTAATCACCGTCAGCAGTTCGCGACGCTGGGCCTCATCAAGGTTGTAATCTGAGAGCAGACCCGTCACCGCGGCTTTGATGCCGGTGAGCGGAGTGCGAAGTTCGTGCGTCACAGAATCGAGAAGGATCGATCGCAAAGCCTCGCTCTGGCGGGCGGCCTCTGTTTGCGAGAGCTTTTCCATTGCGCCTGCACGCTCGATGGCGATGCCGATCATGCTGCCCAGCGCTTCCAGCGTGGCGCGGGTTAATCCTGTCCCGGCAATGCCGGCCGCTCCGGTCGTCCGTGTGCCCAGATGCAATGGAGTCAGAGAAATCCCACGCTGGGGATCGATCACAGGCTCGCCGCGCGAGCTGACCATCTCTAAATCTTGCACGGAGAGCAACGCGGCATTGAGGTCGGTACGGTAAACCTGCCGGGAACTGAGCAGGTAAATCGCGGCGGCATTTGCGCCGAATCCATCGCGAATATACGCCGGGATCGAGTTCAACAGCTCGGCAACATTATCGGTCGCGAGCAACCGCTGGCTGAAGGCATAGAGCCGCTCCACATCGCGGCGACGCTGAACGGCGTCGACAGTTTGCATGCGGGCGCGGTCGGCGAGTTCGCTGGCGGTGCTCGCAGTTGCGAGGAAGGCAAAAAGCGCAACCCAATTTTCGGGATCGGCGACAGTTAGTGTACCGATCGGCGGAAGGAAAAAATAATTGAAGGCAATCGTGGCCAATACCGCGAGAAAAACCGAGAAACGAAATCCCCAGTACGTTGCGACCCAGAGCACCAAAAGCAGAAGTGTCAGCGCAACGGTGGTGGGATTGACGTGAATAGCGCGCCGATAAATTTCGACCAGGATTCCGAGCGCAATGATGCAGGCTATATAACGAACCAGATGCCGTGCAAAGAGAGCTTTCACGCGGACGATTGTAAATGCAATCCTTCCGGATTCGACATTTCGCTGTTTGTGCATGCAGAATAGCGCGATGAACAAGTCTCCGGAAGAATGGCTTGAACAGGTCGAGCCCGAGCAGAAGCCTGCGGTCTTCAAGCTGTTTCTCGGTTATGCGCCGGGCGTGGGAAAGACCTATGCCATGCTGAGCGAAGGCGTGCGGCGCGCCAGCCGGGGCGAGGAAGTTGTGATCGGAGTGGTCGAGAGCCACGGACGAAGGCCGATCATCGATCTTTCTTCGCGGCTGGAGGCCGTTCCGCGAAAAAAACTCGAGTACAAAGCCGCAGTCTTCGAAGAAATGGATGTTGACGCTATTCTGGCGCGCAAACCTCATGTGGTATTGGTCGATGAACTGGCTCATACCAACATCGAAGGCAGCAAACACGCGAAACGTTACGAAGATGTGTTCGAGCTGCTGGATGCCGGAATGGACGTACTCTCGACCATGAACGTGCAGCACATCGAGAGCCTTTCGCCAACGATTCGCGAATTGACGGGAGTGCAGGTTCGAGAAGCCGTACCGGATTGGGTGATTCGGCGCGCTGGCGAAATCGTAATGTCCGACTTAACCCCGCAAGCCTTGCAGACGCGGATGCGACGCGGCGATATCTATCCGAGGGAGCGCACGGAACGGGCGTTGGCAAACTTCTTCCGTTCGACCAATCTTGTTGCACTGCGGGAATTGGCTTTGCGGCAAGTGACTCAAGCCGTGGATCGCACGCTTTCGGAGTTGAAAACCGCAGATGGCCGATTACTCCAGGTGAGGGAGAGAATCGCCGTGTGCATCAGCTCGAACCCGGCGGCGCAATATCTCATCGCGCGTGGCGCTCGGATGGCTCAGGCGCTGGATGGCGACTTCTTTGTTTTCTATGTCGACACCGGAGCCGATGAAAGCGACGAGAACCAGCGGACGCTCGCCGAGAACGTTCGCTTTGCGGAGAGCGTGGGCGCGAAGGTGGTAAAAACCGACGGCAAGGTCGTGGCTGAGAAAGTCGCCGAGTTTGTCCGCGAAAATCACATTACGCAAGTGGTTTTCGGGCGATCCGCTACGAAGGGATGGAAGAAGTATTTTTATCTTTCTGCCATCCACAAATTTCTGCGCGATACTCCTGCAGTTGACGTGCATATTGTGACGCAAGAGATGCGATAAGTTTGTGATGAGCGAAGAGCATCGTCGAATTCTGGTTGTGGATGACGAGCCGCAGATTACGCGTGTTCTGCGAACCACGCTCGCCTCGCAAGGATACGACATTCGTGTTGCCAATGACGGGGAGATGGCGCTCGAACTGATGAAGAACTGGATGCCGCATATTGTGATCACGGACCTAGCCATGCCAAATCTGGACGGGGTGGGCCTGTGCAAGCAACTCCGGCAGGTTACACAAGTGCCGATCATTGTGCTTTCCGTGCGCGGTCAGGATCGTTCCAAGGTGGAGGCCCTCGATGCCGGAGCAGACGATTATGTGACCAAACCGTTCAGCATGAACGAACTGCTGGCCCGCATCCGGGCCCAGTTGCGCCGGGCCCCTACTACGGAAAAACTGCCGAGTACCATCGCGGTTGGAGATTTTCTGATTGAACTTGACGCGCGGTCGGTAAGAGTTTCCGGGCAGGAAGTTCATCTTACCCCGAAAGAATTCGATTTGCTTGTCTTCCTCGCTAAGCAGCCGGGAAAAGTTATTACTCATCGAAATCTGCTCGCCGCGGTCTGGGGACCCACTAACACGGAGCAGCCCGAGTATCTACGTGTTTTTGTGGGACAGCTGCGCAAGAAAATTGAGACTGATGCCTCCTCGCCTAAATACCTGCTCACTGAGCCGTGGGTGGGATATCGCTTCGAACCCGGCTCGTAGTGCTGAACGTAACTCCTTCGCCGGAAATCCTGTCCTTACGACTTTTTTAGGAATTCCTTAAGTCACTCTTACGCTGCGGGGTTTCAAATCCAATTCGGGGAACTGATATGCAAGACATTTGTTGGATAGCCGTCACGATTGCTTTCTTCGCTGTGTCGATCGCATATGTGCACTTCTGCGATCGGGTGAAATGAAGAGAAAAATTAAGGACATGCAATGAGTGTGGAATCGATCATCATGCTTGTCATTAGCGCCGGAACGATGGTGTATCTGATTTACGCGTTGTTGTGTCCGGAGAAGTTTTGACATGACGGCGAACGGGTGGTTTCAGATTGTATTTTTCCTCGCGCTCGTTTTCCTGGTTACGAAGCCGCTGGGTATCTACATGGCGCGGGTGTTCAGCCATGAGAAGACGTTTATGGATCCTGTGCTGCGCCCGATCGAACGGACCTTATATCGGCTCACGGGAGTGGATGAAGATCACGAAATGCGCTGGACGGAATACTGCGTTGCCATGCTTCTGTTCAGCGCAGTATCGATGATTCTGCTTTACATCCTTCAACGAGTTCAGGGCTTTTTGCCATTCAACCCGCAGAAGTTTGCCGGGGTCGCGCCCACGCATCTTGCCTTCAATACCGCAGCCTCGTTTACCACCAATACGAACTGGCAGGCGTATTCGGGCGAATCGGCGATGAGCTACTTCACCCAGATGGCCGGGTTGGCATTTCACAACTTTATTTCCGCGGCTACCGGCATCGCTCTTGCGATTGCGTTGATTCGGGGAATCGTCCGCCGGCAAATGCAAACCATCGGCAATTTCTGGGTGGATATGGTTCGCGGTTGCTTCTGGGTGTTGTTGCCGTTCTGCGTTGTAGGTGCATTGGTATTGGTGTCGCAGGGAGTAGTGCAGAATCTTCGGCCTTACGACAAAGCAACGCTGGTTGAGCCCATGCAGATGCAGAAGGTCGGGCCCGACGGTAAGCCCATGGTTGGCGGCGATGGCAAACCTATGATGGACACGGTGACTGAACAGACCATCGCGCAGGGTCCGGTGGCATCGCAAGAGATCATCAAGGAATTCGGAACGAACGGCGGCGGCTTCTTCAACGCCAACAGTGCGCATCCATTTGAGAATCCTACGCCGCTCACGAATCTCATCGAGATGGTTGCGATCTTTGCCATCGGATCTGGTCTCACTTACACGCTGGGCCGGATGACCGGCTCTCAGCGTCATGGGTGGGCGGTTTGGTCGGCTATGGCGATTCTCTTCATGGCAGGTTGCGTGGTCGCATATTGGGCCGAGGCTCACGGCAATTCGTTGCTCGCGGGGACGGACCAGAAAGTCAGCGCGGCGCAGGCCGGCGGGAACATGGAAGGAAAAGAGGTTCGGTTCGGCATTGCCAATAGCGCGCTGTTTGCGACCGTTACGACCGACGCCAGTTGTGGCGCGATCAATGGCTGGCACGATTCTTACACTCCGCTCGGAGGAATGGTTCCGCTGGCGAACATCATGATGAGCGAAGTGGTTTTCGGGGGTGTGGGTTCGGGGTTGTATGGGATGCTGATCGATGTGATTCTCGCGGTGTTTATCGCAGGACTGATGGTGGGGCGCACGCCGGAGTATTTAGGAAAGAAGATCGAAGCCTACGACGTGAAGATGGCCGTGTTGTTCGTCCTGGTCTTCCCGCTTGTGATTTTGACGTTTACGGCGATCTCGGCGGTGAGGCCATTCGGTACTGCGGGCATTTCGAATCCCGGGCCGCACGGATTAAGCCAAATCCTTTACGCGTTTGTTTCGGGAGCAGGAAACAATGGTTCAGCGTTTGCGGGGCTTACGGTAAATACGCTGTGGTATGACGTGGCGATTGGCTTCGACATGCTGCTGGGGCGGTTCTTCATGATTATTCCCATGCTGGCGATCGCCGGAAATCTGGCACAAAAGAAATACGTGCCACCCTCGTCGGGGACCTTCCCGGTTACGACGCCTTTGTTCACGGTGCTTCTGATCGGCGTGATCATCATTGTTGGAGCGCTTACATTTTTCCCTGTGTTAAGCCTCGGCCCGGTACTTGAGCACCTGCTCATGGCCGCGGGCAAGACTTTTTGAAACATCGTCTTTGAAATCTATGGCAACGACGGAAATATCAGCTGTGGCGAGAGTGCAATCGGAACGAGTAGGCCGCTCACCGCGCAAGCCAAAGAAGAAGGCTGTGTGGGAATGGAAGATCGTTCGGCGCGCGATTGTCGACGCACTTCTTAAGCTGAATCCGCGCAAGATGATGGGCAATCCCGTGATGTTCGTCGTCGAAATCGGTAGCGTGATCACGACTGTTCTGTTGTTTCGAGTCAGCACGGAATTCAAGTTCGATCTGCAGATCACGCTTTGGTTGTGGTTCACGGTGTTGTTCGCGAATTTCGCCGAGGCTATGGCTGAAGGGCGGGGCAAAGCACAGGCCGATGCCCTGCAGCGCGCGAAGGCCGAGACCATCGCCGTTCGACTGCTCGCCGATGGGAAAACTGAAACGGTGCCTGGCTCCAAGCTGCGATCCGGAGACCTCGTGTTGGTGGAGGCTGGCGAGTTCATCCCCGGGGATGGCGAAATTGTGGAAGGTGTTGCGTCGGTGGACGAGTCAGCCATTACCGGAGAAAGCGCACCGGTGATTCGCGAGGCTGGAGGCGACCGATCCGCGGTTACGGGTGGAACGCGAGTGCTGTCAGATTGGGTGAAGGTAAAGATCACTTCGAACCCTGGTGAAACATTTCTCGATCGGATGATCGCGCTGGTGGAGGGCGCGGAAAGGCAAAAGACGCCGAACGAGATCGCGTTGAATATTTTATTGGCCGGCCTGACCATCATCTTCTTGCTTGCAGTCGTAACCTTGCAGCCGTTCGCCATTTATTCCGGATCGCCGCAGACCGTCTTCGTTCTGGTTTCCCTGCTGGTCTGTTTGATTCCCACCACGATAGGCGGATTGCTTTCTGCAATTGGGATCGCGGGTATGGACCGACTGGTGCAGCACAATGTGCTGGCGATGTCTGGCCGAGCGGTTGAGGCGGCGGGCGACGTCAACACATTGCTGCTCGACAAAACCGGCACCATCACGTTGGGTAACCGCCAGGCGACGGAGTTCTTTACCGCTCCGGGAGTGAGCGAGGCTGAGCTGGCCGATGCGGCTCAGCTTTCGTCGCTGGCCGACGAAACTCCGGAGGGGCGGTCGATTGTCGTTCTTGCGAAAGAAAAATATGGGCTTCGCGGCCGCGAAGTTGGGTCGCGTGATGCCGAGTTCATTCCCTTCAGCGCTACCACGCGTATGTCGGGAGTGAATCTCGATGGGCGGTCGATCCGTAAAGGCGCAGTGGATGCGATCGCGAAATATCTCCAACAGCAGGCGAGCGCGCTGCCGGGAGAATTGCGGGAGAGAGTCGACACGATTTCGCGTGCCGGCGGGACACCGCTGGTAGTAGCGGAAAACAGCCACGCCCTCGGGGTCATCGAGCTGAAGGACATCGTAAAAGGCGGAATGAAGCAAAGATTTGATCAGTTGCGCGCCATGGGCATCAAGACCGTGATGATCACCGGCGACAACCCGCTTACTGCCGCTGCCATTGCGCGTGAAGCGGGCGTTGATGACTTTCTTGCGCAGGCCACTCCGAAAGAAAAAATGGATTTGATCCGCAAAGAGCAGGCGGAGGGCAAACTGGTGGCGATGACTGGAGATGGCACGAACGATGCGCCCGCGCTCGCCCAGGCTGACGTTGGCGTAGCGATGAACACCGGTACGCAGGCCGCGAAAGAAGCTGGAAACATGGTTGACCTCGATTCGAATCCGACCAAGCTCATCGAAATCGTTGAGATCGGCAAGCAGCTGCTGATGACGCGGGGATCGCTGACTACATTTTCGATCGCGAATGACGTGGCAAAGTATTTCGCAATTATTCCGGCGATGTTTGCCGGCACGTTTCCGGTCCTTAATGCGCTCAACATCATGCACCTCAAAACGCCCGAGTCTGCCGTGCTCTCGGCGGTAATTTTCAATGCCGTGATCATCATTGCGCTGATTCCGCTCGCGCTGCGTGGTGTGAAGTACAAACCCATGGGAGCGGCTTTATTGCTGCGAAATAATCTGTGGATTTACGGCGTGGGCGGAATTGTTATTCCGTTCATCGGAATCAAGCTTATCGACATGCTCATTACCCGTGCCGGCCTCGCGTAGAGAAGACTTATGAATTTGAAAAAGAACCTAATTATCTCGATCCTGATGACGATTGTGACGACGATTCTTCTGGGGATCATCTATCCGCTGGTCGTGACCGGGTTAGCGCAGGTTCTGTTTCCTACGAGAGCACACGGAGAGCTGATCGAAGTCAACGGCAAGTTAATCGGATCACATCTCATCGGCCAAGGTTTTTCCGGACCGACCTATTTTCATTCCCGGCTTTCTTCGGCGGGAAACGGATACGATGCGACTGCGTCGAATGGCTCACAGCTTGGGCCCACAAATCATCAACTGGTCGATCGAGTGAAAACTGATGTGGCGGTCCTGCAGGCCGAAAATCCGGGCACGCCGGTGCCGATCGATCTCGTGACCTCCTCTGCTTCGGGTCTCGATCCCGACATCACTCCCGCTGCGGCAGAGTTTCAGGTGCCACGGGTTGCCAAGGAACGCGGATTGAGCGGAGAGCGGGTTCGCGAACTGGTGCAACTGCACACGGAGCGGCGGCAGTTTGGATTTCTGGGAGAACCGAGGGTGAATGTGCTGGAGCTAAATCTGGCGCTGAACGCGATCACGCAGAAGGCGTCACGTTGAGAGCCAGAAGGTCGAATTTCGTGCAAAAAAACAATTTCGCTGCCAAACGTCCGCCGATCTGCACCATAAGAACACACCACAGTAACCGGAAACACTAAAGGGTCTCTATCGAGGTTACCTCTGCATTAGGGATCATGGAGGATACGTTCCCATTGCAAGAGGAAACCTTATGGAGACGCTTAAACACGCGCGTTTTGCAGTTGCAGTTGCCGCTTTTACGCTGCTCATGCCGTTGGGGCTGGCCGCGCAAGATACTCAACCGGCACCAGACTCGCAAAGTTCGCCGAACGATCAAGATCCTCCGGGACGGGTGGCGCGCCTCAACTACATCGATGGCTCTGTCTCGTTTCAGCCCAGCGGCGATGGCGATTGGATCGACGCTATGCTGAACCGGCCCCTCGTCACCGGCGACAACCTTTGGACGGATGAAAACTCCCGCGCGGAACTTCATATTGGATCGACGGCGCTTCGCCTGGGCGAAAAGACGGGGATCACACTGCTTGAGATCAGCGATCATGCGGTTCAGATTCGCCTGGCGATGGGAACTTTGATCGCCAACGTCCGGCGCGTTGATGGCGAAGATGTGTACGAGATCGACACGCCGAATGTCGCATTTGCGATAACTCAGCCGGGAGATTACCGTGTCGACGTTAGTCCCGATGACTTTCGAACTGATGTGACGGTGTGGCGCGGGCGCGGCGAAGCTTCTGGCGGCGGTTCAACGTACACCATCGCCGCGAACCAGGTTGCAACTTTTACCGGCAGCGATCGTCTGGACTACGACGCCCGTCAGATTGGTGATAACGATGCGTTTGACTCCTGGGCGTCAGAACGCGACCGGCGCGAAGATGATTCTGACTCGGGAGAATATGTTTCCAGCGACATGACGGGGTCGGAAGATCTCGGTAACTACGGCGATTGGAGTTACGTTGCAGAATACGGCTACGTCTGGCGTCCCGTGGGATTGGCGCCGGGATGGGCTCCGTATCGCTATGGGCGCTGGACATGGGTTTCGCCGTGGGGTTGGACGTGGGTGGCCAACGAGCCATGGGGTTTTGCGCCGTTTCACTATGGACGCTGGGCGTTCTCAGGGAATGGTTGGGTCTGGGTGCCGGGATCGCATGCTGTGCGACCCGTCTACGCCCCGGCTCTGGTCGCCTGGGTAGGCGCGGGTGCGGGATCGAATCGATCTTCTCTCGGGTCTTCTAGCGGACACGCTCCGGTCGGATGGTTTGCGTTGGCGCCGGGAGAAGTATTTGTCCCGTCTTACAAGGTCAGCGGCCTTTATGTGAATCGCGTGAACACCACCAACACCGCTGTGACAGAAACGCGAGTGACGAGCGTCTATAGCACGGCGATTACGAATCGAAATTCTGGAGTGAACAATTTTACTTATGCAAATCGGGGCGTCGAAGGGGCAGTCACCGCGGTTTCGTACGATACTTTCGTGAACGCGAGTCCTGTTGGCAGAAACCTAGTGCCGATTTCAGCCAAGGAGGTTGCGGCAACTGCAAACATCGAACCGATCGAGCCTTCCCGAGTCAGCCGGCTAGATGCGGGAGTATCTGTGCATCAGCCGCCTGCAGCGGCGCAGAGCCGGGGAGTTATCGCTCTCAGAATGCCTGCTAATCAACCCCTGGCCTTGAGCCCACGGCCTCAGCCCTTGCAATCGCTGGTTCGGCAGATTGCGCCCGGGGAACGGGTTCTTCTGACTCCCGCACGACGCTCGCTGCAACCGGGCGCTGGTCTTCATGCCGTCGAAGAAAATTCATCAGGCAGTGCTGGACCGGCGAAGCCTCGAGTGTGGGAAGAGCAGGGAACTCCCAAACCGGAGACCGTGACTGGGAAGCAGCCGGAAATGAAAAAAACGTCGGTCTCTGCGCAACAACGCGTTCAGACGACAATGAAATCAAGTCCTCCAGCACAGGCAAGACCCCAGACGCGGCCGACACAGAGGGAAGAAAAGCCGGAATACAGCTCCTGGCATCCGCAAAGAGCTGCGGCGAACTCACAATCAGGCTCGCATTCCTCTACGCAAAGTCACTCCAGTACCGCTAGTCCTGCCCCTCCGAAGAAGTGATGTTGACGTGGACTAGCTGCGTGCCGTTTCATAGCTGAAGGCGAGGACGCCTGCGCCGGAAGATGACAATACAAGGCGCTCAAGGCCCGACTATGAACGAGCGCAAACGTCCGGCACTCAAACTGAACTGGATGGATGTTCTGTGGCTCGTGTTTCTGGGCGTGCTTGCGTTGCTGCCGCCAGTCTTTGAGATCCACAAGCAGTTGGTCCTGCTGGCGTTTGGCGTAGCGCAATTGGGCGAGGGATGGTTCCTCAGCCAGATGCCTCGCCGCGGCGCCGTATATGTTGTTCTGTTGAAGATTTCCCTTGCTGCGCTGCTGATCGATCACACCGGCGAAGTTTCCATCAATAGCAGCTATTGGCCGATTTACTTCCTTCCAGTGGTTACCGCGGCCGAATATTTTGGACCGCTCGGGACCTTGCTGTGGACCGCCCTCGCGGCATGCACCTACTGCGCTTATTTATCCCCGTACCTGGATCCCGCGCTCTTCGAATATGAGATTACCCCGGAAAGTTACGGGCTGCTGGCCATCCGCATTGCGTTTTTCTTCATGGCCGCGATGGTGGTGAATCGCTTTGTAGTGGAGACTCGCAAGCAAAGCCGCCGGTATCAGGATTTGGCGGAGACTCTGGCCGAGACGAATCGCAGACTGGAGCAGGCGCAGGAGGAGGCGAGACGTTCGGAACGACTGGCTGCGCTCGGTCAAATGTCCGCTGGGCTCGCACATGAGATTCGTAATCCGTTGGGAGTAATTAAAGGGTCAGCCGAAATGCTGCAACAGAAATTGAACGAGTCAAATCCGCTGGCAACGGAACTGGCGGGATACATCTCGAGCGAGACCAACCGCCTGAGTGCCTTGATTACTCGATTTCTCGATTTTGCCCGGCCTCTGCACGCAGAGTTAATTCGACAGGACGTTCGACCACTGCTTGATCATGCGCTTCACTCGGTTACGTTATCCCGGAGGGAAAACGACGGGAATGTGCGCGTGGAGCGCGAATATCAGTCTGATCTTCCGTTGGTACCGCTGGACGAAGGGCTCATCGAGCAGGCCTTCGTGAATCTCATCCAGAATGCGTATGATGCGATGGGAAGCGCGGGTGGAACTTTAACGCTGTTGGCGGCGAGAGCAAATGGAGATAGAAACGGGATAGAGGTGCGGATCGAGGATACGGGGCCGGGCGTTTCTGCCGAATTGCGCGAGCAGATTTTCAATCCGTTCGTCACTACAAAAAAAACTGGAGTTGGGCTGGGATTGTCGATTGTTTCGCGGATCATCGACGGCCATCACGGAACGATCCGCATTGAAAATTCCACGGACAGCGGCGAATCGGCCGGGGCGCGATTTGTTATTTTCTTTCCCGCGAGCGACCAAGTCTCCGCGGATACTGCATCTTAGGGGAGAATGAACACCAGTCGAGTTGCATCGAAGTGGAATCAAGCCGATGAACGAAAGCAAGCTATGCCGACGATTCTGATTGTCGAAGACGAAGCCAAAATGCGCCGTCTGCTTGAGTTGAATCTGGGCGAGGATGGCTTCGTTACGATCTCCGCCGGAGACGCCGAGCTTGGTCTGAAATTGCTCCGCGAGAATTCGGTGAATCTGGTGGTTACGGATTTGAAACTTCCGGGCATGGATGGACTGGAGTTCCTACAGACGATCAAACGACAAAATGCCGCGCTTCCCGTGGTGGTGATGACGGCATTCGGTTCGGTCGAGACCGCGGTGGAAGCCATGAAGGCCGGGGCCAGCGATTATGTGTTGAAGCCGTTTTCATTGGGCGAAATGAGGATGGTGATCCACAAAGAGCTGGATGTACATAAGTTGCGCGAAGAGAACCGCTCTCTGCGGGAAGCGTTGGGCCAACGGTACACGCATCCGAACATCGTAGCTCGCAGCGCCAAGATGCAGGAGGTGATGGCGACTGTCGATCGGGTGGCGATTACCAATTCGACCGTACTGCTGGGAGGGGAAAGCGGAGTTGGCAAGGATTTGATCGCGCACGCGATTCACGAGAAGTCGCGGCGGTCGGCGGGGCCGTTTATCAAGATCAACAGCACGGCGATTCCTGAGAATCTGCTGGAGAGCGAACTTTTCGGCTATGACAAGGGCGCGTTCACGGGCGCGAATATGAGTAAACCGGGGAAGTTCGAACTGGCGGATAAAGGGACACTCTTCCTCGACGAGATCGGGGATGTGCCGCCTGCCACACAGGTGAAGCTGCTGCGCGTGCTGCAGGAGCGAGAGTTTGAGCGGCTGGGTGGCACCCGAACCATAAAAGTTGACGTGCGGTTGATTGCAGCTACTAATCGTGATCTGCGAGAGGCGCTGGAGCAGGGAACCTTTCGTGAAGATCTTTACTATCGCTTGAACGTTGTTCCCATTGATATCGCTCCGCTGCGGCAGCGCAAAGAAGATATCCCAGACCTCGTGAATCTGTTTATCTCGCGTTTCTCCGGAGAATCAGGAAAGCCTGTCGATGAAATCACTCCCGAGGCGATGCAGGTTCTGGTGAACTATCACTGGCCGGGAAATGTTCGCGAGCTGCAGAACATTATTGAAAGAGCGTGCGCATTGACCAAGGGAAATGTGCTGAAGGTGGAGGACATTCATTTGGATGTGCGTCCAGCGCGGTCCACAAATGGCGCGGGCACCTTTCTTCCCGAAGGAATGACGCTTGACCAATGGGAGGATGAGATGATTCGGGAATCGTTGCGACGGGCGAATGGAAACAAGAGTCAGGCGGCGCGCCTTCTTGGCCTGTCGCGGAATGCACTGCGTTATCGGCTATCAAAAATCGGAATTTCGGACGAGGGAGAGCAAGAGTCATGAAAACCACCGCGCCCGCGTGTCTCCTTCCCTGTCGCCTCGCAACATTCTTCCTGCAAGAATTTTACAACCCAACGTCTAAAGGATGAGATTAGCTTCCGGGGGGGTGGACATGAACGTGAGCGCACGAAGTCTCATGGCGATTGTGTGTGTTGTGGTATTGCAGTCCATGCCCGCTCCCGTGGCGGGGGCGGAGAGTAAAGATAGCAAAAGCGATGCGTCGATCTCGCCGGCACTAACGATTTACAACCAACAATTCGCGGTTGTGCGAAACGGCCTGATGCTCGACCTGAAACCTGGCCAAAATCACGTCGAGGTCACAGATATTTCCGGCCACCTTGAACCCGACTCGGTGATGCTGCGCTCGCTCGACGAAGGCAGACGCCTTCAGATTCTCGAACAGAACTACCGCAACGATCCCGTCTCCGAGCAACTGCTGCTCTCGCTCTACGAAGGCAAGAGCATCGACTTCCTCCAGCCCGATAAAACCACCGTCCAGGGAAAAATCATTCGCAGCGGATTTGTCCCTCACGCAACTACGGCTTACGGTCAGCGCTACTATCAGGCGCAAGCCGCGTATGCACAGGGAGGGGGCCAGCCTGTGATCGAGGTGAACGGCAAGCTGCAGTTTTCGCTGCCCGGGCAGCCTTTGTTCCCAGCTCTGGCCGATGACACAGTTTTGAAGCCAACGCTCTCCTGGGAACTCGAAACGGACAAACCGGGCAAAGCAACCGCCGAACTAAGCTATGTGACCGGAGGCATGAATTGGGAGGCCAGCTATAACGTAGTCGCGCCGCCGAAGGGAACGGAACTGGAATTGGTGGGCTGGGTTACGCTCGACAATCAGTGTGGAAAGACCTTTCGCGATGCACGCATCAAGTTGATGGCCGGAGACGTGAACAAAATCCAGCCGGGTCCAATGTCCTACGGAACAGCCCAAGCGATTGTAATCAACGGAAGGGCGGATATGGGTCCTCAAGTCACCGAGAAAGCCTTCGACGAATACCACCTCTACACGCTGGAACGACCCACTACCCTGCATGACGGTGAAACCAAGCAAGTGGAATTTGTTCGCGCTGCGGGAGTGAAATCGAAGACGGTTTACGTCTATGACGGCTGGAAGATCGAACCGAACTACCAAAATTGGTCGGCGGAGTCCATCCGTAATCAGGAAGCCTTCGGCACCCAATCGAATCCGAAAGTGTGGGTGATGCAGGAGTTCAAGAACAGCTCCGAAAACCATCTCGGCATGCCGCTTCCGAAAGGCCGGGTACGCTTCTATCGCCGTGATGATGACGGCCAACTGGAATTCACCGGCGAGAACGAAATCGACCACACGCCGAAAGACGAGATGCTCCGCATTTACACCGGCAGCGCCTTCGACCTGACCGGTGAACGCCGCCGCACCAACTACAAGGCAGACTCGAATGCGCGATGGGTCGAAGAAAGCTTCGAAATCAAAGTCAGAAACCACAAAACCACACCTGTAGACGTTCGCATCGTCGAGCACTTGTATCGCTGGTCAAACTGGGATATCAGCAAGAACTCCGATTCTTATAGCAAAGTCGACGCTCAAACAGTCGCGTTCAATGTTCAACTCCCGCCCGACGGCGAGAAGGTCGTTACCTACCAAGTGCATTATTCATGGTGAGAACTGACAGACCCAATTGGCCGAAAACCACCACATTGGCTCAAGCTGACCACCGCTGCTGATTAGGATGGGAAGTGCATAGATTGCCGATCTCCTCTTCCATAACAAAATGAAGGTTTTACGTTACCTCGCCCCGGTGTCGATTTGGCAGCCTAATTGCCTTTGTAAATCCGCATCAATTTAATCATTCAGGGGTCGAGAAAATAGAAGTAGTTTTGGGAGCAGCTATGAAAAACCCATTTATAAGAATTTTGGCGGTGTTGGTTCTTGCGTTGGCGGGGGCGCTGATGTTGCGCGCGCAGACTCCGACGACGGAACCGGGGAACGGGCCTTCGGAGCAACCCGAAGCTCCTATGGAAATGGGACAACCGCAAGCCCCTCCGCAGCAGGCTGGACCGCCGCCGGAGCCGGGGCAACAGCCCGGGCAGCCGCCGCAGATGGGCGAAGCGCAACCCGGCGGACCTTCCGGCGAGGGACCGGCTAAGACTGATCAGGGTGTGGGACACGTAAGTTTTATTCATGGAGAAGTCTCCACTCAGCGCGGCGACTCCGGGACATGGTCGGCTGCGATTGCAAACCAGCCGGTCATGAATGGCGACAAGGTTTCGACGGCCGACGGCAGCCGCGCCGAAGTGCAGCTTGATTACGCGAACATTCTGCGGCTCGGGTCGAACTCGCAAGCAAATATTGCGAACTTCACGCAGAAGTACATTCAGATTCAGGTCGCGCAGGGAGTGGCGACTTACACCGTTTTCGGGGAGAGCGAGGCGGAGCCTGAGATTGATACTCCGAACATTGCGGTTCATCCCGCGCACCAGGATGGTGTCTACCGTGTGGAAGTGCGGCCCGATGGCGATAGCGTCGTGATCGTGCGCAAGGGCGCGGCGCAGATTTCGACTCCGAAGGGAATCGCCGATTTGAAAGAGGGCGAGATGGCGACCGTGCACGGTTCTGCCCAGGATGCCGAATACAAAATCACGTCAGCTCCAGAGCGCGACGACTTCGATCAGTGGAGCATGGAGCGCGATCACATGATTCATCGCGCGAATGCGTGGCAGCATACCGACAAGTATTACGTGGGTTCCGAAGATCTGGATGCCAATGGCCAGTGGGAGAACGTGCCGGACTACGGCCAGGTCTGGGTGCCAAATGAGCCCGAAGGTTGGGCTCCGTATCGCGATGGCAATTGGACTTGGGAGCCTTACTACGGTTGGACGTGGGTTGGCTACGAGCCTTGGGGCTGGGCTCCATACCACTACGGACGCTGGTTGTCGTGGAACGGCGGTTGGGGATGGTGGCCGGGGCCGGTTTGGGGCGCGGGATTTTATCGTCCGTTCTGGTCGCCTGCGTATGTCTCGTTCTTTGGGTTCGGCGGCGGTTGGGGACTCGGCTTCGGCTGGGGCGGATGGGGTGGATTCGGCTGGCTGCCACTTGGACCTTGTGACTGGTTCCATCCGTGGTGGGGTGGATATGGGGGCCGTTTCGGTGTAGTTGGCTTCGGGCGATTCGGTGAAGTTGGCCGCTTTGGTGGGTTCGCGCCGCTGCATGCGGGAACGCGGTTCTCGAACATTGCGCATATCAACGATTCGCATATCAGTGGCGGGCTCTCGACCGTGCGTGCCGGGCAGTTTGGAGCAGGGCACGTTACTGCGACTGCGGCTACGCGCGAGCAGTTAAGCAATGCTCGCATGATGACTGGAGGTATGCCGGTTACGCCGACGCATGCAAGTCTTTCGGCGAGCGGACGCGCGGCTTCGCCTTCGACTATCCATAACACTGTCGGTGAGCATTTTGCGGGAACGCATAGTGCATCGCGGCCGGAGTCGTTTCAGCGAGAGACGGCTCATTTGCAACAGTCCATGCAGCAGAGCCATTTCAGTCCGGTGAGCGCTGGAAGCCGCTCGGCGGGAACTGAATCGCGTGCTGCAACCGGCAACTTCAGCAAGCCGAGCGCCGGTACGCCTGCGTCGGGCCGGGAGACGAATAACTCGGCGAACCGAGGCGTGAACGGTGAGTCGGGCCGAGTTAGCAACTCGACCGCTTTTTCCAATCGGCCTGAGTCCGGCTCTCCGAATCGGGGGACGTCGAGCCGCAATGGCTGGAGTTCATTTACGCCCCCATCGCACAGCGGCGAATCTAATTCGCGCGCCGGAGAACCTGCCGGGCGTGAAGGCGGAGGTGAGGCTTACGGACGCAGCGGCGAAAGTGGAAGTTATTGGAATCGCACAGCCCCGAGTTCGAGTTACTCGCGTGGTGAATACGGTTCGGGCGGCTATGGGCGGAGCGGCTATTCGCGTCCGCAACTGAACATGCATCAGCCCATCGTGCAGCCGCGGTCGTATGGCAGCTACGGTGGGTCTCGAGGTTCTTCCGGTTACGGAAACGGCGGAAGCCGAAGCTATGGGGGTTACAGCGGTGGATCTCACAGCGCGCCCAGCTACGGCGGGGGACATTCCTCCGGCGGTGGTCACGCGAGCGGTGGAGGGCATTCGGGCGGTGGTCATCGATAGTTTTGGATCGCTAATTTTTACGTGGTCGGCAGGGTGATGTAAAACCCAAGTGAAGGTCAGAGGCGGGAAGGGCGTGCTAAACGGCACGCCTTTCTTAATTTTGCTCGATCCGCAAGACCGGCTGACTCGGGAGGATGCTGATTCAGAAGGAAGAAGACTATGGCCGTGCATACGCCGGATTATTCGGGTCCGGGCGGTCATAGTCTCTTCCGTACTTGTTCTGGTGCGCCACTTCGAGATCGGATTCGGCCAGGTTCAAATTTCCCAGGAAACCATCGTGCGGCGTCACCGTGATCTCATGCTCGGCTGCGCGCAACTCCTCCGGCGATACCGAGGGATGAAAGACATGCATCTGGTAGCGGCCCGGGGCTACATTTCGAATGTCGAGTTCGCCCCTTCGATCGGAGATCGCGTAATAGGGCGTTTGCAAGGCGATGACGACGGCGTGCATCTGGGCGTGAATATTGCAGAAGACGAAAGAAATCCCCGGCTTGTCGAAGGTAACGAATCTTGTTGTGCCGCTTTCGTAAAGCCCAAGGTCGAACCGCTTGCCATCGAACAACGAAAAGACATTGTGAAAAAAAGGATCGTGATTGGGAAACTCGACCTTGCCGCCCGCCGGAATAACCAGCAGCTCGGGTTGAAAGCTCTTGTCCTTCTGAACGAGTTGCGGAATCTGTGAGGGTTCCTGTTGCGGCTTTGCAGGCGCTGGGGTATTTCCCAGAGGTGTAAGCCAAACAACAAGTTTCGAATCATCTTTCAGGCGATGCCCACTGCGCGTGAGCTGGACTTTACCCTTGAGATCGACGTTCTTCAGGTCGAGATCGTCTGCTCTTGCCACCGCGTACAGAAGGAGGAGGCAAAACGTGATCTTTATGACGTTTCGATAGCGATCACGAAAGAGCATTTTCAAAATAGTATCCCCATGGAAAGGCTGACTTGATTGGTTACGCTCGCCGGATCATAAATCGGGAACGTGTGCAGCCGGCGGAATTCGGCCGAGAACAGCAAATCCGATCTTGGACGATAAACAAGATTGCCCAGCTCGCCGCGGTTGCGGCCGAGGATCTCTCCAAAGTTGTTGGCGTCGATAGCGAAACCGCGGATATCTCCGGCGAAGGCGTCGTCTTCCGCATAGACGGCATTCAGTTCGAGTTTTGGCGTTAGCTGAAATTTCAGCTGGCTCCATCCTCCGGCTGAATTCAGCCCACGAATTGGCGCATTCGGATTGGCAGGATTCGCTCCATATACGATTGGTTGGCCGATGGCTCCGCCCAATCCGCCCGCGGCGCGGCCTCGATAGAATTCTCCTGACAGTAGCAAGCGCCGCGCTACGGGAATTTGCCAGTCCGTCATGGCAGCATATCCATCAACGTAGTGATCCCAGGCCCAACTCTGGCGGCCAAAGTATCCGGCGACTCCAACCGTCAGCGGATGACCGAACACGGGACGTGACCAGGCAGTGCGAGCCGCGTACGCAGGCTGGCCGGATGTCTCGCCTGCTTGTGCCGTTCGGAAGTACGTGTACTGCCTGGCTGGCGGTTGCCAGTCGAGATTGTCGAGGATCCCTCCCTGAAACGTCAGCGTTTGCTGATCTGAGAGATCGAAACGACGTTCGATGCGGAGCTGGGGCGTCCATCCCCAGAGATTGCCGGCATTGTCGAAAGCGGGCGTTGCCAATGAGGCAAAGGAGGTGGGTGAGTTAGGCGCAACGAAAAGAGAATCCTGGCCTGCGATGAGAGACGTATCCTTCCAATCCAGACGCACGCTTGCTGTTTGCAGGCGTGCGATACCGAAGTTGACACCATTGGGCGCGGCGGGAAATCCGCCAGCGAAGTCGAGTTGAACATTCGCCGAGCTCTTCGCTCCTGCGAGAGTGGGGCCAAAGACTTCCAGTCCAATTTCGCTCTGTCGAAGGGTCGCTGCAAAGCTGGCTTGGGAAGTGATTCCGGGCGCGGGCTGTTGAGCGTAGTTGGGAAAGTCCAGGTTGTCGGAAGCGCCTACGTTGCGAAATGCATTCATCAGCACGATGCCTGAGAGCCGAACGCGGTACTTGGCCGCGCTTTCCACTTTTGTCTGATACTGTTCGTCAACTTTCGAGGTAAGCAGTTGAGTCGACTCCTCAAGTTTCTGAACGCGATCACCCAGACCGGCATTGGCAGTCTGACGACCCGGTTGTGAAGGTTCGGACGCGGGCGTTGAGGGTTCTCCCGGATGCACCGACTCCGGCGAAGCTGCCTGGTTCATTGCGGCAGCGACTGGAGCTAGAAGCTTACGCGTGTCCTGCAGTTCGTGGCGCAGCTCCTGCATCTCCTCGCGCGACTGGGCATTTTCGGCGCGCATCTGCTCGATCACGGCGCGCAACTCGCTCACCTGGGCGCCGAGTTCACGCACGCTCGTATCGGTGCCAGACGTCGTGCCGCTCGTGCTCTGTTGTGCGGCGCAGATAAGGCTTGAAAGTAGGACGGAGGCGATTGCGATGGCGCTGGAAAACAGCGCAGGGGACCATAGGCGTTTCACACACATCTCCTGTAAACATTGCGGTGCCGCCGGGCAGTTGCCGATGGCGGATCACGTTTCCGAATGTCGAATTGACTTTTCACCGGTTCGATCGCTCTTAAATACCAATGGATGGGACGACAGCTTGTTGTCGCTGTCCTCTCCATAGCCCTGAATCGAGCGACCGGGGATTGTAATACGAAAAACTGTTTGCGCGTCTGCGGTGCGTTCCATGGCAATCTCGCCGCCGTGGTCCTGCACAATTTTCTGCACCACGGTCAGTCCTAGCCCTGTGCCATTCTCTTTGCCATAACTCACAAAAGGGTGGAAAAGCTTGTCGAGAATTTCTTCGGCGATCCCGGGACCATTGTCAAAAACCGAGATGGTGAGTGCAGATCCGGTATGCCCTACGGCGACTCGAACTCGTCCTTCACTGGTGGGAGCGGCTTCGCACGCATTCAGCAAAAGATTGTACAAGGCCCGCTCCAGCTTGCGCGGGTCGAACCATGCCAGGTTCTGGCCATTGGTTTCGACTTCGACACGCGTTCCTTGATGCCGGGGATGGAGCAACACGGCCTGCATGGCACGATGAACCGTCTCGGAGATGCTGGAATAACTGGGGGTGAGCGATTCTCTGGTGCGGGCAAATTCCAGTAGAGAATCGATCAGGTCCGTCATCTGCTTAACACCGATGCGGACTTCTTCGTATAACTCCTCGCGTTGGGCATTCGTCAGCCGTCCGTCACACAAGAATTCCGAGTTGGCGACAATGGCGGCGAGAGAGTGACGAAGATCATGCGTGATGGAACTGGCCATGCGGCCGATGGTGGCCAACTGCTCGGACTCGATCAAGGCTTGTTGCGTTTTCAGGAGACTTGACCGCATGCGATCGAAGGCAACCGTCAACTCCGCAACCTCGTCACTTCCCCGGGGATCGAGTGGATGGTGATAATCTCCGTTCTCCAGCGCGCGTACGCCCTCTACGAGGTTGAAGAGCGGGCGAGTAAACGTGTAAGAGATCAGAAAAACCAGGCCGCTGCCGATTAGGACAGCTGTCAGTCCAAGCAAGAAAAGCAGGCGATTCAAATTGCCGAGAAACTTCGCGGCCTGATCGTACGATCCCAACACGGTCAGGCGCACCGGGGTCTGTTGTTGGCTGGAAAGATCGAGGGAGGTTGCCAGGAAAAGTTCGCGCCCTACCTCCACGTCTCGAGGACCGTTTTGCGGCGAGGCTGCTTCAAAGGCGCGTACTCCACGGCTTTGTGCCTGCTCCGGCGTAAGCGTCGTGGCGACGATTTCATCGCCATAAGAGAAAACGACCCGGCTGGCCGAAACCTTGCTTACTTCTTGCGCCAGGCGGTCGTCGATTCCGTAGCCCACGATCAAGAAGCCGAGCAGGGGACCTTCGGTTCTGGAACCAAAATAGATTGGCTGAACGAACGATTGATAGAGATGGTTCGCGCCATACCACCAGTGACTGGAATCTTCCTCATTGAGCGACCGCTCGAAAAAACTCTGCGCCGCCTCCGTGGTAAAGCCGGGAGATTTCGTGTGCAGGGCGACGATTTTTCCATTCCGGTCGGCCAGCACAAACAGATCGCTCCCGGTTAGTTGCCATACTGCCTGTGAAGCGTCTTGAATCGTGGCCGGGTCATGGGATGTCATGATCGATCGCGTGATCGGCAGATCCGCGACCAGTTCCGCCGAGCGGGTTAGCATGACTTCGCGGTCGTGCTGGAAATTTTGAAAGGTGGTGACAGAGTTTCGCAGGTCCTGGACAATCCCATCTCGCACATGTTGTTCGACGCTGTGCCGCACCACGAGCAGGCTCACCGCTGTGAGGCCGGCGGTGATGATCAGCATGGAGAGAAGAAAGCGTGTGCGCAACCGGGTTCGCAACCGTGTTCGGTGCACAAGGGCGGTTCCCGGCTGCTTGAGCGTTTGCAGTGCGGATTCGGATGTGAGGTCCAAGGGAGTTCAGCGCACGAACTTATAGCCCATTCCGTGCACGGTGCGGAAGTGTACTGGACTGGCAGGGTCGCGTTCCAGTTTCTGCCGCAGCTTCAAAATGTGATTGTCTACGGTGCGGGTAGAGGGGTAATTCTGGTATCCCCAGACTTCGTTCAGAAGCTCATCACGGCTGATAACGCGATCGGTGTTCTGCACCATGAACTGCAGTGTCTTAAACTCCTGTGCGGTCAGGACCACCGGCTTGCCTTCACGCAGGACTT
Organism: Candidatus Sulfotelmatobacter sp.; assembly: GCA_036490235.1. GTDB lineage: Bacteria > Acidobacteriota > Terriglobia > Terriglobales > Acidobacteriaceae > Sulfotelmatobacter. The sequence goes on along the minus strand of DASXEG010000088.1, from coordinate 78,549 downwards.
CCATTTTCTTGAAGTCGATGGTGATGCCATCGAAGCTCACTAAGCTGACGCTTGCCGTTCTCGAAGTATGGCGCAAGGCAGCGCGAACCCTTGCTAAAAGCTCCCTGGGACTGAAAGGTTTGGTTACATAGTCGTCGGCGCCTAGTTCGAGAAGAAGGACTTTATCAGAAACGTCCGTGGTCGCACTCAGAACGACGATCGGCAGTGCGGGGGCCTGGGTTTTAACCTCCTTGCAGAGATCGCTACCGGAAAGCTTGGGTAGGCGCAAATCGAGGATGATGACTGCGGGCGGGGCGGCTTGAAAGCTTTCGAGCGCCGACTTTCCATTTCCCTGAACCTCGACTGTGTAACCTTCGGTTTCGAACAGGCGCTTCAGGGCCTTCTGTACCGAAGGGTCATCCTCCACGATGAGGATTCTGCCCATCGGACGTACGTTGGTGATTGGATCAGCCAATCTGGCTGTGCTCGCTGGCGTTGCAATTTGCCCCATGGAAAGCCATCCTTGATAAGAACCAGAGCGACGTAGGTAAAATCCCCCAAGTCAGATGAAGCTTACAACGTTTTTGATCCTTTTCCGTTGCGGGCGCTGCTGTTTGACAAATATTTTACATTTCCACGTCGAGGTAAAAAGTCAGTGCGGCAGCCGGCGTGCTACAGGTTTTTGAAGCTGGAAAATGGCTTCGAGCCGCAGGGGAACGCGCCAAACCTGCCGTAGAATAACTCTATCTTGCTCACCTCTGTTGAGTTTGACCGGCTTGACGTCGTTCTCGTGGATGTCCGCAATCCACTCAATATCGGAGCGGCGGCTCGGGCCATGAGCAATTTTGGGTTCTCTCGCTTGCGGTTGGTGAACCCCTACGAGATCGCGTTTCTTAACGCTCGTTCCGCGGTGGGAGCGGCGGAAACCCTGGCGAGAGCTGAAGTCTACAAAACTCTGGCAGACGCGGTCGCGGACTGTTCACTCGTTGTGGGTACGACCGCGGTTCGGCATCGTGACGTGCAGCATGATCTGGTACCGGTGACAAATGGGGTGAATTCGATTCGCTGCCACCTGGCTGCAGGTGAAAGATGTGCACTGCTTTTTGGTTCGGAGAAATTTGGGCTTTCAAATGTGGAGATGAGCCATTGCCATTGGCTGATGCACATCCCTACGCGAGAGGATCACTGCTCCATGAATCTCGGTCAGGCGGTAGCGATTTGCCTGTACGAATTGGCTCGCGATCCTGAGTTGACAATTGAGCCGAGAGCGGGATCGCCTGCCTTGTCAGGAGATATCGAACGAATCACTGACACTTTGCTCGAAGCGCTGCGCGCCAGCGAATATCCCAAGCTGAATACATCGAAATCGTTTCATGGCGCGGTGCGACGGGTGATCCGGAGACTCCGAATGCAGAAAGGCGATGCGGAATTATTGCTGGGGATGTTGCGGCAGATCATCTGGAAACTCGGCAAGAGCAGAGATAAAGACAGTGATTCAACGGCAGTTCGCTAAGGGTTGGTTTCTTTAGGAATAACCTGGGTAGATCCGCGGCCAAATTCGAAGCGGAGCGTCCATGTGCTGGGCGAGGGTTGGCCGTCTGTTTGTGGCGGGGTGAATTTCCATGCTCGCGAAGCCGTGAGGGCTTTCGCAGCAAAATAGCGGCTCGGTCCGGGAGATACTAACTTTGCCGCGGTCACGTCTCCGGAATTATTCGCTGTTACTTCGACGACGACCTTTACTCTGCCGTGAATCGTATTCTGTGCCTGCCGGGAGACTTCCGGTTGAACCGGATGCAGCACGCTCCCATGTCGGGTTCCTTGCGGTGCAGATGCTGGAGGCGCGATTGGCGAAGATTGAGATGTAGCCGGTTGGGCGGTCGTCACGGGTACTTCTGAAGTTGTGCTTTGCCGGTGCGCCTTCAGTCTAATAACAAGTAAGGTCAGAACTATGACGCCGGCGAGAAGAGCCAGCCAAACCCATTGTGGTTTGGGTTTCCGGTTTGTGTCTTCCTGCTGCTCTGTCGCTTGCGCTCGTGTTCTGGGCAGAATCTCATTTAGATTGCAACGTTGCTCTGGATTCGGTTTTAGGCAACGCTGTGCAATCGTGCGATAAGGATCAGGAACTGCTTCGAGCTTTTGTTCACCCGGTTCCTGTTGACTAAGAACGGTGATCAAAAGCGCGCCTACTGACCAAACGTCCGCGGCCGGTGACAAGGCAGAAGCAGCCTCGGGCGCGCTATAGCCACCATTCTTGAGTTCGGCAGTTTCGCCGATATTGTGAAGATTGTCCGCGGAGATCTTCACGTGATTGTCCACCGCGAAGACGTTTGAGGGTTTGATGCTACCGTGCACGAATCCCTGTTCGTGGAGGAAAGACAGAGCTTCGACAATCGGAGGCAGCATTTCCGCGACTTCTGCCGGATCCAGTCGACGCTGTGGAACGATTTGCCCGAGGTCTTCTTCCGCATATTCCATGACTACGAAAAGAAAAGGCTCTTCTTCGACCTGGCAGCGTCCGAATTCAAACAGGCGGATCAGGTTTGGATGAGAAATTCTGGAGGTTGCGGCCCAACGCGAAAGCCGGTTTTCATCGCCATGGTTGGGCTGGTGGTCCGGTACGGCAATCAGCTTGATAGCAGCCTTTTCTTTGCCGTTTCGTTCGGTGAGGAATACGGCGCTATGATCCGATCCGCCCAACCATTGGCGGAGCGTAAACTTTCCCGCGACCACATGCCCTTCCCACTTTTTCGACGCCTCGATCATGGTGGTCAGCGAAATCATTGGGTAAACCGCCATTCTATTCCAGCGTAGGCCCGGATTTTCCTGAAAATATATTTCGGGTTGCAGATATTTTCTTCCCGCCGAGAGCAGAATTTTCGATGGCTGCTGCAACGTTTAGCCGCCGGTTCGCACTATAAGTTTGTAGTCCAGCTTACCGGAGAAAGCGCGCGTTTAGAGCGCATCCCCGGCCAGGGGGCCGGTGAGCGACCGATCCCGAGGGGGAAACGTCACGCCGCTGGGGGGGAGGGCGGTCGTTTCCGGCGAACGGAGCCTGCTTGACTTGGCTCCGTCGCTTCGGGACATCTGTGCTGCTCCTGAGATCTTCGAGTGGGCACTCCTAAAGTCCGGCCTTTTCCTTGCCGATGTACCTTTCATCGGACCTTCATGAAACTCGAACAGGCGATTGCGTGCGAACCGGAGCAGCTCGAAGATTGGCTACCGATTATGGAAGTGGCGACAAGAGAAGTGTTTACACAGATGGTAAACATACAGTTGAGCGTGCCGCAACGCCCGTCGGCAGCGATTTCCAGCGTGACTGCGATGATTGGGCTGGCTGGACTGCTGACCGGGGTAATGAGCTTCCGCTGCGAGGATGAAGCTGCCGCTCTTATAACGTCGAGAATGCTGGGCATCAACCTGGCAGAGGCCAACTCCAGCATCGCCGATGCCATGGGCGAAATCTGCAATATGGTCGCGGGCAATTTCAAACACAAAATTCCGGGCCTCGGGGACGGGTGCCTTCTTTCCCTGCCGTCGGTTGTGCGGGGCGGCGACTATACGATTCATGCCCGCCCCAACACACCTCGAATCCATCTTCATTTTCTGCTTGAGAATATGCCGATTATGATTTCCCTCTACGCTGCCGGTCGCACCGCCGCGAGGCCGTGAACATTTTGAGTTTTTCGACAGGTCACCTTTCAGCCTCCGTTATTTGCTAAACAACAAAATCCGATTACAGCGATAAATAGTTTCAATTTCCGTAGAAAACCCATAAAACGGTAAAGTGAGCGCATTGCGTTCAGCGGACGGACAGCGCTACAGGGAGGAACATTTTGCATTCCGGACTTGCTTCACGGAGCGAAGGGAAGTTAGTGTAGGCACAATGCCTTGACACAATTGATCTGGGTCGCCAGACGTCCATTTGAGAATGACACTATGACGAAGCTCGAAGCGGTCATCCAGAACTCCAAGCTGGAATCGGTGAAAAACGCGTTACAGGAAATTGGCGTCGAGGGCATGACAGTTAGCGAGGTACGTGGCCATGGGCGACAGAAAGGCCACACCGAGGTTTACCGTGGCCGCGAGTACAGTGTCGATTTGATTCCTAAGACGAAGTTGGAGGTGGTTCTGGCCGATGGCATGGTGGAGAAAGCTGTGCAAGCCATCGTCGCCGCCGCTCGCACGGGCAAGATTGGAGACGGAAAGATTTTTCTGTCGCGGATCGATGAGGCCATTCGCATTCGCAATGATGAGCGCGGCGAGGGAGCTCTCTAGATTCAGAGACACGCAGGTTTTCTCCATGAGTGCATCAACGCATGACAGCAGCGTCCCCATTAATCAGTGAACTGCGCAGTTTTCTCGCCGACGAGTCGGCACTCGTTGCAAAAAAGTTCGCTGCAAATGGAGATGGCAGGGAGGCGCTCGCCCAGCGGACACTGCTGGTTGAAGAAATTCTGAAACGCTTGTGGGTGGAATATATTTCCCCGCAGCAACTCGAATCGGGCGGCCTGGCACTGGTGGCGACAGGCGGATTTGGGCGCGGCTGGCTGTTCCCGTACTCCGATATCGATCTCCTGTTTCTTCATCCCGACCGCGAGAGTGAGGCGAAAAACAAAGATGCGATTCGCCGCTTTTCGCAGGAGCTTTGGGACCTCAAACTGAAGTTGAGTCCAGCCACGCGCACGCTGGCCGAGTGTGACCACTTCGATCCGAACAACACCGAGTTTACGATCTCGCTTCTCGATTGCCGCTTCTTGCTCGGCAGTCGTGATCTCTTTTTTCGGTTGCATGGCAAGGTGATTCCCCGGATGGTGGCGCGTGAAGCGAAGGCACTGTTGGAGGGCCTGGCTGAAGTGACACATGCTCGCCATACCAAGTTCGGACAGACGGTCTTTCATCTCGAGCCAAACCTGAAAGAATCTCCCGGCGGACTTCGAGATTCCAACGTGGCCTGTTGGATGGCGACGATTTCCGCAATGAGTAAGCTCGGCGACTGGCCTCAAGTGAGTTCGTTGCGCGCGCCGGTGCGCAAGAAACTGGATGCAGCGATCGAGTTTCTGATGGCGGCGCGATGTTTTCTTCATCTCCGCCAGGGCCACGACGATAACTCTCTAAGTTGGGAGGCTCAGGATGAAGCGGCTGTTCGCAAGATTGGCGCCCTCGATTTGCCCGATCTGTCCGCTGCCGACTGGATGCGAATTTACTTCGGGCACGCGCGCGCTGTGCAGCGAACCGTCCTGCAATTGGTGGAGGAGATTCCCGAATCGTGGTCATCGCTGCGGCGACAATTTCAGGGCTGGAAATCCAAAACCGCAAATACAGATTTTTCCGTGGTCGACGGTCTGATTTTTTTGCAGCAGTCCTCGTCGTTACAAGACCCCGAACTTCTTCTCCGCCTGTTTCATTTTATGGCGGTCCATGGCCTGAAGTTGAGCACGACTACGGAGTACCGCATCGAACAGGCTCTTCCGGCGATGGCCGTTGCCCCGCCGCGAGGGACCGAACTCTGGCTTTACCTGCAAGAAACTCTATTGCAGCCCCACGCGGCTGAGGCTTTGCGAGCCATGCATGCGCTGCGCCTGCTTACGTTGCTGTTGCCGGAGTTAAAGCCGATTGATTCATTGGTGATTCGAGATTTCTATCATCGCTTTACCGTGGATGAGCATTCGTTTCTGGCGATCGAGAGCTTACACAAGTTGAATCAGTCGAAATCGGAGTGGGATCAACGCTACGCCGAACTGCTGAGCGAACTCGAGGATCCGGAATTGCTCTATCTCGCTCTGTTGCTGCATGACACCGGCAAAGGTGCGCCCGGCGGCAACCACGTGACCTCAAGTCTCGAGATTGCGAACCGCTGTCTCGACCGCCTCGATGTTGATCCGCAGGAAAGAGCAGGAGTGTTGTTTCTCATCGAGAATCACCTGGAAATGTCGGCGCAGTTGCGGCGGGACATTTTCAATCCTGAAACCGTCGCAGCCTTTGCGGAAAAAATTGGAACTCCGGAGCGTCTGAAAATGTTGTGCCTGTTTACTTATGCCGACATTAAGGCGGTCAACCCGGAAGCACTTACGCCATGGAAGGCGGAAAACGTCTGGCAGCTTTATATCGGCGCCGCTAATTACCTGAACCGCAGCGCCGATCATCGGGTGCACAGCAATGACGGCGATGAAAAATTGGCGCGTCTGCGCAGCCTTGCCCCCGTTACAGGCGCCAGATTTAAGGAGTTCGTCGAAGGATTTCCGCGACGATATTTGCAGGTTCACTCAGCGGAAGAAGTGATGCGGCATTTGGAAATGGCGCAGGCATTGACTCCGGGCTCAGTGCAGATCGACCTCAAACGCGGGCGGCACTGGTATGAACTCACGCTGGTGACACAGGACCGTCCGTCGTTGTTCGCGACCTTAACCGGAGTTCTTGCGGCGTGGGGCATGAACATCGTGAAGGCCAACGCATTCTCGAACCAAGCTGGCGTGGTCGTCGACTCGTTGCATTTCACCGACCGCTTCCGGACTTTGGAATTGAACCTTTCGGAGTGGCAACGGTTCAAGGACAACATCGCGGCGGTGATTGCCGGTAAGGCAGATCTCGACAAAATGCTCCGTGATCGTCAACGGGCGGAGAAGAATATGCGGGTCAAGGTTGTGGTGGAGACTCGTGTCGATTTTGATGATCAATGCTCATCGACCAGCACCTTGCTGCAAGTCATCGCCCAGGACCGCCCTCGTCTTTTGCACCGCATCAGTTCTTGTCTTTCGCGCGAGCGATGCAATATCGAAATCGCGTTGATCGATACGGAAGGGCAGATGGCGATCGATACTTTCTATCTCACAGCGCAAGGCAAAAAGCTGTCGTCAGAGCATCAAAAGAAGGTTTCCCAGGCCTTGCTGGACGACCTGAAGATCCTGGAATCAGCAAACCCGAGTTGAGATTTGACCGGCTAAATCACCATGCAGATCGCATCTCGCTTGAAGTCCCTCCCGCGGCGGGAATGTAGCACTTCAAGGTGTAATCCATGACCATGCGGTCGGCATTGAAGCGCCAGCCGAGAGTGCGAATGGTTCGCTTCATGCGCTTGATCCAGCCCCGCGGCAGGCCGTCGCGGTCGCGCTCGTAATAAAGAGGAATGACTTCCTCGCGCAGCACGCGATATAAATCTTCACCATCGCGGGTATCGTGGACGTTGACATCGGAATGTGTGCGTCCGTTTCCGATCGCAAATCCATTCATGCCGTCATAAGCTTCCGCCCACCAACCGTCGAGAATGGATAGATTCAATCCACCATTCAACACGACCTTCTGACCGCTGGTGCCCGAGGCTTCGAAAGGCCGCCGCGGATTGTTCAGCCAAACGTCTACGCCCTGCACAAAATAACGGCCAACATTGATGTCGTAATCTTCGACGAAAATAAACTTGTCGCCGAAACGCAGATTGCGGGTGAGTTCCGCAATCTGCTGCAACAGCCGCTTTCCCGGCTCATCATTCGGATGAGCTTTGCCCGCAAAGACAAACTGCACTGGCCGCTTGGGATCGTTGACCATCGACGCCAGATTTTCAATATCCCGCAGAATCAGGTTAGCTCTCTTGTAGGTGGCAAAACGACGCGCGAATCCGATGGTTAAGGCATCCGGGCTCAGGACGCGGGCCATCCGCTGCAATACTTCGAGCGGTTCGCTGCGATACTTGGCTTGATCGATGGCGCGTCGACGAATGAATTCGAGAAGACGAGACTTAAGACTGAGGTGAGTTTCCCAAAGTTCGCCGTCGTCCACACTCTCGATGCCTTCCCAAATCTTGGCGTCGCTGCTGTGTTGGTGCCAGTTGGTGCCAAGGTGGCGGTCGTAAAGTCGAAACATTTGCGGCGCCAGCCAGGATGGAACATGGACGCCATTCGTAATATGACCGATTGGAACTTCGTCCTCCGGCTTTCCCGGACAGAGGCCAGTCCACATGGCGCGCGAGACCTCGCCATGCAACGCAGACACTGCATTGGCATAACGTGACAGGCGAAGGCCGAGGACTGTCATGCAGAATGTTTCCTGAGAGTCGCTGGGCTTTTCGCGTCCCAGTCCCATCAGGCTATCCTGCGAGAGTCCAAGTGCGTCGCGCAGCGGACCGAGGTGCTCTTCCACGAGGTCGGTTTCGAAGCGATCGTGGCCGGCTGGGACTGGCGTATGTGTGGTAAAAATCACCTCGCGTGAAACTCGCGAAACGGCCGCATCAAAGCGAATCCCTTCTTCTTCCATGCGCGAGCGCATGGCTTCCAGCACTGCGAACCCGCAATGGCCCTCATTCAAATGAAGTACGCCGGGTGCGATCCCCATCGCTTTGAGCGCGCGGAAGCCGCCTACTCCGAGCAGTAACTCCTGGCGTATTCGGGCGCGGGAGTCGCCGCCGTACAGTCGGGAAGTGAGGCTGCGATCTTCGGGCGAGTTTTCCGCGACATCGGAATCGAGGAGAAATAAGTCACAGCGTCCCACCGCCGCGCGCCACACTTTGGCGTGAACCGGGCCTTTTCTGGTTTCGATGCTTACGACAACCGGTGCGCCGCTCTTGCCGATTGCGACTTCCAGAGGCAATTGCGTCACATCGGTTGGCGAATATTCCTCCTGTTGCCAGCCGTTGCGGTCGAGCCGCTGACGAAAATATCCCTGTCCATAAAACAAGCCGATACCGACCAGCGGAATCCCTAGATCGGATGCGCTTTTGATGTGATCTCCCGCGAGCACGCCGAGCCCCCCCGAATAAACCGGAAGAGATTCGTGAATGCCGAACTCTGCGGAAAAATATGCGACCGGTCCGGGTCGCAACACGCCTGCATGACGTGTTCCCCATGTTCGATCGGCGTGAAGATATTCCTGCATTCGCCGGTATGCATAATTGACGCGACCATGCAATACCAGTTCTGCTGCGCGGCTTTGCAGTTTTCCCAGAGAAAGCTCGGCCAAAAGAGAAATTGGGTTTTGATTCAGATCTCTCCAGAGGACGGGATCAAGTTCGCGAAACAACCCAGCAGCGTCGTTATCCCAGCTCCACCAAAGGTTCCGGGCTAGCGCCCAAAGTCTTTCCTGCAAAGGAGCGATAAAACGATCGACAGTGCGCGCCTCGCTGACCACTGGCGCTACCTGTGCAGCCGCTTCACTCAGCATGCGAATCTCTTCGTCGTGGAACACGCGCGGCTCTTTGGTCTGAACCACCAGAACTCCTTGTAGGACTCCGCGCTCGATCAACGGCACGCCAAGGAAGGATTGATAAGAATCTTCTCCCACCTCCGCGAAATATTTGAAGCGCGGATGCTTCTGGGCTTGCTCGACAGCTACTGGCCTAACCTGCTCCGCCACTAACCCGGCGAGTCCTTCATGAATTCCCATCCTCAATTGCCCGATACACTCCCGCCGAAGACCAATGGTCGCGGCCAGCACCAGATTCGCACGATCTGGTTCCAGCAAATAGGCTGAGCAGACGTCGGTCTGAAATCGTTTGGCGATCAGGGCCACTACATTCATCAGGGTTTGGGCGGGTTGGCCCTCTTCCGCCGCCAAGTGTGCGATTTCCTCAAGGGGTAGAACATCGGAGGCCTTCCGCGCCGAGCCGGAAAAGTCCTCTCCGGCCTCACGATGATTCAGTTCCAAACTTAAGCTCTCTGGTTCCATTGACCCCCACTTTGTCAGATCGGCAGTTTCTCCATTATCGCCCAGCACGTTGGGCTAAGGCTATGTACCCCGGTCACTTCGAACCGGAATCGACACGATGAGACAGGCTCAAAGCGCAACTTCCTGTGCCGAGAAACCTGTGGAGTTCTTCCGTTAGCGATTTCTCGCCGGTACTCGGAGAATCCCGGTCGGCTCATCCTTAAGGTACCCTTATGGACCGCATATGCATCACTTACGTGATCTTTATGCATTTCCCGATCTAATTGAGTGATCCCGAAAACGTTAAGCGGTTGCTCCACAGCAACCGGGATATGTTGCTTTGCGATCACGCCGAATGCGGGCAACTGCAATCACTTTAAATACTCCGGAGATAGCATTCATGAGAATCCTCTTGTGGAATATTTTGGCAACCTCAACCGGGGCAATGGCCATAGTCCTGGGGCTTTCCTTTTCGATTGACGTCTGCGCTGCTCAAAGCCCCAGTCAATCAGACGCGAAATCGACGTTTGGCGCTCTCCGGGAGTCGACTGCCGACGAATCGCATGATAAGGCAACTGAGAATGGCAGCCCTGCGCAGACCGCGCCCTCGTCAGATCCGGAAATACCCGCTATTGAGAAAGAGCTGGCGGCGATGAAGGCACGGATCGAACAACTCGAGGCGGAATTGAAAGCGAGAGGTGCGGCAGCACCGATCCCCTCTGTTGCGCCGGCAGTTGCAACAAGCCAGCCTGCCGTTGCCACGCCAACCATAGCGCTGGCGAAGTCTGAATCTGAATCGGCCACATCGGCCTCTGCCCCGGAGAAAAAAGCCAAAATCGATCCGTTTTCCGATTGGGACTGGACGTGGCTGAACGGCAATCCTCGCAACAAAGACCTGGCTTTCGATTCCAAATTCTTCACCCCGGAAATTCGCGTCGACACTACATACACGTACGACTTCAACAAGCCCGTCGACAACACCATTGGCGGCTCGAGTGAAATATTCCGCAGCAACGAAATCCAGTTGGAGCAGCTCGGTCTAGGCGGCGACTTTCATTATGACAACGTTCGCGCCCGGCTTATGACGCAGTTCGGCATGTATTCTGCTACGACTCCACGAAATGATCCGTCCACTGGGAAGGGCCAATGGGACCTCAATACCGCCTATCGCTACCTGGCGGAGGCCTATGGGGGATATCACATCAATGCGTTGAACGGAATCAACATTGACGCAGGAATCTTCTTGTCATACATCGGCCTGTTCAGTTACTACAACTTCGACAACTGGGCTTACCAGCCGTCCTATGTTTCCTCCAACACCCCTTGGTACTTCGAGGGCTTGCGTGTGCAGATCTTTCCCAATCCACACCTGAAGATTGAGCCGTGGCTGATCAACGGTTGGCAATCGTATGGGTCCGCCAATTCAAGGAAGGGTATCGGCGGGCAGATCAAGTGGACCCCGAAGCCGTGGATCAACGTGATTTCGAACAATTACGGTCTCGGCCACGATGACCTCTACATCCCGAACCGCGGGCGCATTCACACCGACGACAGCGTCGAGATCAAATATTATGACCATCCTGAGCGGACGCTGGACAAAATGGCCTTTTCATTTACTGGTGATCTGGGATGCGAATTCGGCCCCAGCACTACTACCTCGAGCGGCACTTACCTTCAAGGCGTAGGCTGTCACGGCGATACAAAGGATCCGAGGTCGGTGGGTGGCGATTACTTCAAGGCAGGAATCGATCCTAAGCAGAGTTTCGCCGGTTTTATGCTTTACAACCGCACATGGTTTAAGAAAGATAAGTACGCCTTCACGGTTGGTGGTGGTGAGATCAACAATCCGGGACGCTATCTTGTTCTACTTCCGCCCATCAATGGAGAAACTGCGCCGTCGGCGGCGATCAACGCGCCATATTTCACGGGAAATCCCTCAGATCCGTTCAAAGCGTGGGATAGTTCGTTCACGTTTGATTACATGCCGCGCCAGTGGCTGACTTTCCGCTGGGAATATGACTATCGCCACGCCAGCGTTCCTTATTGGTCCGGTGCAGGTGGAGTGACGCCGTCGGGGTCTGGTGGCGTGCCGTACACGAACAACGGATATCCCCAGTTTTTCGCTTGTAATGACGGGAACTCTTCTATGCAGGAGACATTGGGCGCGGCGCAAACCGCTTGTGCGTCGCAGGGTAGTACGGTCTGGTTCCCTGATCTGCGCAGGGACGAGCAGTTTGTCGACTTCGATATTTTGGTGAAGTTCTAGGATTGGCAACGGTGCCGGTTTTTTGACCACCAAGGGCACAAAGGAGCACGAAGGAAATCTTTCCTGCTTGGCCTTCGTGGGCGTTCGTGACCTTGGTGGTTGAGAAATTGGGATCGTGCCTGGAATTTACTTGACCCCGACGAACCGTATGCAAACCGGCTGTGGAATGTCCAAAGTAGTGCCGGTCGGGGTTAAGCGTCCTGTGGCTGAATCGATGCGGAAGACGACTATGTTGTCGGATTTCTCGTTAGCCGCCAGAAGCAGCGACCCTGTGGGGTCGATGGTGAAGTTGCGAGGAGAGCTTCCTTTCGTCGGAACATATTCCACGAGAGATAGAGTTCCTTTGCTTGGATCGACCGCGAAAACAGCGATGCTGTCATGGCCGCGGTTTGAGGCGTAAAGGAATTTTCCGGAAGGGTGCATCTGAATTTCCGCGGCGTCGTTGTGTCCCTTGAAGTCTTTGGGAAGAGTGGAAATTGTCTGCAGCCGTTTCAGAACTCCGTCGGAAGCCTGATAACTAAGAACGGAAACTGTCGAACCCATTTCGGTCAGTACGTACGCAAATCGCCCGTCCGGGGAAAACGTGAAATGGCGGGGTCCCGCGCCAGGGTCTGCCTTGGCCCCGGCATCTTGCTCGGGGGCGAGCGAACCGTTTGCTGGATCGAATTTGTAGACTAACGTCTCATCGAGGCCCAGATCGTCAACGATCGCGAATCGATTGTCCGGTGAAAGGTCGATCGAATGGGCGTGCGGCCCTTCCTGACGTTGGGGATTTGTGCCGTGACCGGCGTGCTGAATAAACGCCGAGGCATCGCCCAGGCGGCCATCTTCGAGTATCGGGAACACGGCAATGCTGCCGCCGGTGTAGTTCGCCACCAAAGCGAATTTTCCCGTGGCATCAACGCTGATGTAGCAGGGATCGGCGCCGCCAGTCGGCACTTGATTCAACAACTTCAGCTTGCCAGTTAACGGATTGATGGCGAAGGCGCTGACCGCTCCGCTTTTCTTGCCTTGATAATTGCCGACTTCATTTACCGCATAAAGGAATCGATGGTTGGTATCGATTGCCAGGAATGATGGGTTGATCGTGGGAGCGGCCAGGCCGATCGATGTCAGCTTCTGAGTTTTCGAGTTGAATCGGTAAACGTAGATGCCTTTGCTGGTGCTGCCGTCCTGGGTGTAGGTGCCGACGTAAACGAAATATTCGCCGCTCCTTACTGGGGGAGTCGCACCGGCTAGGGTTGAGAACAAAATGAACAGCGAGCAAAAGACTAGGGCGTGAAAACAATCGTGGAGATGGTTCATGATGTGGGGTCGCATGGAATTTTCCGAAAAGGTCTTATCAGTTCGTTAACACTACCGGAACCGGCTGATCGTAAGGCTGGATGACAACACTAACCGACTTCCGCTGGTTAAATGCATCGATCATCACGGGAAAGCTGACGATTACGGTCCGCATGACTTGCTCGCCCGGGTGCAGCTTATCTTCTGGAGAGAGCGCCGGTTGCGTGCCGACTTTCAGTTCCGGAAACGCAGTGTAGTACCGGTCGAAATCAATCGCTGAAACGGCATCGGCGGTTTGTTCACCACCGGAGCTTACCAATTTTCCTTTCACGTCGTGCACCCACAGAGATTTCTCGCCGGGATTGCGGAGGGAGAACGTAAGCGCAACAAGGACCGCGTTTTGTCCGGGAATTTGTACGCCCGCTACGTGGACAATCGTTCCCGCAGCCTGCGGTTTGGCGCGTTGCAGAAATGCAACGATGGCGACAATGATGACTACGGCGGCGACTGCTGCCAGCAGAATTCGAACGGGAGGCAGATTGTGTTTCGCGGTTCCGAATTCTTCGCCGATGTTGATCGTCGGCCCCTTGGTGGGCGGAGTCGCTGGAGGAACCTGCGGTCGAGGAGGGCCGTGGACTTCTTCAGGCATAAGCGCTATGTACCCAAGAGAATTTTACAGGAGACCGAGAGGACTGGAAAACAGCGCAGAAGTGCGAGCCTAAGCTCCAGCTTCAGTTCCACTCGTGCTTCATCGCACGGGAAAATGCCCTGGCGGGCAGTGTATTCAAGACATCATCTTTGGTCAGCCACGCGCGCCGAGCTTGCAGGATTCCGTATCGAATCTTTTCAAGGTGTGAAGTGTGATGGGAATCGGTGTTGATCACGATTTTGACACCGCGTTGTCTGGCTTGGCGCAGGTGAACGTCATTCAGATCGAGCCGGTCGGGATAGGAATTTAGTTCCATGGCGACTTTATGTTTTGCCGCGGCGGTGAGAACGGCATCCATGTCGAACTGGTAGGCGTCGCGGCGGAGCTGAATACGACCCGTGGGATGTCCGATCAACGATACGTTTGGATTCTCGACAGCTTTCAATAACCGCTCCGTCATCTTCGCGGGCTCCTGATTGAAAACAGAGTGCACACTGGCAATCACGATATCCATCTGCGCTAGAACATCGTCAGAAAGATCGAGATCGCCATCGGCGAGAATATCGACCTCGATTCCGGCGAAGATCGTAATGCCCTCGATTATGTTGTTAGCATCTCTAATACGCCTGATGTGGGTGATGGCTCGAGTGTCATCCAGGCCATTGGCGAAGGCCAGATTTTTGGAATGGTCTGTGATGGCCATGTATTGGTAGCCGCGTTCTTTTGCGGCCTCGGCCATTTCTTCAATGGTGTTCCTGCCATCGGTTTCGACCGTGTGCATGTGCACATCGCCCTGCAAGTCTTCCAGAGCGATCAGCCGGGGCAGAGAATGTTTCTCCGCCGCATCGATCTCTCCCAGATTTTCTCTCAGCTCCGGAGCGACATAATCCATCTTGAGCCTGGCATAAATCTCTTCTTCGGTCTTGCCGGCGACAGGACGTTCGGTCTTTAGATCGGCCAGGCTGTATTCGTTTAGTGTGTACCCCATTTTCAATGCACGTTGTCGCAGTGCCACGTTATGGGCTTTCGATCCCGTGAAGTACTGCATGGCTGCGCCGAACGAATCCGGAGGAAGCAACCGCACGTCCACCTGCATGTCATTGCGCAGGCGAAAGCTGATCTTGTTATCTCCCTGGGCGATAACGCTCATCAGAGGCGGATACTGGGCGACATAATGGACTGCCTTGGCACGCTCTTCTTCGTTGCAACAGCCGGGTCCCGTCACGAGAATATCCAGATCGCCCACGGTTTCGCGCCCGCGACGCAATGAACCCGCGGGCGTAATTTTTTCGAATCCGGCAAATTTCGCCAGGTAATCCGTTAGCTTCTTCGCTTCGGTTTCGGCTGCGTCAATGAGAAAACGTCCGGAGATGCGACGGTAGTCCTCGATGGCTTTCAGCAGCTTTTGCTCATGCTTCTCGCCCATGCGCGGTAGTTCGCGAATCTTGCCTTCGCGGGCCAGCTTCTCTACGCCTTCAACGTCGCAAATCTTGTAGGAGCTCCAGATCAATGCAATCGTCTTGGGGCCCAGCCCCTGAATCTTGAGGAGTTGCAGCATCGATGGGTGATACTTTTTCAGCAATTCCGCTTGCACCGCAAGGCTGCCTTCGTTCAGCATCTCCTGCAGGTTCGACAGCATTCCTTTACCGATGCCGGCGATGGCGAGAACTTTTTTCGGCTCATTGATGATGTCTCTAATTTGCTCGTGGTGATTTTCGATGGCCTGCGCCGCGTTGCGGTAGGAACGGATCCGGAAAGAATCCTGGCCGTCGATTTCCAGCAGATCGGCTGTCTCGTAGAGAACCGTGGCGATGGATTTGTTGTCCACGGCTAAAGATTAAACAAGAACGGCGGGTTACGCTAGCGTCGGCTCAGCGACTCGTGAATGTCAAACGCACACTTCTCGCACCGTGCTTCCCCCGACGCAACGTGCCGACTTTCCCGATGAATCAAGCAACTTTTGTTACGTTCGCTGCCTGTGGCCCCTTCTGACCTTCTGAAATTTCAAACTCCACTGCATCGCCTTCCTGAAGGCTTTTGTAACCTTCCGTTGAGATGGCGCTGTAATGAACGAACACATCCGGGCCATCTCCGCGTCCGATAAACCCGTACCCCTTGGCATTATTGAACCACTTGACCGTACCTTTCAGGCGTTCCACGTACCCCCTCTTTCCGCACGTCCTTCAAATGGGGGTTCCCTAAAGACGTGCCTACATAAGATGCATTTTGTAGCGGATGGGATGGAGAGTCAAGGCGAAATGCCCGTTGAATGGCCAGGAAAGCCGGTCAGACGGTCTTAAACAGGGACCAGGCGGCGCGTTTTACGTCAACGTCATTGCGGGTGAGTTCGTGTGCCAGTCCGGCGAAGCAGCGGGCAATCTCGCTGTGGCTCTGTTCCATTACTGGAGCGCCACGATCGATAGCCGAGGAGATGGCGAAATATTGATTGGGTACTCGCCAAAGGAGTTTGACTCCGGCAGCATTCTCGGCATCGGCCTCGGTGAAGCCCGGGACTTTGCGAAACCGGTTGAGCACCAGGCGCAGGCGTTCGCGATTTCCGGTTTCGCCGAAATATTGCTGCACCCGTGCCGCGCTCCACAGCGAAGCAACGTCGGCGTGGGCAATCAGAAGAACGCATTCCGAAAGGTTCGCGACCAGGCGGCTGGTGGCGTCGAGCCTCGAGGAATTGTCCACCACTACGTAGCGGTATTGCGAGACGAGCATGTCAAATAACCGGACGAATTCGGCAGTAGAAGGCTCGACTGCGGCCGGCTGGTTGGTGCCCGCGAGAAGCTGAAGGCCATCGCCGTGGCGCGTCATGAAACTTTCGAGCAGGGAACTATCCATGCGGTGAAGATTGCGCGTGGCGTCCGAGATGTTGAAGATCGGTTTCAGGTTGAGATGCAGCGCGTCGTGCCCAAGCGGCGCGAGATCGATAAGGGCAGTTTGCCCGTGAGCGGATTGCAGTGCGAGGGCGAGATTGACCGCGACCGTAGTAGCTCCGCTGCCTCCTTTGGCGTTGACCACGGTAAATACTTTGCCGCGGGGGCCTTCCTTCTGAACCCGGCGTTGCGCCGTGGTGAGGCGAACGAAAGCTTCCAGCAGATCCGTTGTCGTGGTTGGGCGCTCGATGAACTCGCGTGCCCCCGAACGCATGGCGTTGACGATGATTTGCGGCTGGCTGAGGCTGCCTATCGCGAAAACGGCAGAGTCGGGAAGCTCCTGGTGCAGGAGTTCGATGGTGCGCATCGCGGGCAGGGAATTGTCCGATGGAATATCGACCAGCACGACTTCTGGAGTCGCCGCCTGCACCCGCCGCATAATAGGATCGCTCGCGGCGACAGGGAAACTTGCGCAGGTGTGAACGGTTCGGGCCACGCTCGTGCCATCGACCAACACTTGCAGCACGGTACGCTGCTCATTATCGGTGGCGACTACGACGACGGAAAGCTCGGCCATAACTCACACTCAACCGCAGATCAGCATTCTATCGTGGAATCTGGCGAATTACTTGCCGGACGGCTTTGTTCCCTTGCCTCCGTCGAATTTGTCCTTGTCCATGAAGGGCTGCGGGTTCTTGGGACCTGCCGGCGTCTGCGCGTTGGGGTTAATGCGGTGAACCGTACAGAGAACCATCAACTCGGAATTCGACTTCGAGATACTCTTGCTCTTGAAAAAGGCGCCGAGAATCGGAATATCGCCCAAGCCGGGGATTTTGTTCCAAACATCGGTTACGCGGTTATCGATGAGGCCCGCAATGATGAAACTTTGACCGTCCTGTAGTTCAAACTCCGTTTCGGCTTTGCGGGTACTCAGGGCCGGGATGGTGAAACCGGAAATGGTGAGAGCATCGGCGAAATCCAGAGTGCTGACTTCCGGTGCGACCGTGAGATGAATGTTGCCGTTGGGCATGATTACCGGGGTAAATTCGAGGCGAACGCCGAACTCTTTAAACGAAATCGTCACCGCCGTAAAACCTGCGCCCGGCTGCACGATGGGGAAGGGAAATTGCCCACCAGCCAGGAAGCTGGCTTTCTTGCCATTGACGGCGATCAGGTTCGGTTCGGACAGAATCTGCAAAAGATTCTTGTTCTGCAGGGCTTCAATGACCGCGCCGAAGTGAAGATCCGGCCGAAATAAGAACAGGTTGAGGACATTGCTGATAGTTTCGTTCGCGGTAAAAGGAGGATTCTGCCCTGTAGTCTGCGAGACTGAAGAAGAAGAGAAGCCGCCGTATTGGCCTGTGGTTGTACTTCCAATCGTATTGCCGGCGCCAGTAGAGAAGAAGTTCGATCCCAGCTGGGTGAGGGCGGAGCGGTCGACTTCCGCGAACTTCACTTCGAGCAAAACCTCCTGCGCCCCCACCGGCCCAAAAGTCAGCACGTTGACGACATTCTTTGAGTAGGCAGCGGCGAGCTCGCCGGCGCGTTTGGCCACGTCCTCCGTAGTGACATGCCCTGAAAGGACAATGGCGCTGCGGGACGGTGTTACGGTGATTTGTTCGTCGGGGAAGACGCGGCGTTCTTCCTCGGCGCAGGCACTGACGTCGACATCGACACGAAGATCGAAGCTGCGGGAGCGCTCGAGCTCATCCCAGATTAGAAGCGAAACTTCTCCCGGCGAACGTCCGTGAACCAGGATCTCGGTGGGCGTGACGACTTGAACGGAAGCGACTGAGGGGTCCGTAACCGAAACCCGCTTAATTCGCTCGGTTGTGTTGATGAGCAGAGATTTGTCGACCATGACCCGCAGCGGAGCAGAACTCTGCGTTTGGGCGGCGGGAAGAGTAGTCTGCGTGGCCGACTCCTGTGCAGGAGTCGCGGCAGGAACCGGTGTCGGCGTCTCGCCTTGCGGTTGGAGTGACGTGGCAAGGAGGAATGCCGGAAGCAAAAGAAAGAGTGCGATAGGGATTAAACGCGTAAAGCGCAACTTCATCGTCTGATTCCTCTCCGAATGAGGAAACCTGCAACGCGGTCCATCGGGCATGTTATCCACACTAATTGAGAGCTACTTGGAATCCTGACAGCCTTCCTCCGAACACTTGACTTCTGCCTTTTTCTCACCTTGATAGACCTCGACGCTCAGCACCGACGGAGGGGTAGTCGATGGTGGCGGAGTTTTCATTTTTACCGGGTGCGAATGAACGGGCTGGACCGGTGGCGGCGTTCCACCTTTGTACAAGCCTCGAGCGTTCGCAGCGTTCACATCCTCCTGCTGAGTGTCGAGGGGATTGCGCAGGGCCAGTTGAATGTGGCCTTCGGTGCTGGCAAGGGTAACGCGTTCGGCGTCATCGGGAGATACCAGCAGTGTAATGACCGGCACGTTCATCGATTCGCCGGCGGCATTGCGCTCCAGCGATTTCCCAGCGGCAATCACCGCGACATTCTGCAAGACAGTTGTGGTCTGGCTTTCGGTAGTGCCGTTGGGCGTGCCGGTGAGGAGCACATCGACGCGGGTTCCAGGTCCGACGAAACCTGCGACGGAAACAACTTCATTTACCCGCACGGAAACGGCACGCATGCCGGGCGGAATCAGTGCAGGTAAACCTGCCCCGGCGTTTTCGGGAGCCAACTTGCTGGGCAGGATGAATTCTCCCTTGGAAATAGGAAGAATCACGCCGCGGCCGAGAACCTTGGATCGTACGCTGTAAGTTCCGGCGGGGAGGGATGGTGCCGGGTAGCGGACGATACGAATGTCGTGCTCTTCAACTCTTGCTCCCACGGCAATGTCATCGGCAGCAACGACCACGTCGGCACCCGGTTCATTGCTCACCTGCCCCCGCCCCTGCAAATTTTTGTAGACGATGAGGCTGACTGCGGCACCCAAGGCTAGCGCGACCACCCCGATCATCAACAACCGCGTGCGATTCATAGCACTCCAAAATAAGACAAGCCAATACGCCGCTTCCCGCGAAGCGCGAGAATAGCCTAGGCCGCGCTGAGCAAAGTCGTGCTGGACAAAAATTTCTACTGAATGGAACTGGCTACATTCGAGAAAACATTGTTGGCGTTCGAGCCGATAAGCCGAATGGTGCCGACTACGATGACCAGAATAACGGCGAGCATCACGGCATATTCCGCAATGTCCTGGCCTTCATCGTCGCGCCACAGCCCGTACAGATGTTGCATAACGTGACCTCCAAGGGAACCCAAGTTTCTTCGCCGGTGGGTCGGAACCGGCAAGTCCGCAACCAGCCTCCGCAGCACCAGCTTGACTGGGGTTGCTTGTACTCACGGAGGAATGTCCAGAAATATAAACCATAATACCCGCGAAATCTCCAAAACGTGTAATTAATTGCGCACCGGGGTTACTTCTGTCTCACGGCCTGAAAGAGCGCTAAGCCACGCTGCCACTGCATGTGCTAGCGGCTCATCCTCGAAATTGCGAAGATCGTGGCTTGAGCATCGTGATACTCGATGCTCCAATCGTGATCCTCCTGTAGGCCGAGTGCGAGGGCGGAGTCTGACGGAACAATGACCGTTTCGACCTGCCAGCGGTGCAGAATTTGCTGCCAGTCATCCTTCAACTGATACGCGTCGGCGAAGTCGTGAAAAAACTGTTCGCCATAAAGGTCAGCGCGGCCGTCGATGAATACCTGAATCGGCGGATGTAGTTTCCAGATCAGATAGCCGCCCCAGTTGTAATGGTTGAAGATCCGGCCCTCGGGCGGATGCAGTTTGAGGAAGGCAACCGCTCGAGCGGGGAAGACTTCGGCTTCGATTGCAGGCTGGCCGCCGATTACCTGTTGTGAATGAATTGCGGCAAATCCGGCGAGGGCGAGGATGATCGCGAGGTTGATCGCTGTTCGTGGCCATGCCGGGCGAAGGTGGGAATCGGATCGTGGCCAGGTTGGAAGGCGACGAGAAATAATTGGAACCGCAATCAGTACGAAAAACGGGATCAGGCGGATCGATTCGAGGCTGGCAAAGAGGCTTGCAAGCAGTAAAAGGAGATCACGCGCCCTCAGTGAAGCACGGGAGCAAGCCAGGGCGACGAATGTGGCTAAAACCAGCAGCAGGAACGGCAAGTACTCGGCACGATGAAAATTGGGCGACGCCCATTCGGCGATGTAGTTCTGCATGGCAGAAGAGCGCAAGGTTTCGAAGGGATAGGAGTACATGCGCAGCCCGTTCGGATTGAGGGGGACGATCAGAATGTCAATACCAAATACCAACGCGGCTGGGTGCAAAAGGCCGCTATGAAGGTTATGGCTAAAACCAGCTTCGATTAGAGCCCCCAGGATGAAGACTGCGTAGACAGCGAGTCCCAGCGCGAAACCAGCGTGTAAATTTACCCAAAGTAGCGTGAGCGGAACGGTCCACCAGAGCAGTTCTGGATTCTTCTCGGAGCGTTCCAGAATTAAGAGCCAGAAGCTGGTCATTAGCAGCGAGATGATTTGGGGGCGAACGCCCCAGACCGGTCTCGTCGCAAACGCTCCCAGTAAGGTAATTGCACCAGCGACGTAGGCAGCGGACCCGCAGCGCAGGTACAGGACGATAAGTGCGGCAGTGACCATTACTGCGAAGAGCAGAATCGGGCCAGCTAATCCTGTGGCACGGTATAGTTCATACAGTCCAAGGTCGGTCAGCCATTCATGCGCCACCCAGGGCTGGCCGAAGCGTGTCGAGGAAAAGGGATCCGTCCGCGGTACGCTCTTGTGCGCGGCGATGTATTCTCCGGTTTTGAGGTGCCACCAGACGTCGGGGTCATCGACATTGCGCACGGCCAGAGTGAACAGGCCGAGGAAGAGAATTGCTTGGAAGACTCTACGTCCACTGGCCAATCCAAACATGGCGCTCCTATGTTAGCTACACCGTTCGATACAGAGTACAATTTTGGTCCCCGTGCTCGCTAAAACTCAGATTACATCTACTGTGAGCTACCGGCGAATGCTGCGGATAGGGACGTGTTTCGTTGTGGCGATGTTGTGGTTAAACATGTTGTTCGCGCATGGTTACTGGGAGGGAACCAGGCGAGGGCTAACAGACTTCTCGGTTCTGTACACGGCAGGGACCATCCTGCGGGAGGGGCACGGACATCAACTTTACGACAGGGATCTTCAGTATCGGGTTCAGGAGGCTTTTACGGGCCACGTTGGTTTCCGGCGCGGACCTTTACCATTCATTCATCCTCCATTTGAAGGCCTGATATTTTGGCCGTTGAGCCTGTTTAAATACAACTCTGCCTTTCTAGTTTGGGATGCAATCTCCGTGCTGGCGCTGCTCGGTGTGGGGATCATATTGCGCTCTTGCATCGATTGGTTTCACGAGGTCGCACTCTGGAAGTTCATGCTATGCGCGCTCGCGTTTTTTCCCGTGGTTATGTGCTTACTACAAGGGCAGGATTCGATTTTGCTTCTCCTGTTTTGCGCCTTGGCTTTGCGCGCGATGAGAAGGAACTCGGATGTGGCCGCCGGTTGCTGGCTGGCGCTTGGTTCGTTCAAATTTCAATTTACGGTTCCTATCGTGGCATTGTTTTTTCTATGGAAACGCAGGAGGGTGGTGCTGGGTTTCTTGCCGATCGCGGCTATTCTCGTGCTGGCCTCGATAGGAATCTCAGGTCTGAGGTCTTTGATTGATTATCCCCAGTTCGCCTTGCGCGTTGTCGAAACGCAAAAGCTGGGCGGAGTTCCACTGGCCCTTTTGCCGAATTTACATGGGCTGATTGTCGGCTGGAACGGAATGAGGCCGATGTGGGCAACGATCGCGATGGCGGTGGCGGCGTCGATCTTGTTGCTCGGTTTCGCGGTCGTAAGAGGCCGAAAAGTCGGCTTTGTGTCGTCGCAGAACGATTTCGATCTTCAGTTTTCTTTAGCCAGTGTGATTGCGGTGCTGCTGGCTTGGCAGACGAATATCCACGATCTTTCTCTACTTATTTTGCCTTTAATTCTCCTGATCGGTTGCGGTCTCCGAAGCCGCGATTCCGGACAGGAGAAATTCCGGCTCCTTTACCCGCCGTTGCCATTGTTGATCAGTCCTTTGTGGATGATTCTTTGGTTAAAAATAGGGCACGTGAACTTGATGGCGATTCCGATGATCTGGTGGGCGTGGATGCTGGCGGATGAATTATCGGACAGGAAATGCCGGAACCTTGGCGTGACAACTCCGGGGAAGACGATGCCGTGAGCGTGCGTTTTTCGAACGGATTCGGCGTCAACCCGCGGATGATTTCCTTTTTCCTGATCGCGTTGCTTTCGGCGGCGAGCGTCTGGATTTACGCCGATCGAATCCTCGTTGCTCAACAGGTTAAGGACGCGGAGGCACATGGCCGCCCAAGAGGTAACCTGTCCGACTTGTATCCGCGCTGGCTTGGAGCGCGTGAACTGCTGCTTCATCGTAGCAACCCCTATAGTGACGAAGTCACGATCGAGATTCAGAAAGGGTACTACGGGCGCGCGATTGATCCGCACAATCCGAGCGACCCTAAAGATGAGGAGAGATTTGCATATCCGGTTTATGTGGTATTTCTGCTCGCCCCGTTGATCCGGCTGCCGTTTCAGGAAGTTCGAATTATCTTTCACTGGACTCTGCTGCTTGTAACCGCTGCCAGTGTCTGGTTGTGGTTGCGAACGCTGCGCTGGTCATTGCCTGTTTCGGCGATTGCCACCGCGACGGCGCTCGCTCTGGGAAATGTGCCCGCGGTGCAGGGCATTAAGATCCAGCAATTGAGCCTGTTAGTGGCTGGGCTGATCGCGCTCGCGGTGACCACCGTTTCGGAGGGCTATCTATTCGCCGGAGGAGTGCTGCTTTCCCTCGCCACGATTAAGCCTCAACTGGCGTGGCCGCCGGCGGCGGCACTTTTGATTTGGTCATTTTTTGATTGGCGCCGAAAGCGGGGTTTTGCGCTGGGATTTGTATTGACCACCCTGGCGCTGCTCGCCGGGGCGCAGCTTATCTTACCTGGCTGGTGGAAGTGGTTTGTTGAAGGCATTCGACGGTATCACGAGTACACGCAGAATCAATCGGTGATCGAGGTTACCCTTGGCGAGGTCTTCGGAGTGGCGAACAGTGGCGTTGCGCATTTGGTTGCAGAGCTGTTGGCGGTCGCGGCCGTT
The DNA here is from genome assembly GCA_036490235.1 of Candidatus Sulfotelmatobacter sp. Lineage (GTDB taxonomy): Bacteria > Acidobacteriota > Terriglobia > Terriglobales > Acidobacteriaceae > Sulfotelmatobacter. Next base: position 54,687 of record DASXEG010000088.1, on the reverse strand, counting down.
CTGGGTTGCGCGGCACAGATATGGAAATGGAGGAGAGTTGACTCTACACGTTCAGAATTCGCCGGCCTGATGGCATTGGTTTTGGCACTCACGGTACTGATTGTGCCGATGTATGCGCCCTATAACCAGGTACTTTTGCTACCCGCGGTTCTTGTCTTATGGAAAGAAAGACGAGAATTTATTGCAAAAGCCGGATGGCGGCGAACGGCGTTAGCAATTGGTGGCCTCATTTTAGCGTGGCAATGGGTGGCGAGCATTGGGTTGGTCACGGTATATTTTTTGGCGTCGAAGACGCGAGCAATGGATGGGGTGACGTGGCCCTTTCTTAGTACCTTTGCATTTCCGCTGTGGATGTTTGGGCTGATTTTCTTGTACCTGGCGACGAAGCGTCCAGGCATGACGCCGGTGGATGAAAAGCAATAAACTTGTGAAGTCATGCGAGTGAGGTAGCGGTGGTTGCGGCTGCTTTCAGGTGCGGTGACAGCCAATAGACACCTTTCAGGGCAAAACGTCTTTCGCCCGAGCAATATTCCTGTCATAGTTGTATGCATCGCGATTGCCCGGCGACCGGACTCTGTCGCCTGAACTGAAGCAGTGTTTTTATGACTCTGAACTTGATGAAAACGCCGAAGAGTTCCGGTTCCGGGGTCTTCCCGATGCTGGTGATGGTGCAGGGCAATGAGCAGAGGAATATTGTGCTCAATCGCACTCCCTTCAGCGTTGGCCGGAAGGTGGATAAGGACCTGGTGATTGCCGATCCGCGCGTGTCGCGCGATCACGCTCTCATCGTGCTTGAAGAGGACGGCTTTTATCTGGTCGATCAGGGAAGCAAGCATGGAACCTTTATTAATGGCGAGCGCATGCAGCGGCAGAAGCTGGAGCGCAATGACCGGCTGGAGTTTGGGGCGCGCGATTCGAGTTACGCTATTTTCAATCCGGCGCATGGAACCTCGAACACGGCACGAGAATTCTTAAGTCAGATATCCGGAATCCAGATTAAGCAGGAAGCGACGGATCTGGAGAAACTCACACTGTTTCTCGAAGCCGCGCGCAAATTGAACACCGCGGGGGTTCTCGACGAAATTTTGATGACGATGCTCGACGTCACTCTGGAGCTTACGCGAGCCGAGCGGGGATACGTTTTTCTGAAGGATGACGATGGCAAGCTGCGGCTAGCCGCAGGGCGCAATGCGAAGAAGGAAGCGTTGCTCGACGATCGAACGATTTCGCACTCTGCGCTGGAAGAGTCGTTGCGTTCGAACGAAGAGTTCTTGCTGACCGATACCGGCAGTTCCATGGATGTGGCTGCGAGACAAAGTATCGTGGCTTACGATTTGCGCACTGTGGTTTGCATTCCGCTGCGCAAACGCTCCGTGCAGGCTACGCGTGAGCAGAGCCCAGCTCCCGGCGCGGCCGTTGAAGTTTTGGGAGTTTTGTATGTGGATTCGCGTTTTGCATCCCGGCAATTTTCCGGAGTCGGCCACGACATTTTGCACGCGATCGCGACAGAAGCCGCTTCGCTGATTGAGAACGCGCGGCTGGTGCAGGCGGAGGAGGAGTCGCGCCGTTACCAGCAAGAATTGTCGATCGCGGCGAGCATTCAGCAGCGGTTGATGCAGGTGAAAATTCCTGAAGTCCCGTTTGCGAAGCTCCGCGGGAAGAACCTTTCTTGCAAAGAAATCGGCGGCGATTTTTTTGATGCGGTGAATACCAAAGAAGGGCTCGCCGTGGTGTTAGCAGACGTAAGCGGCAAGGGAGTCTCTGCTGCCCTACTGGCTTCCACCTTGCAGGGGATGATTTATTCGCACTTGAGTTCAGGCATGCCGCTGCTGGATGTGGTGACTGCGGTGAACCGGTTTTTCACCGAGAAGCTGGTGGGCGAGAAATACGCCACCGTCCTGCTGGCGCGCCTGCGCCGCGACGGCGATTTGGAATACGTGAATTGCGGCCACGTGCAACCGCTGCTGGTCTGCAACGGGGAAGTGATTCGTCCGCCGCACGGAAATGTGCCTGTGGGACTGCTTCCAGATGCGACGTTTGAAAGCGCGAAATGTCAGATGAATTCGGGGGATAGATTCATTTTAGTGACCGACGGCGTGACCGAAGCGGAAAATCCGGGCGGCGATTTCTTCGAAGATTCGCGGCTGGAAAGTGCGGCGGCGAAAAGCCCAACGTTGGAAGGGATTTTCTCGGCGGTGTCGGAATTTTGCGCCGGCAATCCACTCAATGACGATTGCACCGTGGTGGAACTGGTTTATTCGGCGGCAGAGACGAACTGAGCGAAACCTACTCGTGAAAGCAGGCACGTTTTGAAACAACGAATCATTTATCGCATCATGCTGGCATCACTTTTTCTGGCAACATCTGTGCTTTTAACGCAAGCCCAGTCATCCTCTTCCACTTCGGACAAGACCTATAAGCTACTCCCGGGGCTCGATAAAGAACTCATCGATACCTCTGCCGATCCCTGTGTCGATTTCTTCGAGTACGCCTGCGGTAATTTTTCAAAGCTATATCCGATCCCCAGTGATCGTTCCGGCTTCGGTATTGGGGCGATTCTCCAGGAATACACGCAGAACATTCTACACACGATGCTCGAAAAGGCTGCTTCCGGCGGGGCGAATCGTACGGCAAACGAACAAAAAATTGGCGATTACTACGCCTCCTGCATGGACATTGATGCGATCGACAAGAAAGGCTTGCAGCCGCTGCAGCCGGACCTTGACCGCATTGCCGCACTCAAGAGCAAGGATGAGCTTCCGGCATTGCTGGCTCACTTCCAGATGATTAACGTAAACGCGTTTTTCAACTTCGGCGAGCAGCAGGATTTCAAGGACGCGACGAAGCAAATCGCGGCCGCCGATCAAGGGGGTCTGGGGTTGCCTGAGCGCGATTATTACTTCCGCACGGGCGAAGTTGCTGAAAAAACTCGCGCTGAATATGTGCAGCACCTCACTAATATGCTCAAGCTCATGGGCGAGCCGGAGGGGCAGGCTGGATCCGACGCCAAGAAGATCATGGATCTGGAAACAGCCCTTGCCAAGGTTTCCCTGGACATCACTTCGCGGCGAAATCCGAAAAATATCTACCACATGATGCCGGTTTCGCGGTTGGAAGCGATTACGCCGGAATTTTCCTGGAATCAGTTTTTGGCTGACATCAAGACACCGCCGGTCGCCGATCTGAATGTGACAGTTCCGGATTTCTTCAAAGGACTAAATTCGTTAATTGCGTCGACTGATCTTGACACCATCAAGACGTACCTGCGATGGCAACTGGTGGCGTCGACCGAAGGCACGGTGCTTCCGAAGGCGCTGGACGATGAAGACTTCGATTTCAACCGCCACAAACTTGCGGGGCAACCGGAGCAACGCGCGCGCTGGAAGCGTTGTGTGCAGGCTACCGATCAGGCGTTGGGCGAAGCTTTGGGTCAGGTTTATGTAGCGCAAGAGTTTCCGCCTTCGAGCAAACAGGCGACAGTGCAGATGGTGCACGACATTGAAGCAGCAATGGACCAAGATCTGGAACATCTCGATTGGATGAGCCCTGCGACTAAGACTCGCGCCGAACAGAAGCTGCATGCGGTTGCGGACAAGATCGGGTATCCCGACCATTGGCGCGATTATTCGAAGCTTGAGGTCGTTCGCGGAGACGCTTTTGGCAATGCGCAGCGGGCCGTGGAGTTTGAAAACCGCCGGGAGCTTAACAAGGTTGGCAAACCGGTGGACCGGGGCGAGTGGGGGATGAGTCCGCCCACGATCAACGCGTATTACAGCCCAACCATGAACGATATTAATTTTCCTGCGGGCATACTCCAGCCGCCGTTTTACGACAAGAACGCTACCGACGCTGAAAACTACGGACACGGCGGGGCCGTTGTAGGTCACGAATTGACGCATGGCTTTGACGATCAAGGGCGGCAGTTCGATGCCAATGGCAATCTCGACGATTGGTGGACTGCGGAGGATGCGAAGCGCTTCGAGCAGAAAACGGACTGCGAAGTAAAAGAGTACGACAACTTCACCGTCGTGGATGATGTGAAGATCAACGGAAAACTTACGTTAGGCGAAAACACGGCTGATAACGGCGGCCTACGGCTGGCCTACATCGCCTTCCTTGCCGATGCCAAACGAAAGAGTATCGATTTGGATCAGAAGCAGAATGGCTTCACACCGCTCCAGCAGTTCTTCCTTGGATTCGGCCAGGATTGGTGTGGGGACACTCGTCCACAACAGCTTCGCCTGCAGGTGCAGACCGATCCACATTCTCCGCGCAAATTCCGGGTCGACGGAGTTGTGCAGAATATGCCCGAGTTCGGCAAGGCGTTCGGGTGCAAGCCCGGCCAGCCGATGATGCCGGTGAACTCGTGCCGGGTCTGGTAGTTCGAAAGGCTGTCGGGTTCGCGGAGGCTCACTCGATCTGAACGGTGTAGTCTTTGCCTTCCCAACGATTTTCCCGCGGCCAGTAGAAGGTGAAGATTATCTGGCTGCCTGCCGGCAGCGAGGCGGTTGGCAGATCGAGCCGAAAGATATCGAGTCCGGTGTCGCGTGCTGGTGTGTCTTGCGTCGTCTTCCAACCATCGGTGCTCCAGTGGACCTGCGCGGATTGGGGAAGCATGAGGCGGAGTGTTCGGTTGCGCGGGATCGAACGACACTTGTTGTTGAATCTCCAGCCATTGGTTTTGCGCGTGACCTTCTCGACTAAATAGCGTTGGACGGTTTGCGGGGGTTGGTCGAATATTTTGCCGTCGCGCAAGGAACGGCGCAGTTTGATGTATTCGGCATGCGCCCATACCAAGGGGCAGGCAGAACCTGACGGCTTTCCGCGAAATAATTCGAGCGCGGGAATATCCGCGGCGTCCCAGATTTGCTCGGGAAGCAGGCGGTTGTGGTCGGAGGTGGATCCCTCCATCATAGTTAGCAGCGACTCCGCTTCCTTTCTATTGCCCGCAGCCAGCTCATAATGTGCGCGCTCGCCGGAAAGCAGAGGCCACGGGCGGCCAATGCCGCTGCCATCGAAGGGCGAGCCGTCCTCGTGTTCTCCGTAACCATCGCCGTTATAGCGATACCAGCATTTGCCCTGCGGAAGCTGAACGCGAAGGAGCGAGTCGATCACGCGGATCGTATTCAGAATGCGCGGATCATCCGGAGCGCGCAGCCCGAAGCGAACCAGCGCCAATGAATCGGGGCTGACGATGCGGAAAGCTCGTTCCATGTTGTGTCCCGGCGGACGATTCTTGATGGGCACGAAGCCTTGGGTGGGGGACGCAGCGGCGTCAGTTACTGGCGGCGCGATGCGGACGTAATAACCTTCCACGCCCAGTTGTTGGGCAAGATCGCCTCCAGTGGCGTAGGTCCAGCGCTCGATATTGTCGTTCCAGGCGTCGGCAACATCGCGAAGCGTGGCGGCGGAGTCGCTCTGGCCTTCGAGTTCCGCGAAGTCTGCTGCTGCCAGCAACGCTGAAATTTCTACTGCCAGCGTAAATGGCGAATAGCCGCCGTCCTCTTCCCATCGATCCTGCTGCGTCACCGGACCGTTGCGTACCAGAAAGCTTGCGGCTTTGCGCACCATCGGCCACCAGCGCTCCATCTTGCCTAATTCTTTTGGAGCTTCGCGGCGCAACAAATCGACCAGCAGGATGGGGAAGGCGGTTTCATCCATCTGAATGCCGTCCCAGTAGGGGCGTCCATCGAGCCAGAGATTTTGCGCCCAGTTACCGTCAGCTTCTTGCGTCGCTTCGAGGTAGCGGAGTACGCGGACAGCATCGTGAACAGCGCCAGATGCCACCAGCGCGCCCGCAGTCTCGACGAGATCGCGTGGCCAGACGAGATGATATCCACCGAGGTCTTCATCGCCCTTGCTGAATCCCCAGGGAATGGAGAGGCTGGCAATGATGCCACCGAGAAAATCCTTGGACTCGTGGGTGCGCAGAACGGAGGCGGACGCGCGATAGAGATCAATCTCGCGTTGCGGTTCGTCGAGTTTGATCAGCGTGTCCTGCCATTCCTTCCAGTGCATAACGTAGTTCTGGCGACGTTCTTCGTAAACCTCTTGTAAAGCAGAGCGGACCTGTTGGCCGGCCTCGCTGACAATGCCGCCGAATCCCAGCGCCACAATAAATTCGCCGTTGTTCGCCGGGAGATCGATTTCGCCAGTGCAAGCGATGTTGCCGTTTTCGGCGCGATCGTACTCCCACAGCATTTGGAAATGAGCGGAAAGATCCTGCCAGCCATCGGAGTAGCCGACGAAGCCGACGGACATCTTTTTCCAGCCAACGGAACAGCCAAGCGCGAGCGCGGTATCGTCGCGCTCGGCGAAAAACATGGGAACCCCTTTGTAGTCGCCCGTCCAGCCGGTGTTGTGGTCCCCACAATTGGCCAGATGGGGTGAGAGCAGCGCGTACATGCGATAGTCGGAAAGTTGTCCTTGCAGCGGCTCGAAGCGGACTTTCTGCAGTACGACATTGCGGAAGGGGTCGGAGAGGATTTCTTTATGAATCCGGTAGCGGCCGGAGGTTTCGGTGTTGGTAAGTTCAAAAGCGGGAACGCCCGGTTCGAATGGTTCGTTCTTGAAGGTGCAATGGCGTTTCTCCTCGGAAAAGAAATCGCGGCCATTCGTTACGAGAAAACCCATGTCCCGAGTGCAGGCCTGGTCGACGCGGGGGAAATAAACCTCATTTAAGATTCCGTGGCTAATGGTGAACCAGACTTTGCTGTGCCGGTTCAACGCCGTGCCTGCGCCGCTTTTGGCGCTCGAAGTCCAGCGCGGAGAAATGCCGGGCCATCCGGGGGCGTAGCGAATGGAGCCTGTCATCGGAGTGTCATAACCCTGTCATTAATTCGTTAACATTGGCCAAGAATTACAGAGAACCTGTCCCGCAGCGTGCATGAATGGCATCGAAGAGAGAGAAGCACCAAAAGGTAACCTTGCAATTCGGCGCGGACCAGCCATAATGGGTCAATCCGGCGCGGTCAACATGGAAGCAGTGAAGAAAGTTCGATTCATTCCGGCACTCTGTATGTTAGCAGCCTTGTCGTCTGGCTTGCTTTGCGAGCCGCCGTTGGCGGAGGCCACTCCGGATGCCGTTTCGTTGACTGCTTTGGATCGCGGATATCTCGGCCTGTATAACCTGGATTTTGCGGGAGCGCAGCGAGACTTCTCTGTCTGGGAAAAACAACATCCGGATGATCCCGTTGGACCAGTCAGCGAGGCGGCTGGATGTCTTTTTTCCGAATTCAATCGGCTGGGAGTTCTTGAGGGACAATTTTACGAAAATGACAGCTCGTTTGCGTCTCGCACGAAGCTGGACCCGGATCCTGAGGTACATAGCCGCTTTGAGGCGGCCATCGATCGCTCCGATCAACTAGCCCACGAGCGGCTTAGCAAGAACAGTAAGGATCAGGATGCTCTATTTGCTCTGACTCTGGGTTCAGGCCTGCAGGCGGATTATGCGGCTCTGATTGAAAAGAAGAATCTGGCTTCCCTGCATTACACGAAGGAAGCTTCCGCCTGGGCGCAACAACTGCTGGCGGTCTGCTCGAACTGTTACGACGCGCAGGTGGCAACCGGCTTCAGCAAGTACATCATCGGGAGCATGTCTGCGCCGGTGCGTTGGTTAATGAAAATGGGCGGCCTGCCGGGCGATAAAGAAGGTGGCATCTCGGACCTGCAGATGACCGCGCAACACGGACACTATCTCGCCCCATTTGCCCGTATTTTGCTGGCCATCGCTTACGTGCGCGATAAGAACCGGCAGCGGGCACTCGATGTGCTATCCGCATTGCACTCGGAGTTTCCCCGGAACACACTCTTCCCCAAAGAGATCGCTCGCCTCGAGTCGGGACACTAGAGCAGTCTCCGACTTCCATTCATCAGAAATTCACCCGTTTGTAACTGTCCTGTAACACAGCGCCGATAAAACACAGACATCTATTCGTATCATTACGCAGGAGGAACTTATCAATTCGATGCGAAGAGCCACTCTGTTTCTTTTGTGCGCGTTTCTGGCTTTGCCTGCACTCGCTCAGACCACGCTGAACGGCGCTGGAGCGACATTCCCTTATCCGATGTATTCCAAGTGGTTCAGCGAATATCACAAGCTCCACCCCGATATTCAGATCAACTATCAGTCGATCGGCAGCGGTGGTGGAATCCGGCAAGTGATCAATGGCACCGTCGATTTCGGCGCCACTGACGGTCCTATGAGCGACGAGATGCTTAAGGAAGCCAAGGTCAAAATTCTGCATATGCCGACGGTGCTGGGCGGCGATGTTCCCGCCTATAACGTTCCTGGCGTAAGCGCGGAATTGAAATTCACGCCTGAGGCGCTGGCCGGAATCTTCCTCGGCAAGATCACCAAATGGAATGACAAGGCAATCACGAGCGTCAATCCCGGAGTGAGCCTGCCGGATCGCGACATCATTGTGGTCCATCGTTCCGACGGCAGCGGCACGACCTACATCTGGACCGATTACCTCTCGAAAGTCAGCCCGGAGTGGCAAAGCCAAGTGGGCAAGGGGACATCGGTGAAATGGCCCATCGGCTTGGGCGGAAAAGGGAATGAAGGCGTAGCCGGATCGATTCGGCAACTGCAGGGATCGATCGGCTATGTGGAGCTTATTTACGCGGTGCAGAACAACATCACTTACGGATCGGTCAGAAATGCGGCAGGGAACTTTGTAAAAGCTTCTCTCGAAAGTGTCACGGCGGCCGCGGCGTCTGCCCCCAAGATGCCCGCCGACTTTCGCGTTTCGATCACGAACGCGCCGGGAAAGGATGCCTATCCGATTTCCAGTTTTACGTGGTTGTTAATTCCTGAGCAATCGAAAGATCCGGCCAAGGGAAAGATCCTGGCAGATTTTCTGAACTGGATGGTTTCGGACGGGCAGAAAATGACGGCTGCGCTTTCGTACGCTCCGCTGCCGGAGAGCGTGGTTCAGAGAGAGAAAGAAGCGATCAAGCTGGTGCATTAATTTCCACGCAGGTTCAGTCCCAGGTAACGAACTTTTAAAAAGGAGAGATGAATGAATTCCCTTTGGAAATCGTGTGCGGTAGTGTTTCTGGCCGCCAGCGTCTTGGCGCAAGATAGCCCCGCTCCCAAGCCGAGAAAGGCAAAGGCAACCATAACCGCAGCCGATGTGCAGGCATTGAAGGACGCACTGGCCTCGCAACAGGCAGCGCTTGCTCGTCAGCAACAGGAGATTCAGGAACTGCGCGACGAATTGCACCACAAGGATGCGGCTGTGTCGCAGGCACAGGCAGCTGCCAGCGATGCCTCAAGCAAAGCCGATGCCGCACAGGCGCAGGCTAGCCAGCAGCAGGCTTCCGTGACGGAACTGAAGTCTGACGTCAGCGATCTGAAGACCAATGTGACGAACACAGCGCTCTCACTACAAGAGACGCAGAAGAATGTAGCGTCCTCAATAGAAAATCCAGCGGCGCTTCATTACAAGGGAATCACGATCACGCCGGGCGGCTTCCTGGCGGCAGAAACTGTGAGGCGGTCGCGTGCACTGGGTTCCGACATCAACACGCCTTTCAACTCGCTGACTATGCCCGGCGCGGCGCAGAGCAGCATCTCCGAGTTCTTCGGCACCGGCAGGCAGTCGCGAATCTCAATGCTTGCGGAAGGCAAACTGGCGTCGGCGAAACTCAGCGGCTACTACGAGGCTGACTTTCTCTCCGCGGGTGTAACCTCCAACAACAACGAGAGCAACAGCTACACGCTGCGGCAACGACAAGCCTGGGGCCAGGCGGCTTTGGATAGTGGCTTCTCGGTTACCGGCGGGCAGATGTGGAGTCTGGTTACGGAGACGAAACACGGCGTAGACAATCGTAGCGAGGCGTTGCCGATGACGATCGACCCACAGTATACCGTCGGCTTCAGTTGGGCGCGCCAGTATGGGTTGCGCATTGCGCAAAACTTTGGCAATAAATTCTGGCTGGCAGCATCTCTCGAAAATGCGCAGGCCACGGTTACCAGTCACGGGAATGGAGACAACTTTGTTGTGGGTGAAGCGGGTGCTGGCGGAGGTTTGTATAACAGTGCCGCTACCACTTGCACCACGACGCTCAATAGCAGTGGGAACCCGGTGACGACCTGCGCACTCGCTGCCAGCTATGCCTTTAACCCGTCGCCTGACCTGATTGTGAAAGCGGTTGCCGAGCCCGGCTTTGGTCACTATGAGCTTTACGGCATCTATAGCCGCTTCCGCGACCGTGTTTATCCTTGCGGTGAAGTGGCGAGTTCAACCGCTCTCTGTGGCGGCAGCACGACTGCCGGCACCAACGCTCTCGGCGCTTACAATGCGTCCACAAATGGCGGCGGTATTGGCGCCAATGCGCGATGGTCGTTCGATCACAAGCGGATCGATTTCGGTCTACACGGGCTGGAAGGGCGAGGCATTGGGCGTTACGGTACAGCGGGACTTCCGGATACCGCGGTTCATGCCGATGGAACGCTTGATCTCGTCCGCTCGTGGCAGGGACTCGGAACTCTGGAGTGGCACGGTCCGAAACTCGACATCTACTTCAACGCAGGTGCAGAGTACGCCGGACGCGCGGCGGGAGTCGATCCTCTGAACAAGTTTGCCGATATCGGCTATGGATCGCCCGGCTTCAACAACACGGGCTGCTATACCGAAACTCCGCCGAGCCTTGCGGGCGGATTCTTCCCCGGCGGCCTCTCGAAATGTACAGCAGATACGCGAGTGGTACAGGAAGCCGGTCTGGGCTTCTGGCACCGGATCTATAGCGGTCCCAAGGGACGGTTGCAGTGGGGGCTGCAATATTCTTACGTGACGCGGTATGCGTGGTCGGGAATTGGCTTCTCGCCCACCGTCGGCGCCGCCCCGCACGGGCTGGATGGAATGGTTTTCAGCTCGTTCCGTTACTACATACCGTAAGCACCAGCTCGTTGGAAGTTTCCGGCGCATTCGGCGAATTCAGAGCCTGGATGCGCCGGATTTGTTTCCGAGCACTGTGAGATGTAACGAAGGTTTAAGCATCGCCAAACGGGGGCACGCGATTGTTTTATACTGGAAGTGCAAAGATTTTCCCCGGTCGTCCGAAAGCGGCATTCCCGTCAATCAAGAAGAATCGCTTCGAATGATCGCGTACTATTGTTCGCCCATGGCACGCCTCTCGCTCGACAATTCTCAGTACTACATCAACCGCGATGTCTCCTGGCTCGCGTTCAATGAGCGTGTGCTTGAGGAAGCTGAGGATACGGGCAACCCACTGTTGGAAAGACTGAAGTTTCTCGCCATCTCCGCCAGCAATCTGGATGAGTTTTTTGAAATCCGGGTAGCGGCGATGATGCAGCAGATTGAAGATGGGTTCGACGAGGCCGGTCCGGATGGATTAACTTTGACCGGCAAACGCGACCAGTTGGCGAAGCTGACGCACGAATTTGTAGACCAGCAGTACGAATGCTGGAATAAGCTGCGGCCGGAAATGGCGGAGAGAGGAATTCGCGTCCTCAGCTTGCACGAACTCGATGGCGAGGCGCGACGATTTGCGGAGGAGTATTGCGCGAGGGAACTCGATCCGCTTCTTACACCGGTGACAGTCGATCCGGCGCACCCTTTTCCCCGGGTGATCAACAAGGCGCTTTGCCTGGGGCTGTTGCTGCGGCGCAGGCGGCGTTCGGCGCTGACTTACACCGGGGTGGTTTCGGTTCCGCGGGCCTTGCCGCGATTGATCCGACTGCCCTCCGAAGGAACGACGGATTTCATCTTCCTCGCCGACCTGGTGGCGCATCATGCGCAGAAGATGTATCACGGCTACGACATCGTTGCGGCGGCTCCGTTTCGCGTTACCCGAAATAGCAATCTATATCTGCAAGAGGAAGAAGCGCGGAGCCTGCTCGAATCCGTGCGCACTGAGCTGCACAATCGGCGCAAGGGCGATGTTGTGCGGATGGAGATTGAAGCCGATGCCGATCCGGAGATCATCGATCGGCTGCGTAACGTGTTCGAGCTTGATCCCTGGCAGGTTTTTTCTGTCAACGGTCCCGTGAATTTGTCGCGGTTGTTCAATATTTATGAGCAGACACAACGGCCGGATTTGAAGGACCGCCCCTTCACTCCGCGAGAGCTGCGGCTCACGGCCAAATCGCAGGATTTATTCGAAGAACTACGCCGGCATGACGTATTACTGCACCATCCTTACGATTCTTACGACGCTGTCATTGCCTTTATCGAATCAGCTGTAGAAGATGATAATGTTCTTTCCATCAAGCAGACGCTCTACCGAACCAACGAGCATTCGTTGATCGTGCCCTCGCTCATCGAGGCGGCGCAAAGCAAGGAAGTTACGGCAGTGGTGGAGTTGAAGGCGCGGTTTGACGAAGCGCACAACATCCGCTGGGCACGCGATTTGGAAGATGCCGGTGTGCAGGTGTTCCACGGACTGGTTGGATTGAAAACGCACTGTAAGCTTTCGCTTTTGGTGCGCCGTGATCCCGATGGCGTTCCGCGAAGTTATGCGCACATCGGAACGGGGAATTACAACGCGACGACGGCGCGAATTTACACGGATCTGAGTTTATTCACCGCCGATCCGGAGATCACGCGAGCGGTGCACGATGTATTTAGTTTTCTGACCGCGTACGCCGAGAATCCGAGCTACGATCCCCTGTTAGTGGCGCCACTTGACCTGGCGGAAAAGACGATTGCGCTGATCGACCGCGAGGCCGAGCACGCGCGTCAAGGTCGCGAAGCCAGAATCATCGCGAAAATGAATGCCTTGCTGGATAAGAATTTGATTCAAGCGCTGTATCGCGCATCGCAGGCCGGAGTTGAAATTGACTTGATCGTCCGCGGCATTTGCGCTTTGCGGCCGGGAGTGCGCGGACTCAGCGACCGCATCAAAGTACGCAGCATCGTCGGAAGATTCCTTGAGCACAGCCGAATTTATTACTTCGGGAATGGCGGGGACGAAGAGATTTATATCGGCAGCGCCGACTGGATGCCCCGCAATCTTTACGAACGCGTGGAGGTGCTGGCGCCGCTTCGTGACGAAGTATTGCGGGAACGAGTACGACGGGAAATTCTCGACGCCTATCTCGCCGATAACCGGAAGGCTCGAATTTTGCTTCGTGATGGAACTTACGTCCACGCCTGGCAAGGGCTGCATGGAAAGCGGAAGCGGAAGCCGCCTGCCGGTGCGGTCGCTTTCAGCGCGCAGGATTTTCTGATCAGCGTGGCGGAAGGCAAGCAGGGCGAGGTGATTGTCCCGCCCGAGTCGCAAGCTAGAAAACGTAAAACCGCCGTTAGAGTTCGATAATCAGCCATGATCGTTTATTTCCTACGTCACGCCAGCGCCGGCGAATCGTTGTTGAATCCGAAGAAGGATGAAAAGCGCGCGCTCGATAAAGACGGCATCGAGCAGTGCGGCTATGTAGGCCGCGCTCTGACCGTCATCGACGCGCAGGTTGATGTGATTATCTCCAGCCCGCTGAAACGAGCTACCCAGACCGCATCTCTGGTGGGGAATGAAATGGGTTATGAGGGCAAATTACAAATCGATCCCGGGCTGAAACCAGGTGCGACCTTTGCCGATTTCCGGCGCCTATTGGAAAAATACGCGAATCAGGAATCGATCATGGTGGTTGGCCACAATCCGAACTTGAGCCAGTTCCTGGGAACGCTGATCAGCGAATCGGGCTGTGAGGCTTCGATTGATTTGAAAAAGGGTGCCGTTGCGCGAGTGGAAATGCGGCGCAGTTCAGGAACGTTGCAGTGGTGCCTGACTCCGAAGACTCTTCGTAATCTTTATGCCGCTGCAGTGGAGAGCTCACGCCCGAAAACTTCCCGAAAGTAAGGCGCATCCTTCTCAATCGCCCACAACTCCAGGTCCACACCCATGCGCCGGCGGGGCACCAGTGTCAGGCGCACCTCCGCTGCCCGGTGACTTACCCGTACTTTTTGAACCGCACGGCTGCGGCCCAGGTTTAGCGCCCGGGCAATGCGCAGCAGCATGATTGCCTTTTGCACGCTGCCGCGCTCTTCGGGTTCGAGGGTTTTGATGGCCAGGTCATCTAAGGTGGGGCGCGATTTGCCAAGGAAACGCGCGATGGCTGCTATTATGCGGCGCTGTTGTGGTGTGTATCCGAGAATCTCTGAGTTCGAAAGAATGTAATGGGTGTGGCGATGGTGCCCGTTGCGGTTCACGTAATCTCCCACTTCGTAGAGCATCGCTGCCGCGGAAAGCCATTCGCGATACTCAGGAGGAAGGCGGTGAACGGATCGCAGCATGGAGAACAACAACATGGCTGATGAGCGCACATCGAGTGCGTGCTTCATGTCCACATGGTAGTGCTCAACCGCGTGTTTTATGGAGGTCCAGCGCTCCGATTCGATCTGTTTGCCCGAGCGGGTATTGCGGTCATGGTCGGCAGCCATCTGGGCGAGCAACCCATCGCGCAGGCCAAGAGCCGAATAGCGAAAACCTTTCAGATGCAGCCGCTCCAGTAATTCGTGGTACACAACGGCGCCGGCGATGACAATTTCGGCGCGGCGCAGGCCGATACCGTTGATCTTGCGGCGCTCATCGACCGGAAGACGGGCGAGCCGGGAAGCAAGGCGCGACATTTCCGCACGCGAAACTACCAAACGTTGACGCGAACCGTTTTTTCGGAGATGGCTCGCAGCCGCGGCGAGCGCGTCGGCAGTCCCAGAGGTCGCGATCACATTATGCGCTTTATTTTTGCTCACCCGGGCAGCAACTCGATTCACTTCCCGGGTGATAAAGCCTCGCAGGCGCTTCAGTTCGCCCTTGCGCGGCGGATCGTGTCGCAGGAATTCGTCGGTGAGCCGCACGGCGCCCAAAGGCAGACTCACAGTTTCGCGAATCTGACCGTGGGCTGAGACTGTCAGCTCACAGCTTCCGCCGCCAAGATCGATCATGAGGGTCGGCTGGTTATCAATGCGCGCGTTCGAGACCAGTCCCAGGTGAATCAGGCGAGCCTCTTCTAATCCGGAGATAACCTCGACTGTCCAACCGGTTGCGGCGCGCACCCATTCGAGGAATGCCTGCGAATTACGAGCGTCGCGCAAGGCGCTGGTGGCGACCACTCTTACTGTGTCGGCGACGACCTGTTGTGCGGCGCGATGAAATCGGCGCAAGACTTTTACGGTTTCTGCCATTGATTCCGGGGTGAGGAAACCGGAGCGAAACACTCCTTCGCCAAGCCGGGTCACTTCGCGATCTTCATGAACCGGGCGTAGGTGGCCGCGAGTGAGACGCGCAATTTTCAAACGAACGGAATTGGAACCGATATCGACGGCGGCAAAGGTGGGCATGGGGAAGCACCACAGTTTACATGAGAGGATTGATTACTGCAGTTTTGCGAATTCGGCTTTTGCTTCTTTCAGAATCGGAATATTCGGGTCGGCGTCCTTCCACAACGTGAGGAAGTCTTTGTAAGCCGCAAGCGCCCTTACTCGCGCGGCATCAGAGTCTGCACCCTGTGAGTTCTTAGACTGTTGTGCATTGGCGCGCGCGATGCCTAAATGCGCAAGAGCGCCGGTCCAGCAATTCCAGACAAGGCCGCTGTGGTCGATGATCTTCTGGAATTCGCCAGTGGCTTGCGTGGATTGGCCTGCGGCGAGGTACGACTCTCCGCGAAGATACACGTCATAAAGGCAGGAAATATTGCTGACGAAGGTGATTTGTCCGAGTTCTACCGTAGAAGCAGCCTGGAGAGCGCTCAGCGCAGCGGCCGGATTTTTTCGATCGAGTTCCAATTGCGACCGAATTGCCGGGAGCCACAGCAATTGCATCTGTGTGTCGAGCGGATAACGGCTGTTCAAATCTTTCACAATCGATTCCGCCCGAGCAGTGTCGCTCGCCATAGCGAACGCGAGTGCGGCTTCACTCTGAACGCCCTGGCTCGCGGGAGCAAGCTTGAGCCCATCGCTTGTACTTTTGCGAGCTTCGTCTAAATCGCCGTAAGCGGCCTCGCGGACCGCATTATTCTCGTACCAGATTCCAGCGTTTTCCTTGCTGTCTGCGCGAATCGCAGAATCGGCCGCGCGCTGCATCAGTTCGCGCGCCTTCGAGTCATAACCCATGTACCCCTCGGTATCAGAGGCCAGCGCGAGCCCATAGTTTTCCTCCGGCTTGCCTGTGAACCATTGTTGCTGCTCCGTCATGCCCGCGGAATCAGAGGATAAGAATGCCAGGGCGTAGAGAGCGTTGTGGGTGATATAGTCTTCAAGTTTTTTTGCCTGAGCTTCACGGATCGTCTGACGAGCATCGTCGAAGCGCTGCAAGGCAAGGTAAGCGTTGGCGAGATTATCGTAGGGCGCAACATTGTCGGAGTTCATCTGCAGTTCTTCGCGTGTCAGCTCTGCAGATTTTTCGTGTTGGCCCTGCTCTGCGTAGACCACTCCAAGATTGAGCCGCGCCGCATGGGTCTGGGGGTAATTCTCTATTTCCTCCTCATAGGCTTGCGCCGCCTTGGGAAGCTCTCCGGTCACATTCAGGTAATAGTTGGCGTTGAGTTGCAGTTTTTCGCGTTCGCTGGCGTGGTCGCGTAACTCAAACGCTTTAGTGAGATATTCACTCGCGCGCGCAGGTTCGGCGAGGCTGAAATATTCTCCACCGACGGCGAGATAGCCCATGGCGAAGTTGGGATCGAGTTCGATGGCGCGTTGATTATAGGGAAGAGCCGCACCGGGGCCCTGCTCGCGATCAGCTTTTTGGCCGAGCGTGTAAGCCTTGAGCGCATCGAGAGAAGAGGTAGTGGCCTGCTCCAGCGGCACATCGAATCGCTGGACAGTGGAGAGCGATTCGCCAAGTTGCCCGCGCAGCTTGGTTGCGGCAGCGCCCAGGACATCGAGAACTTTCTCCTTCGCGCCCGTAGTGACTTGCTCTTGCGCCAGCAGGTCGCCGTTCCTGCAGTTCACCGCTTTTAAACCGAGAACATACTCGGTGCCCAGACTTCCGATGGAGCCCGCAATGTACGCCTTGCTTCCAGTGCGCAGACAAAGTTCGCGTGTGATGTCGGGAGTTAGTTTGGTTCCGGCAGGCCGCGTCATCTGCTGCAAGGTTTCGGCCACTTTGTTTTCGGAAAGGACATTCAGAAATGGAGACTGACTCAGGGAGACACTGAGTGCGGTCTTGAGCGTGTCGTCGAAGATTGGGTCACTGGTGCTGTTGGAAAAGTCAGCAAGAACAATGGTGTCTTTTGCGGTCAAGGGCTGCCCGTGATGAGACCGGTAAAAAATCCCGCCCCCAGCGAGGATCGCGATTAGCGCTACTGTTGCCACATAAGCGGGAAGCCTCTTGCGGCCAGCGGGAGTGACTTCGGTTGTGTGCACCGCTGGCGCAGATGCTGAGGAAGCTGCAACCACGCCCGAGTGCGACTCGGTATCGCGCTTCAAACGCTGCAAATCGGCACGAATCTCTGCCGCGCTCTGATAGCGAAGGTTTCGATCTTTCTCCAGAGCTTTGTAGATAATTCGCTCGAAATCCGCCGGGACATCGGGATTCAGTCGAACTGGGGCAGTCGGAGTCGCATCCAGAATGGCTTTGAAAATGACGGCGGAACTTTCGCCGCGAAAGGGAAGTGTCCCGGTCGCCATTTCGTAGAGGACAGCGCCGAAGGAGAACAGGTCGCTGCGCGCGTCCAAATCTTTTGCGCGTGCTTGCTCGGGTGACATGTACGCGACTGTTCCCATGGTCGAGCCGGGGCTGGTGAGGTATTCGTCGTCTGCCGAGGTTTGCGTGTTGAGAGCGGCGATGCGGCTGGAGGAACTTGCCATCGGCGCTACTTTGGCCAGTCCGAAGTCGAGAATTTTGGCGCGGCCGCGCTTGGTAATGAAAATGTTCCCAGGCTTGATATCGCGATGAACAATTCCTTCGGCGTGGGCGGAATCGAGCGCGTCAGCGATTTCGATTGCCAATCCTAAAGTCAGGTCCGTGTCGAGCGGCCTTCCGGCGATGCGATGCTTCAACGTCAGTCCATCGAGATACTCCATAACGATGAAAGGACGGCCGTTCTCGTTCCCGATCTCGTGAATGGTGCAGATGTTGGGATGATTCAGGGCTGAAGCGGCCTCCGCTTCGCGTTGAAAACGGGAGAGCGCTTGCGGATCGTTGGCTACGTCGTCAGGCAAAAACTTCAGCGCTACGAAGCGGTGCAGCGTAAGATCTTCGGCTTTATAAACGACTCCCATCCCGCCGCCGCCCAGTTTCTCGACGACGCGATAGTGCGAAATAGTTTGGCCGATCATCGGGCAGCTAAGGTATGGCAGGAATCGTATGGCCTGTAGGGAAACAAGTCAATCGCGCCTCCTAAGATCAGCCAGCGTATCAGGCTCAGGCTTAGGCTGCGGTGATCCCCTGCTGCCGGTTCTTTCCAGATGAAGGCGTTGACTTTGGCACGAGGGGCTTGGCGTGCGACGTCTGGTTGCCCCGCAATTGTGAAAGCATGGCAACAGCGTGACGATATTTCGCGCCCGTGACGTTGTGGAGTTCGGCCACCAGGGGCGATTCGTGCAACTCACCGAGATATTCCCTGGCGCTCTGAGTTAAAGTGAGCCAGTCGTGCCAATCGCCCAAGGCGTCTTGAACCCGTTTGATCTCCTCGATGAATGCAGCAGCGGATTCTGCAGGCGCCGAGAATTCTGCGGCATACCGAGCGCGCTTGCTCAGAATGCGATATTCGTGCAGCAGTTCTTCGTTCAACGGTGCGCTCGAGCCATGGAAATGCTCGATCATCGATTTGGCTGCGGACAGTGGATCGTGAGCAGACTCTGGTTTGAAACGCTTGGCGGCGCGTTTCAGGCGTTTGCGAATTTCGCGAATGGTGCAATCTTCAGTCGACTTCGACAACTTCTTTTCCTGTCTGGCACGCAGTTCGATCAAGTGATTCACCAACTGCGTTTTGCGCCGGGGTTCCCGTGGAACCTTCAGATTGCGAAGTGCGGTTAGCTGAACGTCGAGATCGCGGAGCTTTCCGGCGCGTTTGCGAATACCGTTGAGCAGTTTCAACAATTTCCGGCCGCTGCGATCTAACTTCGGAGAGAGCTCTGCCAGAAGGATTTGCACGCGGCGTGTATCCGTGCGGAAGCCATGCACACTCTTAGCGGACAGCTTCGACCCAAGCTTGACGAGATCGCGGTCAAGCTTGGAAAGAACGGCGCGGCAACGTTGAGCGTCAATGGGCATACTTGGAAGAAAACGGGAGAACCTTACAGGCTCGGGAACGAAAAAGCAATCTTCGAAAGACCTTGTATTTTAACATCCTGTTAACAGGATTCTGCTACGGTGAAGGCGTAATGGCTTTACCTGCCCGGCCTCGGCCTGATATGTCGATCCCGCAACCTGTTGAAGCGCCTAAAGTTGCAAGCATCTCTTCAACTGAAAGAGGAGGCGCGAAGCTATCGATGGGTGGCGGCGAAATCGCTGACCGGATCTTTAAGTATGCCATGCTGCTCTGTGGCGCCGCAGTTTTGGCCACGCTGGTATTGATTGTTTATCAGTTAGTCCTGCGCTCGGGTCTGTCATGGCATGCATTCGGAATGAAATTTTTCGTTGGGCGCGACTGGGATCCGGTCAACGAACAATTCGGCGCCCTGCCGTTCATCTACGGAACACTGGTTTCGTCGCTGCTGGCTTTAATCATTGCGGTGCCCTTGTCGATTGGTGTAGCGGTTTTTACGACTGAGATGTGCCCGGCGCCTTTACGTGGCCCGCTTTCGTTTTTCGTCGAGTTACTGGCGGCGATTCCGAGCGTGGTTTACGGGTTGTGGGGCATCTTCGTGCTGGTACCACTCTTGAGTGGATACATCGAGCCGTTCCTTTCAAAAACGCTTGGCTGGACTGGATTGTTTACCGGGCCGGCTTATGGCATCAGCATGCTGGCGGCAGGAATTATTTTGGCCATCATGATCGTCCCGATCGTTTCTTCCATCACGCGTGAGGTGCTGATGGTGGTCCCGCAGCATCAGCGCGAAGCTGCGCTGGCAATAGGCGCAACGCGGTGGGAGATGATCCGTATGGGCGTGCTGCGAAATGCCCGAGCCGGGATCGTGGGCGCGATCATACTTGGTTTGGGGCGCGCTCTCGGTGAAACCATGGCTGTGACCATGGTGATTGGTAATCGGCCCGAGATCGCCAAGTCTCTCTTCGCGCCGGGGTACAGCATGGCCAGCGTTCTGGCGAACGAGTTCAGCGAGGCCACCGGCGATGTTTATTTATCGGCGCTGATCGAGATTGGACTCGCTCTGTTTCTCGTGACGATCGTCGTGAATGCGCTGGCGCGGCTGATGGTGTGGAGCGTGACCCGCGGCCAGCCTTCGAGGGCGAATGCCTGAGCACAGCGAAGCAAGAGTCCCACCCATCGCGTTGCGGCGCAGGATTACAAATCATGCAATGACCGCGGCTTCGGTGCTCACGGTAATCCTCGTCCTCACGCCGTTGTTCGCTATCTTCGCGTATCTGGTATATCGCGGAATCGGATCTCTCAACTGGGCCTTCCTTACCCAGACTCCGAAACCTGTTGGCGAAGCGGGCGGAGGAATGGCTAACGCCATTGTCGGTTCGGTGTTCATCCTCGCGCTGGCCAGTATTCTCGGCGTCCCGATCGGCGTGGGTGCAGGAATCTATCTGGCCGAATATGGACGCAACCGCTTCGGAGACGTGATTCGTTTCACCGCTGATGTGCTGAATGGCGTGCCATCGATTGTCATCGGCATTGTGGCTTACGCGATCGTGGTCTTGTATCAGAAGCACTTCTCGGCTCTGGCGGGCGGCGTGGCGCTGGCGATCATGATGATTCCGACGATCACGCGCACCACCGAGGAAATGCTGCTTTTGGTTCCACGGGCTTTGCGCGAGGCCGCGTACGGGCTGGGAATTCCGCGGTGGCGCACTACGCTTTCGATTACATTGCGCACGGCGACTTCGGGCGTGATCACGGGAATTATGCTTGCCTTTGCGCGCGTGGCGGGAGAAACGGCTCCTCTGCTGTTCACGGCGTTCGGCAATCAATTCTGGAATCTGCGAGTGAATGAGCCTACAGCCGCGTTGCCGCTGCAGATTTTCAATTACGCCATTTCTCCTTACGATGAGTGGCATCGGCAAGCGTGGGCAGGAGCGCTGGTGCTGATTGTTCTTATAGTTTCAGCTGTGGCGGCGGTGCGGATCGCGGTGCGTCGTGGTACTTTTGGGGCGGCATAGTTTATGGGCGTCGGCATCAAAGTCGAGAATCTCAACGCGTGGTATGGCAAAACCCAGGCGCTTTACGACATCGATTTGAATGTCGCCGCCAACCACGCTACCGCGCTCATTGGGCCTTCGGGCTGCGGGAAATCGACTTTCATTCGCTGCCTGAACCGTATGCATGAGACGATTCCTGAGGCGCGTGTTACGGGAACGGTTAAAATCGGCGAGATCAGCGCGTACAACGGAACTTCTGCGACTCAGTTGCGGCGGAGAGTCGGCATGGTATTCCAGAAGCCCAATCCTTTCCCTACGATGTCGATTTACGACAATGTTGCTTCTGGTCTGAAGCTGAATGGCTTTGGTAATCGCCGCAAGCTGGATGAGATTGTGGAGAAATCGCTGACGGTTTCCGCTTTGTGGGATGAGGTGAAGGATCACGTCCATAAGAAATCGGGTGCAAGCCTCTCGGGCGGCCAGCAGCAACGCCTCTGCATCGCGCGCGCGCTTGCGGTGGAACCGGAAGTTTTGCTGATGGATGAACCGTGCTCTGCTTTGGACCCGATCTCAACGGGGAAGATCGAGGAGTTGATCTTTCAATTGAAAGAGCGGTATACCATCGTTATTGTGACTCACAACATGCAGCAGGCGGCGCGGGTGGCCGAGTTCACTGGGTTTTTCCTGCTTGGCAAGATGATTGAGTTCGATCGCACGGAAAAAATCTTTACCAAACCGACGCACAAGCGGACAGAAGACTACATCACAGGCAGGTTCGGATAATGCGTACGCGCTTTCAGCAGGAACTCGACGATCTTCGGCAAAAACTGCTGCGCATGGGCGGTCTGGCGGAGCAGGCAGTGGACCGTGCGCGCCAAGCCTACCTTGACCGCGACCTCACCCGATGCCAGATGGTGCTCGAAGGCGAGAGCTTGATTAACGCCAGCGAGCGCGAGATCGATGAAGCGGCCTTCGATCTGCTCGCCATGCAGCAACCGATGGCGATTGATTTACGCTTCATTCTGGCGGTAACCAAGATTAATTCTGACCTTGAACGCGTAGGCGATCAGGCCGTAAACATCGCTGAGCGAGTCATGGACATGATCGAACTTCCCGCCATCGAGCTGCCGGTAGATATCGCGCGGATGGGAGCGGCGGTAAGCGCCATGGTACGCAGGGCGTTGGAGTCATTCATTGAAGGCAAGGTTGAACTGGCGCAGGCTGTTCTGGAAATGGATAACGTTGTCGATCGCATGAAGGATGACGCCTTTATCCAGCTGGTTAAAACCATGAATCAGCGCCCCGAGACGGTGCGACAGGCGCTTGATGCGCTTCTGGTGGCGCGCAATCTCGAGCGGGTGGCCGACCATGCCACCAACATCGCCGAGGATGTCATCTTCTGGGTGCAGGGCTCCGATGTGCGGCACAACGTGAATGCCGAAGGGCATGCGGAACACGCCTCCGCGCCGCAGAGTTCATCGAGCGCGTCTTAGTTGTAGTTCCGTTCGGCCACGATTATGGCATTACGCTGAAACTGTGGATCCGAAGCGGATCCTCGCCTCGACCATAACGGGAAAACCCCGCCTGCGTTTCAAATCTGAAATCTTGTCGCCACACAGGCAGTTTTGGCTTGTCATTTGATTCAAGCTGCCGGGAGTTACTAACGGCTCTGAACCAATTCCATCCGCTGCCGATAACTTTGGCAGGGAGCCGCCATGGCAGAACTACGGACGGCTGTGATGATCGTTGTGGAGGGCTCGTGGCAGGACTTGAACGGAGTATGGCAAAAGGCTTCGGGGCGAATTGAGGACAAGTCGTCTGGGGGCGCATGCATCCGGCTCAAAAAGCCGGTCGCAGTTGGCGCGCAGGTCACGATCGATTCGCGCTTCGAGCAGTTTGTCGGCGTTGTGCGCTACTGCCGGAACGAAGGAAGAGATTTCATCATTGGCGTGCAACGGCAGAGCACTCTGGCGGTCGCCGTTTCAATGCCTGCGGCAGAGTTGCCGGGAAAGGCACCGCTGCCGCAAGTGCAGGCTGGTCCAGTACGACAGGGAAGAGAAGAGGCGCCAGCACAGAGTCCAGAAGTTCGAACTGAGAATTCAACTGGAGGTTCTGCGCACCGTGGGGGAAAGAGCCGCGACCGGGGGCGCGTTTCGCGGCGAATATCGCACTCAGCGGTGATTCGCGCTGAAGCGGTGGCCATTGGCATGCCACGGGGAGAGAAATCCGGGGAGGAAAAGAAATCTATGAAACAGAAATGGCTCGAGCTGGCGTCGTGGAACAAAAATCGGAGCCGGGAGCACGAGAGACGAAACGGTGAAGCAAGCATCGGAACAGCAGAAACTGCCTTTACGGAAAGGTTCAGTGCCATCGGCAGTAAGGAGAATGTTATGCCCATCTCAACACGCGCGGAAAGGAACGGTTCCCAGGAGGTTCCGAGCTTTCAGGTCGAACTGTTGCCTATGGAAGATGTATATCGCACTGCCGGAATCGCGAATCCGAGCCGTGGCTACAGCGTGAGCAAAGTAGTCGAGATGATCAACAGCGAGCACATTCGCAGCCTCTCGAAAGAGATGAAGCGAGCTGCGGTGTTGATGGCTCTGGACGCCGCAGGCGTTTCCGTGGACCAGATCCAACGCGATGCGAAAGCGCGCCAGGAAGCACTCGACGCCTACGAGAAGTCGCAGAAAAAGCAGGCTGATGCAGAGTGGGCGCGTAAAGCGGAGGAGATTACACAGATTCAATCGGAACTCGAGAGCATCAGGGCGCACTACACAGCCCGCATCGGCCGCTGTACCGAAGCGCTGAGCCGCGACAAGGCACGTTTCAGCAACTGGGTTACCACCAAGGCGCAGGAGAGCAAAAATATGGCCGAGGCGGTGGAGTTGTGTTTGCAAGCGCCGGCCGCGGAACTCCACTTGCCGGTATTGATGAGCGCAACGGTGGCATCGGCCTCGGCAGGTTCGGCTGGCGCGAAGCCACAGTAGCAGCGATCGCATGCAGCTCTGGCTGGTTTTCTTCCCTCGCTTTACACTAAATGAGTGAAGATTGCTCTCGGCCAGATCAATCCTACAGTCGGCGATTTCTCCGGCAACGCCGCCAAAATTATTGAATTTTCCCGCCGCGCCATGTCTGGCGGCGCAGGGCTCATCCTGTTCCCAGAGCTTTCGATTTGCGGATATCCTCCCCGCGACCTGGTCGAGCGACCTTCGTTCGTTACGCATAACCGCGAGAGTGCGGAGAGAATCGCCGAGCAAACGCGGGGCATCTCCGTCATCTGCGGTTTAGTTACGCCGGCTGAATCAGAAACTGGCAAGTCCGTGATGAACTCGGCAGCATTGCTGCAGGATGGCAAAGTTGCTTTCCTGCAGTCGAAGATGCTATTGCCCACCTATGACGTATTCGACGAAATGCGGAACTTTGCGCCTGCGAGGAAACAGGAGTTGTTCCCGTTCTGTGGCAACCGTATGGCGCTTACGATCTGCGAAGACGCGTGGAACGACAAGCAGTTCTGGATCAAGCGCCTGTACACTGTCGATCCGGTGGAGAAACTAATTCTGGAGGGCGGAAATTTTGTCCTCAACATTTCCGCGTCGCCCTTCTGGATCGGCAAGCGCGAATTCCGGCGCGATATGTTGGCTTCGATTGCGCGTCAGCATAAAGTTCCGGTGGCTATGGTGAATCAGATCGGAGGAAATGACAGCCTGGTTTTCGATGGTTCAAGCATTGTTCTGAATGCGGAGGGCGACGTCATCGCGCAAGCCAGTTCTTTCGAAGAGGACCTGATTTATTTTGATTCGAAGACGCTCACAGGGGATGTTCATGAGCAGATTGCCGGTGACGATGCCAGCGTGTACAGCGCGCTTGTCGTTGGAACTCGAGATTACATTCAGAAATGCGGGTTTCATAAAGCGATCATCGGTTTGAGTGGAGGAATCGATTCGGCCTTGACGGCAGTCATCGCCGTGGATGCTATCGGAGCCGAAAATGTAATTGGCGTGGGCATGCCCGGACCGTACTCGTCATCGGGTTCGATTGATGACGCCCGGGCGCTGGCGGAAAATCTTGGCATCCGCTTCGAGTTGCTTTCGATCAACAGCGCCCATGAGGCGTACAAGGAAACATTGCAGGGAGTTTTTGCTGGAACTGAAGAGGATGCGACCGAGGAGAATATTCAGTCGCGCGCCCGCGGAACGTTATTGATGGCGCTCTCGAATAAGTTTGGCGCTATCGTGCTTTCCACGGGCAACAAAAGCGAACTGGGCGTGGGCTACTGTACACTTTATGGAGACATGGTGGGGGGACTTGCCGTCATTTCTGATGTGCCGAAGACTTTGGTCTATAGGCTGGCGCACTATGTAA
Source organism: Candidatus Sulfotelmatobacter sp. (assembly GCA_036490235.1). Lineage (GTDB taxonomy): Bacteria > Acidobacteriota > Terriglobia > Terriglobales > Acidobacteriaceae > Sulfotelmatobacter. Next base: position 29,154 of record DASXEG010000088.1, on the reverse strand, counting down.
ACTCCCGGCAGCAAATGATTCCGCAGGCAACCATCGACAAGCCGCCTTCGGCGGAATTGCGGCCCGATCAAAAGGATAGCGATTCGCTGCCGCCCTATGAAATCCTCGACGCGGTGCTCGAAGACTACGTTGAAGATGCGCGCGCGATCGAAAAAATTGCAGCGGATCGAGGACTGGATATCGAGTTGGTGCGACGCGTTGTTCGCATGATCGATCGCGCGGAATACAAGCGTCAGCAGGCTGCACCGGGCATCAAGATTTCTCCCAAGGCATTTGGCTACGGGCGCCGTTTTCCAATCGCGGCCAAGAACGAAGTTTGAAGAAATAGCAGGCATTTCCAGCCTGCAAGTACACGGAAAGGGACTATGCGTAATCTGTTGAACCTTATTTTTATTTCTCTGCTCGCGTGCAGCTTGGCTGCACAAACCTCCAGCACGAAATCCGCGGACAAGACCACGCCGGCAGTCAACCTGCCGTCCGAGGCTACAGTCGATTCCTTTATGCAGCAGACTTTTGGATACGAGCCGACGGTAAGTTGGAAGATTTCCAGCATCAAACCTGCGCCCGTGCCCGGTTTGGCGCAAGTCGACGTCATATTAGCCAGTGGCCAGGGGCAGCAGTTAAGCCGTTTTTATGTCACTCCGGACGGAGAACACGCCGTCATCGGCGATATTATCCCGTTCGGAGCACGGCCATACGATGCTACGAAAAAAATCCTGGAGAAAGGAATTAACGGTCCCTCTGAAGGCCCAAAAGACGCTGCAGTGACGATTGTCGAGTTTGGCGACTTGCAATGCCCCGCCTGCAAAGCCGCACAACCTGCGATTGAAGCGCTGGTGGCCTCTGAACCGCATGCGCGTTTTGTGTTCCAGAGTTTTCCGCTCGAGATGCATAACTGGGCGGCGAAGGCCGCAGCATATGCCGAATGTGTCGGCGAAGCATCGAATGCCGCCTTCTGGAAATTTGTCTCCAAGACTTACGAGACGCAATCGGACATAACCGCAGAAAACGCAGATGAAAAATTGACCGCGCTGGCGAACGATGCTGGTGTGAAGGGCGCGGACATCGCTGCTTGTGCAAATACTCCGGTGGCGAAGGCTCACGTCGACGCCTCGCTTGCCCTGGGCAAATCGGTAAGTGTGACCGGCACGCCAACCTTGTTCGTCAATGGGCGTGCGATTGGAAATGTAAGCCAGGTAAAACCGGAAACGCTAAAAGCTCTGGTTGACTTTGCGGCTAAGCAAGGAACCTAGCGGCTAGTTTGTCGAAATCCAAATTTCGTCGCTATGAGGCCGATCGCGCTCAGCCACCACATGCGGGGTAAGGACGATTAGAAGTTCGTCGTATTCCTTCGTTTTGCTGTTATCGACCAGCACCTGATCCAGGCCCGGAATGGCCGCCAATCCCGGGATTCCGGCGATCGCGAATTGATCGTTAGTCGTGATCTCTCCTGCAACCACGGCCGGTTCGCCGTCTTTGAGCCGGATGCTCCCCTCATACTGCTCGTTCGAGATCACCGGAATTCCGTTCGCGCTGCTACCAGTTAGCGAACGCAACTGCAGCGATAGTTTCATGCTGACATCGCCATCGCCGTGGATCGCGGTGGTCATCTTGATTTCCAACCCTAGGTCTTCATAACTGACGGAAGGAAACGGCGCGACGTAACTTTGGTTGCCCAGGACCTGAGAAATTTGCGAAGAATTGTAGATCGGTGCGTAGGAGGCGTTCAGGATCGGATAACGCTCGCCGATGTGCAGGGTGGCTTCTTTGCCGTGTCCAGAGCGCATAGTGGCGACGCTCAAGCTTTGCGCCCAGGATTCATTGAGCGAGAGTGCCGCGGTCAGATGGTCGAGGCTCACCCCCGAAAAGCCGAGGCCGCTGCCGAAAGTGGCCAAAGGCTGGCTGAAAATCCCGCTCGACTGATTTTGCAATTGCGCCAGCAATCCCGAAAGTGCCGAGCTTCCGGCCGAATTTATGCCGCCGGAAGAAACCAGCTGATTGACGAGCGAGGAAATGCTCTGTCCGCCAAGCCCCGCGAGCGCCTCCACTGGAATGTTGTAAAGATTGAACGTATTGGGAATGTGCAAGCCGATGTCGCGCGTAAAATTATGGTCGATCTGATAGATCCTGACGTCCAGGGACACCTGCGGTCGCTCGGACTCCAACTGGCGCAGCAACTTCGTGCACGCTTCCAACATGGCTTGGGGCGCGCGCACTTCCACGGTGCCGCTCTGCGTCCCGGGACTTATTTTCTGAAACTCGCAGATGTTGCGCAATGATGTAACAATCTCGGTCACGTCCTGCGGACTAGTGGCTCCGGGCACCACGAACGTGGCCAGAGACATGCGGTCGAAATGCTTGTGGTTTTCGGGATTATTCGCCGCAACCAGAAATTGGTGCGGGTCCAGCACCGTCCACATCATTTTGCTGACGCGGCACGCCAGATTCAGGGCGGTGAAGAAGTCGACATCGTCTACATAGAAGCGGACCTGACGCGTTTGCACAGACTCATCGAATTCAACAGTCACTCCAAAAGCCGCCGCGAGCTCGGAAAACAGGTTGCGAACATCTCCGGTGTAGTGAAAGGTGGCGCGTAGCGCCTTTGGCTGTAAATGGACTTCGCCTGTCTCTTCGAGTATTTTCGGCAATCCATTCGGTCCCCCATCGGCCACATCCCGCAATGCAGCGGCAAGACGTCCCCGCATGTAATCGTTATCCGGATCGAGTCTAAGCGCGGCTCGGAATTCGGCTGCCGCGGGTTGATCCTGCGCGTTTGCCAGGAAAGCATCGCCTCGCTGGGTGTGCTGATACACGAGCTGAGACTTCGCGACTTCGCGGGCGGAGAAATATTTCAGCTCCTCGGGCGCCAAACGGGAGGCTTCATCGAAGGCGGAGAAAGCCGCGTTATATTGCCGGCGTGAATCGAGCTTCAATCCTCGTTCGTACGAGCCGTGGGCTTCTTTCAGATCTTTTTTCGAAGCGGCGCAATTTACTCCGCCGGGCACGCCGTTGCCGCAAGAAAGCATCGGCAGATCACCCTCTGGTAGATCGGACGATTTCTCAGCCGCGATGGAAAAAGGCGCAGCCAAGGTGAGAGCTAGACCAAAGGCGCAAATGAACCGGGCACAACGCATTCGGTTGATTTTACCTTGCCTGAGTAGGTTCGAGATTGCTAAAGGTGCAGGGTACCTTCGGTCGAACGATGGACTGGCGCTCCTGCAATAAAGCGCTGATAGAACGGCGCGACGCTAACTTCTTGCGCTACGATCCATTCACCATGAGACGTTGAATGGTGCGGGCTTTACCGGTCTTCTCGTCACAATCGATCACCACGGCGCACAGCCGCACATCGCCGGTCGCAGGCTCGAAGCGTACTGGCATGCCACTCAGAAATTTGCCCACTACAAGCTCTTTCTTCACTCCGATCACGCCGTCATAAGGGCCGGTCATGCCCACGTCTGTGACATAGGCCGTGCCGTTCGGCAGGACTCGTTCGTCGGCGGTGGGTACGTGCGTGTGGGTGCCGATAACCGCAGTCACGCGGCCATCGAGATACCAGCCGATGGAAATCTTTTCTGACGTTGCCTCCGCGTGGAAGTCAACGAGGATAACCTTGGCTTCGATCTTTTTCAAAAGCTGGTCGGCAACCCGAAAGGGATCGTCATTCGAAGTCATAAACACACGTCCTTGCAGGTTCATTACCGCGTAGGGGATCTTTCCTTTGCGGCCCTCATACATTCCCCAACCGGGCATATCTGACGGATAGTTTGCTGGACGCAGAACGCGCCGCTGCGGGCCCTGCCCATTGCCCTCGACCATCTGAAAATAATCGACGATCTCGCGCTTATCCCAGACGTGGTTTCCCGTAGTGATTACGTCGACGTTCAGGTCAAAGAGTTCTTCAGCCAGCGCCGGTGTGATGCCGAAGCCGGCGGCCGCGTTCTCTCCATTGGCGATCACCAGGTCGATGGAATGGGCGCGAACGATTTCCTTCAATCGATCTTTCACGATTGTTCGCCCCGGGCGGCCAAAAATATCGCCGATGAAAAGAATCTGCACGTTTGCGGCTACTTCTCTCAGCCTTTCTGCTTCCTCGAAGATGGAGATTCGATGGTAACACTCTCTTCGGAAGGGATGTTCTTGGAGGAATGCAAGCGGCGGTTTGAGCTTTACACTTTCCTGTTCAACCACCCGCAAGGGTACACGAAGGGAATTCCTTCCGCCGAACCTTTGCGGCTCCATATCCTTCGCAGTTGTCATATTTTGAGCCGGCAAACTGTTGTCGATGGAGTCGAGGGTTCCAAAACCTCCAAGCCCTTCCCTAAAGATCCGCAGCGGTGAGAGAGTCGTGCGAAGCGGGAGGAACCCTCATGAAATCCATCGAAATTCTGTGCGTGGCAGCTTTACTTACGCTCGCCGGATGCGGCACACCCAGCGCTCCGAACGATTCCAAAGGTTATGGAATGCTGGCTTCGCGACAGGCTGGAGCGGCGGCGCAGGAAGCCGCAGCGGACAATGCTCCATCCAACCCCAATGCGACCTTCAAGGGTTGCTGGTTCAAGCAGGGAAAGAACCACTATCAAGCCGTCGATATCTCGATCGGCACGCCAGGTACGTATACGTTCAACGCGTATCTTTATCACGGAACCACTTGCAATCCGAACGACAAGGCCGATCAGATCGGAAATGGTGAGAAACTCGGTTTCGGAGGAGGCGGTTACACCTTTTGGTTTGACCGTTTTGCCAACCAGAAGAATATGTCCGCACGCTGGTACGTGGGAAGTGACAGTTCGGTGTGCGTGAATTACGAAACAGCGCCCAACTGCTGAAACTTTTCTTGAGGTCGCATGCTGTACGTTTTAATTATTCAACTCGGCGGTGCGCAAAAAATCGTAGTTGCCTGCCGGATTCAACTGCAGATTACTCACGCGCTTGCTGTGTACCAGTACGTTGTCGTAATACCACAGGTTGATGTAAGGAAGTTCGTCGGCAAGGATGCGCTGCAGTTCCGCATAAGTTTCCTTGCGCGCAGCCGTATCGATTTCGCGCCGCCCCTGGCCAATTAGCTCATCAACCCGGGCATTCGAGTAGTAGCCGCGATTAGCTCCCAAGGGAGGGAACTTCGTCGAATCGAAGGCATACCCGAATATATCCGGATCTTCATTGCCGCCGATCCAGCGCAATCCGTACATTTGGAATTCGCCGTGGGTAACATCGGAAAAAAATGTAGCGAATTCAAAGCTGCGGATGTCGAGTGCAATTCCCACTGCGCGCAGTTGTTGTTGCATTACGGCAACCATCAGGCGGGTGTTCTCGTCCGTCGAGGTTTTCATCGTGATGTGGAAGCGCACGCCGTTGGTTTCGGGATACCCTGCCGCATCCAGCAATTCCCGCGCCCGTTCTGGATCATGCTGGTAGGACGGGACGTCTCCGTCGTAAGCCCAACTCTGGGATGGAAGAATGCTGCGCGCCGGCTCGGCTTCGTCGCGCCACAAATATTCGATCATCGGTTTGCGATCGAGTGCAAAAGCAATTGCCTGGCGAACGCGAACGTCCTTAAGAATGGGGTCGCGCAGATTGAAGCCCAGGTACTGCAGCACGGTCCCAGGGGCGCGCTCGACCGCGATTGACGGTTGGCGCTGGAGAGTGAGCACGGTGTCCGGGGTTAGCGCGTTGATGGCGGCGTCGGCGCTGCCTTTGCGTAATTCGAGTGCGCGGGTAGTTGCGTCGGGAACGACTGCGAACCGAACATGAGCTAACTTTGTCCGTTCGCCCCAGTAGTTGTCATTTCGTTCGACGACTACTTCTTTATCCGTCTCGGCGCTGACGAACTGGAATGGCCCTGATCCAATTGGGTGCGTTGTCATCTCATTTCCTGCGCCGTAGGGAACGATGCCGATGGCGCCGTCCGAAACGTTCCACAGCAGCGCAGCGTCCGGCTCTTTCATGTGAAAAATCACGGTGAAATCATCAGGCGCATCGATGTGGTCGACGAAGCGATAAGTCGCCGCCTTGGTGCTGCGTATTTTCCCGGTGAGCAAAGAATCGAAGGTCCATTTCACATCCCGCGCGGTAAGACTCCGGCCGTCGTGAAACTTCACGCCGCGATGCAGGTCGAAAATGTAGGTGAGTGGATCGGGGATTTCCCACCGCTCAGCTAGTCCGGGCGCGACATCGAGATGGTTACCGCGCGTGAGCAAATCGTCGAAGATGAGGCTATCGATGCGTTCCGATTGCGCATCGACCCCAATGCGTGGGTCGAGGTTGGTGGGGCTCGACTCAATCAGCATGACGAGCGTGTTCGGATCGGGTTTGCGGGAGCAGCAGGATAAGCACAACGCGAGCGAGACGCAAACGGCGAGCGGCAAAACCTGGCGAATAAGGATCCGTGACATCAGTGGCAGTCCTGGCACATCTGGTGAATCGTACTCACAGTCCTCCAGTTCCGCATGGTCGTGACAACCCCGAGCAAGCGGTCGACCGGCTTTTTCATTACGAAGCTTTCCGCCACTCCATTGGGAAGATAGAGATAGAGTTCCTGGCCGATGCAGCGAACCTGCTGTGGCAGAGATGCAAGGACGGCAACTTTCTCCATAGCCGAGGGTTCTGGCGCGTTCGATAGAAACATTACGTGGAGTTTCTCTGGGTCGATCCCATTGTCTTTCAGAAACGGATTATTGTTGAGTACCTGGTTCATTTCTTCAGCGGTCCGAACGACGACTGAGACAGAATGTCCGAAATCGCCCTGAATCCTCGTCTCGATTTTCTTACAAAGTCCGACTGGAGCGGCTTTCGGCGCCGTGAACGCCACATTTCCGCTCTGAATGTAGGTTTTCACCCGCTCAAATCCCAGTGCTTCGAACGACGCACGAAGCTGGTCCATCCTGATCTTTTTGTGGCCGCCTACATTGATTCCGCGCAGCATGGAGACATAAACCGGCATAGTTGGACTGAAACCTTAACAATACGAGATTTTGCCAAGCACTACGGAACGATATGCGCCAGTTGCGGAAGGCACATTCGAGGCGCGGCGATGCCAGGTCTCATATGCCAGAACGGCGAACGCGACCGCCTCCTTTGCCGCCGAGGGCAAACCGAACTCATCGGAAAGTCGCAGCTCCAATCTGAGCGGTTTAAGCTCGCTTCGCAACATTGAGACTAGCGTGGCGTTTCGCGTGCCTCCTCCCGACAGAACCATTTCGTGGAATGCACCGGACCCCAAGGCTGAGTTTTTCATTACGTGACGCCGCACGGCGTCAGCGATTGACTTGGCAGTAAGGGCTGTCGCTGTGGCCACAGCATCCTGCTTGCGATGGCCTTTGCACATTTGCAGAAACTCCCGAACGAACCCCTGACCAAATTCTTCGCGGCCAGCCGTCTTTGGCGGTGTTTGGCGGAAGAAGGGGCGGTTTAGAATCTCACGAATCGCGGCGTCGATGACTTTGCCTGAGTGGGCAATTTTTCCCCCGCGATCAAAGGATTTACCAAAAAGTTTCTCCGTAACCGCGTCGATCACCATATTTCCGGGACCGGTGTCGAACGCGAAGATTTTATTTACCGTCGCTCCCGGAGGAATCGCGGTAAGGTTCGCGATGCCGCCGATATTCTGCACGATGCGCCCGACTCGCCGATCGCGAAACAGGAGGTAGTCGAGAAAAGGCACCAGCGGTGCGCCTTTACCGCCGTCGGCCATGTCAGCAGGACGGAAATCGGAGACCACGGGCGCGCCGACCCTCGCCGCTATGATCGCCCCTTCGCCAGTTTGCCAGGTGGCAGCGATCCTGCGTCCTAGAAAGAGGAGGGGCTGGCCTTGGTGGTAGAGAGTCTGCCCGTGGCATCCTACCAAGTCAGCTTTCTTGCTGAACTTACGCTGGGTAGCCAAAACGGACTCGGCGTAGAGCTCGCCGAGTAGAAAATTCAGACGAGCTAGATCGGCAACAGAGGCTCGTGGGGCATTCATTGAAGCAAGCACCGCAGCTCGAACTCTTTTTGGATACGGAAATTCCGCGTGACCCACCAGTTCAGGCGGCCCGAGCCGGCCGCCTATCCGCACCAACGCAACATTAATGCCGTCGGCGGAGGTTCCGCTCATCACTCCGGCCACAATCATTTTTTGTTTCTTCATGCGGGCTGGTGCGTGTCCTCGACTTGGCTGAGCGCTTCCAGGCGCACTTGTTCGCCGAATTCCCAAAGATTGCGCGAGAGTTTGTCGATCAAAGACGAAGATGGCGATTTTGAGGCGCGAAGCGTTGCTGCCCATTTGTTTTTGAAGCTGAGAACTCGTTTGATTGATTCCGCTGCTCGCTTGCCAAATCGCGAATCGCTCGCGACAGCCGCAGTTAGCCGAGCGTAAGCCTCTCGTATGTATTCCTCGCGATGGCAGACCAGGGCCAGATCACCCCCAGCGCGAATGTGAGTGACCGCAGCCTCGCCCACCGATCCCGCAGCCCGCACCGCACCCATTTCCAGATCGTCAGATACGGTCAGATTGCGATATCCGATGCGTTGGCGCAAGATTTCGGAAATCCACTTCGAGGACAGGGAAGCCGGGGTTCGATCTCCGGTTACAACCGGAAACGCTGCGTGAGAAATCATCACCATCGGTAGCTGTGTTCGCAAAATGCAATAAGGAAGCAGGTCCTCATTCCACAGTTTCTTCGGATTTTTACGAATCACGGGCAATTCGTGATGACTATCAAGTTTTCCTTCACCGAGGCCGGGAAAATGTTTGCCGCACCCCAAAACTCGTGCGGATCTCAGCCCGGTGAGAAATCCGCGGGCATAGAGTGCGGTCGCCTGTGGGCTCGTCGACACGGCGCGGGAACTCATGACGGCACTCGAAGCTTCGAAAGCCAGATCGAGCACGGGAGCGAAATCGAGGTTGAATCCAAGCGCACGGCAATTTGCACCGATGATCTGCCCGTGCTTGCGGAAGAGCTTGCGATCCGAGGTTGAAAAAACTTCGGCCGCTGAAGGAGTTGGTCCGAGCACGTCGCGAAAGCGGTCCACCTGCCCGCCTTCAAGATCGACACACGTGAATAAAGGCGTCGAAACGCATTTCCGACATTCACGAAGGAGACGCCAGGTCTGCTTTGGCGTTTCGATGTTGCGGGCGAACAAGATCACTCCTGCCGGCTGGATTTCGGTGAGTAGGGATTCCAGGCGCGCGGTCATCTCCGTACCATCGAAGCCGATGATCAGAAGCTGGCCTAAATCTTCTCTCTTCCGCTGAGGCATTCAGATTTCTTTCTTCAACTGCGCAAGCAGGTTTAGTGCTTCAAGCGGCGTAAGGCGGTTCAAGTCTACCTCTCGCAGTTTATCGACCACCGGTTGTGAAAGCGGCGTGAAAATCGTCAGCTGCGTCGTAAGAGGCATGGCGCCGGGCGAAAGATGTCCGGTCAGTTCGTGCTCTGCCGTCTCGTGTTCCGCCAACACTTCGCGGGCCCGGGTGATCACGTCGTTGGGTAAGCCTGCCAGCTTGGCCACCTCGATCCCGTAACTGCGGTTGGCAGCGCCGGGTTCGACCTTGCGCAGAAAGGCAATGCCACCGCCGGTTTCCTTTACTGACACGTGATAGTTCTTCACTCCCGCAAGCTGCTCGGCCAATTCGGTGAGTTCAAAGTAGTGTGTCGCAAATAGAGTCTTCGCCCGCACACGCGCGTGAAGATACTCAACGGCTGCCCAAGCAATCGCGAGGCCGTCATAGGTGGACGTTCCACGACCGACTTCATCAAGAAGAATCAGGGATCGATCAGTCGCGGTATGGAGGATCGCCGCGGTTTCTGTCATCTCAACCATGAAGGTAGATCGTCCGCGAGCCAGGTTGTCACTTGCGCCAATGCGGGTGAAAACGCGATCCACCACACCCAGGCGCGCGGAACGCGCCGGAACGAACGAACCCATCTGCGCCATGATCACGATCAACGCAGTCTGCCGCAGGTAGGTCGATTTGCCACCCATGTTCGGCCCGGTCAACAGCAAAATCGTGTGTGTAGTGGAATTCAGATGCAGATCGTTAGGCACGAAGCGTTCGTTGCCGCCGGCCATCTCCTGTTGCTCAATGACGGGATGCCGCCCTTCGACGATTTCCAGGTCTCCGCAACTCCCCTGAGGCGACTCTATGAATTGCGGGCGGCAATAATTTCTTAGAGCCGCAATGTGCGCCAGCGAGGCCAGGACATCAACTTCGGCCAAGGCCAGAGCGGTCTGTCGAATACGCTTCGCTTCGGAGGCGATTGCTGTGCGCAGTTCGGTAAAGAGGCGCCGCTCGATCTCGACAATCTTCTCTTGGGCGTCAAGAATCTTTGCCTCGTACTCTTTCAACTCGGGCGTAGTGAAGCGCTCTGCGCCAACCAGAGTCTGCTTACGTTCATAATCTTGGGGAACCAGGTGCAGGTTTGCCTTTGAGACTTCAAGGTAGTAGCCGAAGATCGAATTGAACTTGACCTTGAGGGAAGTGATTCCGGTGCGCGTGCGTTCGCGTTGTTCAATCTGCGCCAGCACCTGCTTGCTGTTGCGAGAGAGCTCCCTAAGTTCATCCAGATCGCGATCTACTCCTGCTGCAATCACGCCCCCATCGGCAAAGCTTAAAGGAGGTGCCGGCACTATTGTTTTATCGATCCGTTCTCGAAGGTCGGACAATTCATCCAGCGACGCGTGCAGAATGTTCAATCGCTGTGCTTGTAACCGCGCCGTGGCTGTCTTGATCGCCGGAATCTTCGCCAATGACGCAGCCAGCGCCAGAACATCGCGCGGATTCGCCGCCTCCAGCGTCACGCGGCTCAAGAGGCGCTCGAGGTCGAGCACGCCATCGAATGCGCGCCGCAACTCTTCGCGCGCGATTGTCTCTTTTACACCCGATTCGACCGCATCCAAACGAGCGTTGATCTCCGCGAGATCGAGCGAGGGCCGCAACAACCACGCGCGCAGCAGGCGCTTGCCCATGGGAGTAATGGCAGCGTCGATGCTGCGAAACAGCGTGACGCCGGCATCTGTCCCGGCAAACAGCGGCTCAATCAACTCCAGATTACGAACTGTGACCGCATCCAGTACCAGGCAGTTCTGACGCTCGTACCAGCCGATCCGGTCGACATGATCGAGCGATCCACGCTGCGTGGAGCGCACGTAATAAAGAATGGCGCCGGCGGCGGCCGCAGCCGCCGCGCGCCCGGCTAGCCCGAATCCTTCAAGCGACAATACGCCAAAATGATTTTCCAGCAGCGGAATGGCATGATCGGGTGCGAAGATCCAGTCGTCGAGCGGAGTCTCTGTCCAATTCGCCGTGGAGGGTTGCGGATGTGAATAGGTTACTCGCGTCTTGTTCTCAAATAGGGGCGCAGCCGAGCCGTAAAGCAATTCTTTGGGACGCAACTGCTCCAGCTCTTCTTGTATCCGCCGCAGGGCCCCATCGCCGGAGAACTCGGTGGCACGAAATTCTCCAGTGGAAAGATCGAGCGCGGCAAAACCAACATGGTCTCCTGCCTGCGCCAGCGCTGCGAGATAGTTATTCTCTTCGGACCCCAGCAGGGAATCAGCCGCAGTCCCCGGTGTCACCACGCGCGTGACCTCCCGGCGGACCAATTTCTTGGCCAGCCGCGGGTCTTCCATCTGTTCGCAGATGGCTACTTTAAATCCCTTTCGAATGAGCTTGCCAATGTAGTTCTCTGCCGCATGGTGGGGCACACCGCACATCGGCACGGCAATACCTTTCTCCTTATTTCGCGAGGTCAGCGTGATTTGCAGCTCTTTCGCCGCAACGACGGCGTCATCGAAGAAAAGTTCATAAAAATCACCCAGCCGGAAAAACAGCAGCGCCGTGGGATGCTCTTTCTTGACCGCGGCATATTGCCGCATCAGCGGAGTGGACGGCTCGGTCATCGAGTCAAATAGAGGGCTTGGCGCGGATTATAACAGGGCAAAGTTTCAAAGTTTCAGTGTTTCGACGTTTCAAACACGTTTTGTTTTCACATTGAAACCTTGAAACTCTGTAACTTTGTAACTTTGCTTTCTCTTGACTGTACTTCTCCCCCAATGCTCTCCTAATGCATGGAACTCCGTAAGGATCCCATCACGCGCTCCTGGGTCATCACAGGCGATGATCCGGTTGAGTCGAGTTCGCGCGCAGAAGGTGCTTGTCGTTTCTGCGTGGACGCGACCAACGTTCCGCAACTCATCGCCGCAAATCCGGATGTCGGTTCGTGGTCGACTCGGGCGGTAGTTCATCCCACGCCTCTTTATCACATTGAAGGCGAGCCGGAACGTCGAGGCGACGGCATTTACGACCGCATGACGTCCATCGGAGCACACGAAGTTATCGTGGAGAATCCTCGTCATGATCGCCATCTGTGGCAGGCGAGTGACGAAGAGATCGGCCAGTTTCTGCGGCTGGCTGCTGAGCGCATCGCGGACCTCAAGCGCGACCCGCGGATCAAGTATGTGAGCCTTTTCAAGGATTACGGCCCGAAGGCCGGACAGGAGTTCAAGCATCCCACTTCGCAAATTACGGCGACAACCTTCGTGCCCAGGCGAGTGCTCTACGAATTGCGAGCGGGAAGAGAATATTTCCAGGCCAAGGAACGTTGCGTGTTTTGCGACATCCTGACCCAGGAAGAACGGCAAGCTGCGCGCGTCATTGAAGCACGCGGAGATTACGTTGCCATTGGCCCCTACGCTCCTCGCGTACCCTACGAGACATGGATTTTGCCGCGCAACCACGAAGCGTCATTTGAACGGACGGGTCTGGCAAAGCCCGGCCTGCGCGTAAATCTTGCGGCTCTTCTGCGGCGCACACTGCAGCGGATTCGCAGCGTAACGGAGGCTTTTCATCTTGTGCTGCACACCTCGCCGAACAGCATGCACCCGTCGAAGGCGCTTGGGTATTGGAAGACCATTGACGACGACTATCACTGGCACATCGAGATCATGCCCGTCATTGAAGCCAAGGCACGTTCCTACACTTTCAAGGAAGTGTATTATTCGCCCGTGAGTTCGGAAACGGCGGTGAAACAACTGCGGGAAGCGAAGATTGATGGATAGATATAGATAAAGAGCAGGTTTCAACGCCTCAGGGGCGGCCGCCGGCACGGCGCAGGAAGCGGAGAATTTCAGAGCGATTACGGGCCTGCGCCCAGGTCAGTGCGGTATAACCGTTGCGGCTGCGTACATTCACATTCGCGCCAGCGCTGAGCAGCGCTTTCACTACCTCGGGATTTGCCGTCCGACTTTGGCATGCAAGGATCAGAGCGGACTGTCCGGCTTGATCCAGCGCATTCACGTTGGCATCCGTTCCAGCTGACAAAATCTGTTGAACGGATTTCAAATCGCCGTCTGCGGCAGCGCGCATCAGGGGCGTCCGGTCGGGATCTTCGAGTGTTTCGCCTCCGCTTCCGAGCCCAACCGGCCAGGCTACGGGAATGATTCCGCCGACTCGTATGCGGACATCGCCATTCATCCTCTGCCAGTCGTTGAGGTTGAAGTAGCCTCGCAGCAATGGCTGAATTTGCAACTCCACTATCTTTCGCTGGAAGGTTGAACGTTCTGCGGGCCGCCAAACTCCAGCGGCATCATCCCAGGTTTGGAGGGCGAAGGCGGTCAAGCCTTCAGCAGAATTCCACTCGAAGTGCGCATTGAAGTCTTTCACGAATCCATTCGCCGCCGCCCATCCGGCGATGCCAAGAAGGAATAAAACTCCAACGATGTAGGGCCACAGCGAGCGCCCAGCCAGGCGGGAGACGATGAACGCTACAAATCCGATAAAAGACACCGCCGCAACCACGTATCCCGCGGCGATCAGCCCCACGCAGGTAATATTCCACCAGTGCACCCGCGCATCCAGTACACCGCTTTGGTCGAAATGCCAGAAGGGATTCAGATACAGCAGAGTCAAACCCAGTGCAAACATCACGGCGCCGGTTTGCAAAGCGGTCAGCGGCAAAATGTTGCGTCGGCGGCGATGGTGGGTGGCAGGGAGCATTGTTGGCGCGGCTAAGTCGAACCGGCAGACACATGATAAACATTGCCTGTGCAATGGGCAGAAAAAAACGCAGTTAACGGAGATGACTGGAGAAAGGGCACAACAGATGAGGACCGGTCACTTTCCCGCGCCTTTCGCTTGCAGCATGGCATTCTGTTCGCCTAACAGCTTGCCCGCGGATTCTGCATCCACCGGTTGCGAGAATAGATAACCCTGCCCCAGGTTACATCCCAGTTCGCGCAGGGCTTCCAGTTGCTTCGGTTTTTCAATGCCTGCCCCAACTACTTTGACGTTTAGCCTTTTCGCAAGGACAAGAACCAGGTCAACGGTGTCATAGGTAGCGCGGTCAGCCAGCATTTCGCCTACCAGCGAGCGGTCGATCTTTAATGTGTCAACAGGGAATTTCCGCAGTTCGCTTAAAGATGCGTTTCCCGTTCCAAAATCGTCAAGAACAATATTGATTCCCAAATGTTTCAAGCGTGAGAAAACTTCCACGGCGAGCTCGGAATCGCTGGATGCGACGGCCTCAGTTATCTCCAGGTGCAGATGCGCCGGTTCGATGCCGGTGTCGCGCAAGATCGATTGCAGTTCGGGAATCAAACGGGCATCGGCAAATTGCTTCGCCGAAAGATTAATGCTTATTCCAATCGTGGCAAGCGGGGAATACTGGACTTCCCAGGCGCGCAATTGCCGGCATGCCTCTACGATCAACCAGCGCCCGATGGATAGAAGAGGACCAGTGTCTTCCGCTGCGTCGATGAATTTGAAAGGGGAAATCAACCCCTGCTCAGGATGCTGCCAGCGCAGCAAGGCTTCGAAACCGACAGTACGTTTTGTTTGCAAATCGACAACCGGCTGGTAGCAGACGCGGAACTCGTTTTGATGCAGCGCTTCCAGCAGTTCGGCCTCCAATTTGAGGCGATGCACGGCGTGCGAGTGCATCGCCTCGTCGAACACCTCGCAACGCCCGCCGCCCAGCGCCTTGGCGCGCCGCATTGCCACATCGGCGTCCTGCAATAAGTCTTCAGCACATGTGTGCAAGGGCGTACACAAGGCGACGCCGATGCTGGCTTTGGTTGTCACTTCCCGCCCCTCCACGATGAGGAGTGCCGCAATCGAGGCCAGGATGCGGTGGGCGACGCGCATGGGATCGCTCGGGTCCGTGACGTTCTCCAGCAGGATGGTGAACTCATCCCCGCCGAGGCGCGAGAGCACGGCATTACGCGTTAATAACTCATCCTGCGGCCGCGAGATTGTGTCCTCATTCCGAAGGCATGATCCCAACCGCCGTCCGATCTCCACGATGACTTCGTCGCCAACTGCGGGTCCCATCGTGTCGTTGAACACCTTGAATCCGTCGAGATCAACAAATAGAACCGCGAACTGGTGCTCGGCGTGGCGCTGGGCCCGGTCAAACAAGTGCTGCAACCGGTCGAGAAACAGGTGTCGATTTGGCAGACCCGTCAAGCCATCATGAAAGGAGTTATGCTCGGCCCGTTCTTCGGCTCGTTTACGCTCTGTGATGTCGCGATTGACGATGACCAGCTTTACGACTTCTCCTTTTTCATTGCGAATGGTTCCGGCAACCGATTCCAATACGCGCCAGCTCCGGTCCTTGTGGCGAATGCGATATTCGAGTTTTCTGCCAACTCCAGTGGAGCGCGCCTCCCGCGCCGCTTCCAGGACCTTGAAACGATCATCCGGATGAATCTGCTCAAAAGCTGAAGTCTCACCCAATTCGGCCGCTGAGTAGCCCAGGATTCGCCGATACGCAGGACTGTTATAGAGCCGGTTACCCTTCACATCGACCAGGGCGATCATGTCCGCCGCGTTTTCCGTAACAATCTGAAACAGCTCTTCGCGTTTCTTCGTCTGCTGGCGAATTTTGTAGATGCGGATCTCTTCACAGGCAGCAAAAATGGCGAGGGCGGCTGATACAAGCAATGGCCAATTTCCGATCATGATGGGAAAGGTCAGACCTTCAGGGGATATATCGGCAGATCGCCGGAAGAATTTAGCGACATCGGCGCGGATGGGGCCTACCGCCGCTCCGAGACAAACCCGTTCCGCAAGCCCATAATGTGCTATGGCCCAGGAGAAAACCGTTCGCCGCCTCAAAACCTATGCGGGCGCCCAAGGGTACGTGTATCAGTATTACTTCGTGGGCCAGCGCACGGCTCTCGCGGGTGACTTGGAAGCCCCCGCCGAGGAATTTGTCTTTGATGTAACGTCTGATCGCAAATCGACCTACGCTGTCAGCATTTTTCTCAAGGAAAGCGCAGCGACGGAATGGGCGACAGAGCACAGGCGGCCGCTAACAGAATCAGAGAGGTACGCGGCGGCAAAGGTGCGGTTGTTCCGCGCTTTCGACGAGCTAAACGACGTTAAGGCCCAGGGACGACGCCTGGTGATTGATTCCGAACTGCTGGCAGAATCTTTGGAGGCTCTGGGAGTGGAGTAACACCGATGTTTATTTCTCGAGCAGAAGATTGGCCGAAACGAAATCTGCCTTGCCCCTGCGGAAGTGGAAAGAAATTCAAGAAGTGTTGTATGGGAAACGATGAGGGCACGGAGTGTACGGGAGTTGCAGTTCCGAAACCGCAGAATCCGAGGCCACTTTTCAGGAAGCAAGCAGAGCCGCTCGAATAGCCCTTACGTCTGACTGACTTCACTTTCCGCCGATCATCCTGTTCTGAAGAATATAATGCCTGGAAGAACTGGGGTTGCCCGCGGCTAGACAGAATTGAGACACTAACCAAAAGGCATCAGTGGTCACTCTCAGCTCGCACGAGCTCAGTCTTCTCTCTCACTTACGAAATTATGTCACTGCTTTGGTTACGCTTCGCGCTGGCGTGCTATTTCATAGGCTTGATCTACGCCTTCTTCGCCCTGACCCGCACCAGCGAACTTTTCAGCCGCATTGCGCTGCACGCCGCCAGCGTAGGCATGGTGTTCCACTTCGTGTCGCTGGTTGAACTTTTCCTTTCGGGTCAGATGGTGTGGGCCTCGATGCGTAATGGAGAGTCACTGCTGGCCTTCTTCTCGATGACGTTTTTCATGATTATTTATGCCATCTACAAAACCACCTCGCCCGGTGTGGTCGTATTTCCCATCGTGTTTTTCCTGACGTTTGTCGCGTCTGTGGATGAGCAACCTGTCCTACTGACTTCGTTCGTCTCCCACAATGGATGGCTCGTCTCGCACATCGTCTTCATCTTCACGGGATACGCCGCTCTCATGCTCAGCTTTGGTGCCAGTTTGCTTTATCTGCTGCAGGAGCGCCGCCTAAAGGCCAAGAGGCCGAGCAGCCTGATTTCTTTTCTGCCCGCACTGGAAGTCATCGATCAGATCGGATACCGCTCGCTCCTGTTGGGCTTTCCCTTTATGACGCTTGGGCTGCTGACCGGGTCGGTCCTGGCCATTCTGATGTACGGACACGTCAATTTTCTCGACCCCAAGTTCTCGCTTTCGATGCTGACGTGGGCCGTTTATCTGATCATGGTCGTCACCCGTTGGAATTCGGGATGGCGCGGCCGCCGCGCGGCGGTTTTAGCGACCTGCGCCTTTGTGGCTGCAATCGTGGCCTGGGTGGCTAATTACTTCTCCACCATCCACAGGCTTGCTTCATGAGATATCAGCTCATTGGCGTGAATCACAAGAGCGCGCCGCTCGAAGTCCGGGAGCGGCTGGCGATTCCTGAGTCGCGCCTGCCGGAGTTCTGCCGCCATCTCGCGGCGCATCCCGGAATCGAAGAAGGGATGATTATTTCCACTTGCAATCGGGTGGAAGTGATCACTCACACGGCGAACGGCTCGGCGGACCTGCGCGGTTTCCTGCATGATCATTTTCAGTTGAAGGCAGAGGATCTTGATCCGCATCTGTACGAACTCCGGGAGAAAGACGCGGTGCGGCATGTCTTTCGCGTCGCTTCGAGCCTGGATTCGATGGTGGTAGGCGAAGCGCAGATTTTAGGACAAGTGAAAGAAGCTTATGCGACGGCGCGCGCGGTCGGCGCCGTCCACGGACAACTCGATCAGCTTTTTAATCGAGCCTTTGCTGTAGCCAAGCGGGTACGCACGGAGACGGCGGTAGGCTCATCTTCTGTTTCCATAGCATCAGTTGCGGTCGAGCTAGCCAAAAAGATTTTCGGCACATTGCAAGGGAAGAACGTTTTCATAGTCGGCGCAGGCAAGATGAGTGAACTCGCGGCACGCCACTTGATGGCCCATGGTTGCGTCTCCATCTTCGTTTCGAACCGCACCTATGATCGCGCGCTGGCGTTGGCGCAGAAGTTCAGCGGGCAGGCAATTAAATTCGACGATTTATACGATTCGTGCGACCGCGCCGACATCGTCATCACCTCTACAGGATCACCCCACGCGATTTTCCGCCGCGAGCATGGCGAACAGTTCCTTAGCCGCCGTAAGAACCGTCCCATGTTCTTTATCGATATTGCCGTGCCGCGCGACGTTGCGCCGGAGATGGCGGAACTCGATGGAATTTTCGTTTATGACATCGACGACTTGCAGCAGGCAGTGAGCAGCCATGTCTCCGACCGCCGCAAGGAAGCGGAGAGAGCTGAAGATATTATTGCCAGTGAGGTCGAGAAGTTCGAAGCCCGCGCTCACACGCTCGACGTGGTGCCGACCATTGTGAGCCTGCAAGATCATCTGGAAACCATTCGCCAGGCGGAACTCGATCGCCTCCGCGCACGCATGGGGCCGCTTACGCCCGAACAGGAATTGGCGGTGGAAGCGCTGACGCGGGGAATCATCAACAAAGTCATGCACACGCCGATTACTACGCTGAAGTCAGCGGCGCGCGATGCCGAGGCGACGACCGTGATCGACGTCGTACGGCGGCTGTTCAATCTTCAGGTGAGATCGAAAGAGACCGTCGAAGAGCCAACCCCTAAGAAGAGCGAAGTGGGGACGCAGCACTGATGGCTCAGTTCCGCATCGGCTCGCGCGGGTCGCAGCTCGCTCTCTGGCAAGCCAATCACATTGCCGCTCTTCTTCGCGCACGCGGCCATGAAGTCGAAATCGAAATCATCCACACCACTGGCGACAAAATTACCGACGTTCCTTTAGCGATGGTCGGCGCAAAAGGTGGATTGGGAAAAGGAGTGTTCACCAAAGAGATCGAGGATGCCTTGGCCGGGGGGCGCGTCGATCTTGCCGTACACTCGCTAAAGGATTTGCCAACAGAGCTTGCTGCTGGATTCGAAATTGCGGCTGTCACCGAAAGGCAAGACCCGCGCGATGCCTTCTGCTCGCACCATTTCTCAGACATCAACGATTTGCCGCAAAAGGCGCGCGTTGGCACATCCAGCTTGCGCCGCCAGGCGCAACTCAAAGCCATCCGACGCGACCTCGAAATTCTTCCGCTGCGTGGCAATGTCGACACGCGGCTGCGCAAACTTGAAGAGGGTGGATACGACGCGGTCATTCTCGCATTGGCCGGCTTGAGGCGCCTCGGCAGGACGGAACTGGTCAAGCAGATCATTCCACCTGAAATCATGTGCCCGGCTGCCGGACAGGGAGCGCTCGCGATCGAAATCCGCAATGGCGATACCGCGACTCGCCAGCCTGTCGAATTCCTCGACGATCCGGCTGCTCGCGCTGCCACTACCTGCGAACGCTCTCTGCTCAACCGGCTTGGCGGAGGCTGTCAGGTCCCGATCGGCGCTTTCGCAGAAGTCCGCAATGGGAAGTTGCACCTCGCTGCTGTTGTCGCCGACCCAGACGGCTCCAAGCTCCTTCAGGAATCCGGCGATGGCGATCCTGGCAATCCAGAAAAATTGGGCAACGATGTGGGGGATGCGCTTTTGCGGCGCGGGGGTGATCGGATTCTGGAAGCCGTCTACGGCCGCGGACTTGCCGCCCCTGGTCAGCCCTGAGGCCTGTCTGAGTTAAGATCGTGGCGTGTACATCCCCGAACATTTCCGCCTCCGTCACGACGCCGACGCGATTACATTCATGCGCGGCAATCCTTTTGCCATTCTGATCTCTTCCACCGATGAAGGCCCATTTGCCACGCATCTTCCACTTTCGATCCACGCCGAGGAAGAGAAGGTTACCCTGCGCGGTCACGTCGCGAAGGCAAATCCGCACTGGCGCTACCTTGAAGCCCAGCCGCAATGCCTGACGATTTTTCATGGGCCGCATTCCTATATTTCGCCCAGCAATTACACGGTGAAAGAAAGCGTTCCCACCTGGAATTATGCCGCGGTCCACGTTTATGGCAATGCGCGCCTTTTCGCGGCGGAGCAGCAGGTGCACCTGATGCTCGAAGAGTTGATGCAGGCTTTCGAGCCTGCTTATCGCGAGCAGTGGGAAACGCTCAGCACAAAGTTCCGTGAAAACATGCTGCGGCAGATTGTGGGCTTTGAAATTTCGGCTACAAGAATCGAGGGCAAGTTCAAGCTCAGTCAGAATCGTATCCGCCAGGATCAAGCGAACGTGATCGCATCCTTGGAACGGTCGGAAGACTCAGCCGTCTCCGGCGTTTCGCGGATGATGAAGGAACAAGGGCTGGGAATAGGAAAAAGCTCCGAGGAGTTGAAGTGAGAAAGGCGCCGGTAACTAGAAGCGCTCATCACCCGCTTGCCGGAGTGCGCATACTCGTGGGCCGCGCGCGCCATCAGGCCGGAGTCTTGTCGGCGGAATTGCGCGGACTTGGCGCAACCGTAATCGAGATTCCGTTCATCGAAATTCGCAAGCCGCGCAGCTTCACGCCTCTCGATACGGCCCTGAAGAATCTAAAGAATTACGACTGGCTCATCCTCACGAGCGCCAACGGAGTCGAAGCGATCTGGGATAGGCTGAATAAGCTGCGACTGGCTCTGCGCTTGCCTGGCGAACTCCGGATTGCCGCAATCGGTCCCGCCACAAAAAAAGCGATCGAGCGATACGGAGCCAAGGTTGCGGTTGTTCCGAAAGAGTATGTCGCGGAGTCCGTTGTGCGCAGTTTGAAGAACAAGGTGAGAGTCAAGCGGGTCTTGCTGGTGCGTGCGAAAATCGCGCGCGATGTGATTCCGCGCGAGTTGCGCGCGGCTGGGGCAGAGGTCGATGTTGTGGAAGCCTATGAAACCGTTGTGCCTGAATCGTCGCGCGAACGACTGCGCGCGGCGATCAAGAATCCCCGGCTGCGACCGCATGTGGTCACATTCACCAGTTCGTCCACGGTGCGTAATTTTGTGAAACTATTGGGCGGCCCGCGCTCGGTTAAGCGCGCCATAGAAAATGCTCGCGGGCAGGAGCGCCCGCGCCACACGATTCAGCTTGCCTCCATCGGCCCGGTTACGTCTTCAACTTTGCGTCAACTGGGATTGAAAGTCGATATCGCTGCGAAGGAATACACGATTCCCGGCATGGTTGAAGCAATCGTGAAAAACGTAAACCGAGAAGCAGTTATTCGTTGAGCGAGCAACTGCAATCTGCCGGCACAACGTGCGCCAGTAAGAAATCGGCGACTCGCTTGTAGGCGTCAATCTGATTCTCCACGCGGGCAAAGCCGTGGCCTTCGTTTTCGTAGATCTTGTAGTCAACCTTTCCGCCCCGCTTCTTGATGGCTTCGACTACCTGTTCCGTTTCTGATTTCGGACATCGCGGATCGTGCCCGCCTGCGAGCAGCAATAACGGTGCTTTGATCTGATCGATGAAGTTGATCGGCGAGCGGTCTTCGTAGAGAGCTTTGTTCTTTACAACGTCGCCCATGGTTGCGAGGTCCGACTGCTGCAGAACCGGATCTTCGTTTTCGATTTCGGTGAACCAGTTTACGAACGGCACGATCGGAACCCCCGCGGCCCAGACGTCGGGGGCTTTGGTTACTGCCATCATGCTGAGATAGCCTCCGTAGCTGCCGCCCATCACGGCAATTTTCTTCGGATCGAGATGTCCGGTCTGCTTGATCCAATCGACTCCGGCCAGCACGTCCTGCAAATCGCCGCCGCCCATGTCAAACAGATTCGCTTGCTGAAATGCTTTTCCGTAGCCGGTTGAACCGCGATAGTTGGGCGCCAGCACCATGTATCCATAGTTTGCCGCCCACTGAATAAATCGATTAAACGAATTCATGGTCTGCGAGGTTGGGCCGCCGTGGATATAAACGATGGCGGCATTCTGCCCGTTGCGCGCCATGTTGTAAGGGACGTAGAGAAATGCGGAGACGGTCCATTTGCCGTCGCGGCTGGGATAGTGCACGAGATATGGCTCAACCATATCCTCCGAGCGCACCCCGCCTACAAGGGAATGCGTGAGCTGATGCGATTTTCCGCTCGCCAGTGTGTACACCCACAGATCGCCCGGAGCCGTCGGGCCATTGTGATAGTAGAGAAGGCGCGAGCCGTCTTTGCTGAAAGCAGAGGGTCCGCCCGCAGGTTCGTTGACGCCCTCCGGAATGGGTAGTGCGGTCGACTTTCCGGTGGCGAGATCGTGCAAGTAAATATCTTCGTTGCCGTCGACATCGGCGCTAAAAGTGAGATGCTTGCCGTCCGGTGAAAATTCACCGCCGCGGATTTCCCATTTATCGCGAGTTACCCAGGAAACCTTCTTCGTGGCAATTTCGATCTGGCCAACATTGTCGTAACCATTTTCGGCATTCGAAGTGAACAAAACGCGTTTGACGTCGGGTGAAATATCGTTGGCGTAATAGATCTGCTCGCCGTCGTGCGGCGTGAGCAGGTTAGAGGTTCCTGAAGAAACTTCGGCAATGAAAATGTTCGAATCTGTGCCCTTCGCCTGTTCTTGCGAGTAGACGATATACTTCCCATCCTCCGACCAGATGGGATTGGAGTTTCGTTTGTCCTGCGGCGTGCCGGACGTGAGGTGTTTCACCTCGCGCATCAGCGTGTCGTAAATATCGATCTCGGGCGCCGCGGAAGTTTTCGGTTTTACCAGATAGGCCAGATAACGGCCGTCGGGCGACCAGGTTGGATCGGTTTCCGCAATCTCGCGCGTACTAGTGAGATTCACGACCCTTCCTGTTTTCGGCGAGACCAGAAAAATGTCCCACAGCTCATCGCCATCGTAATCAGACTGATAGGCGATCCATTTTCCGTCGGGTGACCAGGAGACCGCGGTCTCCCGCTGATCGCTGACCGTAAGCTGCACCGGCCATCCACCCTCCGATGGCACCATCCAAATATTGTTGCGGCCGCTGATGTTCGAAATGAAGGCGACGCTCTTACCACCCGGCGACCACGTTGGACGGCCGATCTGCCGCGTCATGTAAAGCTTTTCGATGGTCAAGCTTTTTGGCTCAACCTGTGCGTTCGGCTTGGATGCAATCTGTTTGGGGTCGGTAATGGCTTTCGGCGGCGCGATAGTTTGGGTGGAGGCAGTAATGCCGACGATGACGGTGCTCATAAAAATTAAGATAACAAACCGGACAAACGCACGCATGAGGGATGGGAACCTCGGAAAGAATTGAATGAAAAGTGTAGCAGAGCCAGAGAGCGGGGAGTCTTCATGCGGAGTGATCGGGGGCTCACTTAATTAGTAAACCACGGTGTCACCCGACTGCGCTCTTGTGCATCTCCACCGTGCTCCAGGTCTTATCCCCGGCATGGCAGATATTTTCCAGGGCACAATCCACGCACTTAGGCTTGCGGGCGATGCAGAGCTTGCGGCCGTGCCAGATAATCTGATGCGAGAATAAAATCCATTTCTCGCGTGGAATCTCGCGTATCAAATCTTGCTCGATTTTCTGCGGCTCTGCGTTTGTAGTGAGCTCAAGCCGGCGCGAGATCCGTTGCACATGCGTGTCAACAACCACTCCTTCCGCGATTTTGAACCACGTGCCGAGAACCACATTTGCCGTTTTCCGGGCGACGCCGGGCAGAGTGAGAAGGTCGGGCATGTTCGACGGAACCTGTCCGCCGAATTCCGAGACAATTTTCTTTGCTGCTCCTACTACCGACTTTGATTTATTGCGAAAGAATCCGGTAGAGCGTACGTCCGGTTCGAGTTGTTCCGGGGTGAGCGCCGCGAAGGCCTCGACCGTCGGGTATTTACGAAATAGTTCGGGAGTAACGCGATTGACATTCACGTCGGTCGACTGCGCCGAAAGAATGGTTGCGACGAGCAACTCCCATGCACTCTTGTGAGTGAGGGCACAGGTTGCATCGGGATAAAGCTGGTCCAGTCGCTTGAGAATCTCAGCGATACGTTCCGTTGCGACCGGGTTATACGATGATTTCTTCTTTCGCGTGGGAGAGGCGGTCCGCTTGGGATTTCCGGAAGAATTGCCGGCTCTCAGACGTCGGCCGGCGGGTACATCCCTCTTTCGCGACGGCTCTCCTAAAACAACCGTTGTCGGCAAATCTGCCCGCTTGACTCGATCTTGTCGTCCGGTCCGCGCCGGCTGACGGGGAGTTTTTCCGCGGGGCATGAGGGCAACATCTTAGCAGAGACCTCGGTAACCACGCGGCGCATTGACTCCCAACCAGCGCCTCAGTACTCTTGAATCTAACTTCCATACATTCCGGAAAAATCGTGGCCGTTAGCTCCATCCAACTCGGGCAGGTCTGGCGTAGTGACGCCGATGGGCAAGACTATCTCGTTACCAAGGTCTACAGCGAAGTGTTCTCGCAATACGCGATGCTGCGTGTCGCGGGAATTACCGCTCCGGATGCGCCGACAGTTCGCGTCAAAGTGAACAAGTCGCCGCAGGGCGCAGCACTGCCGGGTTATACCTTCACGCAGGATGGCTCGTTCTAATTCCCCAAGGTTCGACCTTTATCGGGATAATCCCCGCAAGATTCGTGCGTGCGGAGCGCGCCGAGATCATTCGCTTTTCGGCCGCTTTCCGGCCTCAACCGATCATTCTTTGGAACTGTGGTCTAATTAGGGTGCTGGATATTGCGCGATTTTTCCTGCCTTCATGACCGAAAAAATCCTCACCACCCTATTCATTTTCATCAACTCCGTGGTCAGCGCCACGGGATATGCAGGGGTCGCGTTTCTCATGGCGATCGAGTCGGCTTGCATTCCGTTGCCTTCAGAATTGATCATGCCCTTCGCCGGATATCTGGTTTTCACGGGGAGATTCAGCCTGCTGTGGGTGGCGACGGCGGGTGCGATCGGTTGTAATCTCGGTTCGCTTGTGGCGTACGAAATCGGCTGCTACGGCGGACGCCCTCTGGTCGAGCGTTACGGACGCTGGATTCTGATGGGCCGACGCGAACTCGAGTGGGCCGACCGTTTCTTTCTGCGTTGGGGATATCTTGCGGTTTTCATCGCCCGGTTGCTCCCGGTGATCCGAACTTTCATAGCGTTGCCGGCCGGAGTAGCCCGCATGCCGCGAGGACGCTTTCATCTTTATACGTTCCTCGGGTCTTGGCCATGGTGTTTGGCGTTGGCCTATTTCGGTATGAAACTGGGACAGAACTGGCGCACGATGGGCAAGTACTTTCACAAGTTCGATGCAGTAATTATCGTCGGGTTGATTGTCGGCGCTGTCTGGTTTGTGTGGACTCACTGGCAAAACAGGATCGGCCGGCAGGTTCCCGCCGCCGCGGATTAGCCTGGAACCGTTGATGGACGTGGGTGCAGCGATTGTAATCGCGCTGGCAACCGGCCGGACGAGGTGGTATCCTACGCCGTTATGGCGATGCCGGCATTTCTCCGCAAGATTTTTCTCGTCGATCTTCTGCAGGGATTGAAGGTCACGTTCCGCTATCAGGATCCAAAAGAAATCTACACCGAGCAGTATCCGCTGCAGCGGCCACAAGTGGCCGAGCGCTACCGTGGTGCGCCCCGGCTCAACGTGAATCCCGATACGAACGAGACCATGTGCATCGCGTGCGACCTGTGCGCGCTGGCTTGCCCCGAAAATCTGATCGTCGTCTCTAGCGCCCGCAACGAGCACACGCGCCGCAAAGAGCTCACCAATTTCACCTATGACCTGAGCCGTTGCATGTTCTGCGGACTTTGTGAAGATGCCTGCCCGGTGGATGCGCTCGAACTCACGCAGGATTTCGAACTCGCCAGCTACTCTCGCGAAGGCTGGATATGGGATCGCAAAACGCTGGAACAGGGCCCGGAACCGACGTTGTATAAAAAATAGCGCCGATTCGTTTGTTTCGCGTTTGCAGGTTTAGTTCGCGAGATTTAGAAATACCCGTCCAGGACCAATCGCGGCCAACATACAATTCCGTCGTCGGCTTTAGAATTGAATCCAGAAAAATTATGGGACTCTTCGATTCCTTCCGCAAAGAAGAAATAATCAACAGCAAAGTTCTTGTCGGCCAGCTAGGAACGGGGCAGGGAGGCAAGTACGACGAAGAACAGAAGTCCGACCTGCGCGTCTACAAGCGCTTTTATCCGGCTGCCTCGAGCGCGACTTTCACAACTGTCGCCGAACTACGCGGCGCAGTCGATCACAAGTACGACATTCTTCATCTTTTCTGCGATGTAGGCACGGGAGGAATCATCACGGATGCTTCCGGCGATCGGCTTTCCGGATCGGATTTGCTGAAGTCGGCTATCGATGCCGGCATAAAGCTGCTGTGGATCGGCAACGACAATCCGCAGGAAGCTTACGAGGCCGGTTTCAAAACGAAGGGTCTCAAGATCAACACGGTGCTAACTTTGCGGCGTCTGGGATCAAACACTTCTTTGTTGTTGGATAGCCTTCTTGTAAAAATGCAATCCGGCGAGACGCTGGCCAAAGCATGGAGCATCGCTTCGCAGCCCGAAGGCAAGTCGGTGCAGCCTGACGTGCCACATACAATCACATCGCTGGGACGAGGCTCAGTGGTTTTGAAGTGACGCCCTAAAGCCAAGCTACCGCAAAACCTGCATTAATCCTGTAGATTGTCGCGCCCGCTACGGCATCGCTTCCCCACCCGTACCGCATACGCCGGATATTCCCGCCACGGTTGGAGTCGCACACTCACGCTATGCATCCTGCCCTTCAGCGCGTGCGCCCGCGTAACGAGGGGGTGCAGAAAATTCAACGCTGGGGGTTTTCATGAAGTCAGGAAGAAATCTCACGTTACTCTCGATCGTTCTTTGCTGTTCCACGTGGGTGATTGCGCAAGCCGCTCCCGGTGGTGGAAGCGGAACCGCCGGCAGCACGGGCTCGGCGAGCCAGGCATCGCCGGGTCATGTAACACCATCGGCGCCACCGACCGGAACAACAGTTCAGCCGCCAACCGGCAGTACGACCCAGCCGCCGACTGGAACCACGACCCCACCGCCAACAGGTGCGACGCCCTCTCCCAATACACCCGGATCCAATCCTACCAATCCCAACACACCGAACAACACGACTCAGCCGCCGACCACGTCCCCGAATAACACAACTCCGGAAACGACGCCGAACACGAGTCCGACCGCTCCGGGATCAGCCAATCCGGGATCGACGAGTCCAAATTCGACCAACCCGACTAATCCGGGCTCGACAAATCCAGGAACGACAAATCCAGGAACAACAAATCCCGGATCGAACCCGGGCACGCCGAACCCCGGCAGCTCACCCACCGGACCGGGACGCGCCTAAGGAAGAATTTATTTGCGGTGAAGGAAACCGGGCTCTGGATAGAGTCCGGTTTTCATTTTGCCGTGTTAGGCAAACTCCTAAAAAGCTGGTTGCTGCTGGGTCATGCAATGCAGCGTTCCCAATCCCCACACCAGATCACCGGCATAAATCGGCAGAATTTCGCGGGAAGGGAAGAGTTCGGTGAGCGTGTTCAGGGCAATGCGGTCGTTTGGATCGTTGAAAATCGGTACCAAAACAAGCCCATTTCCGATGTAGAAATTCGCGTAGCTCGCAGGGAGACGCCGGTTCTCAAAAACTACGGGGCGCGGCATGGGGATTTCGACTACGTTTAGCGACTTGCCATCTTGATCGTGGGCGGCGCGAAGGCGGCGAAGATTCTCCCGAAGAGGTTTGTAGTTCGCATCTTTAGGATTGCTCTCGGCCATTGTGACCACGGTGTTGGCGGCAACAAAGCGTGCGAGGTCATCCACGTGCCCATGCGTGTCGTCACCGACGATGCCGCTTCCCAGCCAAATGACGTGAGGCGCACCAAGATATTCGGCGAAAACTCGCTCATAATCCTTACGCGACATGCCCGGATTCCGCTGCTGCACTTTGCCCAAGAGACATTCTTCCGTGGTAAGCAAGGTTCCGCCGCCGTTGACGTCAATCGAGCCACCTTCGAGGACGACGCGATTTTTGTTGTGCTGAGGCCGGATTTCCTGCGTTCCCGCGACTCCGGACATCAGTCCGCCGATCTTATCGTCGAACCGCCAGTTCGAGTACTTTGCCCACGCATTGAAGTGAAAGTTGATGGCGATCGAGCACCCCTCGGGGGCTAAAGCCCTCCCTTTTGAGAGCCGGTGATTGGGACGACTGAAGTCGCGCCCTCCCCGATCCGCGAAAATGCAACCTGAATCCCGCACCCAAACCCGATTCGTAGGCCAGCGATGAAACCGGACATTCTTTGACAGTGCATTGGCGCGGTCAAGAATTTTTCGTGCGGCTCGTTCTGCCAACGCATCGTTAACGATCAACTCGACGCGTTCATGCCGAGCCAAATTTCGAACGATCTCGGCATACACCCACGGAATTGGCTCAAATTTTCCGGGCCAATCTCCGCGGTAATGCGGCCACGCGAGCCAAGTCGCGGCATGTGGGGTCCACTCGGCGGGCATGCGATAACCAAGTGAGGCCGGAGTTTGTCGTTGATTAGAAAATCGTTGATTAGAGAATTGTTGATTAGAGAATTGGTTGGAGAGTTTTACCGGGAGGTGTTTCACGTCTGGCGCTACCGTCCGTCCAACAGACGATTTGAGATTGGAGCATACGCATCAACTCGCCGGTCCCTCAGGAACGGCCAGTTTCGCCGAATATCTTCGAGCGCTTTCAAATCAACATCGCCCATCAAAATCTCTTCGCGATCGTGCGACGCTTCGGCAATCACTCGCCCGAATGGATCGCAGAAGAACGAACCACCCCAGAATTCCAATCCCGCGCCGGGGGTCGATTTTCCGCGCACGTTGCCGGTTTCAAATCCCACGCGATTCACGACCGCGACGTAAACGCCATTCGCGATGGCATGCGCTCGCTGGATCGTGCGCCACGCATCGTGCTGCGCCACGCCAAATTCAGCCTTCTCCGCTGGATGCCACCCGATCGCGGTCGGATAAAACAAAATCGAGGCTCCTTGCAGA
>DASXEG010000030.1:0-11863 GCA_036490235.1 Candidatus Sulfotelmatobacter sp. | reverse complement strand
CGTGATGGATGTTTTTTCTGAGGCGAAGGAGAAAGGGATCATCCGCGCGCATGGTTGTTCGTGCCACAGCATTGAGGCGTTGCGGGCGGCGGCGAAGTCGCCTTGGGTGGAAGTGGATTTCGCGCGCATCAATCCCATTGGGTCGCACATGGATGCCGATCCGCAGACGGTGTTGGCGGTGCTGCGCGAGATGAAAACTGCCGGCAAGGCCGTGGTGGGGATGAAAATTCTTGGCCAGGGCGATCTGGCCACGCGGCAGGATGAGGCGATCAAGTATGCGCTGTCGCTGGGCATTTTGGACGCGTTTACGATTGGGGCGGAGAGCAAGGCGGAGCAGGAGGACTTGATTCGGCGGATTGCAGCGGCGTGAGGGGAAGCAGGCGAGTCCTATGCGTTGGGCACGGAACAGGTTGCGTCTCCGCCACGGAGCTAGCGCTGACCCCAGAACCCCACCCTTCAAGACGTTTGAAGGATGGGGTGGCATTAGTCCCCCTCTTTCACGATTCGGTTTTAGGGTCGTACGAATGTGAAGACTTGCTGGGCAGAATTGATGCCCCAGACACCAGCTCCCGAGCCTGCTGCGATGTTCGTAAGAAAGCCGGATACCTGGATAAGACTTGCGCTGCTGGGGTCAAAGCGGAAAATCTGATCGCTGCCGTTTAGCGCCCAGACGCCATCTCCGCCGGCCGAAATTTGAAGAGCGACTCCGTTCACCTGCGGAAATGATCCTGTGCTGGCATCGTAGCGGTAAATCTGGGCGCTGCCGTTCACGCCCCAGACGTCGTTAATGCCGACAGAAATCTGTGAGAGTACGCCCGGCACCTGCACAAATTCTTCTGTGGCAAAGTCATAGTGAAAAATTTCGCTCGCCCCATTAACTCCCCATACGTCGCCTCCCCCGGTTGCCACCTCGGTCAGCCCCGAAGGGACTAACGAGAACCCTTTCAAACAGTAATCGTACCTGTAGGCAAACTGGCTGGGAGCATAGATACCCCAGACCTCATAGGGATGACACTTATCCTGAGTTCCCACTCCGACGGTGATGCTCGTGAGGGTGGTTTTGCCGGTTGAAACAAACAACTTCGTGTTGTAATTGAACCGGAAGACTCTGCCGGTGCCGTTAACTCCCCAGACATCGTCGGTCTGTGAAACCGTACCTCCTCCAACCGCAACCTGGACGAGCAATCCCTGTATCGAGACGAAGCCTTTCTGGGTTGAGTTATATCGCCAAATGTTGGAAGCGGCATCGACGCCAAAAACCTCATTGCGGCCGGCGGCGATTTGAGTAAGCGTACCTTTTACTTGCTGGAAATGTTGTGCCGATGCGGGGAGCGTGAGAATCGCGCAGCAGATCAGCGTGAGTGGCACGGTCCATGGGAGTGCTTTGCGTGACATAGTATTCTCCTTTGAGGAACTTGTTTGGTTCTGGCGAGGGCTGGAACTACGAATCAACAGACTTTGGTTCTGACGCGTTTCGCTTCCGAAGTTCAGCGGTCACGCGTCGGCAAGGTTTGCCATCCCGCCAATTTTCGGACTGGCCCCATTACCGCCCACCCCTGGCGGGCATGAAGCTACTAAACCCGGCAGTCGAATGTCCTAAAAATGACGCGTCAAAAGTTCTCAAAAGTTCTCAAATGCGAAATATGTCCAGCATAACCAGCAACTTGCAGAGGTTTGGTGAATGTATTCAAAAGCTGGGTATCAAGGCGAGGCCCGGAAGTGAATCGGGGTGATTCGATGCTTTGGCTACGTTCCTGTCCCCGAGAGTTCGATCACCATCGGCTTGGACGAAGCGCTGTCGATCATGGTGACCGTGCCTGATTTCGCCCCTTGCGATTGCGGCGAGAATGTGACGCTGATGGTGCAGCTCTTGCCCGCGGCCACGCCCTTGCCGCAGTTCGAACTCATGCCGAACTGACCTGCGACCTTCATCGCGGAAATCGTCAGCGGAGTCTTGCCGGTGTTCGTCAGCGTTACTTTTTGCGCTTCGCTTTTCGTGCCGACGGCTTGCCTCTTGAAGTTCAATGTGGTGGTCGGAGAGAAATCCGCGACTCCTGTGTTGAGCAAAGTAACAACCTGATTGTCTAGGTATGCCCCGACCACGATGTCCGTACGGCCATCCCGGTTAAAGTCTCCCACTGCCAAGGCTCCGGAAGATTCCGCCGGAAAGTCCATCTCAGGCAGGAATGTTCCATCTCCCACACCCAGAAACACGCTGACCACTGAACTGGTAAGGCCGGTGACAACCGCGAGATCTGGTATCTGGTCTCCGTTGAAGTCGGCCGATATCGCGCCGGCAGGGAAGAAAGCTCCGATGGTGGGCGCTGGCGTGAAGGTGCCGTCACCATTTCCGAGAAATATACTGATGGCGCCGCCGATCGGCTCCGCCACGGCAAGGTCGAGAATGTGGTCTCCATTGAAATCGGCCACGGCAACCGACTGCGGCCCGTCATAAACCGAATAGCTTCCGATCGCGTGGAATGTCCCATCGCCATTTCCCAGCAGGATGCCAACTTCGCTGCTGCCGCCAAACTGGCCTACCGTGGCGATGTCCAAAATTCCGTCTCCGTTGAAATCTCCGAGTCCCAACGCGCTCAGCGGATAGGGCGAGTTGGTTTCAATCGCTTTGCGGAAGGTGCCATCTCCGTTTCCAAGCAGCACGGAAATGCATTCGCAGCCCCCCGACTTGTCCGCGACAACGGCATCGAGAAAATGATCGCCGTTGAAGTCGCCTAAAGCGAGAAAAAATGGGGAAGCCGGCACAGGAAAAGTCTTTAGCGGGCCGAAGGTGCCGTTCCCATTGCCTAAGCGCACGCCCACGCTGTTAACAGCACTGCCAGTTATCAGATCAAGAGTTCCTGTGTTACGCAGATCGCCGGTGACAACGTAAGAGGCGCCTTCCTCGAGGAACGTAGGCTTTTCAAAAGTGCCGTCCCCCTTTCCCGTTAGGATAGCTAACTGGTTCGTGGCGTTTCCCGCGACTGCAAGATCTGTATATCCGTCCTGATTAAACGACCCTGCAGCTATGGATTCAGGTTCGCCGGGGACAGCGACCGACGCACGGGTCTCGAACTGAGCACCGGCAGGAATCGTAGAGATAAATCCCAAAGCTAATGTGAAGGCCAATCTACGACGCGCATTCATTACTCATCACCAACGGCTAACTTAACACTATGAGTGGGATTGCCTCTAGAGACCTTAGTCCGCAGAAGTTTGCAGAAGGCACTCACTTGCAGCCAGACCCAATCGATGCTCCGGCTAGTTTCCCGTGCCGGAGAGTTGGATCACTTGCGGCTTCGATGATGCGCTGTCGTTGATGGTGACTGTGCCCGATTTCGCCCCTTGCGATTGTGGGGAGAATGTAACGCTGATAGTGCAGTTCTTGCCCGCGGCCACGCCCTTGCCGCAGTTCGAACTCATTTCAAATTGGCCGGCTACTTTCATTGACGATATTTTCAGTTCTGTCTTCCCGGTGTTGGTGATCGCGACTTCTTGAGGAGGGCTGGTGGTACCAACCGACTGTTTCTTGAAAATGAGGGGTGAG
Organism: Candidatus Sulfotelmatobacter sp.; assembly: GCA_036490235.1. Classification (GTDB taxonomy): domain Bacteria; phylum Acidobacteriota; class Terriglobia; order Terriglobales; family Acidobacteriaceae; genus Sulfotelmatobacter. Next base: position 8,319 of record DASXEG010000030.1, on the reverse strand, counting down.
GTGGGTGAGAAGGCGGCAACCCCGGTGTTGAGCATGATGATAACAGCATTGGCATGAAGATCTGTGATAGCCGCGTCAACCTTTCCGTCGCGGTTGAAGTCCGCCGTGACTACGTACGTCGAGTTATCAGAGCCGCTAGAAAAGTAGACTGGGCTCTGAAATGTTCCGTCTCCGTTTCCGAAAAGCACGGCGATTCCGCTAACGGCTGGGAAATCATAATCCGTAGTCGCCACTAAGTCGGGCTTTCCATCTCCATTTACGTCGGCGGTCGTGATCCCGGCGCAGAATGCGATCGGATAACTTACAGGGCTTTCAAACGTACCATCGCTATTGCCTAAGAGAACGCTGATGCTGCCACCCTCGGTATCCGCGGTAGCAAGATCGAGCTTGTGATCGCCGTTGAAGTCGGCCACGGTCATCGATTCCGGAGTTTCCGGGCTTGGATAGCTCGCGCCATACTCGAAAGTGCCGTCCCCATTGCCTAGCAGGATGTTGACGGTGTAATTTCCCGCAGTCGCGATGTCAAGTTTGCCATCGCCGTTGAAGTCTCCGATGCCCATGCTTTCGATGTCGAACGGAGGCTGCGTAACGATGGGACCCTCGAAAGCTCCGTTGCCCTTGCCGAGGAGGATGGTGATGCACTTGCAGGGATTGCTTAGAGAGAGCGAAGCTATATCCGGCTTGCCATCGCCGTTGAAATCTCCGACCGCGACGAAGCTTTGCGATGCCGCAAGCCCCGGGCCCTGTGGCCCGCGTCGAAATGTGCCATCGCCATTACCAAGCAGGATAGTCAGGCGCTCGCTCAAGGAATTAGCAACGACCAGGTCGAGGTTCCCATCATGATTTAGATCGACGGCGACAATGGACCACGGCTCCTCTCCGGCCGCGTAATCGATGGCAGGGCGGAACGTGCCGTCGCCGTTGCCAAGTAGCACCGATACGCCGCCCCCCGGACAACACCAGGACGTCACTGCCAGATCGGCAACCCCGTCGTGGTTGAAGTCTCCGGATGCTACTGAGATCGCAGAGGAGTTCGGTAAAGCCGTAAAGGACCCCCGCGTCTCGAACTGCGCCGAAGCAGGCGGCGCGAAGACCGCTGTGCAAGCGAGCACCCACAATATCAAGCATCCGAAAGGCGTCGGTGTTGGAACCCGGGCCCAAGCAGCATTGAACCTGGGGCGGGTGGCCTTTCTTAGCGCAAACAACCTCGCGGACATATGCGCGACGGTACCACGAAAAACTCGGGGTCGCCATAGCGCTGTGTTCGCCTTTCGCAACAAAAACTTTCTTCCAGAGAATTCCGCCTCAGGCCAACCTATAATCCGGCGCGCGCGAGTCAAGCACGCTCGGCAATCGACACCGGAATGACGGCGATCGAGTACGACATGCTGCTCGACCCGCAGCATCTGTGCAAGCCTTACCACTGAGGCGTGCCTGGCAGGGCCGCAGAGAATACACAACTGGGGACGCTTGCGCGTCCCCGGTGTGTGACTGCGTTCGTGATGTTTGCGAAGCTATTGGGCTTACTGTTCGTCGAGTTCGACGCCATCGCCCGCGTGCACGTCTTCCATGGAGAAGACGATCATGCCGGTGGAAGTCGTTGGCGTCGTGCCGATGACTACGATTTCGCCGACGGCGCGACGAGGAAGATCGCGGACGTGAATGACCGGGCCGTTCGTTTTGGTCAGGAAGTTAGGATCGACGGACGGCTGTTTCATTTGCGTATCTTCGCTGATGGCGGCTTTGAACGATAACGAATCTACGGGATCGTTGAGATCGGCTTCGTAGTTGCGGACGGCGCGGAAGTAGTCGCCGACCTTAACGCCCTGGTTGGCGCCTACGTTCAGGTAAACTTTTTGCCCGGTGCCGACGACGGAGTCGAAGTCGCGGGCCATTACGATCCGGCCGGAAACCTTGCTGCTGGTGGGCAGGAAGCGGTCGAAGCGCACGGGCGGATGAAACGCGACCATGGCTTTCTCGGCGAAGGGAATGGCGGTATCGCCGGGATTAATGGGGTCGCAGGCGTATTCGACGCGAGCGATGGCGCTTTTGCTGCGGGTATCGACCACGCGCACGCGGCCGATTTCCCCATAAGGCTGGCCGGTCGCCTTCAGCAGCTTGGCTTGGCCGGGGAAGAGTTCGTACTTATTGATGTCGTGGAGTTCGCGGATGATTTCGTATTCCGCGTTCAGCTCATAGCCTTTGCCGTACAGGTAAACGATATCGCCGCGCACGAATTTGGTGTCGGTCGGAGTCTCGAGTCCGCCGCCAATGAAATGGGCGTCCGGCAGGATCTGCTTGTTGATGAAGCCGGCGCAATAAACATCGGCGTGGGTGGGCATCTGCACGCGTTCGATGGGAAAATTCGCGCTGGTCGGAATGGTTCCATCGGGCCCCGGAGCGGTCTGGGAAGGCAGATCCGATGCCGGTCCCTGAGCCCAGAGAGTGCTTGCCGCCAACAATACCAAATATCCTATTTTCTTCATGTTACCTCCGGGACGGGGTGCCATTGACCACCGCTCCCATGGTGGAATGCCGTGAATACAGTGCTACAGGGCGAAGGTAACAACCGGGTGGGAGGGGGTCAAGGTTACGAGGGTGTCAGGGCAGATAGGAAACGGGTTTTGGCGTTTTTTTCCAGTTTTTTGAATGAAATGTAAATCGATAGTTGCAATCTGGAATACGTCCCCTGTAAGATTCGCGCCGAACCATTTGCAATCGTGCGAAGCTATTGATTCAAGATGATTTCGGAAGCTAAAAGGTACCCGCCGCGGCTCCTGCCCCTGCGCTTGCCGCGCGTGTGCGTTGCGGTGAGCGCGCCTGACGCCGCCGAGCTGATCGGGAAGGCTGATGCCGTCGCACGGGATAACTCCTTTATTGAGTTTCGCTTGGACCATCTTTCGCGGCCGCCCGTGGCCCTCCCCAAGGTCAAACAGTTCCTGGAAACCCACCCCGGTCTAACCGTAATTGCCACTTGCCGACGGGCGGCCAGCGGAGGGAAGTTCCGGGGATCGATTGCTTCGCAACTGGATATTTTGGCGAAAGCGGCAGCCATCGGCTGCCAACTGGTCGACGTGGAGCTGCAAACGGCTTTGAAGTGCAAGCCGGAACGCCTGCAGAAATTGCGCACGCACGCCGGCTTGATTCTCTCCTTCCACGATTTTCGCGGAACCAGGAAGCTGGATGACACGCTGGAGAAAATGCGTGCCGTTCCGGCTGACTATTACAAACTGGTAAGCACGGCGACCACGCTTAGCGACAACGTCGAGATGATGCAGTTCCTCAGCCGCGAAGGGGACAATCAATCGCTGGTGGGCCTGTGCATGGGCGAGCAGGGAGTGATCAGCCGCGTGCTGGGCGTACGCGCGGGAAGCGTGTTTACTTTTGCAGCCACCGGGGCTGGAGAAGAAACTGCGCCGGGGCAGATCAGTGCTCAGGAGTTGCGCAGCGTGTACCGGATCGAGCAGGTCGATGCGGCTACGCGCGTGTACGGCGTGGCGGGGGATCCGGTTGGGCATTCGCTTTCGCCGGTCATCATGAACGCAGCATTCCGGCGGGAGAATGTGAATGCGGTTTATCTCAAACTACATGCGAAAGCGCTGAAGGACTTGCTGAAGTGCGTGCGCGAGGTTCCCATTCACGGCCTCAGCATCACCATGCCTTACAAGGAGGCAATTCTTTCTCACCTCGATAACACGGATTCGCACACCACGAAGATTGGCGCGTGCAATACCGTCGTCCGGGCGCAGGATGGAAAGCTGTACGGGTTTAACACGGATACGTCAGGTGTGGTGCGTCCGCTGGAGAAGCGCTTGAGCGCGTTGCCGGGCGCGAAGATTCTCGTGCTGGGTGCGGGCGGCGCGGCGCGGGCAGCGGTGTTCGGCCTGGCGGAGCGCGGAGCTGAGGTTTTCATCCTGAACCGGAGCATGGAAGCTGCGAAAAAACTGGCGCGGCGGGCACATGCGCGATCGTTGAAGCGGAGCGATCTAAAGAAGCACGTTTTCGATGTGATTATTAATGCCACCCCGGTGGGGATGGGAAATACACGCGAGACTCCGCTGCAGGAAAAAGAGATTAACGCGCGCTACGTTTTCGACATGATTTACGAGCCCTTCGAAACGCGGCTCTTGCAATTGGCAAAGCAGCGGGGCGCGCAGATCATTCCGGGCATCGAAATGTTTGTCCACCAGGCAGCGCGTCAGTTTGAGATTTGGACGGGCAAGCCCGCGCCGCAGGATGAAATGTTGCAAGTGGTGATGCTCGCGATGCAGGATCGGGCGGCGAAAGCTGCGGCTAAGAAGGCGAACGGCCGGTAGACGGTACACGGTCTTTTCATCACATGTCGTCGAGCGGAAACCTGCAGAAGTAGGCGGGCAGCAGAAACCACAAAGCCGGGCTGGTTGGCCCGGCTCCTTTTCGTGGACTGGTGGCCAATCTTGTTTCGACCAGCCAAACCAGAATGTCGATTTCCAGTGCGAGATTGAACTTCGCGCCGTTTACATCACCATCGCGAGATTTTCCAGCTCATGTTGCAAGACCGGCAAGGCACATCCGGCACTTTCAACGCGGCTGGCGGCATCCAGCGCGGCTTTCGGCGATACTCCGTAACCCCGGCCCATAAGGAACACCTGCAGAAGCTCGGCCGCCTCGTAGGAATCAATCATGCCGCCTTGCAGCAAGTCGCTGCGCAGGGCGGCAAGCTCGGTTGCCGTGAATCTGTCTTTGTCAGTATGGACCTTGCCACTCATCAGACTTTCAAAACAGACTTCGTCGAACTTTTCACCGTCGGGATTTTTCGTGTCAAACTTCTTGTTGTCAAACATGGCCGTCATCACCTCCGATTCCGACCTTCCTACCACTTCTGCTGATTAGACTCACTGGCTGCTACACAAGTTGCATGCAATTGTGCTGCCAGCTTCTGCTGCTTATTTCTACATACGTTCCAGCAGCCTTTCTAGATTTATAAACCCCTGTGAATATCGGAAGTTGCGGACAACCTGAAAGGGAGCTTTCGCTTCCCGAGGGTCTCTTTGGGACATCCCGGCGTCTCAGAACTGACACGAAGTGTCATTCTGGGCGGGAAGGGAGCGATGGGCCGAGCTACCTGGGATGTGCGACGCCCCAGACGAAATGCGTCCTCGTGTTGCAGGTTCGTGTCGCAGGTTCGGGTGGCGAGGGACCTCAGGCGGATTCGATGGTGGCTTCGTCGATGAGCATAATCGGGATGTCATCTTCGACCCGGTACACGCGGTGACAACTTGTGCATTTCAGGGTTTCGGGATCTTGACGATATTCGAGGGCTTGTTTGCAGGCGGGACAGACCAGGATGTCGAGCAGACCTTTGGAGATCATGACGGAAATTGTACCCGAGGAGCGGACGGCGGTTACTGGCGGTGTAAGATTTTCTATTTGGAGAAGGAATGACAGCTCGAATTCTGGATGGCAGCAAGATCGCGAATGAAATCCGCGGCGAGGTGGCTGCGGAAGTGAGAAAGATGGGTTCGGGCGGGGTTCGGCCTGGGCTGGCGGTGGTGCTGGTGGGGCATAATCCCGCGTCGGAGATTTATGTTCGCGGCAAAGTGAAGGCGTGCGAAGAAGTTGGGATTTACAGCGAGCAGCATACGCCCCCGGAGACCGTGACCACGGGAGAGTTGTTGAGTTTGATTGACGAGTTGAATCGGCGGGAAGAAATCGACGGAATTCTGGTGCAATTGCCTTTGCCCGAGCAGGTGGACGCGAAACGCGTATTGCTGGCAGTGGATCCAGGGAAGGACGTGGACGGATTTCATCCGGTGAATGTGGGGCTTCTTTCTACGCAGCGGCCGGGTTTGGTGCCCTGTACGCCTGCTGGGGTGATCGAAATCTTGAGGCGGAACGGGATTCAGATTGCGGGGCAGGAGGCAGTGGTTGTAGGACGCAGCGATATTGTTGGCAAGCCAGTGGCGATGCTGTTGCTGAATGCGAATGCCACGGTGACCGTATGCCATTCGAAGACTCGCGACCTGGCGGAGGTTTGCCGGCGTGCGGACATTCTGGTCGCGGCCATCGGTCGCGCGGGGATGATTACACGGGAATTCGTGAAGCCGGGCGCCGCGGTGATCGATGTCGGAATGAATAAGGTTACGAATCCGGCGGATTTCCAGAGGCTATTCGAGGGCAACGCCAAACGCGAACAGATTTTTCGGACGAAGGGATCCACTCTTGTGGGCGACGTGCATCCGGAAGTAGCGGACGTCGCCGGGGCGCTTTCGCCGGTGCCGGGGGGAGTTGGTCCGCTGACCATAGCGATGCTGATGTACAACACAGTGAAGGCTGCGAAGATGCGGCGAGGCGCAGGAGTGCCTGAGCTTACCCGATGAAGATTCTTCACCGCGAAGTCCCGGAGGCACCGAGAGTATCGATTCCCATTTCCCCGTTTCTCTTTCTGTGTGCCTCAGTGTTGAACTCATACGATCTGGGGGCACATTGCTGAAAGTTGGACTTACCGGAGGAATTGCCTCAGGAAAATCGGTTGTCGGGGAGATGTTCGTGGCGTTGGGGGCGCATCTTGCGAAGGCGGATAAGATCGCGCATGCACTGATGCGGCCGGGAGAGCCCGTTTACAACGAAGTGGTAAAGCATTTTGGCGGAGCCATCCTCAATCCCGATCTCAGCGTGAATCGCGCCAGGCTTGCGGAACTGGTGTTTGGGACGAAGCAGGTTTCAGTGGGCGGTGTTTTGGCGGAGAGGATGCCTCGCCTGGATGAGTTGAATCGGATTGTTCATCCGGCTGTGATTCGCGCCCAGGAAGAATGGATGGGAGAAGTCGGCAGGCAGGATCGTGGCGCAGTTGCCATTGTGGAGGCTGCGCTGATTGTCGAGGCAGGCGCCGCGATAAGGTTCGATTGCCTGATTATGGTGACTTGTGATGAAGAGCAGCGTGTCGTGCGGTTTGCGTCGCGGCAGAAATTACCTCTTGATGAAGCGCGCAGGGAGGTGACGCGGCGAATGGCGGCGCAGTTGCCCGATGCGGAGAAGATCAAGCTGGCCAATTATGTGATCGATAATTCGGGTTCATTGGAACATACGCGAGGCGAGGTGCAACGGATTTGGGAAGAGCTGCACACTCGGGCGCATTCCGGAATTCAGTCTTAATTCCTCGGCGTTAGAATAGGAGTTTGGAGCTGAGGAGATCTGGTGTCGGAAGACGCTATCACGATTTCGCCGGGATCCCGCTTTCGCTGGGCGATGGCGCTGGCGATAGTTGCCGATGCGGTGCAGATCTTTCTGCTACCCATGTTTGCTGAGGGAGCATTGTCGCCGGCGGATGACATTTTGGATTTCGGCGTCGGGGCAATCATGGTGAATCTTCTGGGATGGCACTGGGAGTTCTTGCCCTCGTTTTTGGCCAAGCTGGTGCCGGGAGTCGACTTGGTTCCTTTCTGGACGATCGCAGTGGTCAATGTTTATCGCAAGGCGAAAAAGATTGCGGCCAGTGTTGAAGATGAGCGGCAAGCGATGGACGCATCGAAAGCGTTACCGAAATAATTTTTATACAACTCCCTCGACAACGAACATGTAACCGCCAGATCGAATGTCATCCCCTCAAACTCCCACTTTTATTTACGGTACCGCCTGGAAAGAAGAACGAACTGCTGCGCTCGTTGAACTCGCTTTACGTGCGGGATTTCGCGCCATCGATACTGCCAATCAGCGGCGCCATTATTTCGAAGCTGGAGTGGGCGAAGCGCTCGCCGTGGCTTATCGCGAAGGCGTTGTCACCCGGGCCGAACTTTTTCTGCAAACCAAGTTCACTTATCGCGCGGGACAGGATCAGCGGCTCCCCTATGATCCTTCGGCGAAATTGGCTGTGCAGGTGGAACAGTCGATAGCCAGTTCGCTCGAACATCTTCAGACCGATTACGTCGACAGCTACGTTCTGCATGGGCCTGCTTCGAACTATGGATGGAGCAACGCGGATGCAGAGGTTTGGGAGGCGATGAAAAGAGAGCGTGATGCCGGACGCGCGCGGCTCTTAGGCGTCAGCAACGTCGCGATAGAGCATCTTGAGCAGATGGTTGAATTTCACAAAGCGGCGCCTGCGTTCGTGCAGAATCGCTGCTACGCGCGGCTGGGATGGGATCATGAAGTGCGCCAGTTCTGCAGGGAACACGGAATCGTGTATCAGGGATTTTCCTTGCTTACGGCGAATCTCGAAGTGCTCCACAGTCCGGCGATCGCAGAAGTTGCCCATGCCTTCAGCGCCACCCCGGCACAGATTGTTTTTAGTTTCGCGCGAGCGGTGGGGATAGTTCCGCTGACGGGGACGGCGAGCCTCGA
>DASXEG010000016.1:0-7146 GCA_036490235.1 Candidatus Sulfotelmatobacter sp. | reverse complement strand
CGCCTTACGAAATGCGCCGGCGTGTTATCCGGGGCGGGAAATTTGAAGTCGATATTTTTCAGTTGTTTTCCCTGAAGCTTCATCTTCGGAGAGCCGCTGATGAACTTCGTATCTTCGACCTTAAAAGCCTTGCTCTTGCCGTCGGATGCAAAGAGGACAAAAAATTCTGCACTTTCGGTTCCGGAGAGGAAGCGGGGCAGCTTGAACATACGTTGGCGAACAGCAAAATCGGCGGCATCTACTGCGGCTTTCGATTTGGCCACGCCACGAGTCAGAAAAGACAGATTTTCCTGTGCCGCAGCCCTTTCAGTTTCAAAATTGCCGAGCGCCAGTTGATTGGACATCGTTAGCCGAGACAATGCCGCTTGACACATCTGAATCCCGGTTGCGGTTTGGTGAGTGCGGCGGTAAAGATGACACAGGTGGCCGGCAACAACTCCATCTTGTGTCAGCTTCCAGGACGCGTTTAAATACTGCTCGGCAGCGTCTAATTTCGACATTCGCTCGTTCACCCATCCCAACGTGTCCCAATAAGCGGCCAGCACTAAAACCTGGTTTAAGTCGTCTTTTTTCAGTTCCGGGAGCGTGATTTTCTGGGATTCCTTTTCCACTCCGGACACCGCCTTTTGCGCGTAATTCAATGCAACAGGAACGTCCAAATCTGAATTGGCCATTTCGTAGGCGACGTCATTGAGAACGAGATCGTTGGTATCGCCGTTCGCCAGCCTGGAAAATTCCGTTTCGGCTTTTTCGCGCTCTCCCGCGTGCAGATAGGCTAAACCTAACATCATTTCGATCTGGGTACGATCAGCACCTAATTTTTCCGCTGCTTCGTATGCGGTAGCGGCTTCGGAGTATCTCTTCAATCGGTTAAGACAGTTGCCGAGATTCATTGGACCGGCAGCATCGTCAGGGTGAGACTTCATAAAGTCCTGCCAGACGGGGACCGCAACGTCGAACCTGGAAATACTCATAAGGCTGAACCCGAGGACCTTCGGGATCGCGGCATTACCTGGATCAAGCGCAATTGCATTATGGAACGCAGCGATGCCCTCGTCGATTTGCCTGTCGACGAGTAGCAGACTGCCTGCGCCACCTGTTTGCAATTGCTTTGCCGAGATAAGCAGGCCTCCCAACAGGACCCATGCCCGTGTAAACTTCGGATCCGCGCTGACTGCTGCGCGTAATAAAGCATAGGCGCCCTGGGAATCATCCCTCATGATCGCCATACGGGCTTCAGCCTCCTGTTGCGCTGCATCGGCATTCGAGCTGCTTGGCAGATTCTTCAAGAAAGCCAAAGTGCTCCTGCTCGAGTCCTGCGGTGAAGAAGCCGTCGAGGACAAGCCCGATAGCAGAGGGATGTATGTACCGTAGTCGTCCTGGACGGCCTTTATGAAGTCGATGTATTTCTGCCGCTCGCTGGCCGGTACGTCGCGCATCAAAGTTTTCAAATGACGAACGACGATCATTTTTCCGTTTTGGAAATCATAGGTCACGTCAAATTGTGCAAAATCCTCGCGAAGGTGAATGGGAGCGGGTAACGAAGGATGATAGCCGGAAGGTAGTTCGACTTCGCTATGAAAATGGATATCGAGGTTTGGTCCTAAATACGAAGGACCGAGTGGAAGCAGTTCTTCGTCACTCGGGGCGAGCAAGATTATCAATGGTTCGGGAGCGAGAATCCGTCGATTCGCCCAGTCGCCGTATTCCTTGCGAGTGTACTTGTAGGAAAAATGGAAAGGTTGATCGGTCTTCTCCGGTGAGCTGGCAGTGACCTCGCTGACCTCTCCGCCAAATCCGGAGGCGAGAGAGATCCGCTGCCCGAGTTCCTTCCATTGAGGGAGCGGCACCGCACGAAAGGCGGCCCTCAGCAAATACTCAGTGTCGCCGCGCACAGAAAAATCTGCGTTCCCAACCAAAGTCCCTGCACTGTCAAGCGCGGCATCCATATTGAAATTCTGAACGGAATCAAAGGGCAGTTCGGCGGGGGTGAGGGTCAACGCAGAGGGCTTGTCTTTCCAGATCAGCAGCGCGTGCTTGTCGCGCAAAGGAGAGACTAAGAATCGATAGGGCCCCACTTCGGACGTGGTATCGAGCCAGACGAGTTCATCGCCTCTTGGAACCACTGTTACGACGTGGTCGAACTGCCCGGGTGAGGGAACGTCTGCGTCCACTTCCCTGCTGGTACTGATTAGAGCCGGATATGCGGGAATCCCTACAGCGGAAAGTAAAGAAGCGAGCAGCGTGTGTTTGTCTTTGCAATCGCCATACTGGTTCTCCAATACTTCAGCCGCGCTGTGAGGCTGGTAGCGACCGATTCCGAAAGCCACACCGATATAGTGGAATTGTGTGCTGACGTAGTCATAGAGGACGTGTATTTTCTTGTCGTCGTTGATCGCATCTTTGACCAACTCCGCGGCCTTTGCGGACACTTCAGGCGTTGGTTTCACCCGCTCTTCTTGCAGCTTGCCGTACCAGCGCCCCACTTCATCCCAGGTGGCAAAGCTGCTGAGGATTATGTCGAACTGCGGCAGGCGTCCCCGTGCGAGATGCCATGCGAGTTCAGTAGTTTCACGTTTGTTGTTTGAGTCATCTTTGCGCTTGAGGTTGGCGCTATGCCATGTGTAAACGCGATAGCCACCCGCTTCGGTCATCGCTGGCTGAATAGTCAAGCTCTTTACTTTCACATTTCTGTCTTGCGGGACGCTGATCTCCACTTCCTCGTCCAGGATGATGGCTTCGTGGGTGAAGGAATAACTGGTCCAAAATTGGCCCGGCGCTAAAGGTTTCGTGGTGTGGTCGACGGTTCGGTATTCAACTACATCACCGACGCCGAGCCCTTTTACCGCCGCGTGTTTTTCTCGGAGATCGCTATAAAAGGGCGCCTGCCGCGTGATTTGGGCGGCCATGTCTTGAATGTTTTCGGATGGAGTTTCCACGAGTGAACCATCGGGCTTTCGAACCCGCACATAGGCTATTTCGAATGTGCCGGTTCCGCTGGTGTAAGGGAAGTTCAGCAGGCCATACTTCTGGACTCCGGCCTCAGACTGTATTCGTACACGAGCCACATCCTCTTTCAAAGCGGTTCCATCGTTCTCGAATTTCTCCTTGTGGGAAAACTGCTCGATGACAAAGGCCTCCTGAGAATGATCGTTCTCGTCAGGTTTCGGTGATTGCTTTTGTGCATGAACAAAAACTGCCAACGAAAGCAACTGCAAGAGGGCGAGCGGACGCCGAAACATGGGACGAAGATACCATAGTGTTCAGCGTTGTTTGGCGAAATGTCCTTGATTACGCTTATTACAACCGCAGGCTAATCTGAGACCGGGCCTGCCCCTTGCAACTTAGTTCGCGGGTTACTTGACCGCTGATTTTTTGTGGGTGGCTTCTTGATTAACCACGAAGGGCACTAAGGACACGAAGGAAATTCGGCTAGGGATTTCAAGGTCAACTATTTTGTGGCTGGGTCGGATTTGGTTGCATCACGGAGTTGGTGAAGAGGGCGGGGCGAGTGGCGGAGTGAATGCGAAAGCCCGGCGCGGACCCGAGGTCATCTATCTTGCGATGCGGGTTCCGCCTACTCTTAGCGATCTTCTGGGGCTGGGCGAGGCGTAACTTCGTTTGGGTTGGACCGTGGAATCGTCGGAAGTCCTTTGGGCGCCTTTGAGGTCGCAGCGGCAGAGGTTGCAACGCTGGGCTACGGTGTACACGACGTGGGCGTAGGCTGGGCAACTGACGTTGGTGCAGACTTTGATGGTCATGGCGGGTCGCTCTCTTCTGTTTCTCTGTTCGCGTTGGAGCGGTCGCGAGCAGGGATTAGCGTGAAGGTAACATGCCGGAATTTAGAGTGAGCGTGATCTTTTGATTCAGGTGAATCAGATTTGTTTCTGCAAGCGAAGCGCGAAAACAGGGGCTCAGCCCGGATCGATTTTGAGTGCTTTGACGCGGCGCTGAAGCGCCGCTCTTTCTCGCCACTGCAGGATTTCTTCTTTGTTTTCTGCCCAGGACTTATCCCTGGGGATAATAGATGCAGAGGACGCTGCTCAAAACGATTGGGTTTCACGGTAACATGCTCGGTAGCATCTCATTTTGACTTGCGGGTTCCAGAATGAACCCAGAGTTGCACTAACTATTTCTCAAACGAACATCTTTTCATCTTTTTGAAACCTATCAATTTTTTTTTGCGTTAAGATTCCCCCACCGCAAGACAAATCAATCTTCCGAATGGCTCGTGCGTGCCGTTGGCGTCGCGCATGAGGTTGGAAATATACGTCCGGAAAAGGAGAATCTTTTATGGCTTTCAAAAGCCGGGGCAGAAATGTGTTTGCGGCGATGGTGTTCTTGCTGATGGCAGCGGCGGCGTTTGCGCAGGTGCCTGCTTCGCAACGTGTGGTACTGGTGATCGATGAAAACAGCAGCTTCAGCGAGGTGATGGCAAACATGCCCTGGCTGGTGGGCGAGGGTTATGTGAATGGGTATGCGACGAATTATGAGTCGGACAATGGCGGATCGTTGCTCGATTATCTTTGGCTGGCTTCGGGAAGTTGCGAATCTTCGGCACAGTGCGCTTTGCCGCCGGGTACGAATAATTTTTACTGCACCGGGAACAATTGCTATTACCCGAATACTACGAACACCGATCCGATCACGGATAACAACATTTTCCGCAGCATGAATAATGCCGGGATTTCGTGGAAGGTGTATGCCGAGGAGTACACGGCGGCGGGCGGAACACCGACGACTCCGGACAACAACAATGGGACTGCTTACTACCGGCGGCACAATGGAGCTACCTGGTACAGCGATATTTTGAGCAACGTGGATGGTTCTGCGAGCAAGATCGTCGATTTTTCGCAATTCGCGACGGATCTTAAAAACGGCAAACTGCCGAGGTTCATGATCATCGTGCCGGATGGAAATCATGATGCGCATGATTGTCCGGTGGGGATGGCGACATGCACGCAGGAGCAGCAGAATGCGGCGGCGGATCAATTTCTGAGCGCGAATCTGTTGCCGCTTTTGACGACCTCCGATTTTCTTCCCGGGGGAACGGGTTTGATTCTGGTGACGTTTGACGAATGCGGCGAAGGTACGGATCAAGGGTGCGGCGCGGCGGTTTATACGACGCTGATTGGGCCTCAGGTGGCGAAGCACTCGACTACGAATGTGGCTTACAAACATGAAAGCTCATTGCGCACGCTGTATGAGAGTTTGGGGCTGACGAATTATCCGGGGGCTGCGGCTACGGCGCCGGCTATGTCGGATTTGTTTACGGGGTCAGCGGGTGCGCCGCAGGTGGTGGTGAATTCTCCGGCGAACGGGACGACGGAGAGTTCGCCGGCGGCAATTAGTGCCACGGCTTATCCGACGGCTGGGCACAAGATTACCGGCTGGCAGGTTTATGTGGATAGCGTTTCGGTGTATTCGGGCGGAGCGGTGAATTCGATCGATCCCAGCATTGCGATGAGCAGCGGTACGCATACGATTGTGGTGCGGGCCTGGGATAGTTCGGGGGCGTGGGGCGAGTGGCAGTTTGCTTTGACGGTGGCAGCGCTTCAGCCTACGCTGACGGTTTTGACTCCGGCGAATAATGCGAATGTGGGGTCGCCGGTGAACGTGATCGCTACGGCTACGCCGAGCCCGAACCACACGATCAGTGGATGGTGGATTTATGTGGATGGAGCCGGGGTGTGGAGCACGGGTGCGGCGAATTCGATTGAACCTTTGCTGAAGATGAGCGACGGCACTCACAGCGTGGTGGTGCGGGTTTGGGACACTTCCGGCGCTGATGTGAGCCAGACGCTGAGTCTTACGGTGAGCAACAAGCCTGCAGTTGCGGTTTCGACGCCTTGGCCGGGAGCTAAGGTTTCGTCACCGATTAACGTGAAGGCTTCCGCTAACCCGAGCAGCGGGCATTCGATTACGGGATGGCAGATTTATCTGGATGGGGTTTCGGTATATAGCGCTGGGGCGATTTGGGGGATCAACGCGAGCTTTGCGTCTTCGAATGGGACGCACACGCTGATTGTTCGGGCTTGGGATTCGTCCGGGGGGTACGGAGAGCAGTCGTTTAGTGTGGTGGTGGATAACGACTAGAGCGGAACAGGGTGGCTCAGCCGCTGGTTGGGCAGCGGCTGAAGCCGGTTGTTCAATGATTGGTGCGCGGCGGCACGGCTGAGGCCGTGCCCTGATACAAATCCGGCTCGGGGTTGCAAGACCGAACCTTCAAAGCCCGGTTTATTTGAAGGCCTTTACTGCGGCGGCTTCATCGTCTTTTACGTCGAAGACGGTGTAGAGCTTGGTGATCTGCAGCAGGTCGTGAACTTTCTTGGTGAGGTTTAGAAGCTTCAGTTCCCCGCCCTGGTTTTTGGTTGTGGTGAAGGCGCTGACGAGTTCGCCGATGCCTGAGCTGTCGATGTAGTTGACCTCGCCCAGGTTCAGAATGATTTTCTTGTTGCCCTTGGAAAGCAGATCGCGAACGGTGTCGCGCATCATGACGCTGCCTTCGCCGAGAGTGATACGGCCGCTGCAGTCGACGATCGTGACTCCATCCACCTGCCTGGTGCTAAGTTTCATGCTCACTGAGAAGCCTCCTTGTCCGCGGATGCCCCGGGGACGTGCTTGATCAATTTCACTTCAGTACCTGTTTTGGATGGGCGAATTTCCACTTCATCCATAAAAGAGCGCATTAAAAAAATTCCCCGGCCCGAAGTTTTGAGCAAGTTCTCGGGCGCGAGCGGGTTGGGAATACAGTTCAAATCGATGCCATGCCCCTGGTCGCGAATGGTGACGACCAGGCCCACGTCGGTGCGTTCGAAACCGAGTGTTACTTTCTTGTCGGGCGCGTAGTTGTTGCCATGAAGAACGGCGTTGACAGCGCCTTCGCGCACGGCCATGCAGATCTGCATGATTTCCTCTTCGCCAAAGCCCATTTCCGTGGCGATGCGGTTGGCTTGCTCT
Source organism: Candidatus Sulfotelmatobacter sp. (assembly GCA_036490235.1). Taxonomy (GTDB): domain Bacteria; phylum Acidobacteriota; class Terriglobia; order Terriglobales; family Acidobacteriaceae; genus Sulfotelmatobacter. Next base: position 186 of record DASXEG010000016.1, on the reverse strand, counting down.
TCCGCATGGTCTACGGTTTCCACCGTTGAATCGAGTGTGTAGGAGGCCTGGAGCTCCATGGCGATGATGATGTCTTAGTCCCGCACCTGTTCTCTGGATTGGCCGTAAGAAAGATTAGAACGCTCGCTGCGGGCCGCACGCAGGGAATGCGACAGTTTGAATGAGGAGTGGGGGAATTGTCAACGA
>DASXEG010000154.1:0-10414 GCA_036490235.1 Candidatus Sulfotelmatobacter sp. | reverse complement strand
AATGCAAGAAAAATGTAAGCGAAAGAATGGCGAAGGAATAAAGAGCGTTAACCCTACCTGTTGTGGTTATATTCGTGGTTAGCTACAAGCCCTCGTAGTTTGCCGGACCGCTCCCGGAGTGGGATAGCCACCTTTAACTTTCCTATTGACAATAAACGACTTACAGGTAAGATGTGGTACAAAGTGGTACGGAGTGGTAAGCACGGTACGATTCGTGGCAACGGAACGCTGATACGAGGAGCCGGTGGGAAACCGACCCAATCGCAGGATAGACAGCCCGAAGCACTCGAATTGGATAGCACTCTGGATCGCTTTTGCCTCCTCCCCGGTTGCAGTCGTAGTGCTTAGACACAAGAGCCAGAGCAGATTCCTCGCCGGGCCTTCGGCCCAGTTCGGAATGACAAGACATGTTTCGCGGCAATCACCCAACTCGCGTCGACGAAAAAGGACGGCTCAAGGTTCCGGCCGAATTCAAGCGGGTGATCGACGAGAAGTACGGACAGAAATTCTACATCACGAGTTTAGACGGGAATATTGCTCAACTTTATCCCTTCGAGGAGTGGGAGCAGATCGAGCAGAAGCTAGCGGGGCTTTCGACCTTCAATCCGACCAAAAAGAAGTTTTTGAGCGCTACCGGGTATTGGGGCCAGGAAGTGGAGATGGATGGGCAGGGGCGGGTGCTGCTGCCGCAGTTGCTGCGCGATGCGGCGCAGTTGAAGGGCGATGTGGCTGTGGTGGGCTATCAGAAGTATCTGGAAGTCCGCAACCTCGAGGCGTACCGCAAACAGGTTTTGGAAGACAAGATTACGCCTGACGATGCGAAGACGCTCGACGAACTGGGCATCTAAGCGGCCCGAATATGGGCGAGGGTTCAACAGACACCCCTCAGGGGGTTGGGCATGGTGGGAGGGAAGTTGGCCGTCTTTCAGCCAATCATGTTCCGGTTCTTTTAAAAGAAGCGATCGACTTTTTAAACGTGCGGCGTGGCGGGACGTATATCGACGCCACGGTGGGCCTGGGCGGGCACAGTTTCGAAATCGCAAAACGCCTCGGCGCACCGGGTCATTTGATTGGGGTCGATAAGGATCCGGCGGCGCTGGAGATTGCCGGGCGACTGCTCGCTGTCAGAGAAACAGCAGGTTCCTCACCCGTGGCTACGCCACGTGTTCGGAATGACAACGAGCTGTTGGGGGATTGGCCGAAGGTCACGCTGCGGCAGGGATCATTTGCCGGTTTAGCTGACAGCCGAGAGCTGAAAGCTGACGGCATCCTGGCCGACATCGGCGTAAGCAGCCTGCAGCTCAACGATGCCGCACGCGGATTCAGTTTTCAGGCGGATGGGCCGCTCGATATGCGGATGGACCCGCACTCCGAGCGCACCGCCGAACAAGTGGTAAACCACCTCGACGAGCGCGAGCTTGCCGATGTGATTTACGAATTCGGAGAGGAAAGGAGGTCGCGGAGAATCGCCAGAGCCATTGTCCGGTCGCGGCCGATACGCACTACTGCGGAGCTTGCAGAGATCGTATCCGCCGCGGCCCGGCCAATGAATCAGGCTGAGAGAAGAATTCATCCCGCGACGCGAACTTTTCAGGCTCTTCGAATCTTCGTAAACCGCGAACTGGACGATCTGAAGGCGCTGCTGGAAGCGGCGCCACAGATTCTGAAGCCAGGTGGGCGATTGGTGGTGATCAGTTTTCACTCGCTGGAAGATCGCATCGTAAAGGATGCTCTGCGCGAGGGCAGTAATAAGGACAAGTACTTCCGGGTGCTGACCAAAAAACCGGTAGGGGCATCGGAAGAAGAGCAAGATCGCAATCCGCGAGCGCGCAGCGCGAAGCTGAGAGCCGCGGAGAGAGTTTAAAAGGCTTGGCTCCGGAAAACCTGCCAGAGCCCCCGGCGTGGCAGTAAAGCTGTGCCGGGTTATTCAGGTTCAGGGTGGACGAAGATCCACTGATGCGGCGGTTGTAAATGGGTTCCGTGGTAGGAATCCGATTCTGAGGTTGGGAACATGTATACGGGAACTTTGATCGAAGATTTGACGGCCACGGTGGAGCGAGCGGAGAAGCTCGCGAAGCACAAGCAGGTATTCGAGGAATCTGATCTTCGGCGTTTGTATGAATTGCCGAGTTTGGAAAAGCAACAGGAGCGCATTTACGCGGGGGCGGCATAAATGGCGGCAGCAGCGATCATGAGCAGCACGGTACCGGCGGCTCGGCGAAATACATTTTTTACGGGAACGCCGGAAATCTACTTTTCGAAATCAATCGACAACTCGCGGCTCATCAAGATCGAAGATCCCCGGCGCAATCGCGAGATGAAGCAATTTGGTACCGCGCTCGCGTGCCTTTTTCTGCTGGTATTCACTTATGCGTGGCAGCATTTTCGCGCCATTGAATACGGATACCAGATCGAATCCGCGAAACGCGAGCTGAGCAATCTGACGGAGATGAACCGTGCTTTGAAGCTCGATGACGCCAGCCTGCGCGATCCGGAGCGGATCGATGTACTGGCCCGCCGCATGGGATTGGAACCGCTGGTGCCGGGGCAGGTGATCACGATCGACAATGCGTCTTCGGGCCAGGATATGGGGCCTGTAATGGCAAGCAATGCTCCCGCGATGAGGATGGTGGGCCGATAAGATTTTCGTATGGCGACGGATTGCTCGCGTCGGTGAACGAAACTCGGCGGCGTTTTGCGGCGGCCTGTCGGAACTGGGCCGCCGAAGTTATCTAGGTTCCTTGTCATCCTGAGCGAAGGACCCACGGATTTGCTGGCAACATCGAGGCGCCGGCGACTGCATAGGTCCTTCGCTTCGCTCAGGATGACAAGTTGAAAGATCTATGGGCACGGACGCCAGAATCGGCAAGAATTCCCGCCTTTACCTGCTGGGCGCAGTGCTTTTTCTTTGGTGCGTCGCGATCTGCGGACGGCTGATTTATTTGCAGGTCTTTCGCTACGGCAGCTTTGTCAAGCAGGCCGAACACCAGCAGCAGCGGGCTATACCGCTCTCCGCCAAGCGTGGAGTCATTTATGACCGCGCGGGCCGGGAGCTGGCGATGTCGGTGCTGGTCGACTCGGCGTTCGCAGTTCCTACTGAAGTAAAAGATCTTCCCACCGCCGTCTCGCTGATCACTCGCATTACGGGTGAGGACCGCAACGTCGTGCTTGCGGACTGCCGCAATCATAAAACGTTCTGCTGGATGGCGCGCAAGGCTGACGACGAAACTATCCAGCGCATTAAGTCACTTAACCTGCAGGGAATTCACTTTCAGAAAGAACCGAAACGGTTTTATCCTGCGCGCGATTTAGCGGCTCAGGTCATCGGTTCGGTGGGCATGGAGGACGCAGGCCAGAGCGGCATCGAGCATGAATTCGACGATGAACTGCGTGGCCATCCGGGAAAGATGTTCATCTCGGTAGACGCGAGGCGGCAATGGTTTTCAGATGTGGAAAAGCAGCCGGAGCCGGGCGAGAACATCGTCCTCACGATCGACAAGAACATTCAATACATCGCCGAAAAGGAACTTGAACAGGCGATTCACGATACGCAGGCGATTGCAGGAACTGTCATTGTCGAGAATCCGCATACCGGTGAAATTCTGGCGCTGGCCAATCGGCCTACGTTCAATCCGAACCAGCGCAAGCAAATCACACCGGCTGCTCTGACCGACCGCGCCGTCAGCTACATCTATGAGCCAGGGTCGACCTTCAAACTGGTCACGATTTCCGCCGCGCTCGAAGAAAAAGTCACGAACCCCGACGAGATTTTCGATTGCCAAATGGGATCGATCGTATACAACGGCATGAGGATTCGAGACTCGAGACCGCATGGGCTGTTGCCGGTGTGGGGCGTGCTGGCGGAATCGAGCGACGTGGGCGCGATCAAGATTGCGCTGCGGCTGGGCGAAGATCGATTTTACAAATACATTCGCGCTTTCGGATTCGGCCAGCAGACAGGGATCGAACTGCCGGGCGAGACGCGGGGATTGACCAAGCCGGTTAGCCGTTGGTCGAAAGTTTCCATCGCAGCAATTTCTATGGGGCAGGAAATCGGCATTTCAGCGATTCAGCTGGCAGGGCTGATTTCGACATTCGCAAACGATGGAGTGTGGGTGGCGCCGCGGATTGTGGCTGGAACTGTTGAGCCGCAGGGAAATCTGCAGAGCGTCGTATTTCATCCGGGCAATTCACATCGCGTGATCTCCAGCTATACGGCTGCCGAGATGCGATCGATGATGCAGAAAGTTGTGCTGGAAGGTACGGGCCGGAAAGCGATTCTGGAAGGTTACACATCGGCGGGAAAGACAGGAACCGCGCAAAAGGTCGACCCCGCCACTGGCGCATATTCGAAGACAAAATATGTCGGTTCGTTCGCGGGGTTTGCGCCAGTGAACAATCCCGAGATCGTCGTAGCCGTAATTCTGGATTCTGCTGTCGGTCTCCACCAAGGCGGACAGGTATCCGCACCGGTGTTTCACCGAGTTGCGCAGCAGGTGCTTGAGTATCTGCACACGCCGCACGACCTGCCGGTAGCGCCGCAGCACCAATTGCTGCTGGCGCAGGCGAAAATGAAAGAAAAGGATCTGGAGGAGGGAACTCCGGACCATCCTGGTGAGCCTTTGGAAACCGCCGAGGTGAACGGAGATACTTCCGAACCAAAAGCCAGGGTGCCGCACGCGGCTCCCGGCGCAAGTGGCGACGTGGTACAAGCGGCATTGCGGCAAACGGAGCCCGTGCCCCCGGACTCTTCGCAACCTGCCCACGACCCGGCAGATTCAGCCATCCAGCCTGCGAAGGCTCCGAGTACAGGAACGGTTGTGCTGGATGTAGAACAAGGTGGCATCGAGGTGCCTTCGTTCATTGGCAAGACTGTACGCGGAGCGGTAGAGGCCGCGGAGGGTGCGGGGTTGGAGCTGGAAGCAGTTGGCAGCGGTGTTGGGCGGGAGCAATCGCCCGCGGCGGGGACGCATGTCGTAAGCGGCGCGCATGTGACCGTACAGTTTGGAAGATAGTCTTCGTTCGTTTGGTTCGACTCTAGCCTCGTGTGTTTTTCCGAATCCACTCTGCAAGCCGGATTTCTCTAAGACCTCCTTCTGCAAGTTTCAGGATTACCGCAATCGCTTCCACCGGATCGGCAAGGAGTTCGCGATCGTTGATTTGCAGAAAGAGACCAATTGCCAGGAAGGCCGCGCGTTTATTTCCATCGAAGAAGGGATGATTACGCGCAAGGCCGAAGCCATATGCGGCAGCCAAAGCGGCGAGATCTGATTTCGGTTCGTAGGAGTGAAGATGCTGTGGGCGCGCGAGGGCCGATTCCAAAAGTCCGTAGTCGCGCACACCCGCCAGGCCACCGTGCTCGGCTAGCGTCTCGCTGTGCAGGAGAAGCAGCGCCCGTTGATTAATCCATTGTGGACTACGTGGCCGCCGCACTATTTTGCCAGCGCCCGGAATGTGTCGCGGTACTTCGCCATGAACTCCCTCCCTTTGGCCAATTGCTGTTCCACGTCGGGATCATAAGGGGTAAGGAGGTATCCTTCCGGGGTTTCGGTTGCGAAGAGCGTATCGTCTTTCTTGAGCCTCATGCGCAGGAGCATTTCTTTCGGCAGCAGGACGCCAGTGGAGGTACCGACGGAACGTAATTTGAGCTTCATTGACGGTGATCCTTTGGATTACTATAAACATTATAATGCATGATCATGACAGCAAGCCAATGCTTGCCGAGGATCGGCGAAGCCTGGCGGCGAAGCGAGAGGCTGCCTTCGACGGGCGGGCCAGATTTCGGGACCGAGAGAATCGGCACGGCTAGCTAATCTTGCCGCAAAAAAGCTCGACATTCTTGGCATAAGACCTCGCGTTTGACCCACCGAAAAACCGCGTGTTAGGGTAAACAGTCGCGCTCGACAAACCCCTGTCCGTTTGAGGCTGCATTGTCTTCGGTTGAAACCACGCCTGTTGCCCGCAAAACCGCGCTGAATGCCGTCCATCGCCAGATGGGCGCAAAGATGGTTGATTTCAACGGCTGGGATATGCCTGTGGAGTATCCGGCGTCGATCGGGTGCGGCATTATCAACGAGCACATGGCTGTCCGCAAGGGGGTGGGAATTTTCGACGTTAGCCACATGGGTGATATTCGTCTGGCAGGCCCGCAAGCGCTGGCTGCGGTACAGCACATCTCGATGAACGATGCGGCAAAGCTTGCCATCGGCCAGGCGCAATATTCTGCGCTGCTCTATCCGCAGGGAACTTTCGTGGATGATGTGATCGTTCACCGGCTCGCCGAAGATGAATATCTTCTCGTGATCAATGCTGGCACGCGCGAGAAGGATTTCAACTGGGTGCGGGACAACACTCGGCAGTTTGACTGTGCGGTGGAAAACCTCTCGGACGACTTTACGCAGATTGCGATTCAGGGACCCAAAGGCGTCGATGTGTTACAAAAGTTAACCGACGCCAACCTGAGCGCCGTGAAGTTTTATTGGGTGACTCGGGGCACCGTGTGCGGATTGAAGAACATTCTGATTGCGCGAACTGGTTACACTGCGGAAGACGGATTCGAGGTTTACATTCCCGCAGATGAAAGCACAAGCGCTCGCGTGTGGAACGACATTCTGAACGCCGGCAAGGAATTCGGGCTTGTTCCATGCGGTTTAGGATCGCGCAATACGCTGCGCCTCGAAGGAAAACTCCCTCTTTACGGACACGAGATTTCCGATACGATAAATGTCTGGGAAGCAGGGCTGGATCGTTTCTGCAAGATGGACAAGGCCGAGTTCGTTGGCCGGGAGATGCTCGAAAAGGCGAAGGCCGCAGGCGTAAAGCGTACTTTGATCGGGCTCGAAATGGTCGATCGGGGGATTGCTCGTGACGGGTACAGAGTGTTGGATGACAGCGGTCGGGAGATCGGGTATGTGACCAGCGGCTCGCCAGCGCCTTTTTTGAAGAAGAACATTGCGCTGGCGTACGTGCCGCCCGAGTTCTCGAATATTGGCGGGAGCGTCAAAGTCGAGATTCGCGGACAGGGCGTCGCCGCAAAGATTGTACCGACACCTTTTTACAAGCGACCCAAGAAGTCTTAAACACAGAGGGCATTCGGAACACAGAGGAATTCGGAGCTACCGTCCTTATGGCTTATCCAACGGATCGAAAATATACGAAGCAGCACGAGTGGGTCCAGGTAGTCGGGCAGCAGGCTGCGGTTGGCATCACCGACTACGCTCAGCAGTCTCTGGGCGACATTGTGTTTGTGGAATTGCCCAAGGTCGGGGCGGACTTGGCTGCGGGCAAATCGTTTGGCTCAGTGGAATCCGTCAAGGCGGTTTCGGATGTATATTCTCCGGTCTCGGGGACGGTCAGTGAGGTTAACGGCGAGCTGGCGACTGCGCCGGAAAAAGTGAACACGGATCCTTACGGATCGTGGATGCTCAAGATGACGCTCACGAATCCAGGGGAAATTGGTGACCTGCTCTCCGCAGCCGCATACGAGCAATTTGTGGCGGAAGAAGGCGGCCACTGACGAAAGTCATTTCCAAACTATCGATCTCGGCCATAAGTATCTTCTTGCGCGGTTATTCCGCGTCAAGATCGAAAGTTCCTCCCGATACATCTAATTGACTTTCTATGCGCTATTTACCTAAATCTCCTGGCGACCGCGAAGCCATGCTGCAGACAATGGGTTTGCGCTCAGTCGATGACTTGTTTGCGCAAATCCCTGCGGAATACCGGCTTAACCGTGACCTAAAAATTCCGCGCCAGATGGCGGAATCTGAAATCGTGGATTATTTTCGTCAGCGCTCGCGGGAGAATGGCGAAGGCTTCACGAGTTTTCTCGGCGCAGGCGCTTACTCGCATTACCGACCCGTGATCATTGACTCGCTTATTTCGCGCGGCGAATTTCTCACGGCTTACACGCCCTATCAGGCTGAGATTTCGCAGGGCACCCTGCAATCGATCTTCGAATTCCAGACGATGATCTGCGAACTGACTGGCATGGAAGTGGCAAACGCTTCCATGTATGACGGTTCAACTGCGGCTGCTGAGGCAGTGATGATGGCGGTGCGGCTCACTGGACGGCGATCGGTTATTGTGGCGCGCACGCTGCACCCCGAATATCGCGAGGTGTTGGCCACTTACGCCACGCATCAAGGGATGCCGCTTTCGATCGCAGGATTTGGCGATGACGGGCGAGTGAACATCGAAGAACTTGAGAAGGCAATCACCTCTGACACAGCGGCCGTTCTGATTCAGTCGCCGAATTTCTTCGGGACGATTGAGGATGTACGGGCCATTGCTGAGCTGGCACATAAGCAAGGAGCGCTGTTGGTGGTTTCGATTGCCGAGGCAGTTTCGTTAGGAATTGTCGAACCGCCGCGCGAAGCAGACATTATTGCCATGGAGGCGCAGTCGTTCGGTGTGCCGCTCGGATTCGGCGGGCCCTATTGCGGCGTGATCGCCACGCGGGAAAAATTCGTTCGGCAGATGCCCGGCCGCCTGGTTGGCCAAACCGTCGACAAACAGGGCAAGCGGGGGTTCGTGCTTACGCTGGCTACGCGAGAGCAGCATATCCGGCGGGAAAAGGCGACTTCGAATATCTGTACGAACCAGGCCTTGGTTGCGCTGATGGTCAACATTTTCATGACGGTTTATGGGAAAGTTGGCCTGAAGGAATTGGCGAAGCAGAATCTGGCTAAGACTGCCTACGCCGCCGGGCAGTTTGCCACGCACGGGAAACTGCTGTTCACGGGCGCGCCACGGTTTAATGAGTTCGTGATATCAACCAGCGAAGATCCGCACGCAATTAACAGCCGGCTTCTCGGGCACAAGGTTGTCGGCGGATTGCCGCTGAAAAGGTTTTATCCCGAGCTGGGCAATGCGGCGTTGTGGTGTTGCACCGAATTGACCACGCGTAGCGCGATTGACACGGCCGTGGGCTTGGTGGCGCAGAGCGAGCGCTCGGTACGATCTGCAAAGGAAGAGTCGGGTGTGGAAGAAGAGGTGACGCAGTGAAGCACATGACACGCAAGGCGACGCGTCACGTCAATCAGAATGAAGGCTTGATCTTTGAGAAATCGTCGGCGGGCAAAGCCGCGTGGAAATTGCCTCCGCTCGATGTGCCGGACGTCGATGTGACAGCTTTCCTGGGAGCGGCAGAGAGGAAAGATCTCGGAAATATGCCCGAGGTCAGCGAGATTGAAATCATCCGCCACTTCACACGGCTTTCCACGTGGAATTACGCGATCGATCTTGGGATGTATCCGCTCGGCTCTTGCACGATGAAGTACAACCCGCGGGTGAATGAAGCGGTGGCGCGGGTGGAGGGGATCGCGAACGGGCATCCTTATCAACCCGAAAAGATTTCGCAGGGCGCGTTGCGAATTTTGAAAACACTCAGCGAATGTCTGATCGAAATTACGGGCATGGATGCGATCACGCTGCAACCCGCGGCTGGCGCGCATGGAGAGATGACTGGGCTGCTGATGGTGCGCGCCTATCATCAATCGCAGGGCCGCCCGCGAAAGAAAGTTCTGATTCCCGACTCCGCGCATGGCACCAATCCCGCGACGGCGGCGATGGTGAACTATTCCGTTGAGAATCTGAAGTCGAATGCGCAGGGCATGGTGGATGTATCCGCCCTGGCGGCGCAGATGAATGAAGATGTTGCCGCGCTGATGCTGACGAATCCCAATACGCTGGGCGTGTTCGAGCAGGAGATACATAAGATCGCCGACATCCTGCACGCCAAAGGCGGGCTGCTCTATATGGATGGCGCTAACATGAACGCTTTGGTGGGCAAAGTACGGCCTGGCGACTTCGGCGTAGACGTGATGCATTTGAATCTGCATAAGACTTTCTCGACGCCGCATGGCGGCGGCGGGCCGGGGTCGGGACCGGTTGCGATCAAGAAAGCGCTGGAGCCGTTTCTGCCCAAGCCGGTGCTGACGACGAAGACCGATGGCACATTCGGGTTTGATTATGACCGCCCGCAATCTGTGGGGCGCGTGCGGGCGTTTTATGGAAACTTTGGAATGTTTGTGCGCGCGCTGGCTTACATTCAGGCGAATGGGCCGGATGGACTGCGGCAGACCACGGAAGACGCGGTGTTGAACGCGAACTACATTCGCAAAGGGCTGGAAGGAACATACGATTTGCCGTACCCGACGCCGAGCATGCACGAAGTAGTTTTCAGCGATAAGTTGCAGGCGAAAAAAGGCGTGCGAACGATGGATATCGCAAAACGCCTGATCGATTACGGGTTTCATCCCTACACGACTGCGTTTCCGCTGATCGTTCCCGGCGCGCTGATGATTGAACCGACCGAGAGCGAACCCAAAGAAGAGTTGGATTTGTTCATCGAGGCGATGAAGTCGATTGCGGAGGAAGTGGAAGAAGATCCGCAAACCGTGCTCGATGCGCC
>DASXEG010000148.1:0-43904 GCA_036490235.1 Candidatus Sulfotelmatobacter sp. | reverse complement strand
GTATCGACGAAGTCGATGTAGCGAAGGCCCGCCATTAACCGGTAACGATCCTCGTATTCGATTTGCACGAAGCGAGCAGCAAGGCTCTTTTGCTGGGTGCGGTAAACTCCCTTCACTCCCACCACGTCCGGATTTTCGAAGGGTTCAAGCATGGCGTCAAGCCAGGATGGCATGGGGACGCAGTCGTCATCGGTAAATAAAACAATCGTTCCACGGGATTCCATAGCTCCGCGATTGCGCGCCGCGGCCGGCCCAGCGTTCGCCTGATCGATGAGACGGACGCCAGGATAGCGCCTCACAACCTCCGAGGTATGATCAGAGGAGCCATCGTTCACCACCAGGATTTCCGCATTTCGCCCCGCCGTCTGTTTCAGAAGTGCATCGAGACAATTGCCGATGCGAGCACTAGCGTTGAAGGCGGGAATGATGATGGAAACGAATGTTGTCTCCATGGGATGCCCCTTAAGCCTGCTAAAGGCTAACCTGGGGACTGGCCGGCGGGGCTGCAACCTGTTGCCGTGCCCGACTCGCGTGTTCAGCACCTTTTTTGTGCCGACTGCCGCGCACGAGATACTTGGACAGCGTGACGAAGCCCTTTAGATTGCGTTGCAATTCACGCCGATCCTTCAGCGACTGCCTTAGCTTATAGAGAAGATAGGCGGGACTGAGATAAAAGCTGCGACGCGCGCGGTCGCAAAAACTGACCAACTGCTCGTGGGTTATGTTCGGCAATGTAACAACGCTATTGTGCAGACCGTCCTTGGTTAGCCATGCGCCCCAGTCCTCGATCTGAATATAGTCCCGCTTTTTGGCTTCCTCATACGCAGTGGTGCCCGGATAAACCATGATGGGGAAGAATTGAGCGGTATCGGGTTGCAGCTTTTTGGCAAAGTTCAACGTCTTTTGCATGCTGGCCGGCGTCTCGTTCAGATTGCCCACCATAAAGCAGCCATGCACCATAATTCCCGATTCCCGGCAACGGCGGACGAAGCGATGAGCTTCGTCGTGGTATTTTGAATCGCGCCGGTCGTCGTTGTTTTTCTTCATGCCATGGATGACTTCGACGTCTCCGCTTTCAAAACCAACACAGAATAAACGGGCGCCAGCTTTATGCAGGGTTGAAAGCAGTTGGCCATCCGCGCCGATATCGGCGCGGCAGTTTGCGTCAAACGGTAATTTGTTGCCCCGCCGGATCAGTTCGTTTGCCAATTCGAGCGTGCGCGGCTTGCTGATAATGAATGTATCGTCTTCCAGCATCACGGTCTTAATTTCAGGCATTTCGCGCGCGACAAAATCAAATTCGTCGGCTACGTTGCCAACCGAGCGGTAGCGCATAGTGTGCCCGCTAAAAGTTTGGGGATAGACACAGAACGAGCAGTGGTAAGGACAGCCACGGCTGGTATCGAACACCACCAAAGGCCACAATGAATGGCCATAAAAGTAATCGGGCGGGCGCAAGAAGCGTTTGTATATCTCCGAAACGAAAGGCAATTCATCCAGATTCTTGATGGCTTCGCGCGGTTTGTTGGTAACGATTTCGCCGCTTGAAGCACGGTAAACCAAGCCGTCGACGGAAGAAAGATCGGCGCCGCAGGCTTTCGCTTCCAACCAATCGCGCACTGTGTATTCGTACTCCCGCACCGCGACAGCTTCGAGGGCAGCTGACGTCGCGAGCGTCTCTTTGGGCAGCGAAGAAACATGCCTGCCGACCATCAAAACTTTTAGTTTAGGGGACGCAGCTACCAGAGCTTCGAGCACGCTGACATCGTTAAGAATGCTGGGAGTAGAAGTGTCGCAAACCACTGCTTCGATATTTTTTGCTTTGATGCGTTCGATAACTCCCGAGACGGAAAACCCGGCCGCAGGAGCATCGACCAAATCCACCTCATGACCATTCTTGATGGCGACCCCGGCGGATGTAGCGAGCCATTTCGGATAATATAGCGTCCCGCTTTTGGTAACCGCAGGACTGCGCTGCTCGCGAGAAAAGCGATGGTGAAATGGGGGATTTAAGAATAAAACACGCATTGTTTCGTTGAGTATACCAGACCTAATTACAAATGCTGCAACGAAAGCCCAACCAGCGGGGTTACCTTCGGCCTCAATGCGGGGAATTCAAGAGGATTAGTTCACATGCGGTGTTCCCTTCCAACCTCGCTTCATCGCTTGCAGGCGCTCGCGGTTTTCCGGCATCTCGAAAGTGCGATCCCATCGGTCTCGCACAAACAGCCAGAACACGGCAAAGAGGAAAGCGACCATCGTAGTTCCAATCACAATGAGGGTTCGGTGGGGCGAGGATCTCCTGTCCGGCACCACAGCGTTATCGACCACTTGAACGATCGATCCCTCTCGGGCTTCATCGAGCTTGGCGATTTCGAACTCCTTTGCCAGCAGCTCGAAGATGGTCTCCTGGTATTTCAGCTCACGATAACGCCGGAGATATTCGAGGCCGGCCTGGGTCACCGTTCCTTTGGAGAGATTCAGATCGGAGGGGTCAAAGTTCTTCGCCCCGCCTAACTTCTCCAGCTGCGATTGCAGGGCCGCAAGCTCCTGCTTAGCAAGGGCGAGATCGGGGTTGTCGTTGGCGGCAAATGATCGCATGCCCTCAATCTGTACTTGCTTGGCCACGACTTCGGCACGCAAAACAGCGGCCGATTCGATTAGAGCGCGTGCCTGGCTGTCGAGCTCAAGGACGCCCGTGGATTGTTGGGTCTTTGCCATGGCATCTTCAGCCGCCGTCAGGTTAGTCTTAGACTGTTGCAGTTGCTGTTCAAAGAAAAGCCGGCGGCGAGCCGCCTCGGTTATCGCCAGCGTGGCCGACAGTTTTCGAAATTCATCAACGTAGCCATTGGCCAGCTCGGCAGCCCGCTTGGCATTGTGATCTTCCAGGGTAATGCGAATCAGCCCATCTTTGCTGCCCGCAACTATCTTCGTGTTCTCCTCCAATTGCTTTCGGGCACCCGACATCCGCTTTACACGGTACTCCCGAATCAATCCAAAACGTTCGATCATTCCATCTTCCACCGTCCGGCTCATCAGTAATGAGACGTACATGTCAGCTGGGTTCTTCAGGCCAAGGCTTCCACTCGCCAGTGCTCCCAGCGCTCCCAGCGCGCCTCCTATTTGTCCAGTCAATGACGAAGCGACAGAGGAATTCTGCTGAGGCGGCAGCAATGTGATCTTGGCCTCATATTCGACCGGCAGAAGAAACGCAGCTGCAATCGCCAGCACCACCATAACCAGCATAAACCGCAGGATGAAGCGCTTGCCCTCTACGACAAGAACTAGAATATCGAGGAAAGAAATGTCGGCTTCGTGGGCGAGTGGGTCTGCGTTTTCTTCGATTCTTTCGTTGATAAGCGGTTCGGTTTGTATCTCGGTTTGGATCATCGTATTCCCGCAAGTCGGGGCTTCGCTGTTTTATGATAACGCAGAGAGCGATTTTATCAGTTTATGGCGCAGCAACCCTACACGGTGATCTTGTAATTGTTGTTATTTGAAATGCCGTTCATTTTTTCCATGCTGGCCCGAACGCTCGACTTGGGGTAAGAACCCCGAAGTCGACGGACGAACACATGGGAGCCAAGAGTTTTCATTTACATCGTACGGCGCGGGCGAGCTTCTCCCACGCACTGGTTCTGGAAAGATCGTAAGCGACGCTGTTCCCCCGCATGGTGAGTGATGGCTCTTCCCTCTCACTCAGGTCGGCGCGGCCGGTAAGATTACAGTTTTCGGCAAAACTTCTTCTGCATCGCGCAAATTGTTTTCGCCATGTCTACGAACTAGGTTCGGCCATCGGGTCGAAATCAGGTCGGAACTTACAACCAGTTGACAGCCGACAGATTCAACACCGATGGGGTATAAATTAGGACTGGGTAAAAGTGCTTGACATAAGAGGGTTTAGCGGAATATCTAGTATGGTTAGATCAAAGCAACGCGAAGCCAATTTTGCTGCCAATTCCGCGAACGGAGGAATTTGAGCCTGTCCCCGTACGGTGAATTCCGTAGTTTTTGACAGCCAACTCCTCGATTTTGTTGCAGCATCGAAAAAAAACTGGTGGCGAGAGAGTGGGGGCGGCGGTTTCGGGGTTGTGTACGTTAGATCCAGTCGAGGGCATTCTTGTGGCGTTCTTATTCGGTGAAGAGAGCCAAGGAAGCTACCTTGGCCAGGATACCGATGGTGTTACTGTCGTAGCCCAATACGTTTGCTAGGTGAGTTGTTCGCATGATCCGTAGTCGCCTAAGCTTTGCACGATTGTATTTAAGGCTTGTGACGCTGTTGTTGCCCGCCTGCGCATATTTCATTGCCGTCAAAATGCGCTTTGGTTTCAACCTCCTTTTCTCGCGCACTGCGCCTTCAGGATTGCCTTCTTATTGGGGAATTGTCCTGCTCACCACGATCGTGTGGGCGATAGCGGCCGAAGAATCCGGCTTGTGGAACATTGAGCAACTTTACGCACCGGGAGGAAAAAGCCGCCGTCTTTTGGAGGCGCTGGCTTTTACGTACGCCGTAGTGATGGCGGCGGGTTTTCTGTATCGACAGGCGAGCTACTCCCGAGTTGTCATCGGCATCAGTGCGGTTGCTCTGTTCGTGCTTGCGACTCTGTTGCGGATCGGCTTCCGCGTCTCTCTCGAGATGCTGCGCAAGGATGGCCGGAATGAAGTTAAGATCCTGATCGTTGGAACCGACCGCTTCGCCCGGCGCGTCGCCGTATCACTGCTCCATGGTGAAGTATTCCCGTGCCGAGTCGTGGGTTTTGTTCGCTTGCCTGATCAGGAAGTCTCTGTCGAGGGTCCGGTGTACGAATTAGACCAGATTCCCGCATTTACCAATGGAAGTTCGATCAACGACATCATTATTGCGCTGCCCGCCGCACGATTGAGCGAAGTGCAGAGAATCGCGCCCCGCCTCGAGAAGCTTTGCGTTCCGACTCGCGTTGTAATCGATCTTGGCGAGGGCGTCGGTCTTCGTGAACGTTTGATCGATTTGGGCGGGCTTCACATGCTTGATCTTCGGCCGACCCTGGCCGAGACGGGCCCATATCTTTTCCAGAAACGAATTTTCGATGTTGCTTTTTCTATTTTGATTCTATCGCTCACACTGCCGCTTACGCTGCTGATTGCGCTAGCGGTCAGGCTGGGAAGCCGTGGCCCGGTTTTTTTCGTGCAGGACCGCGTGGGACTGAACGGCAGGGTCTTCCGCATGTTCAAGTTCCGCACCATGCGGGTGGGAAGCCGCGAAGAGGGCGATACCCGCTGGACCTCCGACAACGATCCGCGGCGAACCATCGTTGGCTCGTTCCTGCGTAAAACCAACCTCGATGAACTGCCGCAGTTCCTGAATGTGCTGAAGGGCGATATGAGCATCGTCGGGCCGCGACCAGAGCGTCCTTACTTTGTCGAGAGATTTCTGGAAGAGTTCGACCGTTATAACGCCCGCCACATGTTCAAAGCAGGCATCACGGGCTGGGCACAGGTGAACGGCTGGCGGGGCGATACCTCCATCGCAAAACGCGTGGAGTACGATCTGTACTACCTGCGCAACTGGAGCCTGACCTTCGATCTCCAGATCATCACCATGACCGTATTTCGCCTCTTCAGCAGCAAGAACGCGTATTAGGTTTTCTGTTCCTCACCTTCCCTGGGAAGTATCGCACCGGTTTGTAGTCAAGATCCGTCCTGGCGCACGCAATCTCGCAATCTTCGGGGAAAGCACTTGCCAGACGATCGTTGCAAAGCGAGCGATGCAAGTCTTCGAAGGTACTTTGGAATGTCATCTGGCCAGACGATGCCGTTTTGTGCGCTCGTGCACACTCAGTGAGTTGCAGTCGCAGTTAAGGACAAATCAGGAAGTGGCGCGAAAATAAAAAAGGGCCGTAGGTGAGACCTGCGGCCCGCCGAGAAATCGCCGGATCAATACTGCCAATTGACGCCGGGATAAAGACTGGGAATACGGTACAGACGATAGGCATTCAAACTCACGTTCATTTGCCAGACAATTTGAGGAGAGGATGTCTGAGTCACTTCCTGCACCTGAGAAGCAACACCGGGGCTTGGCGCGGGAGTTGGATCGTTAATATCGAACTCCACATTTCCATTCTCCAGTTGGAGGACATCGCCACCCCAGACGGAAAACAAGCCAGGTAGATCTTGCCACTGCAAGTCGGCCACCATGGTGCTCTCATCCACCTGGAATAGGGTGGCGCGGGAATAGCATTGCGCATTAACCGGCGGAGTCCCGCAAATGTCCCCGTTGGTGTCCAGGGGGCGATTGTCGCCATTGTCCCAAACATTCATCATGATTTGGGATCCGTTTTGACTGATGATGGAAGGAAAATGTTGGAAGGAAAACCAGAGGCTCGGGTCGTCCGTGGGAACTCCGTTCTCGGTCAAAGCGAAGCTGCCTTGATAGCCAAGAAGCCAAAGGATTTTGCCCGTGCCCGCGCCGTTGTTGTAGTCAATCTTTGCCAGCCATGATTGGTGCCTCATCGAAAGAAGCAGGTTGCCATCTTGCGCAAGGTACAGGATGGCATTGCCGTGGGTCCAATCTGGCAGGCTATTCAGATGGCGGTTGACATTGAGTGGCCCGTTCGGCTCCAGCTGATCGAAGCTGTTCCACGCCCACACAGGATTCCAATTCTGATCCAGGTCGACCAGTCCGTCACCAATGATAGGAAGGGTTCCGAAACCCTGAGCGGAAAGGGTTTTGAAGCATAGGGTGAGGACGATTATGTGACCATTATCGAGCACCGCGAAGTCATGACTATAATTGGCAGGCTTGAAATCAAAGCCAGCAGCCTGCATGGCAGCGTCAAGGGTCAGAATATCCAGCTCTCGAATGACATTACCCGCCAAGTCAACTTCACGGAGGACCGATGTAGTCGGAGTGTTTAACATCACCAGCATGTGCCCATTAGGCAGCAACTTGAACATGGTGGGGCTGTTTCCCTGACCCACGTCGTAATACCAGATCGGATTGGCATCACGGTCCACAACCAAGACTGGATAACTCGGAGCGCCAACGGCAACTGTTTCCACGCCCGGATTTTCCGGGGAGCCGGCAGAAGGACTTGGGCGGCTTACCGTAAGAGAAGGAAAGGGAATGGTCGAAGGCAATGCGCCGGTGCTGAAGGTCAAATCGTTACCTGGATAGACGCCGTCCGAGCACTGTAATTGTGACCGCATGTGATAGGTAGTCGAGGCTTTCATACCCGCAACTAAGATTTGCGTTGGTGTGTCTCCTGCATAAACCGGGTACCAGGCGGTGCTTCTTCCATACGTCGTGTCGGTTCCGAACTCGACCATCGCCTGCCCATTACAAGAGCTCAAAACGGAAAACTGAGCCACCAATGGATTTGACGTACTTTGCACGGACCCGCCCAGTTGGCGTGGGTAAGTTGCGCTGGAACCGCAACCGATGGCCAAACTGCACAAGGCAGATATTGCAGAAACAAAGAACGCTTTCGCGGAGAATTTCTTCATAGGTATCCTCACGTACGTAGCACCGATGCCCTGCCCTCGCGCGGTGTGCACCCAGCTACCCGCGGATTGGCGCCGAAACACAGATTTCGTTTGAACGAGTGTCCTCGCTAGACGGGGCGAGGGCCGACTTCTCTTTCGAAACCGCCATCCCTGAAGTTCTGCGGGTTCGGTGAAGAATATTACCTCAAATGATCGACACGCACCAATAGCAATGTTGCGGCGTTTCGTAAAGATTAATCATTGGGAGGGGCAAAACCGCTGACTTGAGCAACGACCTGTCCACTAGAAACGAAGCACCAGGCCGGTCGAGGCCCGGATGCTATTCTGCCTGGCGTTGGCAAAATTTCCCGTCACAATGTAATCGACCACGAGGCGGCAACCCAGTATTCGAGTCAGGCGGCAATCGATCCCCGCGCCCAGCGTTGCCGCGAAACCCAGGTTGGAATTCGAGAGGCCCGATCCGTTCTCTCCGGTGCGTGCCGCACCGAATAGAGCTTCGCCGAATGGCCTTACGGCCGAGGCCGCGAAGGATCCTCGAATGCCCGTCTGGAACGTGTATTCGCTCACGCTTGCGTGCGCAAGGCATTGCCCCGGATAACTGCTTGCGCACGTGCTGTTGGTGGAACCGTAGAGTCCGCTGATATCTCCGACAAGGCCAAAATATGGAAGATACTTTTTCTCCGCTGAGATGTGCCATCCGCTTAGGTCGGCGTGCTGGCCGGAGAAAAGATTGTCGGCGAAAAGCGAATAGCCGGCGAAAATATTGCTGGACGCAAGGCTGCCGCTGGAGGAGGGGACTTGTGCCGGTGCGGCACGCGACAGACAGAGAAGCATCACGGCAATCATTCCCGCTCTCACGATACGGGTGGGGTATTGACCGTGTCCACAGCCGAAAGATCTGTTCTCCATTAGGTTCACATCGATTCGCAATTTAGCATTGTCCAGCGTGGCCTTGAAAGTTTGCCCGATAAGGGGCAGTGGTTCAGTTCGGCTTAGGCACAACGCCAGTTCAGCCGGAGATCCCTTCGGCTTCGCTCAGGGCAGGCTCTTCGCTCCGTCTAAGAAACGCCTGCGCTCAGGATGACACAGTGATGTAGGAGCTAAACTGAGCCACTGCCGGATAAGGCAAGTTTTATTCTGCCGAATCAAATCTGCTTAATAACCCCAATAAACATGGTTAGTCTCTCGCATCTTCAAAAATTTTTTCGGGGAGCTCGCCTGAGATCTTCTACAAGACTTCCTGCTATGATTTTTACTCGATTGTCATGCGTTCCCGCAGCATCATAGCCAGCATTCTGCTACTGTCGGGCGCAGCCTTTGGCCAGTCTTATTCTTCGATCTGCGACTCAGGTACTGTAGATTGCATTCAGCCTGGGGATGGTGCGGCGGGGTGGAGTCCTCTGGATGGAATTGGCGGAGGCAGCATCGATGCCGCCCAATTTCCCGACATTCCGAACTTGAATGCGACGCCTTCCGCCAGAGCATTTAGCCAGCCGGATCACAGCGCCACGTCGGAGGCTAAACCAGAAAGCTTTCACTGGCGACGAGCCCTGGAAGAGTCGGGAACTTTTCTGGTCATCGAGCAGGCATGGGTAGTCCACACCGACTTTCGCTGGGTCGTCTCCGAGAACGGCATTCCGTTCAATCACTATTGGCGGGATTACAAGCAGTCGCTTTCGCGATGGTGGGAAGTGGGCTGGAGCGCGGGTGAGAACCCGATGTACAACTATGTCGGCCATCCGATTCAGGGAGCGATTACCGGCTATATTCAAATCCAGAACGATCCGAAGAGCCGGAATGTCGAATTCGGAAAGACGAAAGAATATTGGTGGAGTCGCGTGAAAGCCACGCTGTGGAACGGCATTTACAGCACGCAGTGGAGCATTGGGCCGCTGAGCGAGATGACGGTCGAAAAATATGGCTCGAATGACCGGCAACCGTGGAACGCGAATGGAAGTTTTCCTTGCAACACGAAAACCTGTTATTGGGGCGTGGGAAAAGTCAATCTCGTCATGACCCCGGTCGGTGGCCTGGGATGGGAATTGGCTGAAGACTGGATGGACAAGAAAATTGTTCGGCGGGTTGAGAGCAGAAGCAACAATCGCACTTTGATTGACTTCACGCGCTGTACCTTCAATCCGATTCGAGGCGCGGCAAACATTCTGCATGGCGTTCGGCCCTGGTACAGGGCGCGCGACTCAAACTGAAATTCTGCCGCAAGGCAGCAGCGCCAGATTTTTCCGAAGGCAATGCTTTATCAGGCATCGTGATCTCCCCGCACCCTGTGTTGCTCCCGTAACGATAAAATTCAAAGAATGCGATTGCGCGCTTCTCGAACGCTGTTGCTGATCTTTTTGAGTCTGGCGAGCCTTGTCCGTGCCCAGAATCCACATATGCCAAATGAAAAAGGGACTTGGGATCTGAACATATGGACTGAGGGAGAAACCGGCGAAGAGATCACCAATTCTTTCACCGAAGCGCAGATCTGGTCTGCGGGATTTTTTGTCGGCAGAGTGTTAACCGGCGAACATGGCAGGAAGTGGCTGCGGGGAAATTTCGAATATGGCTTTGGTTTGACGCCGGTTTTTGAAACCTACGGGAATCAGCATGTCCACGGGTGGGGTTTTGATCCCTTGATTCTTCGCTGGAATTCCGCCCTTCACACAAGCCGGATGTCGCCTTATATCGAACTGGCTGGAGGCGGCTTGTCTACCAACGCGAATCTCCCACCAGATAATAGTTCAAGCTTCAACTTCACGCCGCGCGGGGGAGCAGGAATTTATATTCGCACGCGAAAACGGCAAGCGCTCGACATCGCCTGCGGCTGGTCGCACATTTCGAACGCCAACCTGGGGGTGCAGAATCCGGAGTTCAACGGGATTCAGGTCAGCCTCGGGTATCACTGGTTCAAATAAAACGACGGCTGGCCACTTGATTTCTTCGGTGAGGATTTGTTTGCCGAAAAGAAAAGCGCCGCAATTTTCCAATGAAAATTGCGGCGCGAGTTGTTGAGAAGCTAGTTGATGGTTACGTTAACCGGATTGGAAGGAATGCCGTTGGCAACCACTTCCAGAGTGCTGGCGCCGGTTTGAATGGCCGCGGGGATGTCGAAGAACGTTCCCACGATCTTCGATCCCGTCGCAACACTCATGGTGCTGTGGTTGTGCGTTCTGCAGTACACAACGTTGCCCGAAGCGGTGTTGGTGATTCGGACCAATGGATAGTTGGTCGCCATCTGGCCGTCGTCACCGTACATCGCGCCTTGCGAGAGTCCGTTGAACTGCGTGCCCTGAATTTTGTTGTTCTTGCTGCCGTGCGTCAGACTCGCGGCCACTTTTCTGACCACGGGCTGCCACGAGCTTTCGTATGTGCCAGACGGCGTGTAGACCTGCACAGTGTTCGTACCGTAGGTGAACAATACCTGGCCAGTAGGCAGCGCCAGAAGTCGGCCGGTGTAAGTAGGCTGGCTGCCTGAACCCAGCGGAGAGGGAACGGATGTCAAGGTCGTGCCATTGTATTCATACCATTTCGTTCCGCTCGCGTAGCAGGGTGATTGAGGACCCACATCGAAGAGTACGTTGCCGTCGGGCAGAACCGAGGCTGGACCGTCGATCGAGCCCTGGCTGCTCGGAGCAACAGGTCCCGCAGTCCACGTACTGGTAGAAACTGTGTAGAGAGCGGTGTCAGCTGTCCCACCGATCTGGAATACAGTTCCATCCGGACGCAACACGCCGGGGCCGATTTCGTAGCAGGAAGTATTGGGAAGAGTTACGCCCGTGTTGCCGGCGGTCGACCATTTGCTCGTTGTTGGGTTGAAAACTTCAGAGTTGGTCACATCCGCCATGTCGACCGTAAGAACATCATTGGTCGGCAGCAGCGTCCAGCCTTCTTCCGAGTTCTGATCGGCCTTGCCATTGCCGGCGCCGATAATGGTCCAGGTCAACGTGGATTCATCAAGCTGCGCCTGGTAGGTTTGGTTGGTGCATTCCGATCCGGCGTAGCCGCAGTTTCCGATCATCCACGTTCCGTTGGGGAGCACGACGCTTGAGGCATCACCGATGTGAGTCCAGCCAGTGGGCGGAGTAATCGAGGCCCAGGTATTGCTCGTGGGGCTATAGATGGCGCCGAGATTCACTTCACTTCCGGAACCGTTGTTGTTGTATTCGCCGCCGACTACTACCACTTTGCCATCGGCCAACACCGCCGACGCATAGTAAAGAGGAGAGTAGCCGCTGGGCATGGTGGTTAACTTTTTCCAGGTCCCGTTGATGTAGCTGCCGGTGCTGTCCGGAGTCAACGCGTACCATACCCCCGTGGCATATCCGGTTGACTGCATCCCTTGCGCAATCACGACGCCATTGGTCAATAGCAGAGCTGTGCCCAAGGCAGATGGGGGCGTATTTTTGGTGGTGGTCCAAGTCTGAGCTTGCACGGCTGCGCACATTGCCAGCAGCGCGGCAAAACAAATGAGGCTTCGTAGGATTTTCATGACTCTGTTCTCATCTCCTGGGTCTGATTTGCAAAATTTACTGTTTGATCTGGGGTGGGCGTAATCCGGGGTGTGATTGATGGCCCGCAGTTGTGGATCAGTCTTAAGCTCGGGTCCCCCTTACCTTCCCTGTTTCACAGGCTTAAGAACTCGCCTTGTCTTTTTTTTTGAAATCTCAAGGCCGCCGGATTATAACTCCATTCGGCGAGGTTGACATCGCGGAGTGACGCAGATTTGACAATATTTTTTTGCTCGAATGAATCGCTGCGGCAAACTTGCAAAATCTTGCATACTTTGCCGTGTTATGTAGGTTTGCAAAGAGATGAAATTCTCTAAAATGTCGGGCGAGTTTTCGTATGCGGGATGCACACTGTTGACCCTTCGACAGGCCTTACTCCTGAATGCGCACCTGCCGGTACTTGATGGAACTGCGTCATAGAAATGAAGATGATAGATTCAAAGATTGCTAGCGGCGGAGTTCTGCGAGTTTCGCATGAATTCGCAACCGAGGTTTGTATCTAAATTGACGACACAAACTCCTGGCTCACAATCCTCGCGCTTTAACAGGCAAATCATTGGAGTCCTTCTCATATTTGCCGTTGTATATGTGGGATCGCTTTTTTCCATCGGTATGCAGGATGACGCCGATTCCACGCACGCTGAAGCCGCGCGCGAAATGTATGTGACGCATGACTTCGTGACGCTGAAGATCAACGGAAATCGGTATCTCGAAAAAGCTCCACTGATGTATTGGGTGGTAGCTGCGTCTTATGCGGTTTTCGGGGTGAATGAGTTCGGCGCCCATTTTCCGGTTGCTCTATCGATGCTTCTGCTGATTCTGCTGGCGCTGGGTTGGGGAAAGCGAGCGTTCGGCGAAGGTGCAGCCATTTACGCCGGCTTGTTTATCGCGACTGCGGCCGGTTGTTACCTTTTCACGCGGATTCTTATCCCGGAGTCGATTCTCAGTTTTTTGATCGCGGTGGCATTTTACCTTTTCGCTACCGCACTGGAAGACGGCGGTGTGTGGCGCTGGTACGGCGGGTATGCGTGCATGGCGCTGGCGGTTTTAACCAAAGGCTTGCTCGTACTTGTAATCGTTGGCGGGGCGGCGCTCTTATATGTTGTGATCAGCGGCGAATGGCGGCGCTGGCGCGAATTCCGCTTATTCACGGGACTGCTGCTTTTCTTTGCGATTGCTGCGCCCTGGCACATTCTTGCGGGGATTCGCAATCCGCGCTTCTTCTGGTTTTATTTTGTCAATGAGCATTTTATGCGCTTCCTCGGCAAGCGCATTCCCAAGGATTACAACAAGCAAACGAACTCGCTCTACTGGAGCCTGCATCTAGTCTGGCTCTTTCCGTGGAGTTTGTATATTCCGGTTGCACTGCGGCGGCCGGTCACAAACTGGCTCGCGCGGCGGAAGCAGGGAGCAGTCAGCCCGGCACGGCCGGTCGATTTTCGACGACGCACTGAATTGCTGTGCCTGCTGTGGGCTGGCGTTACGCTCGTGTTTTTCTCGTTCTCGACGAACCAGGAGTACTACACATTTCCGGCCTATTTTCCGATCCTGCTGCTGATTGCGGCGCAACTCTCGGACGAAGAGGAATATGGCTCGCGCAAATGGCTGGTGTGGACTTCCGGCGCGCTGGCTCTGATCTGCATCGCAAGTGCGGTGGTTTTGGCCACGGGACTGTGGAGTTCACGAAACGTGCCATTCGTACCCGATATCGGCACGGTTCTGGCAAAGCCGAATCTGCAAGCCGAAACGCTTTCGATGGGTCACATGCTGGATTTGACGGGTGAATCGTTTGCGGCCTTGCGGCTTCCGGCGATTCTGGCTGCCCTAGCGCTCTTGATCGGCCCTGTGAGGGCGTTGTGGTTGCGATGGCGCGGAAAGCAAATCGCTGCCACATGGACGACCGCCGCGACGATGGCAGTATTTTTAATTGCCGCGCACATTGCACTGATTCGTTTCGATCCATTCCTCGGATCACGAAGCATGGCGCGGCAGATCGAACCGGAGCTGCGGCCTACGGATCGCGTGATGATTTACGGCGATCAGTCGTTTGGATCGTCCCTGCTGTTTTATCTGCGGCGGCCGATCGAACTGGTGAATGGAAACACAACGTCGATGTGGTGGGGATCGACCTATCCGGATGCGCCACATATTTTCTTGAACGATTGGGAGTTGTTAGAAGCGTGGAAATCGCCGCAGCGGGTTTTTCTTTTCGTGCCGGAGTATGAGCGCGCGCGAGTGAAAGCTTTGTTGCCCGGTCCGCTGCATGTGGCCAGTGAGGCTTCGGAAAAGGTGATTTTTGTGAATCACCCGAAGGTATGATTTCGCAGGGGCTAAAGCCCGAATGGGTTTTTGCGCTCTACGCGGTGGTGTACTGCGTTACGGGTGAAGGTCAACGTGCCCGGCCAAGGCCCGCTTCGGTCTACCGGCGAGTAGCGGCTGCTACCGCTGGCTTTGCTATGGGCAGCGAATATCCAGACTTTAGTGCGTCGCGGCGGAACATCTCTACGGTTTCCTTCGAGAATTCATGCAGATCTTTGCCGATGAGGGAAAGTTTTTTTAGAACATCTGCCGTTGCCGTAATCACATGGCAACCGGTTTCGTCGGCCTGAAAAATATTCAGCAGTTCCCGCGGACTCGCCCAGATGAGTTGCGCGTTTACATCATGGACCATGGGGACGGCTTCGCGCATCACCGGCATGGGGTCGCGGCCAGTATCGGCGATGCGGCCGGCGAAGATGGATACGTAGGCCGGAGCCTTTCCCTTGAGTGACGCACAAACCTTGCGCACTTGTTCCAGCGTTAGTAGCGCGGTGACGTTAATTTGGATTCCATCGTGCGAGAGACGGCGTACCAAGTCGTAAGTCGGCTTGCCCTCGGTATTCATCACCGGAATTTTGACGAATACGTTCCTGGCCCAGGAACTGATGTGGCGCGCCTGATCTTCCATTTCCTCTTCATCGTCGGCGAAAACCTCGAACGAGATTGGACGATCCCGGATGGTCGCGAGCAGATCATGCGCGAAGCTTTCGTAATCGGTGACGCCCATGGCGCGCATGTGCGTGGGATTGGTAGTGAAGCCTTTGATGTGCGGCTGGCGGTAGAGTTCGAGGAAGCTGGCCTTGTCGGCTCCATCCGCAAAGATTTGCACGCGCAAGTCGGACAGGGACTTCACGAATGGGCTCCTTTTGTCGTGGAACGGATGATCCAGTCAGCCGCCTCGCGGAGAGACTTTACAATATGGTCGGGAACGCGTTCTGAGCGTCTCTCCGAATATCCGTAATCAACCAGAATTGTCCTACACCCAGCATTATATCCTGCGTCAATATCTTTCCACCGGTCACCAACCATGTAACTGGCCGAGAGATCGATATTGTGTTTTTCGGCGGCTTCCAGCAGCATTCCGGGCAACGGCTTGCGGCACTTGCAGTTATCGTTACCAGTGTGGACGCAGGCAAAAATGTCATCGAGAGGAAGACGCGCTCTCAAGTCTTCGTGAATCGCATCCAGCGTCTGCTGCGACAGCTTTCCGCGGGCCACGTCGGGCTGGTTGGTGACGACGATCAACCTGTAGCCGTGGGCTTTCAAATCGCGCAGCGCCTCGGGCACGCCGGGAAGGATTTCGAGATCCTCGTGGGTGGGCGGCGAAAAGGGTTTGCCATCGCGGACGAAGGCCTTGTTGATGACGCCGTCGCGATCGAGAAAAATGGCAGGCTGCTTTTTGAGGGTTGTCATTTCGGCGACGGCAACGACTCCCATTTTGTCGATTGGGTCTTGACCGCGGGATGGGATACGAGCAGATGCCAGACCACGGCCTGAAACGCTTCCGTGTGCGGCGTGATGTGGGCAGGATTCACTACTGGTATTAACACGCATGCGTCGGCAACAGTGGCGGTGTAACCGCCGTCGCGGCCAACGACGCCAATGATTTTCGCTCCGACGGATTTCGCGTATTTCAGGGCAGCGACCAGGTTCGGGCTGACGTTCTGCTCAAGGTTGCCGCCGCCAACGGAAAAGATCAGCAGCAGGTCGGTCGGGCGGAGGCGGCTGGTGCGCAGCCAACTGTCGAAGATTGAAGCCCAGCCTTCGTCGTTGGTGCGGGCAGTCAGTTCAGAAACATTATCGGTCGGCGCATAGGCTTCAAAGCCGGCGATCTTACGGAAGTCGTTTACGGCATGGGAAGCGTTGGCCGCGCTGCCGCCGACCCCGAGGATGAAGAGGCGGCCTCCAGATTCACGAGTGCCGGCGAGAAGATGCGCTGCTTTTTCGATGCTCGCGAGGTCGAGCTTCGCGATGATGTCAGCGGCCTCGGCGAGGAAGGTCTGCGAGAACATGTTTTGTTCTTCCCTGCGCGCGGTCATAGTTTTTCTTCTCCGGGGGATGCCAGCAACGACTCCAGTTCCTGTATTCCTGCTATCGAGCCGATTTCGTAAAATCGCTGGCGAACTTCGAAAGCGGAGAGTTGATTTTCGCGCAAGAGGCCGGAATAGACTTCGGCCAAATCGGAAAGCCCGGTCTCATCAAAAACAGTACGGTTAAAGAGTCCCAAGCCGTAATCGATGTATCTCATGCGCGGCGTTCGGTCTTGCTTGCTATACGCCAGAATTTGCCCGCCTTCAAACTCAACGTTGCTTGTGTCCCACTGGCCCTGGTTGCGAAACACTGTCATCAGGCCGGGCTTTCCGCTGCGTGAGAACTCTTGCTCGATGGCGGCGTAATCGCAGGGTAGATAAGAATCCCCGTAGAGCACGAAGAAACTATCACCCAACTTCGGTAGAGCCTGGCGTATCGCCCCCGCTGTGCCCAGAAGCTTATCGCCGTCATACGAGTATTCGATTTTCATGCCAAAGGCATGGCCGTCTCCGAGCACACTCTCAATCATCTCACCCAAATAGCCGACGCAGAGTATGACATCCTGGATTCTGTTTCTCTTCAAGAGGCGCAACTGATGCGCGATGAAGGGCTCTCCCGCGATGGGAATCAGGGACTTTGGATTTTTTTCGGTGAGTGGTCCGAGGCGGGTGGCCAGCCCTCCAGCAAGAATGGCAACGGGTAGCATGATGTCTATGAATGGGCTAACACGGAAGTCCCGCTGAAGTCGAATTGCATCCGGACTTCGCGCAGCCCGGCCGCGCGCATGGCGGAGCGCAGTCGGGTTTTGTCCTCGGTGTAGAGCATTAGAAAGCCTCCGCCGCCGGCCCCAATCAGTTTGCCTCCAAGCGCCCCATGGGCACGCGCCAGATCATACATGTCGTCGATGAATCCGCTGCTCATTCCGGGAGAGCGCTTCTTTTTGTGTTCCCAGTGAGCGTGCATGATTTCGGCAAACTTTCGGAGATCTCCGGCAAGAAGTGCATCGCGGCTTTCGTGGCCAAGTCTTTTTGTGAAGTGCAGATTTTCGAGCATGTCGCCGGCATTGTCGCGAGTGCGCGAGTCTTGATCGCGCAGCACTTCACTTGCGGAGCGTGATGCCCCGGTGAAAAACAACAGCAAACTATCTTCCAGATTCGCCAGAGTTTCGGGTGCGATTTTCAGGGGCTCAACTTTGACTTGATCGTCCGGGAGAAAATCGAAGCACGTAATACCGCCGAACGCGGCAATGTATTGATCCTGCTTTCCCACCGGCTCTTTCAACAGGTCGATCTCAATGTGGCAGGCTTGCTCCGCGAGTTCTTGCGGAGGAACGAAGTTTCGCTTCACGGTGTGCAAAGCACGAAGCAGAGCGGTTGTGAAACTGCCGGAGGAGCCGAGACCCGTGCCGGCGGGGATGTCGGACAAGCTGACGATTTCCAGATACGGCCCCATCACGCCGGTGAGGCGCAGCGCTTCACGAATAATAGGATGCTGAATTTCTTCCCACTTCTCGACGTCTTCGAGCTTCGAATATTTCAAAATAATGCGCGGCTTGAACGCCTCGTTGATGGTGATGTAAACATAGCGGTTGATGGCGGCAGAAAGGACAAATCCGCCGTATTTCCGGTAATAAGACGGCAGATCGGTGCCGCCGCCGCCAAGCGAGATGCGCAACGGGCTTCTGGTGATGATCAAGTGGAAAAGTATAGCGTATTCGAAATGTGGGCTTTGACGGGATCTGCCGGGAATTTCATTTAACCACCAAGGACACTAAGGTTCACGAAGGAAGTTTGGGAGCAATTCTTTCGTGTTCCTTCGTGCCCTTAGTGGTTAAGAGCTCCAGGATTTCCGCTGACATACTTGATCGTCGCCAACACCGCTTCCTTGATGTTGAGCTTGGGCTGCCAGCCGAGCGAACGCATGCGCGAGCAATCGAGCAGGATAAAAGGGCTGTCACCGATCCAGCCGCGCTCGCCGCCGCCGTAGGTCAATTTCGGCTGGAGACGTAGGAATTCGCAAATCCAGCCGATCGAGTCGTTGACTTCGCAATATTCGTCCGTGCCGAGATTGAAAATATTCACCTTGGCGCCAGCTTTTTCGAGGGCCATCAGAATGGCGTCGATGCAATCGTGAACGTATAAATATGATTTCCGCTGATGGCCATTGCCGAGTACGTGCAGGCGATCGGGATGCTCGGAGAGTTGTTGGTAGAAATCGAAAACATGACCGTGGGAGTAGCGCTCACCGAGGATTGAGACGAAGCGAAAAATATAGCCTTGCATGCCAAAACCTTCGCAGTACGCCTGAATCAGGCCTTCGGCGGCCAGTTTGGATGCACCATAGAGCGAGGTTTGAATTGGGAACGGGCAGGTTTCTGGAGTGGGAAAAATCTCCGGCTCGCCGTAGATCGAACCGGTAGAGGAAAACACGATTCGCTTGCAGCTTTGCTCGCGCATGGCTTCGAGCACGTTCCAGGTTGCAATCGCGTTCTGATCAAGGTCTTTGCGGGGATGGTCCGTTCCGAAGCGCACGTCGGCATTGGCGGCAAAGTGGATCACCAATTCCGCGCCCTGCATGGCTTTCGTAAGAGCTGCACGGTCGAGGAGGTCGGCCTCGTGCAATACGAATTGTGGATGATTTATCGCGTCTGCGAGGAATTGCCGCCGGCCGGTGGAGAAATTATCGAACCCAGCAACATGATGACCTGCGGCCAGAAGACGGTCGACCATGTTGCTGCCGATGAATCCAGCCGCACCCGTAACAAAAATGCGCAAAGGGAAGTCTCCAATATTTGCGGAAAGAATTTAAGAAGAATCGCGCGTCTCCCGCAAAGCAATGCGCGTCCCCTTCAGTTCGAAGCGGCTGTCGCGCCATATATAGCGCAACTTCAGATAGCTCGCGAACCAGACAGCGAATCCTAACAAATCGCGCAGAGGATAAAGCCAGGGGGCGCGGCGAACCACGGGATCCCGCA
The DNA here is from genome assembly GCA_036490235.1 of Candidatus Sulfotelmatobacter sp. Classification (GTDB taxonomy): domain Bacteria; phylum Acidobacteriota; class Terriglobia; order Terriglobales; family Acidobacteriaceae; genus Sulfotelmatobacter. The sequence goes on along the minus strand of DASXEG010000148.1, from coordinate 24,590 downwards.
CCACTGTCCAACCAACGAGCCAGGCTTCGATCAATCGATTGATGATCGCCGCGGCGAGAAGAGACAGGCCGAGCGTCCAGTGTCCCAACAGCGCTCCCGCGATAAATCCGATCAGCCCATAGGGCATGGCGAAAATCAGCCCGCTGCCGAAATGCCCTTTCGGCCGGGAATAGCGCGTGGTCTGGGCCCATCGCAATTGGTTCTGCCACATGTGGCGGAACGATTTCTGGCTGACCACATGATCGATTACGTGACGCGAGAGCACGACGCGATAGCCAGCTTTCTCGATAAGATTTCCGATGGCGAAGTCGTAGGCAATGTAATCTCGCAGTGCAGTGTAGCCGCCGATGCTGGCCAGCGCATCCTTGCGCACGACTGTGGTCGGGCCCAAGCCGAATTTCATTCCTTCGAGGAGATTGGCGACCAGCACGCCCGCCGTCATTTCTACCGACATTCCGATCGCGGTGAGACCGGAAAAGACGTTGGTGACATTTTTGCCGCGATAAAGGCAGGTCAGCATGCCAACTTTCGGATCGAGCATGGGCGGCACGATTTCGCGCAAATAGTTCGGCTGTACCTCGACGTCGCTATCGGTAGTGATCAGAATGTCATAGGCTGCGGCTTCCGCCAGGCAGTGAAATGAATAGACGACTGGATTGGGCCAGGGCGTGCCTGTGACGAGAATACGAATGGGAATATTGGGATAGCGGGAACTGATTTCCCGGACGACGTCGAGCGCGGCATCATCGGCTTCGTCGGCGGCGAAAAGTATTTCGTAGCTGGGATAATCCTGGCGGAAAAAGCTCTCGATATTTTGCTTCAATTGCGCTTCGAGGCCATGCACCGGTTTGAGAATGGAAACTGGAGGCGAAGCGAGGGTTTTGGAAGCAGATCGTTGCTGTTCGCGGGCTTCGGAGCGGAAGCGGATTACGCCCGCGATCACCAGTCCTAGAAAAACCGACGACGACAAGGTGCCGATGACCGCGACGGCAAGGAATAAGTAACCGAGATCAGACAGAAGTGACATTCCGTTTTTCGATGGCTCTGTCCGGCCATGCCGTTGCAGAGGCAACAGCGCGCCAGACAGCATCAATCATACCGTTTTTGGCAGGGCAGGAATTCGAGGGGGGAGCGCGGCTCAAGTCCTGCACTTCAGATCTGCACTTCAGATCTGCACTTCAGATCGTATCTGTACGAATCTCGGCGCGAGGCTTGCTTGCTCTAAGGAGAACCTAAGCCGGGTTAGAGCATGCACATCCACCCGAACCAGATTAATCCAAACGCTCAACTGGACTCGCTGCAATCGGCGCAGAAGGCGGCAGCCGCAACTGCGGCAGCGCGCACCCGGAAGAGATTGATGGAAGCTGCTTCAAAACTGGCGGGAGAAGCGGCGTCCGAGGCGTTCGTGGTAGATGTCGAATCGAACGAAGATTCGCGGGAGGGGGACCACCGTAGGCGGAAACCGGGCGGGAAAGGCAATGACGCGGAGGATCGGGCGGAAGAGAACCATTCCGTCTCGGATTGGGCCTAACGGTAGGGCCGGCCTGTGGCCGGCAGCCAAGATGAAGACTGCGGCGTTACCTGGAAAGCGACGCCAGAGACTGACGAAACAGGGCATCAAACGAACTGCTGCCGCCATTCTTCGCTGCCGCAGCCAAAGCCTTCTCCGCAGCCGCGCGCTGATAGCCAAGGTTCACCAGCGCCGAAAGCACGTCTTCTTCGATTGCGTTCATGGGCTGAATAGAGGGCGCAGTCGTTCCCGTGACTTCCGGCAATTTGTCGCGCAGCTCCAGTACCATGCGCTCGGCGGTTTTCTTCCCGATCCCCGGAATTCGCGTAAGGCGCGCCAGATCACTTCCGCGGATCGCCCGCGTCATTTCGTCGGCGGCCATGCCGCTGAGGATGGTGATAGCGAGCTTTGGCCCGATGCCGCTTACCGTGATGAGTTTTTCGAACAACTGCTTCTCGGTGGAGCGCAAGAAGCCGTACAGTGCAATCACATCCTCGCGGACGTGCGTGTGGATATGCAGCGCGACGTCGGTCCCGTCCGCGGGAAGTTCCGAGAACGTCGGCACGCTGATGTTTACTTCGTAGCCCACGCCGGCGGTTTCGACTACGGCCTGGTTGGGGTGCTTGGAAAGTAGTTTTCCGCGAAGATGGGCGATCATGCTGGAGTCATTCTAGCGGCCAAAGGCGCGTGCAGCCACAAAAGGAAAACGGCAGGGCCGACCCCCTGCCGTTTTTACTCGTCAAATCTTTCTTCCTTCTGCTACTTCTTGTTGACTGCCTTCTTCAACTCGGCCCCAGGGGTAAACTTCGCAACCTTACGGGCGGCGATTTTAATCGTTGCGCCGGTTTGTGGATTGCGCCCGTTCCGCGCCTTTCTCTGCGATACCGAGAATGTACCGAAACCTATCAGAGCTACTCGATCCCCTTTTTTCAATGCACCCGTAACGCTGCTCACAGCGGTGTCAATGGCTGTTGTTGCCTGCGCTTTGCTGATTTCGCAAGCGCCCGCGATCCTATCAACCAGATCGGCCTTATTCATTGTTGTTTCTCCTCGCAGGTCTCTTTATTAAGCATATGCATGTGCGTATGCATACCCAGCACAATCCGGGAGGATATAAGCCAGTGTCTGAGTTTGGAAACCTGATGCAGGGTATTTTCCTCTCTCTGCGCTGAATGTCAACTGTGAAAATCCGCGCCGGAAGCCTGTTTCGCAACCCCCAGCCGCCAATTGGGGCCAAGAGTGCGGCTTTTCGCACCGGAGAAGCTGGTTTTCCTCATCCCTCCACAGGCTGGGGCAGGCCTTCACAAGTTGTGCACAAGCGCAGGCTCGATGCCACTTGCGGATTCGGCGAGATGGGAGCAAAGTCGATCAAGCATACTTCTAAGGTGGTTTGGCCAAGTTGAACGGCATAAAAACGGCGGTTGAAGTCTGCCCTCTGTGCGAGGGCACAGGCTGGAAGATCATTCGGGCCAGGGCTGGCGAGGAGCGTGAACGGCGCGTCACGCGCTGCGACTGCCAGTTGCGGGCGCGCAGTCAAACCCTGTTGGCGGCAGCGCGCATTCCCAAGCGGTACGAGCATTGCGAACTTGCCAGCTATACGTCGGATTTTCCTGGCGCGCATCCTTCGCTGGTGCTGGCGCACCTGACGGCCACCCGGTTCGCCCATGAGTATGACCCGCGCGATGGTACGGGATTATTGATCATCGGCAAAATTGGTACAGGCAAGACTCACTTGGCGGTGGGGATCACCAAGGAGTTGATCCTCAATAAGGGGGTTTCGTGCCTGTTCTACGATTATCGCGAGCTTTTGAAGGAGATTCAAAATTCGTATAACACCACCGTTCAAACCACCGAGCTCGACGTACTGCGGCCGATTTTCGAAGCCGAAGTTCTGGTTCTGGACGAACTAGGAGCGGTCAAGCCTACGGAATGGGTCTGGGATACGGTCAGCCTGATCCTGAACACTCGCTACAACGACAACCGGACCACGGTCATCACCACGAATTTCGAGGATCAGCCGGCGGCCGGCGTGAATGGTTCGGGATCGGCCGTTCGGGCTGCTACACGCGCGGAAACTCTTGGCGACAGGATCGGCGAGCGCATGCGGTCCCGGTTGCACGAGATGTGCCGGGTCATCAAAATGGAAGGCGAAGACTTCCGTCAGAAGTTTCGCAGCGCCAGCTTCCGGTAAATATTCATCCTTGATCCGCGATCCGCTCGCGAGACCCTTTTTGGTGAAAAAGGGGCGACGATGCGGTGGCGCCACTCTCTGGCGACGACGGGAGCCGGGATTTCCGGCAGAAATCGCCCTCGAAACATTTCCAGTCCAATCCGGCAAGCCCTCTCATCGTTTTCTGCAACTAACCATTTCGTAGACTTTTTGCGAACCTAATCTTTGAAGTTGGAAGGGTGGAAAACGATGAATAACCTGATCAAGTCAATCCTAAAGACTGCCGTTTACTTTCTGGACCAGACTGACCGCTTTACCGGGGACTTGCGCGACCGAGTCGGGGACAGCCTGGATCGCGCCGCAGACAGCGTTTCCGATCTGCGAGACCGCGCGACCGATATTTATCCCGGGCGCAACCATACGATGCGCAATGTGCTCAGCTTTGCTGCGGGAGTGGGCGTAGGCGTCAGCGCCGCAATTTTGTTTGCTCCGGCGAGCGGCGAAGAAATTCGCAGCCAGATCGGCGAGAAGGTCCAGGATATTGGCGGCCGCGTGCGTAGCCGTTTTTCGAGCACCGGAACTGAAGGCGCGTAGAGCTCGCGCCGCAAATTCAACCGCATTTAGAAGTCGGCGCCCAACGTTTGCTTGTCGTCTGGCCACGCAAGAAAAGTTCTATGCAGGGAGGATTTCATGGCAGGAAAAAATACGGCTGTATTCGGAATTTATCCGGACTACAAAAGCGTGGAAGCGGCAGTGGACGCGCTAAAGAACGCGGGCTTTCGGAATACCGATATTTCGGTGCTGTTTCCTGAAAATGTGGGAACCAAAGACTTCGCGCTCGAGAAAGGAACGAAGGCTCCTGAGGGGGCAACCACCGGCGCGGGTACTGGCGCGGTGATTGGCGGAGCTTTGGGGTGGTTGGCTGGGATCGGCGCGCTGGCAATTCCGGGAATCGGGCCGTTTATCGCGGCTGGACCGATCATGACTGCGCTGGCGGGAATTGGTGCGGGTGGCGTAATTGGCGGCATCACTGGTGCGCTCGTCGGCATGGGCATCCCGGAATACGAGGCGAAGCGCTACGAAGGACGCATCCGGGAGGGCGGCATTCTTCTCTCGGTGCATTCCGACAATTCGGAGTGGACCAAGCGGGCGAAAGAGATTCTGGAAAATACTGGGGCGCGAGATATTGCGTCGGCGGGAGAAGCGCACGCGGATTTCGCCACTAGCGATAAGCCGCTGCCTCGGGCTAGTTAGCAGGGCATGCTGACTGCTAAAGATCTTGAACCACTAAGGGCACTAAGGATCACTAAGGAAAAAGCGGGCTGGTTTTGTGTCTTAGGGGTTCAAGAAATTAATCTCGCTGCGTCTTTGGCGTAGTACGTGAGGATGATGCTGGCTCCTGCGCGCCGGATGCTTACCAGAGATTCCATCATTACCCGGTCGCGCTCGATCCAGCCGTTGCGGGCGGCGGCTTCGATCATGGCGTATTCGCCGGAGACCTGATAGGCGGCTAGCGGCAGGTCGAAGCGACGGTGCGCGGCCGCGATCACGTCGAGATAGGGCAGGGCGGGCTTGACCATGATCATGTCCGCCCCTTCCTCGATATCTTGTTCGATCTCGCGCATGGCTTCGCGGACGTTGGCTCCATCCATCTGATACGAGCGGCGGTCGCCGAATTGCGGGGCTGAATCGGCGGCTTCGCGGAATGGGCCGTAAAATCCCGAGGCGAATTTTGCCGCGTAGGAAAGAATCGGGGTGTTTGTGAACTTCGCTTCATCGAGGGCACGGCGGATTGCTGCGACGCGGCCATCCATCATGTCGGAGGGAGCGATGATGTCGATTCCTGAATGAGCTAGCGAAACGGCGGTGCGGGCTAACAGTTCGAGCGAGGCGTCGTTGTCGATTTCGAAATTGGAAACGACTCTCTCCGCAATCGAGGCCAGCTCTTCGATGACCTTATGTTTTTCGTCCTCACTTTTAACCGGCTTGCGCGCCACTCCGCTTGCTTGCGACGCGCTCCGAGCCGCCGCACCGAGCGATTGTGGAGAAAGTCCCGGCTTCACGACCCCGCAATGTCCGTGCGACATATATTCGCACAGGCACACGTCGCCGATCAGAATCAGATCGGGTATTTCACGTCTGATGGCGCGGGCGGCCTGCTGGACGATGCCATCTTCGGCCCAGGCGCCGGTAGCGATTTCATCTTTCTTATCGGGCAGGCCGAAAAGAATGACTGAGGGTACGCCGAGTGAGTGTACTTCCCGCGCTTCTTTGACGGCTTCGTCTACCGACAGATTGAATACGCCCGGCATGGACGCGACCGGCTTGCGCACTCCTTCGCCGGGACGAACGAACATAGGGTAAACGAAGGCGTCGGGAGTAAGCCGGGTTTCGCGAACCAGGTTGCGGAGCGGCTCGGTACGCCGCAGGCGGCGAAGTCGGGTAATGGGAAACGCCATAGAACACCGGACTATAAAGGTGAAAGCGAGTCGGCTGAAAACGGAGGCCCTTATCAGGAGCGGCCAAAAGCGGCCAGCGAGCCGCTGCGAACTCCGGTTCATTCTAGCAGGAAGGTTTTGAGCCGCAAGGATTTGCCTCAGAACGAGAACGGGCTGTCGTAGAGCTGGTGACGAAAGTAATCTGCGGTTCTTTGAAAGTAATCTAACATTCACTGTTTTCCACCATAAGATTGGCTCGGATGAGTGCGTTTCGACGCCATGGCTGGTTTTTCGCTGCCGGCGCGATCACGGTCGTGTTCGCGCTGACCATACTTGTGTTGCCGCGAGGAAACGCGCTCACTGCGGTAACGGATTTTGCCGACTTCCTGCTGACGCTTGCAGCAGCGATCGCGATGCTGTTTAACGCCTTCGCCGCCAAGAGAGCGACACGGCGCTTCTGGTTCCTGATGGCGACCGGATGTTTATTGTGGGCCGTGAACCTTGGTGCTTGGGCTTATTCAGAAGGATTGCGTCATCTCGAGTTGCCAGATCCATGGTTCATGGATGTGTTTCTGTTCGTTCACCTGATTCCGATGATTGCGGCAGTAGCATTGCGCCCGCACCGGTCGGAGGGCGAACAGTCGTTTCGTGCGGGGACGTTTGATTTCCTTTTACTGCTGGTCTGGTGGCTCTTTCTATACGCTTTCGTCGTGTTCCCATCGCAATACGTAACGCTCGATGTTCCTCGTTACGACCGCGCTTATGGCGTGCTTTATATGGTCGAGAGCGGAGTCGTAGTGGTGATGCTGGCAATCGTTGCCTATGGAGCCACCGCTGGATGGAGAAAGCTTTACCTTTACCTGATGGCCGGGAGCGCTACCTATGCCATCGCCTCCCAGTATGTGAATTGGGCGGTGAGCGCCGGAAAGTATTTCAGCGGCAACTTTTATGATGTTCCTTTGATCGCCGCTATTAGTTGGATCGCGGCCACAGCCTTGAGCTCGCGCGAAGGGGAGATGGAAGTTGCGCGGGCCGGGACTGACGACAAATGGGGTTCAATGGCCCTGCGTCTGGCGACTATCGCGATTCTTTCGCTGCCGGCTTTCGGTTTGTGGACGTTTCTCTGGGATCAGTCCCCCGCGCTGGGGCGCAGCTTCCGCCTTTTCGCGGTTCTCACGGCGATGCTGGTGGTAGGGGTTTTCGTTTTTATGCGCCAGTATCTACAGGACCGGGCTTTGATCCGCCTGCTCGTAGATTCGCGGCGCAGCTTTGAAAACGAACAGCGCCTGCAAAACCACCTGGTGCAAAGAGAAAAGCTTGCTTCCCTGGGGCAGCTGATAGCCGGAGCAGCCCGCGAGATCGATCATCCGCTTACCGACATCATGCAGGACGCCGAGAAGCTTTGGTCGCATCATCGGTTGCTTGACGAGCAGGGCGCTTTGGTTCGCAAGATTGTTCACCAGGCGCAGCGCACGCGCGATCTTATCGGCAGTCTTCTCAGCTTTACGCAACAGCGATCCGGAGGGAAGACGATGGTCGACCTTCGAATGCTGTTGCAGCGCAGCCTGCAGATGCGGGATCTGCAACTTCACGATCACAAAATTCGCATTGAAACCTCTCTCGAACCGAACCTGCCAAAAACATTGGCGGATGGCCATCAGTTGTTCCAGGCCTTTGTTCAAATCATGGAGAACGCCTTGGATGCGCTGGAGGAAAAGGGTGGAGGGCTGCTTCGAGTGAGCGCGCAGATGCATAGCGAAGAAATCGTGGTGCAGTTTCGCGACAGCGGGCCGGGCATCAAGGAACCCCATCGCGTGTTTGATCCGTTCTACACCACCAAGCCGATCGGCAAGGGAACCGGTCTTGGCCTGAGCGCCGTGTATGGCGTCGTTCAGGATCACGGCGGACAGATTACCTGCCATAACAATCCTGAAGGCGGAGCGTCTTTCATTTTGCGCATTCCTGTACAGAAAGCCGATTCGCGGGCGCTGGCCGCGGCTCAGGTCTAACGACGGCTCGCCGGGGAAGTGCCGCCCGCGCCTCCTGTAACATAAATGTGTGCCGCGGCCGCTGACCAATGATTCCGCTCGAGTGCTCGAGTTCGACGCGCTGCGCGAAATGCTTCGCGGCTATACCTCTTCGCCGCTGGGGCAGAAGAAAGTCGCCGTTCTCGCGCCTTCACTCGATGAAAGCTGGATTTCCGCGCAGCAGGAGCTGACAGCAGAGATCCGGGAATTTCGCCGCGTGGGTGGACGTTTCGATTTCTCGGGATTGCAGGATGTTTCGCGACTGATCGAAAAAGCGCGCATCGAAGGCGCGGTGCTTGAAACCACCGAGATTCTGGACATCGTTCGCCTGGCGGATCGCGCGCAGGAATGGCGCGGGATCGCTTTTCACCCTCCGGCCAGCATGAGATCGACGTGGGCTCGCGTGGGAGCTCTTTCCGAAGGCATCGCCGATCTAGACGATTTTCTGCGCTTTTTTCGCAACAAGATTGAGCCCGATGGAACCCTCGAGGATCGCGCCTCTCCAGAGCTGGCTCGCGTACGGCGAGAAATCGAGAAGCAGAGACGTGGCATCCAGGAATCGCTGCAAGGATATCTGCGCAGATTGTCCGACGGCGGCGCGGTTCAGGATGAGCTGATTACGATCCGCGGCGAGCGTTTTGTCATTCCAGTGAAGATTGAGCAGAAGCGCCGCGTGCAGGGCGTGGTTCACGGCGCGAGCTCCAGCGGGCAGACAGTTTTCATTGAGCCGCTCGAAACCATCGAGCAGAACAATGAGTTGGTTCGGTTGCTTGATGAAGAGCAGGCCGAAATTCACCGTATCTTGCTGGAAATGACCGGTCGCATCGGCGAGAACGCGGAGTCGATTGCAGGCTCAACCGGAGTTCTCGCCGAACTCGAACTGCAATTTGCGAAAGCCCGCTTTGCCGAAGACTATGGCTGCGTGGTCGTAAGGTTCGAACATGGATCTGGCGAGGGTGGTACGCAGACGGCGAGCGGGACCCGACATCCAAGTCTAATCCTCCACAATGCCCGGCATCCTCTACTCGAACGAAACCTGAAACTAAGAAATCTCGAAATCATCCCCGTTACTATCGAACTTGAGGGGGCGAACCGACAGTTAGTTATCACCGGACCCAACACCGGCGGCAAAACTGTGACGCTAAAGACAGTGGGCCTGCTCGCGCTTATGGCTCAATCCGGAATTCCCGTTCCCGCTGACCGCGCCGAACTGCCCATCTTCGATGCTGTGCTTGCCGACATCGGCGACTACCAGTCGATTGAGCAAAATCTTTCCACCTTCTCCGCGCACGTCACCAACATCGATTTCATCTCGCGCACGGCAACGGCAAATTCGCTAGTCCTGCTCGACGAACTGGGCTCGGCCACTGATCCCGAAGAGGGCGCCGCTCTTGCCGTCGCTATCGCCGCTCACTTCGCGCACATCGGGTGCATGACGGTCATCTCTACGCATCACACCTCGCTCAAAGTCTACGGAACGAATACGCCCGGCGTGCTGAACGCCTCGGTTGGCTTCAACGAAATCACGTTGCAGCCGACTTACGAACTTAAGATCGGTGTACCCGGAGCCTCCGCCGGAATCAACATTGCGCAGCGTCTGGGCCTGAATCCCTCGGTTATCGAGTCTGCCCGCGCACGCCTCAGCACGCAAGTGCAGGACATCGGCAAGTTTCTCGACAAGCTGCACGCGGAACTGCGCGAAGCGGAGCGCGAGCGGCTTGCACTCCGGGCGCGCGAACAAGAATTGGACCGCGAAAAGAAACAACTTGCCGGGGAAGAGAAAAGTCTTCAACAGGCCAAAATTCGCGAGATGGAAAAGAAGCTGGAGATGGTTTTGCGTGACTTCGAATATCAGGCGCGCGAAGCTGTCAACGCGATTCAGGATCGCACCGCCGCGCAGAAGGCCGCGAAAGAGTCCGAGCGTCGCGTGGCTAAGTTACGCCGCGAGTTTCGCGAGCAGTTCGATTCCACGGTCGTCGCGCACGCCACTGGCGCCGACAAAAACGACCCGCATGCACAGCCGCAAATCGTAAAGCAGGTCGCCGAAGGCGACACGGTCAAACTCAAGTCCACCGGACGGTCCGCCCGCATCGCGCGCAAAATCGACGACGACCACTTTGAGGTACAGATCGGTCCCATGAAGATGAAGATCGCGCGCGATGACATTGCCGAAGTCTTCTCCAGCCCACGCGCTGGGGAATCGCCCGTGAAGGCTGCGCGGGCTCGCGGGATCTCGGTTTCCATCGCCAATGAAGGCGAAAATGTGCCTTCAGAGCTGAATGTTATTGGCTACACCGTCGACGATGCCACGCGCGAAGTAGAGAAATTCGTCGATCGTGCATTCTTGGCTGGACTGCCGCGGGTCCGCGTTGTGCACGGCAGTGGCATGGGCATTTTGCGCAAGGCCCTGCGGCAGGCTTTGCAACAGCACCCGCATGTAGAGTCGGTGGCTGAACCGCCGCAGAAGGAGGGCGGCGGTGGGGCTACCGTCGTTGAACTCCGCGTATGAGCTACTTTGAGGCCCGTTATGATTGAGGGTCACGCCGGGAAGAACACCGTCTGTTGCGCGAAGTATGCGTGCCAACCACCGTTCTCCCACACGTAGTAATCCGCAAAATAAGATTGCTGCTTCTTTCCGTCCACGATTTTCACCGGAGAAACTCCGTAGGCTACTGCCACCTCGCCATGCATATGCACGGTGCTCGGCGGCAAATTCAGATCCAGTACAGCCTTGCCTTTATTTTTCCCCGCCATGGCCAACTCATCGTCGAGATGATGGATCTGACCGTTTCTCCTGATCTCCAGGAAATCGGGCGTCAAAAGACATGCTTCAAATTCCGTATCGCCGCTCAGGAAAGCAATCGACCATGCCCTCTCCAGTTTCTGGATGGTCGCCGCATCTTTCTTCTGATCCGCGAGCGCCGGGCGCGCACAATCGGCCTTGGCCCCAACCGCCGAGACAGCGACCAACACGCAAAACGTAAGTGCACGCAATTGTCTGATCATGACAGCCCCCCCGAAGATAGAATTCCTCAAAGTATTCGCACCAACGTAGACGACGCCCCGACAATTCCGTTAGCGAATATGGAAGGCTGATAAGCAGCAGCCATTCCGCACTCGCTCGGCGACAAGGTAGTGCCCACGGACGGAGCCGAGTGAAGGTAGGGATGATCCGACTGCGGAGGGCCGCCCTTCGGACGGCCCTCCTCCGCTCAGCATGACAGCGGTAGGCTCCAAGAATTCATGAGAATAAGGCAGAAGTAGTGTCATGTTGAGCGGAGAGCATCGCCGACAGGCGATGACCGCAGTCGAAACATCCCTATAGCTCTGCATTACGCATGCAGGACGGCGACTTTGCCGCCGTTTTCCAATCCCCATCAAACGCTAACACTCATTTCCCACAAGTTCTCCACAACAATCCCCGTTGCGTGTATTCCAATCTGCACCCACATGCCGCACAATCCTCTCGGAGCAGTATAACTTTCTTACATGGCCAACCCCGGCGATTTCGCGTATACCGTCAAGCAGCAGGCGGATATCGTTCGCATCGTCGGCGATTATGTCAGGCTGAAGAAGGCTGGGGCGCAGAATTTTTCCGGGTTGTGTCCGTTTCATGGCGAGAAGACGCCGTCGTTTTCTGTACACGCTACACGGCAGTTTTATCACTGCTTCGGCTGTGGCGTTTCGGGGGACGTTTTCAGCTTCGTCCAGAAAATCGAGAACATTACCTTCCCTGAAGCGGTGCGGCTGGTGGCGCAGAAGCTTGGCATTCCGCTGCCTAAGGCTAGTTTCTCTACTCCCGGCGAGGCCAAGGAGGCGCGGCTTCGTGGGCAGTTGATCGATATTCATGAGCGGGCTGTGGCGTTTTTTCAGGATTGTTTGCGGCGTCCGGAAGGGGCGCGGGCGCGCGAATATCTGGCTGGACGCGGGCTGGACGTGGAGACGCTTGCGCAATTTCGCATTGGGTTCGCGCCGGACTCGGGATTTTCGCTGCGTGATCGAGTGTCGAACGAGTTCAGCGAAGAAGTGTTGCGGGAGAGCGGTTTGTTTTCGTGGAAGGAAGCTGCGAGCGCCGAGCTGCGGGCTGCGAGCGCACAGCAGGTTCCTCACCCGGCCTCCGGTCCGGTTAGAAATGAGATCACGTGGGAAGGCCAGGAACCAACGACCGAAGAGCAACAACCAGCAGCCAATGAGCAACGAGCAACGGCCAATGACTCGAAGCTCCAAGCTCGAAGCTCCAAGCTCGCTGCCATCTACTCGAAATTCCGCAACCGCGTCATGTTTCCAATCACTAACGACGCGGGTAAAATCATCGCTTTCACCGGGCGTACCCTCGCGACCGACGAAAAAGCGGGACCAAAATATCTCAACTCGCCTGAGACCGCGATCTACTCGAAGAGCCGGGTCCTCTTTAATCTTGATCGCGCCAAGGAAGCCATCCGCAAGCTCGATTACGCGATTCTCGTCGAAGGGCAGATGGATTGCATCTCCGTTTTCGCCGCTGGATTCAACAACGTGATCGCCAGTTCCGGCACGGCATTTACTGAGCTGCAGGCCAAGTTGCTTGGCCGCTTCAGCAAAAATGTTCTGGTGAATTTTGATCCTGATACCGCCGGGGCGAAGGCCACCGAGCGTACACTCGGGCTGCTGGTACAAGAAGAATTTCAGATTCGCGTGCTGACGCTTGAGCAGGGATTCGATCCCGATCTTTACATTCGCCGCAAGGGCAAAGATGCGTATGGCGAAGCGCTGCGGGGCTCGCAGAAATATTTTGCCTATCTGATCGACCACGCCCGCAGTCAATTTTCCGCGCGCACGCCCGAGGGCAAAGTGAAGGCGGTGAATTATCTTCTGCCGCACATTCAGCGCATTCCTAATCGCATCGTCCGGGACGAACTGGCGCAGGAGATGGCGCAGAAACTCGGCATTGATTCCGCGGTGCTGCGGCAGGAACTTCGACATGCCGCGACCGATCGTGCGGCTTCAACTGTGAAACCCGCGCCACAAATTCAGGCCACCGATGCAGAACGAATTCTCATCCGCGCATTAGCTTCTTCACGGCAAATGCAGGCTGAGGTCGAATATGTTTCAGGCCGCGACGGTGTCGATGACGAATTCGATCCCGCGCGCCAGGCGCGGTTCGCACTGCAAACTGAAAAGCTGCATCGGGGCCTGGCAACCGAATCACTGATCGACATACTGCTGCAATCTGAGCCGGATCTCGATGTAATGCAAGTCGAATGCTCGGAGTCCGACCGCCGGTTGCTGGCCTTAATTCTGATGAACGAAAATGAAGAACTGACAGCCGATCGCCTGGAAGGCGCGGTCCGCGCGCTGCGGCGGATTCATTTGCGCCGGCGGCTTGAGCAGCTTCAGCGAGAACTGAAGCAGCCCGGCATTGGCGACGATAAAGTACGCATGAGGGATTTGCTTCTCGAGGTCGAGCGGCTGAGCCGCTCCCTGCGAGACCCGAATTTGGCTGAAATCGGTGCGAAAGCAGGGATCGAATCGCAGAAAACGGCGTGAAACAAAAAGGCACCCAAAGCCATCTAAGTATTTAGGAAAACTAGGGATATCGGCGGACTGGCGATCGTACAGCGGACAAGTGATAGACGGGTAGGCACTTACATGCTAAAATCTGTAGGTTTGTGCTAGGTGCACAACTCCGCACGATCCCAGATCCCACCAGCAAAGATTTACCATACGCTCCCTGGCGAGCGAATTGACGAATTTGAGGAAAACGCTTCTTGGCTCTTGACGATAAATATAACGACATTCAGAAGCTAGTCGACGCCGGCAAAGAAAAAGGTTACTTAACCTACGACCAGGTAAACGACCTGATACCACAGGACGTTCACAGTCCTGAAGACCTGGACGATTTGCTGACAACGATTGGCACGCAGGGCATTGATGTGCTCGAAGGCCCCAAACCGCCTTCGTCCGCACTGGACCGCAAGTTTGAAGACCTCGAAGAAGGAGAGGATGTTGAGCTCGATCTCTCTCCCGGCGCGATGGAGAAGACGAACGATCCTGTGCGCATGTATTTGCGCGAGATGGGAACCGTTCCGCTGCTCACGCGCGAAGGCGAAGTGGAAATTGCGAAGCGCATCGAGCGCGGGCAAATCCGCGTACTGAAGGCGCTTTCTCGATCTCCGATTGTGATTCACGAGCTGCTGACTTTGGGCGAAGACCTGAAGCGGAACGTTCGGTCGATCAAAGAGGTTGTCACCTTCGACGAAGAAGAAATCACCGACGAAATTCTGCAGAACCGGTTGAACGAATTTACCGGCAAGATCGACGCCATGGCGAAGCTGTACAAGAAAGTCGGCCAGCTGCAGGAAAAGTACACCGCGGTCTCGCTGAAGAAGCGGCCGAAAGATCATCGCCGGGCGCGCAAGAATCTCGCGCGATCGATTGTTCGAGTTTCGATCGCGGTGCGGGCGCTCGGCTTCACTAACGCCGAGCGCAAGCGGCTGATCGATCGTTTGAACAAGACGGTCGATACGATGCGGTCGCTCGACCGGCAGGCGCAGAACCTCGAGCGCAAGGCCGATGCCACGCGCAGCGAGGATCAGAAAAAAGAATACCGGCGGCAGTCGCGCACCGTCCGCGGGGAGATTGAAAAGCTCGAGCAGGAAGTTGGCGTGTTGTTCCTGGAACTCAAGCGCACGCAGCGCGAGATCATCCAGGGCGACATGGACGCCGAACAGGCGAAGCGCGAGCTGATCGAGGCCAACTTGCGCCTTGTGGTTTCGATTGCGAAAAAGTACACCAATCGCGGATTGCAATTCCTCGACCTGATTCAGGAAGGCAACATCGGCTTGATGAAGGCCGTGGACAAATTCGAATACCGCCGCGGGTATAAGTTTTCGACTTATGCTACGTGGTGGATTCGGCAGGCGATTACTCGTGCAATTGCTGATCAGGCGCGTACGATTCGCATCCCCGTGCACATGATCGAAACGATCAACAAGCTGATCCGTACTTCGCGGCAGTTGGTGCAGGAATTGGGGCGCGAACCTACGTCGGAAGAAATCGCCAAGCGCATGGATATTCCTGTGGCGAAAGTGCGAAAAGTTTTGAAGATCGCTCAGGAGCCGATTTCGCTCGAAACGCCAATCGGCGAAGAAGAAGATTCGCACCTTGGCGACTTTATCGAAGACCGCGCCGTGGTTTCACCTGCGGAAGCGGTGATCAACGTGAACCTTAAAGACCAGACGGGACAGGTTCTGCGCACGCTGACGCCGCGCGAGGAGAAAGTGATCAAGATGCGGTTTGGGCTCGAGGACGGCAGCGAGCATACTTTGGAAGAGGTCGGGCAGTCGTTTGCGGTTACGCGGGAACGTATCCGGCAGATTGAGGCCAAGGCGCTACGGAAGTTGAGGCATCCGTCGAGGTCGCGCAAGCTGCGGGCGTTTATGGATGGGGTGAGGGACTAAAATTCCTTAGCCACGAATTGGCGCGGTTCGCACGATTGTTTGCAGGTTCGGTACAGAAAGCCCCGAGTGAGTCTCGGGGCTTTCGTTTTCTGGATGGGCATAGGTTTCGGAATTGATTTAGCCTTAACTTTAAATGTACACTTCAGATATTCGAACGGGACAGTTATCGGATAGGAGTCTTGATTGTGAATAACGGTTCGGTCATTTCGGTGCTGAATGCTCGCTCCAACTTTGGCCGCCTCCTGCGGCGCGTGGAAGAAGAGCACAGATCGATTGTCATCGAAAAGCGAGGAACGCCGAAAGCCGTGTTGATAGGGATTCGCGACTACGTCCGTCTGGCCGCCCCCGAACCCGAAGTGCTGCGTATTCTTGGAGAAGAATCAAGGCGTCGCGGCACCGATCGGCTCAGCTCGCAGCAGATCAATCGCGTTATTCAGGCAACCCGGCAAGCGAAGCGTCAGGCGAGGCACGCCCGGACTTCGAAGCCGCGATGATTGCCCTTCGTCTCGTTCTCGATACGAATATTCTGGTCTCTGCCGCGCTCAAACCGGACGGCCTTCAACGTGCCATTCTGACGCTTGCCCTCACTCGGCCAGCGCGGCTTTATGTAACCGATGCAGTTGTCGCTGAGTATAAGGAAGTCCTCGCGCGTCCGGAGTTCAAGATCAAGAGAGGCATTCGACTTCAGTTTATGCAGCTGATCAAAGATCGAGGGAGGCTGGTGAGAGCAGTTCGCGTACTCCAGGAGGCTCAGGATCCAAGCGACGATAAGTTTCTGGAGTGCGCGGATGCGGCGCACGCGGATTACCTGATCACGGGTAACCTACGGCATTTTCCTCGGTTCTGGAAAAGCACGAAGGTAGTTACGACTCGGGAGTTCATCGGAATTGTCGCTCCTCATTTTGGGCGCTAGCTCGATGCCGCGCGTATCTTAGCTTTGCAGCCATCGGGGTTCAACTCCCTTGCCCTGCTCGCGGCACTCGACGCCAAAGTTTTCTTGCGTCCGGCGGCGAACGGAGACTACCACAGTATTACTTCGCAGACGCCGTTTGGTATCGATGGAGCCCCGAGCAATGCTTGGGGCTTTGCTTTCTTAAGACACGCCGGTTAGGCCCCCGCGACTCGCAAGCGAAGCGAGCCTGCACCAACGCCAAAACCTTCACTCACCACCTGCTCCTTACTCGATGGGCCCTAACAAGATGTATGATGTCTAGCTTCGGAGGGCATACATGGTAACGAACCCTCTCCCACTCAACAGGCCTCGCCGGCTCCTTTCGATTGACGGTGGCGGGTTATTAGGCCTCATTCCTGCGGAAGCTCTCATCGAAATTGAACAGCAGCTCAATCAACTCACCGGCAAAATCGAACCTCTTTGCAATCGATTCGATCTGATCGGAGGCACGAGCACGGGCGCGATTCTGGCGGCAGGATTGGCCATGGGTAAGAGCGCCACCGAGCTTCGCAATTTTTACCTACAGTTTGGCCGCGAGATTTTCACTAAATCCTTCCTGCCAGTGCGCTTTTGGCATAGTTATCCGAGCGGTCCGCTGGTGAAATACCTGAAGCAGGTTCTAATTGAGTCCACCACGCTTGGCAGCGATCTGCTGAAGACGCAGGTCCTGATCGTCACAAAGAATGCGACGCAAGGCAACGACTGGTTTTTCACCAACAATCCGAAAAACCGGTTTTATCCGCAGAACTCCAAGCTTCCTTTGTGGCAGGTGGTTCGCGCCAGCGCTGCGGCCCCGACCTATTTCCCGCCGGAGACCATCGTCATTCCGGACGAATCCGGAAAAAATCAGTCCTATGAGTTTGTAGACGGTGGCGTGAGCAGTTATAACAATCCGTCTTTGCAGGTTTTTCTAGAAGCAACCATCCCCGAATATGGCCATGGGTGGCCGATGGGGACGGATCAGCTGTGTTTGATGTCGCTGGGAACGGGTTTCGATTCTGTCGGTATTCCCGAAGGCAAAGCTGCTGGTTACAACCTGATCGACTGGGGGAGATACGTGATCAAGGAAATGATGAACGAGGCCAATCTGCAGCAGAACATAATTATGCATCTGATTGGCCAACGCCCGCAGACGATACCGTCGGCGACCTCAGAAATGATACTTTCTGGCGCGGGCTCGGGCGTTCCGAGTGATTCGGCGTTGAACCGAGTGGAAGCGAATCTAGGCACACAAAAGCTGGTCACGTACCAGAGAATTACGATCGGGTTGACACGGCAGCGCCTTGATCAACTGGGATTTCCGAATATCGATCCGGTAAAAGTACGGGAAATGGATGCCGCCGATCAGATCGATAACATGCAGAAAATCGGAGCGGCGGTAGCGAAAGAGCAGGTGAACATGAACTTGCTGAAGAATTTTTTCTAATCGCAAGAAAGGTGCATCCGTCTAAGAGCAGCCTCCCCCGCAGTTGAGCCTTCCGCGGGCTGCGTGGTAGCATCCTAGTTTTTGGCGGGTAATTGGGGCTGGCCTGTCTACTGCGCTCATACTCTTCAGGGCCTTGTCTTTCTTCCACGCCTGCGAAGGAGCCTCACGTGAAAATTTATTCTGGAGAAAATATTCGTAATGTTGCAATTGTCGGCCACGGCAAGGCCGGCAAAACCACGCTGGTGTCGGCCATGCTCTCGACGGCGGGGGCCACGCCGCGGCTGGGACGCGTGGATGATGGAACCTCGACTACGGATTACGACGAGGAGGAGATTGCCCGCAAGATGTCGATTTCTGCCTCAGCGGCTTATGCGGAGTGGGGAAAGACGAAGATCAATATTCTCGATACGCCGGGATTCAACATGTTTGTCCACGAGGCAAAGATGGTGCTGCCCGTGGTGGATGCGGCGATTGTAGTGGTCGATGGCGTAGCTGGCGTGGAAGTAGTGACGCAAAGAGTTTGGGACGACTGCGAAGAATACAAGACGCCTCGGCTGATCGTAGTGAACCGCATGGATCGAGACCGGGCGAATGCCGAGCGCGTGCTGGAGTCGTTGACGACTGCGTTCGGGCGAGACGTGATTCCGATCGAGTTGCCAATTGGGGCCGAGAAAAGTTTGTCAGGCGTGATCGACCTGGTGCGCATGAAGGCTTACACGTATGAACTCGGCGGAAACGGCAAGGGGAAGGAGACGGAGATTCCGGCGAATTTGAAAGAGCAGGCGCAGGCGGCGCACGAAAGATTGGTTGAGCTTGTAGCTGAGGGTGACGACAAGCTGATGGAGAAGTTCTTCGAGTCTGGAACGCTGGGGGAAGAAGATCTGGTTCCGGCTTTGCATAATGCGATTCGCGAGGACAAGATTTTCCCGGTGATCTTTGCCTCCGGGTTGGGAAATATTGGCGCCGATCGGGTGATGGATTTTATCGTCGACTACACTCCTGCGCCTTCGGAGCATGAGTGGGTGCAGGGAGAAGCGGCGGCTTCGGGAAATGGAGATGCGCCGAAGCGGCATGAGACGGATGCGGAGCCGGTTTCGTTGTACGTGTTCAAGACGGTGTCGGATGCTTTCGCCGGAAGAATCTCCTACTTCAAAGTCTTCTCAGGAGTTTTGAAGAACGAATCTACGGTGCAGAATTTTTCACGAAGCTCGGCGGAAAAGCTTTCGCACATTTCGATCATGCAGGGGAAGACGACCGTGCCGGTGAATGAATTGCACGCTGGGGATATTGGTGCGGTTGCGAAGTTGAAAGACACTTTGACTGGCGACACCTTGGGCGATAAAGTCGCGCCGATTCAATATCCGCGAGTGAAGCTGCCGGAGCCGGCGATTACGTTTGCCATCGAACCGAAGTCGCGGGCCGATGAAGACAAGCTCGGCCCGGGTATCCATAAGTTGATGGAAGAAGATGCGATGCTGCGTTTTTTCCGCGACCCGCAGACCCATGAATTTCTAATTGCAGGAACGGGGCAGCAATATATCGAAGTCATGGTGGCGAAGCTGAAGAAGCGTTTCCACACGGAAGTGGTTTTAAAAGCGCCAAAGGTTCCGTATCGCGAGACGATTCGCGGCAAGGCAGACGTGCAGGGCAAGCACAAGAAGCAATCTGGAGGCCACGGCCAGTACGGCGATTGCAAAATCAAAATGGAGCCGATGCCGCGCGGCGGCCAGTTCGAATTCGTCAACGATATTTTCGGGGGCGCGATTCCCAAGAATTACATTCCGGCGATTGAGAAGGGAATCAAGGATGCAGCCTCGCGCGGATATTTGGCGGGCTATCCGGTGGTCGATTTCAAAGTGATTCTCTACGATGGGTCGTACCACGATGTCGACTCCAATGACATGTCTTTCCAGATGGCTGGCCGCATCGCCTTCAAGAAAGCGATGGAAGCGGCCAAGCCCACGCTGCTCGAGCCGGTGATGCATGTGGAGATCACTGTGCCGGACGATTTTGCCGGATCGATCATGGGCGATCTGAACAGCCGGCGCGGCCGCATCCAAGGCATGGACAATAAGGGCGGCAACACCGTTGTGAAGGCGGAAGTGCCGATGGCCGAGATGCTGACTTATGGCGTGGATTTGACTTCGATGACACAGGGGCGGGGGTCGTTCAATATGGAGATGCACCACTACGACACGGTGCCGGGGGCGTTGCAGGAGAAGATTATTGAGAAGGCCAAGGCTGAGCGGGGCGAGGTGAAGGAAGAGGAAGAGTAGAAAGCGCCAGGAGGCCCCAATTGACTTACTGCAGGTAAGTTTTCATCCCCTCCGCCTTCGCCAGCTTTGCCTGGCGCTCATCAAACGTCCAGAAGCGTTCCACCTTTAGCTCGACGGCGCAGGCAACATGCAACGTATCTAACGTTCTCATCCAAAGTCGTGATGCGTAGCGGCGGCCAAGTGCGGCGCAAAGCTCGAAGGCATTCTCTGGAATTGGCGCAGCAATCCAGCGGCCTTCCGCGCGATGTTGCTCCAGTCGAAGACTCAAGCGTTGCGCCTCGGACAAGGACAGCTCGCCGCGAAAGATGTGCTGGCCAATGACATGTTCCCACTCGGCATTGTGGAGCGGTGTAAACCAAACAGGACGGGCGGAAACAATTCGTTCGCGGGCAGTGCGCGAATTTCTGTCGTTGATGTAGAGTGACACCAGAAAACTTGTGTCGAGATAAAGACTCAATAGCGCCCGCGCTCCTCGATCACAAGATCAGCCCCAGAAAGCACACGATCTCCGAGGATCTCTTTTGCAATGGCGTCAAAATCCGGCCAGGCCCCGGCTGCCGGTGGTGGATTCTCGGGAAGAATGCGGCCAATCACGCGATTCCGGTCGCGGAGCTCAACGGTTTTCCCGTCTCGCAGCCAAGTCTTGAGCTGCCGGGTATCGCGAAGCTGGCGTATGTTGACGGATGGCATGCCCATAATGTGACACATTTTGTGCCACATGTCAATATCGCAACAGTCGCGGGCTGAACACTGCAATGTGACAAGCTAACTCACCGACTTGCTCTCAAACCTTCGCAAGCCGATGAAGAGCAGTAAAAAATCGAAGAAGATCAGCGCCGCGAAGACGGCGATGGTGGAGAGGTGCGGAAACTTCGGCACCAGGGTTGCGCGCAGGCCTTCGCTTGCGTAGACGAGTGGATTAATCAGCACGATTTTTTGCAGGATCGGAAAGCTGTTCAGCGCGCTCCACGGGTAATAGGTGCAGCCGAAGAAGATCATCGGTGTTAACACCATGCTGAACATCAGTCCGATGTGCTGCTGATTTACGCTGCAGCCCAGGGCCAGGCCCCCGGCTGCTGAGAACAGGGCTACTAATAACGTTACGAGGGCGAAGCCCAGGGGGTTGATGTTGAGTTCTACCGGGCGCAACAGAAGCCAGGCGAGCGGGATTACTACTAATCCAGCGATCAATGCTTGCACCATGCCGGCGATTATTTTTTCCACGGCGAGCCAGTAGTTCTGAATCGGAGCGAGCAGGCGGTCTTCGATTTCTTTGGTGAATTGAAATTCGGCGATTACGGGCATGGCTACGGCCCACACGCCAGTGAAGATCATGCTGATTGCCATAATGCCGGGCAATAGCAGGGATTTGTATTGCGGGGGCATGTAGCCGCTTTGCACCATGACGCAGCCGAAGATGAAGACGAACATGAGCGGCTGCAGGAACGTTTGCAGAAGTAATTGGAATGCATTGCGGCGAGCCACGTGGGCGTCGCGGGCCAGCAGAGCGCCAAAAGTTTTCCAGTTCAATCGCGCAGGCTCCTTCCGGTGTGGTGGAGGAACAGATTTTCGAGACTGGGCTCCGAGATGTGAACATCGTTGAGTTCAGCGCCCAGACTGGACGCGAGGCTGGCGATCTCAGGAATCAGCGAGCCGCCGCGATCGGCGTAGACGTCTGTGCCGGTTCCATCCGCAGAGCGCACCTCGCGAACGCCATTTAGCAATTGCAGGCGCTGCACCAGGTCATCTGGATTTCTTCCGAAGCGCAGGCGCAGCAGATATCCGCCAGGAATCGTCGCTTTCAGCTCGTGCGAGGTTCCGGAGGCAATCACGCGGCCGTGATCAACAATCGCCAGCCGTTGGCAAAGAGCGTCGGCTTCTTCCATGTTGTGGGTGGTCAGGAGAACGGTTTTTCCGGCGGCATTATATTCGCGAATAATTTCCCAGAGAAGAATGCGGGTCTGCGGATCGAGTCCGGCGCTGGGTTCATCGAGAAAGAGAACCGCGGGATCGTGCATCATGGCCCGGGCGATGGAGAGGCGCTGCATCATGCCCCCCGAAAAGCCACGGACCATTTGATTGGCGCGATCGGTGAGTTTGAATTTTTCGAGTAACGCGGCGGCGCGCTCGTTGCGTTCTTTCGATCCCTGGCCGAAATAAGCGCCGTGGAAGGAGAGTATCTCGTGAGCCGTTAGGGAAAAATCGAGATTTGGGCGCTGCGGCACGACACCGATCAGACGCTTGACCGCGACTTGCTGCCTCCATACGTCGTGGTCGCCGATCCAGGCCTGGCCGCTCGTGGGACGCACGCGAGTTGTGAGAACGCCGACCGTCGTGGACTTTCCAGCGCCGTTCGGGCCGAGCAGACCGAAAATCTCGCCGGGAGCTACCTCGAGCGCGAGACCATCCAATGCCGCGACCTGCGTCTTCGGCTGCTTGGAACCCTTCGCGCTGGCACGCGGACCGAACCCGGTTCCAGCTGCCATGGGCGGCGGCGAGTTGTATACCTTGCGGAGATCGACAGTGCGAATGCCTACGGCCATAGAGTGAGCGACACTGCGTTAGTGGGGAAGTATAGCGTAGAGGTTCTTGCCGCGTTATCGTGGCGAAATCAATTTTACGATCTCTTCCGTATATCGCGCGAACCGCAGTGCAGGTTACGGCTCAATGGAATTTTCATTCTTGAAACTTAAGACTCGGATGTCAGTGAACGCGAAATCCGTGCCCTTCGCCAATACGGGTTCACCGGAAAGCTTGCACAACGCATAGGTGAAACAGTCGCCCATATTCAATGCGGCTCGATGTCGCCCTTTTCCGAATCTGCGCCACGCAGAACGGGCCAAGTCGGCTAGATCGGCATCGACGGGGACAACTTGCAGACCCGCGCGGATCACAAAGAGATCGAACTCGCGGCCGACGGATTCGCCGCGACGCCCTTCGAGAACAATTCCAGTTTCGACGAGGGCTGCGGCCGAAATTAGCTTGTTTTCGGCGTTGGTTATGGCATTGACGAATACTTCGCGTTCGGCTTCGTGAAAGAAGATCGCGGCAAGCGCAGAGGTATCGATCACCATGATCTTTAGCGGGGCAAACCATACTCGTCGTAGCCAATAATTTCGTCTGGCGAACGCGGATCCAATTCGGGCAGATTATCGACTCGGCGCAAAATATCCCGAAGCTGCGCGGCAACTGTAGAACTGCGACGCTGGCGATCAAGGCGGTCGAGGCGTTCTTCCAGTGCCTTTTGTATGGCCGTGGTTAACGATTCTCCGGTCTTGTCGGCGAGTTTTCTAGCCAAGCGCTCCGTCTCTATGCTTTTGATACTAATGGGCATGTTTTTAACATTATACCTATATATACATTAGTATAGAAAGCCTTATTTTGTGCAAATTGCGAAATTTCCCGTTGCCTGATCGTGGTAATATCCGGCCAGTGGCTACTGCTAGAAATCTTCATAACCCTGAATTGAACCGTGAGCGGCTGGTTTCGGGCGCTGCGGTTGAAGATGATTCCTCGTTTGAGTTGAAGTTGCGGCCGCAGCGGCTCAAGGAATTCATCGGGCAGAATAAGGTTAAAGAAAACCTCGCTGTTGCCATCGAGGCTGCGCGTTCGCGGGGCGAGGCGATGGATCATGTCTTGCTATACGGGCCTCCGGGATTGGGCAAGACGACGCTGGCCAACATCATCGCCAACGAATTGGGAGTGCACTTTCAGCCAACAGCTGCGCCACTATTGCAGATCAAGGGTGATCTGACGGCGATTATTACTAACCTGCAGGAAAAACAAGTTCTCTTTATCGACGAGATTCACCGCTTGCAGCCGGTGCTTGAGGAGTTGCTGTACTCGGCGCTTGAGGATTACAAGCTTGACATCATTATTGGACAGGGGCCTTCGGCGCGCACTCACACGCTGGAAGTGAAGCCGTTTACTTTTATCGGCGCAACTACGCGGGCGGGATTGATTTCCGCACCGCTGCGGGCGCGGTTCGGCATTGTGCTGCGGCTGGAGTTTTACACGCCGGAGGACTTGCGCGTGATCGTAGAACGCTCGGCGGAGATTCTGGGCGTGCAGATTGACGATGCGGGTGCGAATGAAATCGCCAGCCGGTCGCGAGGTACACCGCGAATTGCGAACCGGCTGTTACGACGTGTGCGCGATTATGCGCAGGTACGCGGCGGGGGAAAAATCGACTTGCCGACGGCGCAGGCGGCGCTGCAGATGCTGGAAGTCGATCAATATGGATTCGATGACGTCGACCGCAAGTTGCTGCTTACCATCATCGAAAAGTATCAGGGCGGGCCAGTCGGCGTGAATACGCTGGCGGCGGTGCTGGCTGAAGAGCCCGACGCGAT
>DASXEG010000122.1:0-3123 GCA_036490235.1 Candidatus Sulfotelmatobacter sp. | reverse complement strand
CATTTTGAAATCGACCCGGCGCAACTCGATCGAGTGCGGCCATGTGACGTAGCAGTAATTGGAGATCTTGCGGATACGATTCCCGCTTTCTATTCCCAATTGAAAAAAATTCAAGGCACTCAAAGTCCCCTTCCGAGTTGGGATACGTGGCGCGCTTTAGCGTGCGGAACCGAACGGGCGGAGCGCGATCAACATGGATTGGCGCAGCCTACAAAGCGTTTCCTGGACGAATTATTCAGCCGGTTGCCGCAAGACAGCGTTGTAATCGCAGATGTGGGGCAACATCAGATGTGGGCGGCGCAGCGGTATCGAATGTCTTCGCCGCGTGGTTTTGTTACCTCTGGCGGCTTGGGCGCAATGGGCTTCGCTCTTCCGGCCGCAGTTGGCGTGCAGTTGGCCAAGCCAGGAACTTGCGTTCTTTGCATTTCGGGAGATGGCGGCTTCCAGATGAACATTCAGGAACTCGCTACCGTTCACCGCCTGGGCCTGCCCATCAAGATGGTGATTGTCGACAACAAATATTTGGGAATGGTGCGGCAGTGGCAGCAGCTTTTTTACCAACATAATTACGCCGAGACCGACTTAAGCGACAACCCGGATTTTGTCGAGATCGCGAGGGCCTACAAGATCCACGCCTGGCGGCTGAATGAAGCAGCTATGGCGGAATATCCGGTACCGGGCGAGACGGGTGACAGGATCGACAGATTTTTGCGTTCGCCCGAGCCCGAGTTGCTGGTGTTCGATTGCCATCCCGAGGCGAATGTTTATCCGATGGTTCCGGCAGGAGCGGCGTTATCGGAGATGGTTTTTGGGGACGAGTAAGAAATCAAGGGGAAACGAATCATGCAAGGTTTTCACATCCGCTATCGCAATTCGCAAGGCACTTTAATGCGCATTTTGAATGCAACTTCGCGGCGTGGAATCGATCTTACTTCGGTGCACGCGGGCTACGACGGGCAGCATTATTCGGTCATGCTGCGTCTTGAGGTTTCGCAGAAGCAGATCGGCCAGCTCTCGCGCGAGTGGTATTCGATTATGGATGTGATGGACGTGCGTTCGACCGCCGGGTTGCATGAGCATGAGGCAGCATGGGCGCCTCATCCGCCGGCGTCGGCTGGAATGCCCGAGTCAGCCCGGGCAGCGTTGGCATAAGTTCAGTAGCAAGTCGTGTCAGAAGCGTGATGCCTCCTGGGTAAGCGTCATGCAAATTGGGGAACCTGTAGCAGAGTGCGGCTCCTGACGTGACTCGGCGAGGGTTCCCCGTTTTTATTGATTTTGTGCACGATCCGACCGCCTGCCACAATTCTTTGTCATTCCGAGCAACGCGAGGAATCTGCTTTTAGATTTTCGTTGTAACCTTTCCACCATGAACCTCAAACACCGCAGCCACGAAATTACCGACGGGCGAGACCGTGCGCCGTCGCGCGCCATGTTCAAAGCCATCGGCTTCACCGACGCCGATCTGCGCAAGCCGCTGATTGGCGTAGCGAACACATGGATCGAAACCATGCCATGCAACTTTCACCTGCGGCGGCTTTCCGCAAAAGTGAAGGAAGGCATTCGCGCGGCGGGCGGCACGCCGATGGAGTTCAATACCATCGCGATTTCCGATGGCGAAACCATGGGTACCGAGGGCATGCGCGCGTCGCTCGTAAGCCGCGAACTGATCGCGGATTCGATCGAGTTAGTTTGCCGCGGTCAGTTGTTCGATGCCGTCGTCTGCGTGGTGGGATGCGACAAGACGATTCCTGCCGCGGCCATGGCTCTCGCGAGAATGGATTTGCCGGGACTCGTGCTGTACGGAGGGACGATTGCTCCGGGAAGCTATCGCGGTAAAGATGTGACGATTCAGGATGTGTTTGAGGCCGTCGGCGCCAATGCCGCCGGAAAGATTACCGACAAGGAGTTGCTTGAACTGGAAGATGTCGCGTGTCCGGGCGCCGGAGCCTGCGGCGGACAATACACGGCGAACACCATGTCGACCGTGATGGAGATGATTGGCCTTTCGCCCATGGGATTCAACAGCGTGCCGGCGATGGATGCGGCGAAGGACCAGGTCTCGTTCGATTGCGGCGAGGTTGTGATGAATCTGCTGAAGGAAAACCTTCGCCCGCGTGCCATCCTCACACGAGACGCGTTTGAGAATGCAATCGCCTCGGTGGCCGCCAGCGGCGGATCGACGAATGCGGTGCTGCATCTTTTGGCGATCGCGCGCGAGGCGGAAGTCGATCTACAGATCGACGACTTTCAGAAAATCAGCGAACGCACGCCGTTGCTTGCCGATCTCAAGCCTTCCGGGCGTTTCGTTGCTGCCGACATGCATCGCGCAGGTGGGATCGGGCTGCTGGCGCGCAGGCTGCTGGAGGGAAAGCTGCTCCACGACCACGCGAAAACTGTGACCGGCATTTCGATCGGAGCGGAGGCGGCAAAGGCGACAGAAACGCATGGTCAGGAAGTAATCGCGCCGTTGAATAAGCCGCTCAAGAAAACCGGCGGACTCGTCATCCTGAAAGGAAATATTGCGCCCGAAGGTTGCGTAGCCAAGATCAGCGGGCATGAGCGTCTGGAGCATCGCGGGCCGGCGAGAGTTTTCGAGTCCGAAGAAGATGCGATGGCAGCGGTCACGGAAAAGAAAATCAAAGCTGGGGATGTGGTTGTGATTCGCAACGAAGGACCGAAGGGGGGTCCGGGCATGCGAGAGATGTTGAGCGTCACCGGTGCTCTGGTGGGAGAAGGATTGGGAGCCTCCGTCGCATTGCTGACCGACGGGCGATTCAGTGGCGCCACCCACGGACTGATGGCCGGCCATGTCTCGCCGGAAGCCGCGCTGGGCGGCCCGATTGCCGCCATACAAGAAGGAGATATGATTCGCTTCGATGTCACCAGGCGTCTGCTCGAGGTTGAGGTCGGCGAAGAAGTTCTCCGCCAAAGAATGAAGGACTGGCGGCCGCTCCAATCCAGATATGCGACCGGTGTGTTCGCGAAGTATGCGGCCCTCGTAGCATCGGCGTCGCAGGGAGCGATTACGAGGCCGCCGAAGGGCTAAAACCCGTACCCTGATTGAAACCTGAGAATTAAAGAGCGAGTCGACGACTTAAGTGTTTTGTTCGCAGCTCAAAGCTC
>DASXEG010000104.1:0-10318 GCA_036490235.1 Candidatus Sulfotelmatobacter sp. | reverse complement strand
GGCAAATTCGGATCTCCGTTCCAGCAGTGCTCTGCGCGAGGCCCATAGGTGACCTCGCCACCATAGGGTGGATTGGTCGTGGACTTTAGAAAGTCTTGCATGCGATAAACCGCGTCGTTCAGAAAGTACGTGTCATCGGATCCAACATAAATGTGGATTTTGCCGGCCAGCTCCGGACCGATTTTCGCCCAATCCCGCTGGAGAATGGCCTCGAGATCGTAATGCTCGCGCCAGTACTCCGCCACGCCGTGGTCGATCTCGCCGGTCTGTTTGTCGAAGATAGGCTGCGGATAGCCATCTTCACCCTCTGGCCCGTACACAGCCTGCCAGATATCGAATTGCTCCCCGCTCCGGCCGTGGTCGCCGAGAGCCAGTTCGTAACCGTTAATCGCCTGCGTGGTGATGAAAGTGTGGCCAAGATAATCGCGCATGGAAGGCTGCGCGATACGGCTGTGCGCCCCTTCAATGAAAAAAGCGTTCTTGTCGTCGTAGAGGTTGATGTTTGTGTAGGCATGAAAATCGATGGGGTCCGGACACGCTGCAAACGCACCGTTGTAAAACTCAGGATTGAAAACCTGGACGGCGAGAGCTTCCCATCCACCCGTGGAACCGCCATAGACAAATCGCGCCCAACCTTGACCAATGGCATGAAATTGTTTCTCGATTGCCGGAATTAACTCTTTCTCGATCGCGTCCCCGTAGGGTCCAAGGTTGGCGGAGTTCACTGCGTAAGAGTCGTCGTAATAAGGATTGGCGTGCTGAATCTTGACGACCAGGTATCGCGGAAATTTCGCCGAAGTCCACTGCTGATAAAACTTGTACGCCTCTTCCTGCTGAATCTTGTTGTATCCGGAGATGTGGAATCGCTCGCTGTAGTCGGGTTTCAGGTCCGGATCGGGAGGCGTGGTGCGGAAATCGTCAATATCGTCGACAAAGTGATCGTGAAAGATCATCAGCGGAAAACGCGCATTCGGATGTTCGTCGAAACCTTCCGGAACAAGCACGACCGCGCTCAGCTCCATCGGGCGGCCCCAGAATTTGGAGAGCAACTGGCTCTGAATATGAATATGGCGGATGTATTTCGTGTCGGGCTTGGCTGCGATTGGCGGAATCACCTCCGTCAGCGAAATCGGAATTGACGCTCCGGCTGTTAGCGTTATTTTTTGCGGCTTTGAGTAGAGATTGCCCGGTGAAATGTTCCAGTGCTGTCCTTCCCCCTGATCCATGTGCAGCTTGATGGTTTTTCCGTCGGAGCGATGGAAGGTTTCATATTTGTTGAGCACGGCCTGCACCATGTACTCGCCGGGTGGCACGTCCTTCAAGCTGCGAATCGGATAACCCCACGCCGAGGCATCCACCATGGTCGGCTGGCCGGGTTGCCATCCCTCCACGGTCACTCCAAAGACGATCTGCGTTCGCGGAGTGTCGTCGATCTGCATGCGCGGCTCCTGGCTCGGATCAGTAGAAAGAAGGAGGAGTAGGCGGCCATCCATAGGTTGTCCGCTCACTTCTTGCGGGAAACTGACAGTGAAGGATTGGCCAAATGTTGCAGCCGGCGCCAGGAACAGGCACGCGAGAATAAGAGCTGTGTGTCTCATGCTGGGTACTATACAGGCTATGTTTGACGCCGGGGGATGTTCTGCCGAGGTAGCCCACCGCGGAGAGAAACTGGAACTGAAGTACCCACATCTCGCTAGCTTAAACTTGTGAAACATGTTGGGTATTCGCCTCGAACCCGAACTCGAAAAAAAGCTCGATTCTCTCGCCCGGGAAACTGGCCGCAGCAAGAGTTATTATGCGCGCGAAGCGATACGCCTTTATCTCGAAGACGGGGAAGACTACCGGCCGCGGAATCGCGGCCCTGGAGCGCCAGGAGCCAACTATCACCTTAGAAGAACTGGAGCGACGTCTCGGGTGCGATCGATAATCACATGCCTTGGCGAATCGAGATCACCCGCACCGCCGGAAAGCAAATCACAAAGCTTGGGCACGCCGCCTCACAAGACCGCATCTTTTTCCAAACCGAGGTGTTAAGTCACTCTGTGGGCATTCTTAAATTCATGCCCTCGGACGGAATATTAACTGGTATTCTTGGTCCCATTATTCCCAGACGAGCGTAGCGCCTGTTCGCAATACTCGCGTACTTGTGTGGCCACATGGTGCGGACCATGGCCACAGCAGCAGTGTCCCATTCCTTAGGCTTACTTAACAGACTCGGGTTCGTAAAAAATTTCCAGGATAGCTTGGGAGAATAAAAATGCGTACAACCAGGAAGTTCTTTTTCTTCACCGCGGTTCTCACTTTTCTGTTTACAACGATTTCTTTATCTACCCCTGCGCGTGCGCAGGATCAGGATCCACCGGGCCGCGTAGCGCGTCTGGGATACATCGAAGGTTCCGTTTCGTTTCAGCCGGCGGGCACAGACGACTGGGTGGGAGCGGTCCCCAACCGCCCGATGACCACCGGCGACAAGCTTTGGGCCGATCAGGATTCCCGCGCCGAAGTCCAGCTTGGCTCGGCAGTGATCCGGCTCGCGCCGATGACGGGCTTCTCTTTTCTCGATCTGGACAACGACACCGTCCAAATTGAGCTGACCTCCGGCGCGGTCAGCGTCACGGTCCGAAGACTGCGCGACGGCGAGGACTTTGAAATCGATGCGCCCAATCTGGCGTTCACAGTATTCCAGCCCGGGCACTACCGTTTCGAAACCAACGAAAACGGCGATGACACCAACATCAGCGTTCGTGAAGGCGCCGGTGAAGCGACCGGCAACGGTCAAAGCTACGACCTGCGCGGCGGACAGGAAGGCTACTTCAGCGGCGTTGATTCGCTTTACGCCGATGTAGAGGACATCGAGCCTCCCGATCAGTTCGATATCTGGTCCGA
Organism: Candidatus Sulfotelmatobacter sp.; assembly: GCA_036490235.1. GTDB lineage: Bacteria > Acidobacteriota > Terriglobia > Terriglobales > Acidobacteriaceae > Sulfotelmatobacter. The sequence continues at coordinate 7,432 of DASXEG010000104.1, read as the reverse complement.
GGGCCGCGATCATCGCTATGACTACTCCCGCTCCGCGCATTACCTGTCGGGCGATGTCGTCGGCTTTGACGATCTCGACGATTACGGTGACTGGCGCGACGATCCCGCATACGGTCACGTCTGGTTTCCCAATCGAATCGAAGCTGGCTGGGCTCCTTATCACGATGGCCATTGGGCGTGGATCTCACCCTGGGGATGGACTTGGGTCGACGACTCTCCGTGGGGCTACGCGCCATTTCACTATGGCCGATGGGCATTTGTGAGCGGACGCTGGGGATGGATCGCGGGTCCGCCAGCGGTAGCGCCGGTGTACGCGCCCGCGCTGGTCGTCTTTGTCGGCGGAGGACCGGGAGCCGTTGGAGGCAACGTAGGTTGGTTCCCGCTAGGACCACGCGAAGTTTTCGTGCCTTCGTATCACGTCAGCGAAACCTACATGACGCAAGTCAACGTCAGCAACACCACGGTGAACGTCACGCAGGTCACCACTGTCTATCGCACGACCGTCATCAACAACTCCACGACGATCACGAATGTGACTTATGCAAACCGCAGCGTGCAGGGCGCGGTGACGGCAGTTCCACAGCAAGCCTTCGTGAGCGCGCAACCTGTGGCCAAAGCGGCCGTCGTGATGAATGCGCGTGAGGTCGCTGCAATGCCGGTGAGCGCTCGGGTGGCAGTCGCTCCCACACGGAACAGTGTTTTGGGATCGAAGGCCGCTACTGCCGGTCATGTGACCGCGCCGCCTGCGGCGGTCGCGAACCGCGCTGTGGTTGCGAAGAAAACTCCGCCTCCTCCGCCGGTGCCGTTTGCCAAACAGCAACAGGCGCTGGCAGCTCATCCAGGACAACCTCTGGCAAGAAACGAGATGCAGCAATTACGTCCTGCAGCCGCAGTGCGTACCGCGGTAAGAGTCGCGCCCCCCGCGAAGAAAGCAACTCCGACCACGGGACATCCGCCGGCCAACGCAGCGCGACCGGGTCAGCCGGCAGCCCGTCCTGGACAGCCAGCCGCCGCTCCCGCGAATCGTCCGGCAAGCGCCCCGGTTGCGCAACCGAATCGTCCTGCTGCAACGCAACCCAACGCGCGTCCGGAAATGAACAAGCCCGCGGAAGCGCCTGCACATCCAGCGCCCGCTCCGGCCAATAACCGTCCTGCAGTGCAGCCCAACAATCGCCCAGCTGCGACACAACCGAATCCTCATCCCGAGATGAATCGACCTGCCGAGGCGCCCGCGCACGCAGCGCCGCCACCGGCCAACAATCGTCCCGAGACGAATCGTCCGGTAACGCCGCCTGCGAATCGTCCACCAGCGTCACAGCCAAAGTCGAATCCGCCGGCGCAGAAGCCTGCGACTCCGCCAGCGGCTGCCCATCCGCAACAGCCTGCGCCGGCACCGGCAGCGAAGCAGCCTCCACCGAGGCAACAACCGAAGCCGCAAACTCCGGAAGAGAAAAAGAAGCAGCAAGAAGAGGAGAAGAAACCGCAGTAAGGTTGGAGGACAACAAGCACTTAGACACCCTGAGATCTTCTCAGGGTGTTTTTTCAGCGCCGAACTTTTATTGCAGCGTCGGACTTGACGAGCCACTCGTCGCGGCGCTGATGTTGTAACGTTTCAGCTTGCGGTAAAGCGTAGCCCGGCTGATGCCCAACATCCTTCCGGCGAGCGCTTTATCGCCTTTCACTTGTTCGAAGACGCGCTGGATGGTCGCGCGCTCGATATCCTCAAGATCGGTAGTCGAAAGTGCAGCTCCACCCGAACCATCGCTTGAATCCAGGGCGGCTGCCGCCAGATCGGAGACCAGTTCTGGCCTGGCGCCCGTTGAAGAACGCGCGCCCAACGATCGCATCCCGGCTATGCTCGTCGGCAGATCGCCCACGTCGATAAGATTCCCGTCCCCCAGCGCAACCGCGCGCTCCACGCAATTCTCCAGTTCACGGACGTTGCCCGGCCAGTCGTAATTCATCAAAGCTTTCATGGCCGCATTCGAAACTCGTATGTCTGCGCCCGGCGCGTAGCGCTCGCAAAACCAATTCACCAGCATGGGAGTGTCGCTTCTCCGCTCACGTAGAGCAGGTACATGCAGCGTGACGACATTCAACCGGAAATAGAGATCCTTGCGAAACGTCCCATTTTTGTAGGCCGTTTCGAGATCGCGATTGGTTGCTGCAATCACGCGCACATCCACTTTCACCCGCTGGTTGCTGCCTACAGGACGCACTTCCTTTTCTTGCAGGACACGCAGGAGCTTGGCCTGCAGTTCGAGTGGAAGCTCGCCGATTTCATCGAGAAATACGGTACCCGTGTCAGCGGCCTGAAACAATCCCTGCTTCGATTTGAGAGCGCCGGTGAACGCCCCTTTTTCGTAGCCAAACAATTCGCTCTCAATGAGCGTCGGCACCAGCGATCCGCAATCGACCGCAACGAAGGGACGATTGGCAAAGGCTCCGCGAAAGTGTATCGCCCGGGCAATTAATTCCTTTCCCGTTCCGCTCTCGCCAGAAATGAGAACTGCGGTGCGCGTGTCTTTCAGTCGCGAAGCGATGCGCAGCACTTCTTGAATTTTCGCGGACGATCCGATGATGCCATGCACAGCGGTTTCCGAATCCATGCGTTGACGGAGGAATTCATTTTCCTCGACCAACCGGACTTTTTCCGCCATGCGCCGCAAGAACAGACGCAACTCATCGAGGGGAGAGAACGGCTTCGTGATGTAGTCGTATGCGCCAAGGCGCATGGCCTGCACCGCAGTCTCGATCGACCCATGGCCCGTCATCAGCGCGACTTCCGTGCGCGGCAGAACCTTCTTCGCTTTCTCCAGAAATTCCAGTCCGGACATGTTCGGCATGACCATGTCGCTGAGGATCATGTGAACCGGCTGCTCTTCAAGCAGAGCCAACGCCGCTTCTCCGCTCTCCGCTTCCAGACAGATAAAGCCGAGGGCCTCACCCACAGTCATGCAGAGCTTGCGGATGGTCTGCTCATCATCAACGATCAGTAAACGCACGCGCAGTTCGTCTTTGCTTAAGGCTGTAGTCACCGTGCTTTCCCCATGGTTTTTTCCACCGCAGCGATCAAATCCTGCACCCGGAAAGGCTTCTCAAGGTAGAGTGCGCCGATTTTACGCAGGGTGCTAACGGTTTCTTCGTTCGCATAATCGCCGGTAATGATCACAATTTTGTCGACCAGATCGGGGCGATTGGCCGTAATCCAGGTGTGTACCTGCGCTCCATCCACGCCGCCGGGTGTTCGCATGTCAGAAACCACGCCCAGATACTGGCCCTTTTCGAGCATTCGCAGAGCTTCCGCTCCCGACTCGATACACACGACGTGATAACCATTGCGTTCGAGCGTGGCGCTGACCAGCGCCATGATGGAAGGTTCGTCCTCGATCAGCAAAACCGGCAACGTAGAGGATTGAACACCGAGCGTTGTCATTTTTGTATCACTCCTGCCGCCACACCCAGAGTCGCAGTGTGGGGCGCTGCGGGAAAGCGAACGATAAAAGTGGCTCCCTGGCCGTCTGTATTGTTGTGGCAAAGAATCTCTCCGCCATGCTCCTTCACGATGCCGTAACAAATGCTCAGGCCAAGGCCAGTGCCTTTCCCAACTTCTTTCGTAGTGAAGAACGGATCGAAAATGCGGTCAGGCTGCTCAACGCCGCTGCCGTTGTCTCGGAAGGAAACTTCCACAGCATTCCCCGCTTTGGTTGTCATGATCTCGATGCGGGCGGGACGGCCGACTTCATGCACGGCATCGTAGGCGTTGTTCAGGATATTGAGAAATACCTGCTGCAACTGGTGCGCATCGCCGAGCACGTCAGGTAAGCCTTCGTCCAGATGTTCGATGATGTCAACACCGTGGCTCGAGAAATCGTAGGAGCGCAGTTGAATCGTGCGGCGCAGAATCAGGTTGATCTGCACAGCGTTGCGTTGCGGCGGCATCTGGCGCGCGAAGCTCAGCAAGTTCTGCACGATCGTCTTCGTGCGCTGCGCCTCCTGCAGAATGACGCGAATATCCTTGCGCGCGTTTTCCGGAAGCTCGGGATTCTCCAGGAGTAAATCGGCGAAGCCAAGAATTGCGGTCAGCGGATTATTTACTTCGTGGGCGACACCGGAGACCAACTGCCCGACCGCCGCCATTTTCTCCGCATGAACTAACTTGTCGCGCAGGTCGGCCGAGTCAGTAATATCGGTCATCACCACAACAATGCTGTTGATCGTTCCCTGTTCGTCGCGCATCGGGCTCAGATTCACGGAGAACTGCCCGACATTGCCATTGCCGCGCATCACCTGCATTTCAAGGTTATCCACCTGGCCGCCGCGCAGGGTGGCCTGCATAGCATCCGAGAGTGGACGAACATAACCGGGAGCGGCCAACTCGAGCACCGGACGTCCGAGCAACTCTTTCTGCTCGAAGCCAGCGTCGTACCAGCGCCGGTTGGCATAGCTGATAAGCCCCGCGGTATCGGAGACGAGAATAAAACTCTGTGTATTGCTGAGGATCTTCGAAGAGAAATCGCGCTCGCGTTGCAGTTCTGATTGAAATGTATGCAGGCCGGTCACATCCAGCATCAGGCCGCGAATCTGCACCAGCCGCCCCAGGCTGGCATACATGCCGAACGCATTGATCAGCACGTAAATCGGCGACCCGTCTTTGCGGCGCAGCGTGGCTTCGAAGTTCCGCATGTGGCCGTCTTTTTCCATTTCCTGGGCATGAAAAGTTCGCTGCTCAGGACTGAAGTAAATCTGGGTTGGAATATCGACCTGCAAAAGTTCTTCGCGACTCGAGTAGCCGAGCATGGCGACCAGCGCGTCGTTTACTTCCACGAAGCGCCCTTCTGGCGTGCTGAAGAAAAGACCTTCCTGAATGTTGTCGAAAAGTTCGCGATATCGTCGTTCCGCCTCGCGCCGGTCGGTAATATCTTTCAAAACGTGGATGGTTTGCAGGTTCTCGCCCGATGCGCCGTGCACCCGCGAAGTGGAAACCAGATAAGTACGGTCAAGCGCGGGGTGCACGAATTCATCGTTATCTTCGCCCATGCTCCGGCAAAAAGGACACGAATAAAGCGTCGGCTCGCTGGTGAGCGCCAGCAGCGCGCGCATGTTTACGCCGATTAACTCGCTCGGAGCAACTCCGATCATGGTGGCGAGAGAACGGTTCACCCTCAGCACCTTGTCAGTCTCGTCGTGAACGACGATCAGATCGCTGATGGCGTCGAAGATATCCAGCCAATGGCGATTCGCCTGTTCGATTCGCGTGAACAGTCGCGCATTCTCCATGGCCATCGATGCATGCCCGGCAATCGCCTCCAGCAGGTCCCGGTCCTCCTGCGTCAATGGGCGAGCGCGTCCCGCAAGGCACAGCAATCCCGCCAATTCTCCGTTTGAACCGGGAAGGCGAATGACCAGACAATCGGCCCATCCGAGCGTCGACGCCAGTTTTTCGCCGAGCAACTCGGAAGCCGAGCCTGAGACAATCGATTCAGAGCGTTTCGCAATCAGAGCCGAGAGCGCCTGCGCCAGTTGCTGATTCTGGAAGTGATCGACCGAGTGCGGACGGACATCCGGAAGCGATGCTTCAGTCGACTCAGAAGAAGCTGAATTTTCATTCTGCGGCGATGACGCCGAAATCGAATGGATGGCCATCGTCTGAAATCGGCCATCCTGAATCAGAGCCAGCGCGCCTGCCTTCGCACCAGCCAATTCGATCGTGCGCTCCACGAACTTGCGGGCGAAGTCCGGCAAGCGGAGTAAACCATCGATCTCGCGCGTCAGTTGAATCAAAACATCCGAGCGCCGACCGTTAAGCTCGGACTGATGCAGATTGTGAGCAACCTCAAGAACCACGGCCACCTGCGCGGCCAACGCCTTCGCGCGGCGTACGTCCTCGCGGGAAATTCCTGTGCCATCGACGCGATCGAGCACGCCAAACATTCCCAACACATCGCCAGTCGCGCCCAGCAGCGGCACCGCCAGCAGTTGCCGCGCCTCGTATTGAGTCACCGCCTGCTGGTTGACGCCCGTCTCGCGGCTCAGATCGTCGGACCAGAAAGCTTCCTTGGCTCGGAGCGCTCGCGTCGCCGCTCCTTCCGGAAAAACCTCATCAATCCGCTGGCTCTGACCATTGCTCACGCCGTGACGGACGCGAAAAACATCATCTTCAAGAAGCGCAATAAAGCAGCGGCCGAAGCCAAGAAAGTCCGTCGCCCGCGCCACAAAAGCCTGCAGAAATTGATCGAGGTCGCCGCTCGAACTGAGTTCGGAAGAAATTTCCAGCAGTTGATGAAGTTCCCGCGCCTGCGCCTGCGCGGTTGAACTCAACTCAGCGTGAGCCATGGCAACCGCGCCAAAGCCGGCAATCGCCGAGACCAGAGATTTTTCCTCAGCCGTGTAAGCGCCCTCGGCTCGCGGATAAACCAGAACCGCGCCCTGCGTCCGCGTGGTGCGGAATGGCGCAGCAATCAGCATGCCCGCAGAAATCACGCTGCCCAGAGAATGTTGATCGCTGCTGACCGAAACCGTGATCGCTTCCCCCGCGGCAACCGCGCGCTGTGCCAGATCCGCCGCGAAACGAATCGTCTGGCGATCGTGCCGTGCCCGAAAAGAATTTGCCAATTGCGGCGTCTCTGCAGACACAGCTTTCAGGTCGAAAGGCCCATCCCGGCGCAAAAGCACCGAAACCAGCCGCGTGCGCAACAGCATCCGCAGACGGTCGGCCAGCGCTTCCGTAACCGAATTCACATCCGGAGTGCCGTGCAGCGCGGTGGCAACTTCGGTCAGGATTTCTGCGCGCCGGTGCTCCTCGCGCGAAACCTCGCTCAGGCGCGTAGCTTCCAACAGGCTCCCCAATTGCCCGGCCAAAATTGTGGCCTTCGCGCCCATGTCATCGTCAAAAAAATCATCTTGCGAGTCATGCAGGTAAGTGACGGAGCCAACAACTTCATCGAACACCACCAGAGGCGTCGCCATGAGGGAGCGCGGCTCGAACGGCTGCAACACGGGCAGTACGGCGGATGGCATTTGATGTTTCACAATTACCGTCCGCCGCCTCCGCACGGAGTCGATCGTCACCGAGCTCTGATTCGGCAACAGCCGAATCCCGGCAAAGCGCTCGGCCAACTTGCCGTCGGCATGTTCGGCAAACAGCTCATCACCCGGATGCCGCCGCCAGAAGTAGACGCCGGTACAACGGAAAAATTCGCGCGTCGCTTTGCAGAAAAGCTCGATCAGCGCGGACGAATCCGAGCGCTCTGCAGCTCGGGCAGCGATCTGCAGCAGCAAGTTTTGAAAAGCCTCGTCCGAATGCGGCTGAACACTCATTTCCGACGAGGACGCCGACTTTCCGTCCGCGGGTTTCAGAGCATCTCCGATAACCAAAACGGGATTTTCCAAATTCTCACAAGTGGTTGAATCTATTGGAAAACTATCCTTC
>DASXEG010000091.1:0-3367 GCA_036490235.1 Candidatus Sulfotelmatobacter sp. | reverse complement strand
TACCAGACTTTGCAAACATCCTTCGCCGGCTTCACCATCGGCTGCCCCTGCTTGCAGTGGAACGCCTCGGCGAACTTCGGCATGTTGACCACCACGCCATTGATGCGGTCGCGCGCGGGCGAGTGCTCATCGGTCATGGCGCGCATACGCAGGTCTTCCGGCCGTTCGTTGGCGCAGTCCCATTGCGCGAAGCCGATGAAGAAGCGCTGTTCGGGAGTGAGCCCGTCGATGGGCTCGAGATGCTTGTCTTTGGTTGCGTCCTGCCATGCCATGTAGGCGAGAATTTCTCCGCCGAGATCGGCTACATTTTCGCCCAGCGTCAGTTTGCCGTTGACATGAACATCATCGACCGCGATATAGCCTGAATACTGATCTTCCACGCATTTGGTTCGCGCGTCGAACTTTTCGCGGTCTTCTTTTGTCCACCAATCCTTCAGATTTCCGTGCGCGTCGAACTGGCTGCCTTCGTCGTCGAAACCATGCGTCAGTTCGTGGCCGATGGTGCCTCCGGTGTTGCCGTAGTTGGGAGCGTCATCCATTTTCGGATCGTAGAGCGGGGGCTGCAGCACGCCCGCGGGAAAGTTGATGTCGTTCATTTGGGGATTGAAGTACGCGTCGACGGTTTGGGGAGTCATATCCCACTCACCGTGGTCGACCGGCTTGCCGATTTTATTGATGTCGCGGCGAGTTTCGAATTGGTGAGCACGCTCGACGTCCCCGGCGAAGTCGTCGCGAACAATGTTGACCGAGCTGTAGTCGCGCCACTTATCGGGATAGCCGATCTTGTTGCGAATTCCCGCAAGCTTGGTGAGGGCCTGCTGCTTGGTTTCCGGGCTCATCCAGTCGAGCGCGCGAATGCGTTGTCCCATGGCATCTTCGATGCGCTTCACCATGTCGAGCGTGCTGGCTTTCAGTTCCGGGGAAAATACTTTGGCGACATAGACCTGCCCGAGCGCCTCGCCCAGATCGTAATCGGCATATTCTACGCAACGCTTCCAGCGCGGCTGTTGTTCTTTCGCTCCGCGCAAATACTTGCGGTAGAACTCAAAGTTTTCGTCTACAAAGGCGGAGGAAAGATAAGGGGAGGAAGTGTTTGCCACGTGGAACCGCAAGTACGTTTTCCAGTTCTCGATAGGTTCTGACGCGAGAAGCGAGTTGAGTTCTTTGATAAACGCGGGGGAATCCACATTGAGTGTGGCGAAGTCCGGATAATGCATCTCCCGGTAATACGCAACCCAATCGAAATTGGGCGCCAGCTTAGCGAGATCCGCGACCTTCATTTTGTGAACCAGATTGTGGGGATCGCGGCGCTCGACGCGAGTAAGAGAGGCTTTCGCCATGGCGGTCTCTATGCGCATCACTGTCTCCGCATTCTTCTTCGCTGCGGCAGGGGAATCGCCAATGAGTTCGAATACTTTTTGTACGTGCTGCACGTATCGCTGGCGAATTTCCTTGGATTTGGCGTCATCTTTTGTGTAGTAGTCGCGATCAGGCAAGCCCAAGCCGCCCTGGTCGACATCGGCGATCACCTCTTCCGAATTGTCCGGGTCCTGCGTTGAGCCCGCTGCGAACAACATGGAGCTTGTGTAGGAATACCGCGAGAATGTGAGCTGCAAATGCGCCACGGCCGGGGTTATGTCTTTGGCAGACTTGATCTTCACAATCTCATCGAGTTCGGGCTGAATCGCCGAAATGCCGCGTTTTTCTATTGCGGCGTCATCCAGGCACGCGGCGTAGAAGTCGCCGATCTTTTGCTCGATGGCGTTTCGTTGTTCGTTGGGCTGCGCGGCCTGCTCCAGCATTCCACGAAGGAAGGTCAGATTGTCCTCGTAGAGCTTGCCGTAGACCGACCAGGATGTCTGATCGGGCGGGATCGGGTTCTTCTTCTGCCATCCGCCGCACGAATACTTGTAGAGGTCGACGCAAGGATCGACGGACTTGTCCATCGAAGACACATCGAGACTCGGACTGTAGGGTAAAGCCGGCTCGGAGGACGGACTTTGAGCATTTATGTTCAGGCTGGCGAACAGTAGGGCAATCAATGTGAAGAGAAGGCTTTTTCGCATATTCACCTTGGACGGCCTGGAACGAAAAGAGTTATGACAAACCAGCCATGGTACGCGAGGCAATTGACTATCGGCAAGACCGTTCCGCGGGTGCGTCCGTCGTATAATGTGCGGTCTGGGAATTAAGGAGCGGTTTATCTGATGCCACCAACCATCCAGCACGAACTGCAACTTGCACGGCGAATGTCGCGGCTGGGCACGGAGACTGCATTTGAAGTTTTGAACAAAGCGCGAGCGCTGGAGCGCCAAGGCAAAAACATTATCCATCTCGAAATTGGCGAGCCCGATTTCGATACCCCCGCCAACGTGATTGAGGCAGCCGTGGATGCGCTGCACAACGGTTGGACGCATTACGGCCCTTCGGCCGGCTTGCCCGAGTTGCGGCAGACGATCGCCGACTACGTGAGCAGAACTCGCGGGGTAAAGGTTGCGGCGGAAGAGGTGGTTGTCGTCCCTGGCGGGAAGCCAATTATTTTCTTCACGATGCTGGCTCTTATTGACGAAGGCGATGAAGTCATCTATCCGAATCCTGGCTTCCCAATTTATGAATCGATGGTCAACTACATCGGCGGCAAGGCGGTTCCGATTCGGTTGCGCGAGGATCGCGACTTCTCCGTTGATGTAAATGAACTGGCGGGCCTCATTACGGGTCGCACCAGACTCATTATTTTGAATTCGCCGCAGAACCCTACAGGCGGCGTAATGCTGCGTGATGATGTCGAGCAGGTGGCCCGTGTCATCGGCGATCGCAATATTATGGTTCTGTCGGATGAGATCTACAGCCGGCTGATCTTCGCAGGCGAGCACTTCTCCATCATGTCCGTGCCGGGGATGAAGGAGCGAACGATTCTGCTGGACGGTTTCTCGAAGACTTATGCCATGACCGGATGGCGGATGGGCTACGGAGTAATGCGTCCCGATCTCGCCGCGCATATGACGCGGCTGATGACTAATTCGAATTCCTGCACGGCCAGTTTTACGCAAATGGCCGGGGTCGAAGCTCTAAACGGCGATCAAAGCTCTGTCGATCACATGTGTGAGGAGTTCAAGCGGCGGCGCGATGTCTTCGTCGCTGGCCTGAACAAGATCAAGGGCTTCTCCTGCCGCATGCCGAAGGGTGCGTTCTATGTTTTTCCGAACGTCACGAAAACCGGCTGGAAGTCGAAGCCACTCGCCGATGCGTTGCTGGATCAGGCGGGAGTCGCCGCGCTTTCCGGTACAGCCTTTGGAGCTTTTGGGGAAGGATATCTGCGCTTCAGCGTGGCCAACTCACTGGAAAACCTGCAGCAGGCGCTGGAGCG
>DASXEG010000010.1:0-20269 GCA_036490235.1 Candidatus Sulfotelmatobacter sp. | reverse complement strand
TCTTCTTATACGATCGGGGGGCAAGCGGCGCCGCAACTGTTGGCCGCCGCCGGCGATTAGGACGAGATTGCAGCGATAGGAGGTCAGCAATGGCGGTTCCGGGAGCTGAGGCACCGAACCCGAGTCCGACACCAACTGCGGCGCAACCTGCGCCCCGCACCGGGGGAGATGCCACGAAATACGTGGGCACTCCAGCAGTGGGAACCTCGAAAGCAGCGGCTGCCGCCGGGGTGGCTTCGACCGGGCCGTCGAATCTGGAAATCGACCGGCGACGCCGAAGACTGACCTGGATTGGCGTGACTGCATTTCTGACGGCGTGGTTTCTGGCTTTCTTCCGATTCTTTCTTCCCCGCACTCTTTTTGAACCGAATACAGTTTTCAAGATTGGTTACCCATCGGAGTTTGCTCTGGGCGTTGACACCAAGTTCCAGCAGAAATACCGCATCTGGGTGGATCGTACGCCGGACCGCATTTTTGTGATCTACGCCCGCTGCACGCATTTGGGATGCACGCCGGATTGGAAACCCAGCGAGAACAAGTTCAAGTGTCCGTGCCATGGCAGCGGTTACGACAGTGAAGGAATCAACTTCGAAGGTCCGGCGCCGCGGCCGATGGATCGGGCCAAAGTGGAAGTGGCGCCTGACGGACAGATTCTCGTGGATACTTCGAAGCTTTATTCGTGGCCCAAGGGGCAGCCGACTCACTTCAATGATCCGGGGTCGTTTTTATCGGCGTAATGTAGTTCGTCCTCGCGTCACTTGTTACGGGTTTTGCGGTCGTAAGGTTCCTCACCGCCGCTTCGCGCCGGTTCGGAATGACATCTTGGTGAGTTCGAAGCAAATGGAAATCATTTATGGCTGAGGAAAATAACGGCAAGAACGGCAAGGTGGGATTGGTCGATCGCGTGAAGGAAGACATTCAGGCGATGAAGGTCGACATCCCTACCAAGGCGAAAGAGCAGATCGAGGGGTTGAAGGATCCAACCAAGACTCAGGTCTACACTTCGATCTTCCGACACAAGCACGATGACACGCCGCGGAACCGGGCGCTGGGCGTGCTTTCGAATGTGTTCCTGCATTTGCACCCTGCCAAGATCAATCGCGATGCTGTGCGCTACAGCTACACGTGGGGCATGGGCGGGATTACGTTTTTGCTGTTCATCATCCTCACCTACACGGGCGTGCTGTTGATGTTTTATTACCACCCGACGAAGGTGCAGGCATTTCGCGATGTCTTGTACCTCGAGCACGATGTTCCGTTTGGAAAGATTCTGCGCAATATGCACCGTTGGGCGGCTCACCTGATGGTGATTGCGGTGTGGCTGCATATGTTCCGCGTGTTCCTGACGGGCTCCTACAAGAAGCCGCGCGAGTTCAACTGGAACATTGGCGTTCTGCTGCTGGTTTTCACCCTCCTGCTTTCATTCACCGGCTATCTGTTGCCGGACGATCAACTGGGCTTCTGGGCGGTCACCGTGGGCACGAACATGGCGCGCGCTACGCCACTGCTCGGGCATGAAGGGCCGTTCGGGGCACAGCTGGGCATGACTCCTTATAACGATGTGCGGTTCGGGCTGCTAGGCGGGTCGATTGTCGATGCGAATGCTTTGTTGCGGTCCTACATCTGGCATTGCATCGGAATTCCGATTGTGGCTTCGGTGCTGATGATTGTGCATTTCTGGCGGGTTAGAAAAGATGGTGGGATTTCGGGGCCGGCGCCGGTGATGCTGCCGGCAGAAGCGGATAAGCCGCGTCGCGGGCCGAAGGCTGCGGGAGAGTAGATCGGTTCCGGGGTAATTCCTGTTGATCGCAGTTCATGGGATTCAGGTCGTACGGTTCCTCACCCGCGCCTGGCGCGAGTTCGGAACGACAAACTTTCAAGGGTGTTGATTCGAGCCAGCTTGGCGTTATAGAGAAAATCTTATGGATTGGCGACAGCTTTGGGAGATTTGTTCGGCCCCGGACAATGTGCCGATCGTGGCATTGATCCCGCTTCTCATCTTTTACATCTGTCTCGCGTGGAAGCAGGCTCATGCCAATGATCTGCTCATCGAGCAGTTGGAAGGCGACGCCGCGCTGGCCAAGACTCATCATCGCAAGACCTGGCCGTTCAAACAGGGCTGGCAAAAGGAAGTTCACGTCTGGCCGTTTTTGCTGCGCATTGAATTTCTCGCGGCGATCATTATTACGATCATTCTGATGGTCTGGTCGATCACGCTGAACGCGCCACTCGAAGAACCTGCGAACCCGAACTTGACGATGAATCCGGCGAAAGCGCCTTGGTATTTCCTCGGATTGCAGGAGATGCTGGTTTACTTCGATCCATGGATCGCGGGCGTAGTCATGCCGACGATGATCATCGTGGGATTGATGGTGATTCCCTACATCGATACGAATCCGCTGGGCAGCGGTTATTACACCTGGAGGCAGCGCAAGTTTTCGATCGCCACATTTTTATTCGGCTTCATTGTTCTGTGGGTCTCCATGATTCTGATAGGAACGTTTATCAGGGGGCCTGGCTGGCAATGGTTCTGGCCGGGGCAAACGTGGGACCACAACCGGTTGATCTACGAGGTGAATCGCGATCTGCCGGATATTTTTGGAATCACGTCGAACCTCGGCAAGGGACTCTTTGGCCTGATTGTCGTCGGCGGGTATTACATACTTGGAGGTTTTATCGTCTACTCGCTGTTCCGGCGATATATGGCGAAAGACTTCAAGCGCATGAGCCTGTTGCAATTTTCGCTCACGCAGTTTCTTTTGCTGACGATGGTCGCTTTGCCGATCAAGATGGGGATTCGGCTTTTGTGGCACATCAAGTACGTGTGGATTACGCCCTGGTTCAACGTTTAGTTGGTCGTCGTTGGTCAGGGCTGTTGTGCTGGCGGTTGGTTGATCGAACTATGCTGTGACGGCGTACAGGAAAGCAGATTCCTTGCTTCGCCCGGAATGACAAGGTAGGGAATTTTCGGAGGGAATATCCGTCGTGCCTGAACAACCGGAGCAGGACCCGATCACAAGTAAATCGTACGCTGCGTACTATCTGATCGCGATCGTGATTCTAATGGCGACGTTGTTCTGGGCTTTGTGGGACGAGGCCTGGGGACAGCGGCCCTGGAAGGCGTTCCAGGATCAATGGAAAGACCGCTATTCGGTATTCCTGAACACGGCGCGCTCGAAATCCGTGTCTTCGGAAAAAGACGTTGAGAATAATTCCGACTATGCAGGGCTGACGCAAGCTTACGAGAAGGCGACTCAGGATACGAAGGCCCAGGCTGCCAAGATTCGCGAGCAACTGGACGACACGAATGCGAATTTACTTGCCGTGCAAAGCGTTTTTACCGACCGCCGCGCCTATGTCAACGCGCTGACCTACGAGTTTGAAACCAGCACCAGCGCCTCTGCCAAAGCGAGCAAGCAGAAGCAGATCGATGCCTACAAGGCGGAATCGGCCACGGTTAAATTCCCGGACGGCACTAAGAAACAGTTCACTTTTCCGCAGCTTGAGGAAACCTATAACGGCATTCGCGCTGAAAAGACCAAGCTCAGTTTGCAATTGGGCGATGTTCTGAAGCCGGTGACTGCCGCTCACGCAAAGATGGATGAGTATCTTTCCGACCACATGGTCAACCTCACTCCGCAGCAGATTGATGGATTGAAGAAGCGCGCGGCGGACTGGGATCCTGCAATTGTGCAGATCAATGTGGCGGATGCGAACATTGTGGACCGTTGCGAATCGTGCCACATGAACACGCGCGAGCCGCTGAAGATCACGCCGGTTTCAATGATGGACAAAGGCGAAAAGAAGCCGGACGAATACGCAGAGGCTTTCGCCAGCCATACGGACCCGGAATTACTGCAAATTCACGATCCGGAAAAATTCGGCTGTACACCCTGTCATCAGGGAAATGGCCGCGCCACAACCAGCATGGAGAAGGCGCATGGGAATTACGAGCACTGGCTCTGGCCGCTATTTCCCAAGGAGAATGCGCAGGCAGGTTGTCAAAATTGCCATGCGGCAGACATGGTTCTTGTGAGCGGGGATGTTCAGTTTGAAACCATCAACAATGGAAAAGATCTGTACCGGCAAAAGGGCTGCATGGGCTGCCACCGCTTCGAAGGCTACGATAAAGAGCCCGACGACCTGAACACGATCAGCCAGCAGATCAAGCAGATCGAGAACCAGAAGAAGGACAATCTAAAGCAGGCGGCCTATCTGATGAAGCAGGCCGATGCCGCGCAAACCAATGACGAGGCGAACCGGCTCAACACCGAGGCGGTTGACCTGCGCGTAGCCAACACCAAGCTTTCAGGCCACCTGCAGCAACTCGATTTTCAATCGCACAGCCTGATGCAAGACGTGAAAAAGGTTGGGCCAAATCTGAAAGACGTCCGGCTGAAGCTCAACCAGAATTGGATTCCAGTATGGCTGAAGAAGCCGACGGATTTCCGGCCGACAACGAAAATGCCGAACTTCCGCTTGACCGACCATCAGATTCAGGCGATCTCGGCGTTCATCTGGCAATCGGGGCTTACCGATCCTCTTCCCAAACATAAGCCGGGCAATGCCGCGCATGGCAAAGAACTATTTGAAGAGCGCGGATGCCTGGCTTGCCACTCGATCGGTGAAGGCGATCGGATGGTCGGCGGAACGTTCGCGGCAAATCTTAGTCGCGAAGGCGAAAAAGCAAACTACGATTATCTGGTCCGCTGGATTCACGATGCTCGCGAGAGAACCCGCCCCTATTGTCCATACGAGAAGAAGGACATCGGTCCGGAGGATTACGCGAAAAAGGGACTTCCCTACCAGTTCGATCTCGATCACAGCCAGTGCCCGAACGACGGCCATGAACTGCAAGTGCAGAACATGACGGTGATGCCAAGCCTGCGGCTCTCTCCGGAAGACGCAGAAGACATCGCGAGTTTCCTGATGACGCAGAAGAAGAAAGAACCGTCTTCTTATGCGGACGCTTCCTACATGGACGATCCCAGCCTGAAGGCTGAAGGCAAGAAATGGGTGCAGCATTTTGGATGCGCCGGGTGTCACGAGATATCCGGGTTGGAAGATGAAGGCCGCATCGGCACCGAACTCACATTCGAAGGCAGCAAGCCGATCGAGCGCCTCGATTTTGCTTTGTTCACGGAAAAAGCGCAGCGCGGCGGGGAGGATGCCGAACCGATCAAGAATAAAGAAGACCTGGCGCGGCTGCCGGATGGTCCGGCAACCAAACCGTGGTTTAACCTCAAGGGATTTTTCGAGCACAAGCTTGCCGAGCCGAACGTTTATGACGAAGGCATGGTGAAGAGCGAAACCGAAGCTCTGCGCATGCCGAATCTGCATCTGACGAAAGATCAGATTCTCGATCTAACCACGTTCCTGATGGGAAGCGAGGAGACTTCCCTTCCCGCGAGCTATCAATACAGACCGGGAGACTCGCGGCAGGACATTCAGAACGGTTGGTGGCTGGTCAAGAAATACAACTGCATGGGCTGCCACCAATTCATTCCCGGTCAGAAAACGATTCTGATGGGGCTGCCGCAATATCAGGATGCGCAGGAACAGTTGCCGCCGAAGCTGTTGACCGAGGGCGCGCGTGTCGATCCAGAGTGGATGCGGAAGTTTTTATCGAACCCGGCACTGAGTACGACGGATACCAATCGTGACGGCGTACGGCCTTACTTGAAAGTTCGCATGCCAACATTCTTTTTCTCCGACAACGAGCTGCGTATCCTGGTCCGGTTCTTCCAGGCATTGTCGCAGCAACCGATGCCGTATATTCCTGAGCAAGTTCCGGTGCTTACCGCGAAAGAAACGGACATGGCGCGAAGCTTGTTCTCAAGTACAGCTGCACCGTGCCTTAAGTGCCATGCAACGGGCGATCCGAATCACGACAAGATCGCAACCGCTCCAAATTTCCTGCTGGCGAAAGAGCGCCTGAAGCCGGACTGGGTGGAGCGCTGGATTACCGATCCGCAGTCTGTAAGCCCAGGAACCGCCATGCCATCGGGTCTGTTTAAGGAGCAAGATAATCAATGGATATTCGCGGGGCCGACGCCTTCATCGTTCAATGGCTACACTGGCGATCATAGGAAGCTTCTGACCGATTACATCTTCCAGTTAACGCCGGAGGAACAGAAGCGAGTCGCGGCCTCGATGCCTCATGCATCCGCGGCGCTGCAACCGAAGAGCAAGGTTCGGCAAGCTGCAATGCAGTCTCATGCGGTAACAGGCGGCTCCCGCTAACAGTGAATTTGCATACAATAAATAACTAATGATTCGAACTACAGAAAGGCGACATCATGAATAACGGAACAGCCTGGAAGACCGCGGTCAGCATGCTGGCGTTGAGCGGCTTGCTGCTCACCGCGGCTTGCAACAAGAATACGGAGCAATCGAACAACAGTGCGGAACAGCAGCAGGCGACGCCGGCTCCAGCGGCTGCTCCGATCGATCCCGCTACGGTTGCTACGATTAAGGGCACGGTGAAATTCGATGGTACTGTGCCCAAGCCTGTAAAAATCGATATGAGCCAGGATCCCGCGTGCAAGGGCACGAACCAGGCGGAGAATCTCGTCGTGGACAACGGAGACCTGGCGAACGTGTTCGTTTACGTGAAGGACGGCCTCGACAACCGCACATTCGACGTTCCGAAAGACCCGGTCACGCTGGAACAGCAGGGCTGCAAATATCATCCTCACGTGCTTGGCGTGATGGCTGGCCAGACCGTCGAGATCAAGAACGACGATCAGACCACGCATAATATTCATCCCACGCCGAAAGACAATCGCGAGTGGAATGAATCGCAGCCGCCGTCTACTCCGGCAATCGATAAGAGCTTTGCCCGTGAAGAAATCATGCTGCCGGTAAAGTGCAATCAGCATCCGTGGATGAAGATGTTCATCAACGTGGTGAAGAGCCCGTTCTACGCGGTTACCGATAAGAGCGGGAACTATGAAATCAAGGGATTACCACCCGGGGACTACACGATCGCTTTCGTGCACGAAAAACTTGGCGAGCAGGATCAGAAGGTGACAGTTGGGCCGAAGGAAACAAAAACCGTCGACCAGAGCTTCAAAGCGGCGGGGGAATAGCAGGTCTGGTCTGCTAGAATCGAAAGTCGGGCTGGGCTGCAAAGCCCGGCCCGAGCGGCTCTCGCGGCGTTTAACTCAAGGGGTAGTTTTCTGAAGGCGCTTCCAACCAAATACAACCACGCGCATCATGTATTCGCGGTTTTCGTAGCCTGCGCGACCATCATTGTCATCACCTTTGGGGCGCTGGTCACCAGCAACGACGCTGGTCTCTCGGTCCCAGACTGGCCGACGTCGTTCGGTTATCTGGTTAAAGTTCCACATTTTGTGGGTGGCGTGCGCTACGAGTGGAGCCACCGAATGGTTGCGGGCACCCTGGTGACTCTGACGCTGGCAATTGCCTGCTGGACTTTCTTCGTGGAACGCAGGCGGTGGATGCGTTGGCTGGCTCTCGCCGCTTTCGGCACCGTGATTGTGCAAGCCACGCTCGGTGGAATGACCGTTTTGTTCCTCCAGCCGCCCTGGCTCTCGGCCGCTCATGCCACTGTGGCGCAAACGTTCTTCTGCATCGCCGTGTGCATTGCGGTTTTTACCGGACGAAGCTGGATTGAAGAGCCTCCCAAGATCGAGTTTGACCAGCGAAGGCCCAGCCTTTTCGCGCTGACGCTGTGTTCTATTTTTGTGCTTTACGTACAACTGATTCTCGGCGCCATGTTCCGTCACCACGGCATGAGCTGGTGGCCGCATGTGCTGAATGCGGTGATGGTTTCATTTGTCCTGGCATGGACCGGCATTCGAGCGATCTCGGTCTACTCGAGGATTGAGCCGATCCGGCGCTCGGCGATCATCCTGATCTCGCTCCTGATCGCGCAACTCTGTCTCGGCTTTGCAGCGTTCGTTACGCGAGTAGCGTGGGGCCGCGATGCGGCACAGCCGGAAATGCCGATGGTCGCTTCCACGGTGGCTCACGTTGCAGTGGGAGCACTTTTGCTCGCGACCACAGTGGTTCTGGCTATTCAAGTGTGGCGGCATGTGCCGGCGGCCTTTGCGGAGCGTGTACCGCAGGCACAGGGTGATCGTTCCGCAGCGTAGACTGGGTCGCATAGCCTTGGTCACGTAGCTTGGGTACGCTCGATTTGGGAAGAGCGTCTGATTCCCTTAAACTAGTATCAAACTTATCTCAGGATATCCTTTGGCATCGAAAGTTTCAGTCTTCGCCGATCCCGACTCCGAAGTAACGCGCGCGGCTGCGCCCGCAATCTCGGTACAAAACCTTGTACACCGCTACGAGGAGCGAACCGCGCTCAATGGGATTTCATTTGACGTTCGGCCGGCGGAGTTGTTTGGATTGCTCGGTCCAAACGGCAGCGGAAAGACCACGCTCTTCCGGATTCTTTCCACCCTGATGGTTCCCACCGGCGGGCGCGCCACCATCATCGGATGCGACGTGGCAGAAGACCCGGCGCGGCTGAGGCGGCAGATTGGAGTGGTGTTTCAGGCGCAAAGTATAGACGCGAAGCTGACTGCATATGAAAACTTGTGGCATCAGGGACATCTTTACGGACTCCGTGGCTCGGCCTTGCAGAAGCGTATCCAGGAAATCCTCTCGCGCGTTGGCCTGGCAGACCGGGCAGGCGAAAAGGTCGAAAGCTTTTCTGGAGGCATGCAGCGGCGAATCGAACTGGCTAAGGGGTTACTGCATCATCCGGGAGTGCTGTTGCTGGACGAACCGACTACCGGCCTTGATCCGGGAGCGCGGCGCGATTTGTGGCAATATCTGCATATGCTGCGCGATGAAGAACATGTCTCCGTGCTCGTGACAACGCATTTGATGGAAGAAGCGGAGCGCTGCGACCGGCTGGCGATCTTGAGCGAGGGGAATCTGGTCGCGATCGGCACGCCTGAGGAATTGAAGAGCGAGATCGGCGGCGATGTAGTTTTGTTCCAGGCGTCGCATGATGCGGAAGCTCTGGCAGAAAACATCCGCAAGAGATTTCACGTGGCCGCCACGGTGTTGGAGAACCAGGTCCGCATCGAGCGCGAGGGCGGGCACCGCTTCGTAACCGAAGTGGTCGAGGCTTTCCCCGGAGAAGTAGAAGCGCTTTCAGTCAGCAAGCCGGCACTCGAGGATGTTTTCATCCGCCGTACCGGTCACAAGTTTTGGAGCGAGCAAGATCAAGAGGCGGAATCTGCCTCGGAACATCCCAGGAGGTAAGGTGCTTTCTATGATGCTTGTTCTTTCGCTGGCGCTTGGAGTGATTCCGCTGGTGGGCGTAGTGTGGATTTTTCTGACCGGCATGATCACGCTCGCGCCGTTCTCAGCGACGATCGACGGACTTTTCATGACGCTGATTCTTCTGGTGCTCTCCCTGACGTTCTTGTTGAACGCATATTGGGAGTTGCGCGATAAGGGGATTCTGGGCAAAAAGAAAGCCGCAGCCCCAGCGGCAAAAACTCCCTCAACGAAAGCGAGTTAGCTTTTCATGGCTACACAGACTGCTACGCTATCCCGGCCAGTGTCCCCTGCGTCAGGAGGCGTGTTGCTGCCGGCATTCACTCTCTGGTGGCGAGAGATTGTGCGCTTTTACCGGCAAAAAACCAGGGTGGTCGGAGTACTTGCATCCCCCATTGTCTTCTGGGTGGTGATCGGGTCTGGGTTCGGGACGTCTTTCCGATCGGGCGGCGGCGCTGACCAGCAGCATTACATGGATTACTTCTATCCCGGCGCGCTGATCATGATCGTGCTGTTTACTTCGATCTTCACCATGATGTCGGTGATCGAAGATCGGAAAGAAGGATTTCTGCTGTCTGTTCTGGTGGCGCCGGTGCCGCGCTCGGCCATTGTGCTGGGAAAAGTTTTAGGTGGGACCACGCTCTCGGCGATTCAAGGAATGATCTTCCTCGTATTCGCGCCCTTTGCGGATATACACGTGACTCTGGTGCAGATTTTGTTGGTAGCGCTCGTCGTATTTCTGATTTCCTTTGCCCTGACCGCGCTCGGTTTCGCCATCGCCTGGCCCATGGATTCGACTCAGGCATTTCACGGAATCATCAATCTGTTTTTGATTCCGCTCTGGCTGCTCTCGGGCGCGTTGTTTCCCATGACTGGCGCTTCAGGTTGGCTTCGGGTGTTGATGTATATCAATCCTCTTACGTATGGCGTGGAGGCGCTGCGGGCTTTGCTTTATCCGGGGATGGAATCGGCGTTCCCGCTTTCCTCGTCGATGGCGACTTTGCTTTTGTTCTCATTGGTGATGTTTGCGCTCGCATTTCTGATGGCGAACCGGCGTGCCAGATCTTCGAGAGCATGAGGCGTAGCCTCTGATCAAAAATATAGTCAATAAGCTATGATCGCCGAACAGTACGCATATTTCCCCGGACTGATCGCAAGTTTGAATGGAGTGAGCGCAGTATTGCTGGGCACGGGCAGATTTCTGATCGCGCGCGGCCGCGTTGCGGCGCACCGGGCTTGCATGATCGCTGCCGTGGTGGCGTCTGCCCTGTTTCTAGTTTGCTATGTATATTTTCACGCGCATGTTGGCGACATTCTTTTTCTTGGGCAAGGAATTTGGCGCACGGTTTACTTTGTGGTGTTGATTCCACATGTCACGCTGGCGATCGTGATTGTTCCCATGGTCATCGTGACACTCACCCGGGCTTTGCGCGGACGCTATGCTCTTCATCGCGCCATCGCGAGGTGGACTTGGCCTCTCTGGATGTATGTGAGCGTGACCGGGGTGTTGGTGTACTTTATGTTGTATCGGTGGTTTCCGCATAGTTAGTCACCGCAGTTTATCTACATGTCAACCCTTCGATTAAAGATCGATGTTTCCGGCACCGTCGGCGATGAGGCCTGGCGGGGGATCAAGCAGTTCGACCAGATCAAGAGCGCAGATTTCGGGCCGCAGTTCGGCAGCGGCGGAAACAGCAAGCATGCGCCCAACGCACCGCACAATAAAGGCGAATGGATCGGCGCTGAAATCCAGCTTCAGACCCCGCTTTTGGCGCAGTATGCCGTCTCGCATTATTTGGAGCAGGAGCGAGTGCTGGATGCGGATGTGGTGGAATAACTTAACCATGATGTCATTCCGAACCGGCGCGAAGCGGCGGTGAGGAACTTGATATCGGACTCCAGTGACGATGCGGTGTCGGGGAAGGCCTAGGGCATATGCGCCTGATTGGATCTCGCCAGCTGCAATGCGACACGCGGCGCATCGTTAGGTCCCTCGAAGAGCTACCGCTCTTCTCGGGATGACATTGTTAGAAACATTGGCCGCAACTGGTCGAAATCTAGCTTCAGACGCCGCTTTTGGCAGTATGCCGTCTCGCATTATCTGGAGCAGGAGCGCGTGCTGGATGCGGATGTGGTGGAATAGCTTAGCGATGCTGTCATTCCGAACCGGTGCGAAGCGGCGGTGAGGAACCTGATATCGGACTTCAGTGACGATGCGGTGTCGGGGAAGGCCTACGGCGTATGCGGCTGATTGGATCTCGCCAACTGCACTGCGACACCTGGCGCATCGTTAGGTCCCTCGAAGAGCTACTGCTCTTCTCGGGATGACATTGTTAGAAACATCATGGCAGCAACTACTCCAACCAAGCCCGGCATGTCCCGCAACCAGAAGCTTCTCTTCTTTGTCGTGGCATGGCTGATCTGCCTGATGCCGTTTCTCTTCTGGTGGAACACGTGGTTTGGACGGAAACTTACCGACGCGCAACTGAACGATTACATACACGATACGAAAAAGCCGCGGCACATTCAGCAGGCGCTGGTGCAGGTGGGTGAGCGCATCACGCACCAGGATGCAAGCGCAAAACAGTGGTATCCGGATCTGGTGCGTTTGGCCAACGATCCGGTCGAAGAAGTTCGAAATACTGACGCGTGGGTGATGGGACAGGATACGGCCGGAGCGGGATTCCACGATGCACTGCGCAACATGCTCAACGATCCTTCACCGATGGTGCAGGGCAACGCGGCTTTGTCGCTGGTGCGATTCGGCGATGCAAGCGGGCGCGCGCAGATCGTTGCGTTACTGCAGCCTGTCCAGATCACGGCGCCACAATCGGGACGGATCCTTGATTCGGACCGCCCTGGAACCGCGATTCACCAGAAGGGGCTGATCGCCAAGCTGAAAAGCGCCGAGGGGCAGATTCTTGAAGTTCGCTCGCCAATCCCAGGACGGATTCGCTCCGTCAGTGGCACGGGGGCAAATGTGGCTGCTGGCGCGGAGATCGCTGTGGTCGATCCTTCGACCGACCAGGTTTGGGAAGCGTTGCGAGCACTATACCTGATCGGAAAGCCCGAGGATATTCAGGCAGTACTTCCTTACGAGCGTGATCTGCCAGACATTTCTGACGACGTGCGCAAGCAAGCGGCGGAAACTGAGAAGGCGATACGCTCCCGAGCATCCTCGTAATCAATTTTGATTTGTGAATCCGTACGGCACGGCGCAGTCTTCGAGGAGCTGTACGGGAACCGGTGCGATTTGCTCCCGCTGACAGGAGCCGCTCTCGATGCAAGTGGTAGGGATCCTTCGACTGCGGCATGAATCCGCTACGCGAATTTCATGCTCCGCTCAGGATGACGGGAAAGCTAAATCGCCATCGCGCCGACTTCTTTTTCTACTTCCGCTGTATCCACCATCGCGATAGCATCCCAGGGGCAGCCGTCCAGGAAGCAGCCATCGGGGCCTTTGCTGAGGCATTTTTTGCAGCCGATGCAGAGGATGGGATCGACTGCGATGCGGCCGAAAGGAGTGCTATCTTCGTCGGGCACCCAGAACATGCAGTCTTCCACTGGGCAATATTCCACGCACGCGGGC
Organism: Candidatus Sulfotelmatobacter sp.; assembly: GCA_036490235.1. Taxonomy (GTDB): domain Bacteria; phylum Acidobacteriota; class Terriglobia; order Terriglobales; family Acidobacteriaceae; genus Sulfotelmatobacter. The sequence goes on along the minus strand of DASXEG010000010.1, from coordinate 7,419 downwards.
GAACCGGCGCATCCGGTGCAGCACTCGGTGATGACGGCCAGTTCTTTCGGTTTCTTCTTGCGCGGGGTGGTCAGGCCTTTGGACTTCGGCTCCCACTTCATTTCATCGGGAACCATTCCGACGGCTTTGGGCGCTCCGGGTGCAGAGGGCATGGTGGGATTATAGCGCGTTTTCTTTAACTCTCCGCCTTGCCCGAAGTTAACCACTAAGGCCACGAAGGAACACGAAGGAAATCTTCCCGAGCCTTCGTGGACCTTCGTGCCCTCGGTGGTTGAACCAAAACGGCACTGCCCAAATCAATTCTTCTTTCTGCACCATTCCTGGAGCACTTCCTTCTGCTATAGTGAACCCCTTAAGGAGCTCCCATGGCTGGAAAAAGTCTCAATCGAGTTCAATTGATCGGCAATCTGGGGAAGGATCCCGAGGTGAAGTACACGCCGCAGGGCACGCCCGTTGCAAAGCTGACGATCGCCACCAACGAACGATTCAAAGACAAGGCCGGTGAATGGCAGGACCGCACCGAATGGCACAATGTTGTGCTGTGGCAACGGCTGGCGGAGATTGCCGGAGAGTATTTGAAGAAGGGTGGCAAAGTTTTTATCGAAGGGCGGCTCCAGACCCGTTCGTGGGACGACAAGACCAGCGGCCAGAAAAAATATATGACTGAGGTCGTGGCCAGTGATCTGATCCTGCTTGGTGGACGGGGTGAAGGCGAAGGCGGCGGGTCGTATTCCCGCGGCGCGGGCGCTTCGGCGGGTAACGGCAATAACTTCGATCAGCGGGCGCCTGAACAGGAGCCGGCGGGAGTGAGCCCGATTACCGATGAGGACATTCCGTTCTAGCCATCGGATTCGGAAGGCGCAACTAATCGTCCGTACGGGGGTTTGAATGGGACACGCCACTTCGATTCCTCACTCGGAGACTCATGACCCCTGATGATGAAGCGGCACTTCCGTTGTGCCCAGTCTGTAAGAAACCTGTTTCCCTTGAAACCGCCAAGGCAGACGCCCTTGGCCGCGCGATTCATGGCGAGTGTTACCTGCGACTTCTGCACGAGAAGGAATCGAGAGAGTTTTCTTCTCGACCATCTTAAACACCCGTCGCCGTCAATGCGCCGCGGCCGCTGCGCCCTTTTTACCGACTGCTTTCTTCAGCAGGAACACGATGGGCACACAGGCAAAGCACATCAATGCCATGTAGCGAAAATCATCGACATAGGACCACAGGCGCGCCTGGGTGTTCAGGGTGACGTTGATCAGCCCATAAGCTTGCTGGAGAGCCGTTGTAGACGAGGCTCCTTGCGCGCCCAGGAATTGCTGTGTGCCCTGAATTGCGCCGTGGACAGCGATGCGCCCGGGGGTGAGCGATGCCGCGAGTTCGTTGCGATGGAGTTGCTCGTGGCGCGCGACGATGGTGTTTACCACAGAAATTCCGATGCTACCGCCGATGTTGCGCAGCAGATTATAAAGGCCGCTGGCGTTCCCGATTTCCTCATTCTTTAGGAATGCCATTGCGGTGGTCGAAAGCGGAACGAAGATGCACCCTGAGCCGAAACCGCTGATGAGGATGGCCCACAGGAACGTCCACTGGCCAATGGAAAGGTTAACCTCGCCGAACCAGATGCTGGCTGCAGCAAATAAACCGAAGCCGAAGGCAATCAGCCATCGGTTGTCTATTTTCGCGGTCAAGTAGCCGATGATTGGCATAGCGATGATCGCACCAACGCCACGGGGGCTTACTGCCCACCCCGCGGCTAACGCCGTATAGCCCATGAGTTCCTGATAAAAGAGCGGAAGCAGCGTAACGAGTCCATAGATGGCAGCGCCGAACAGGCCGATCAGCAGGCATCCGATCGTGAAATTACGATGGCGAAAGACGCGTAAGTCGACTAAAGGCTTGGAATGGCGAAATTGGCGAATGAGAAATGCGACTAAGGCGATAACTAAAATCAGTGCGGCCCAGCGAATCCAAGCGGCGCCAAACCAGTCATCTTCCTGGCCCTTGTCGAGGATGATCTGCAAGGCGCCCAGCCAAACTGCCAGCAAGCCAAGGCCGATGCCGTCGAGCTTTCCCGGGTGTGCGTCCTTGATGTAAGAGGGGTCTACGACATAGCGCGAGATCATGAAAACTGCAAACACGCCGACCGGAATATTGATATAGAAAGCCCAGCGCCACGAATAGGAATCTGTAAGCCATCCGCCGAGAGTCGGGCCAAGCACCGGCGCAACCACCACTCCCAGGGCAAACACCGCCATTGCCAATCCCCGTTTTTGCGGAGGAAAAGTTTCGAGCAAAATGGCCTGCGAAAGAGGTTGAAGCGCGCCGCCGCCCGCGCCCTGGATAGCTCGCGCGATCAGAATAAAACCGAGACTGGTCGCCGCGCCGCACGCGAATGATGAGATGGTGAAGATGATGATGCAGGCGATCAGAAACCGCTTGCGGCCGAAGCGAAGCGAGAACCAGGTACTTGCCGGCAAAACGATTGCATTCGCCACCAAGTAGCTGGTGAGAACCCAGGTAGCTTCGTCGTTCGTGGCCGATAGACTGCCGGCGATATACGGAAGCGCGACCGCTGCGATGGAGGTGTCGAGCACCTCCATGAATGTCGCCAACATTACGGCGACCGCCACAAGCCAGGGACTCTTGGAAGTGAAACCGCCGCGTGCCGGTTGTTCAGTCATCGTCTAGCTGTCCAAAAACCCTTGGTCTGAGTGAGAGTTTAGAGATGCTGTGTTTGTAGCCGGGGTTTCAAAGATGTTTTGTGACGCTTCGTTTCACTCGCCTCAAAGCGATATTTCGTAAGTTCGATTATCATGGCGGCGGAGCGATTCTATGCCTGTGAAGCTGGCTGATAAAAAATGCATCCCTTGCAGCGGCGGAGTTCCCGCGGTCAAGGGAAAAGAACTTGAGCGGCTGCGCAAAGCCGTTCCGAAGTGGAGTGTCGTCAAAAAGCATCATCTCGAGCGCGAATTTCAGTTTCCTGATTTTGCCAAGGCGCTCGAATTTGTGAATCGAGTGGGCGCCGTGGCAGAAGAGGAGGGGCATCATCCGGACATTCTGTTGGCGTGGGGCAAGGCTGGGATCACACTCTGGACGCACAAAGTCGATGGACTTACTGAAAGCGATTTCATCATGGCGGCTAAGATTGATCGCGTTGCAAAGCAAAAGTAGCTCCAAAAGGCGCGGTGCTCACGAACGAAGAAGGCTCTTTCTCTCTTTTTTGGCTCTCATCGATACTGCCCACAGAGCCGCTGGGATGATCATCACCAAACCCGTCCAACTGGCGACCGTGCGCGCGGCAAATCCAGCGTCAAGAAAACGTCCGCAGAAATAGGCGCCGGCTGCAATGGTAAACATGGAAAGACCGAGGTCGGCTGAGAAGACGCGGCCGCGAAACCGATCTTCGGAATGCAACTGAATCAAAGTGGTCGAGAAAACCCAGACTGTCGATCCTCCCGCGTGGGCGAGCAAGGCGCATGCGCTGGCCAGCCAAACAGATGAGCACAACCCGAGCGCTCCGTAGCCCGCGGCAATGGTGAGATAGCCTAGAAATATCCCGAGTTGCAGGCGTCGATCGCTGCGGCCTGCCCAGCGGGCTGAAATCACCGGGCCGATCAGGGCGCCGAGACCGCGTCCTCCGAGCAGGATACTCATTCCAAGCATCGCTTCACCGGCGGGATTAATGTTGCGCCAGTGGATGGCGAATTCATGTGCGCCGAGTACTGTGAAGATGACCCAGCTGGGGCCGATGTTAAGTTCTCCCGCCTTCGCGAAAACTGCAGGCCGCAACATGCGGTGGTTGCGGACATAGCGAATGCCTTCGAGAACGGGCGAAAAATCAATCAGATCCCGCGCACGTAGCGGAGAAGCCGACTCGGCGTGCGGTTCTACAAAATGCATTCCGCGGATGAGAAGGGCAGAGGCGAGAAAAGAGAGCGCATTGAGAATGAACACGGTATCGCGCCCGAAAAACGCTGCGACCACGCCACCCACCGACGCGCCGATGAGAAGATTCACCGACCAGGTTGCTGAAGAAAGCGTGTTGGCGATGAGCACCTCGCCTCGCGCGGCGATATTGGGAATGACTGAATTGCGTGCCGGCTCAAAGAACGCAGCCATGACAGTCTCCCCGAGTAACAGGGGATAAATCAGCCAGACCATCGACCGCGATCGCACCAGCAGCATCGCAAGGACAATGACAAATCGAGCCAGATCGGCTGCGATCATGACGTGCTTGCGACGGAGGCGATCGTTCACCACGCCGGCGGTGGGGCCGACGAATGTCTGCGGCAAGACTTGCAGGACCAATGCCAGCGCAACCGAGCTGGCATGTCCGGTCAACTGCAGCAGGAGCGTATAGATGGAAAGCGTGTAAAACCAGTCGCCAATTTCGCTGACGATCTGTGCCAGCCACAAGTGGCGAAAATTACGGTTTGAGCGCACCAGCCGTGCGTACGACGACAGGGAGATCGAAGGTAGTTCGGGCTCCGGTTGGGGTTCCATGGGAATGGTTAGGGTAGCAAAAGAATCGTGAAAGCGACTTCTGTGTGGTGGTTATATTCGTAAGGGAGGATCAGCCGAGCGGCGAATCTGTCTCACGATTATGGCCGTAACTTGAGTTTTAAATCCTCGGCGATTTGCTTGCCGTGAAAGCGCCCGTTTTCGATGAATATTTCGTTGGTTCGAGAGCCGGCGACGATTACGCCTGCAACGTAGATCCCCGGGACGTTACTCTCCAGTGTCAGGGGATCGCATACCGGCCGATGCTGATCTTCGGAGAGTTCGATGCCCATGCTGCGGAGGAAATCGTAATCGGGATGGTAGCCGGTCAAGGCGAGGACGAAGTCGTTCTTAAGCCGCAGCGTGCCGCTCGGCGTGTTGATCACTACGTGATCAACGCCAATCTCCAGTACCGTGCTGTTGAAATAGGCTTCGATTTCGTTCGCTTTGATGCGGTTTTCGAGATCGGGCTTGATCCAATATTTAACGTGGTGATGCAGTTGCGTGCCGCGATAGGCAAGTGTAACGCGCGCGCCGTGACGCCATAGATCAAGGGCTGCGATGGCAGCAGAGTTCTTGCCGCCGATCACCAGCACGTCCGTGTCGTAATAGGGATGGGCGTCGGCGTAGTAATGCGAAACCTTGGCGAGGTCTTCGCCGGGAATACATAACTGATTAGCGAGGTCGTAGTAGCCCGTCGAGACGATGACTTTACGGGTGCGATAGTCGTGCGGTCGTCCTGCGCGATCGGTAGCGGTGATGCTGAAATTTCCATCCTCGCCGACAACCGTCTTTACCCACTCGTACTGCCGAATGTCGAGCTTGTAGTGCTCGGTGACTTTGCGGTAATACTCCAAAGCTTCTTCTCGCGTTGGCTTCTGGTGTGCTGTGGTGAAAGGGACGTCGCCGATTTCGAGCAGTTCCGGCGTGGTAAAAAAAATCATTCCCGCCGGATAGTGATAGAGCGAGTTCACCAGGCATCCTTTGTCGAGCACGATGACACGAAGCCCGGACTTCAGCGCTTCGATCGCGCAGGCGAGACCGGTGGGGCCAGCGCCGATGACCAGCACGTCCGTGCTTACCGGATGTGAACGGAGTTTCGGCTGCGGCAGGGTCTCGATGTCTTCAGCGGCAAAGATTTCGGGCATGGTTGGCAAGCATTACACTCGCTGCGGGCACGGTTAGAGACCGATGATTCTAGCATGGCGCGTGAACGCAGCCAGCGGTTCGATGCAACCCATGTTCGGCAGATTCCAATTTAGTGTTCGCGCTCGATAACAACGGCGAATTTGACGCCGAGAGCATGCAGGACGGAGTTGATGGTTTCAAAGCGCGGGCGCGCGCCATCGCTAAGGGTTTTGTACAGGCTCTCTCTGCCAAGCCCCGCGCTCTTGGCGATCTGGGCCATGCCTTGCGCCTTGGCCACATCTCCGAGTGCGGCGAGGAACACCTGTGGATTGGGGTCTTCTGCGGCCGCCGACAAATATTCCGCGATTACCTCATGATTGTCGAGATATGCCGACCGGTCGAGAGGTTTGTAATTAGTTTTCTTTCTCCTCATCGTTTTGTCGAGTGTATCCTAGTGGATACATCCGGGCAAGCATGTTATGGGAGTACTCGTCACCCGGCGCTATAATTTTCAGTTGCTTCATCTCCGCGCTCATCAGGAGCTTTCATGCCTACAGTTGCACAACCTGTTCAGGTTCCAAAGACCCGCACCGAATCCGACAGCATGGGAAAGATCGAAGTCCCCTCGAACGTTTATTGGGGTGCGCAGACGCAGCGTTCGCTCTTGCACTTCGACATCGGCCGAGACACCATGCCGCCGGAGTTGATACGGGCATTTGGCATTCTGAAGAAGGCATGTGCGCTGGTCAATCAGGCCCTCGGCAAGTTACCTCTGGATAAAGCGAAGCTCATCGTTCAGGCGGCGGATGAAGTAATTTCGGGCAAGCTGAACGATCAGTTTCCGCTGCGCATCTGGCAAACGGGCAGCGGCACGCAGACGAACATGAATGTGAATGAGGTCATCTCGAACCGTGCGATAGAGATTGCCGGTGGCGAAATGGGATCGAAGAAGCCGATTCATCCCAACGATGACGTGAACATGTCGCAGTCATCGAACGACACATTTCCTGCGGCGATGCATATTGCCGCCGCGGATCGGGTGAAGAACACGCTGATTCCGGCCGTGAAGAGCGTTCACGACGCGATTGAGGCGAAGGCCAGGGAGTTTAATGACGTCGTAAAGATTGGCCGCACTCACTTGCAGGATGCGGTGCCGCTGACTTTCGGACAGGAGTTTGGGGGATGGGCAAGCTTGCTCGAGCGAGATATTAAACGGCTCGAACAAGTGCAGGAGGGACTATACGATTTGGCGATCGGTGGGACCGCGGTTGGGACGGGACTGAACACACATCCTGAATTTGCCGAGCGGGCTGCGAAACAAATTGCGGTGCTTACGGGACTTCCCTTCCGCTCGCACGGCAACAAATTCGCGGCGCTTTCTGCTCACGACGAAATCGTGTTTGCCCAGGGTGCGATGGAAACGCTGGCGGCGTCGTTCATGAAGATTTCTAACGATATCCGCTGGCTGGCTTCCGGGCCTCGTTGTGGCCTGGGAGAACTTAGCATTCCGGAGAACGAGCCTGGGTCGTCGATTATGCCGGGGAAGGTCAATCCGACCCAGTGCGAAGCGATGACCATGGTGTGCGTGCAGGTTCACGGGGCAACCGCTGCGGTGGGGTTCGCCGGCTCGCAAGGGAATTTCGAGCTCAACGTTTATAAGCCCGTGATCATTTACAACTTTCTGCATTCGGTCACCCTCATCGCTGACGCTTGTCACGGCTACGTCGAGTACATGATTAAGGGCATTGAGGTCGACCGCGAAAAAGTTGGCTGGTATGTGAAGAATTCGCT
>DASXEG010000002.1:0-21335 GCA_036490235.1 Candidatus Sulfotelmatobacter sp. | reverse complement strand
CGAAGCTGCGCAAGCCGTGCCTCATGTTGCCTTGAACCCTGATGCGCTGGAGGTCGCTCCCGGCACGGAGCATGAGCAACTTGAGGGATGGATTCCGTCGCTGGCATCGGACGAGGAAATTCGCGTCGCGCTGGAAAAGGCCTTCGATTATCGCGGAGACGTCACCATTACACGCAAAGATGGATCGAAGGTTGAAGGTTATTTGTTCGATCGCCGCAGCGGAACTACGTTGAAAGATTCCCTGGTTCGTCTTTATCCGAGAGGTTCGAATGAAAAGGTTTTGGTTTCCTATGCTGACATTGCGGCTCTTGCTTTCACTGGACGCGACACGGCAGCGGGCAAGAGTTGGGAAGCGTGGATGACGAAGTACGCGGCGAGAAAAGCGGCGGGCGAGAAGAATATTGCGCTGGAGCCTGAGCCGTTGGAGTAGTCACTTCCACCCCCAGCGACTGAAGTCGTTTCTACGGATATTGCTGTCGGCACGACCAAGATCGTGCCCTTCCCTTGAATCGTAGAACCTTTTATCTCAGTGCTGCGCTGTTGTAGCTGCGAACGCCAACCCACTCAGCAGTTCTTCGACTTCGTCTTCTGTCCCACCGATAAAGGTAAACGAAACGGCGTAGCCGCGCGCGAGCATGGCGACAGTCGATTGCAGCATTACGCGGCTGCCGACGTCCTTTTGAAAGTCGCCGCGCGGCAAGGTTTTTGATCCGATTTCAAACTCGTAGGGTTCCTGAATCATCTCCAGCCCTTGCGCCTTGGCGACTTCTCCAAGCGGACCGAAATATTGGGCGGCCTCTTTCAGGCCGGGATACGCTGCGGCACTCTCTGCAGCGATGAGGATGGAGGAGTTGACATCCCCGCCGTGTGCTTCAGGAGGGCGGGAAAATGCGGCGAGCAGGACTCGCGATGGAGGTTGCGAGCTGTTCGCGGATTTTGGCGCATCTTCTTTTGTGGCATCCGGCTGTGCGTTCATTTCATCGGTGCGCAGGACCCAGCCTTCGGGAATTCTGCAGGTGAAGCCGAAGACCGGATTGCGGTAAACGCCTTTAGTCACCGATCCCGCATCGAGCACCGAAGCCGCTGTGGGGGCGGCTTTCGCGTGGTGTGCCGGCTGCGGGGCGCTCTGCGCCAAGATCGTGTTTTGTTGCGCATGGCAAAACGAAATCAAGAAAACTGCGGGTAGTCCCGCGACGATGCAGCGATACGAAAGCATGCACTCATAGTATAAGAGCTGCTTCGACAACGTTTCGAGATGCGATGAAAGAGATGCGATGAACGAAGCGATCGGCGCGTTGGACCGAGTTAAGTTGGCCGCGCAGATACAATTTCTCTCCTATGGATTAACTCTTGAGATACGCATGTTTGGGCCATTTTGGAACGGTTACACCGAAAAAAGCATGGAAAAATGCACCTCCGGTAGTGATATATTCGTGGAAGCCGCGTAAAATAAGGGTGTTTTCCACAGGACGATGGTAGTAATATCAACCGCGCTGGAACTCAAATAAAAATTATTCCAAGGAGGAAGTATGGCTTCAGGTTTGACCAAGACCCAGCTTGTCCGTCAACTGGCCGAGAAAGTTGAAATTCCCAACAAGACCGCGGCGGCATTTTTGGAGAATCTTGCCGATGTTGCCGTGAAAGAAACGAAAAAGAATGGCGTGTTCGTTGTGCCCGGACTGGGCCGCCTGGTGAAGGCGCACCGCAAAGCGCGCGTTGGACGCAATCCGCAGACGGGCGAGCCGATTCAGATCAAGGCGAAGACCGTTGTGAAGTTCCGCGTGGCAAAAGCCGCGAAGGACGCAATCGCGCCGAAGAAGTAGTTATCGGCAACCGGGTTCAAGCGTGAGGGCCGGCTTTAGCCGGCCTTCTTGTTGTCTGCGAGATTTTATGAACTGGGTATTGATCGGGATTGGCGACATTGCGACTCGCCGGGTGATTCCTGCGATTCAGGCTGAGCCGCGCAGCAAGTTGTATGGGGTGGTTACACGCGATCCGGCGAAAGCAGCGCCGTACGGTGTTCGAGCGTGGAGCACGCTTGACGAGGCTTTGGCGGATTCGGCTGTGGATGCGGTTTATGTGGCCACTCCGGTTTTTTTGCATGGGCCGCAGACGATTCAGTCGTTGCGCGCGGGTAAGCATGTGCTCTGTGAAAAGCCCATGGCGATGGATGAGGCTGAGGCGCAAGCGATGGTGCGGACGGCGGAAGAGTGCGGGCGGTTTTTCGGCGTGGCGTATTATCGGCGGGCCTATCCGAAGGTTCGGCGGGCGAAGGAATTGCTGGCTGCGGGTGCGATTGGCAAGCCTGTATTCGCCGAGCTTACTTGCCATGAATGGCGCGGGGATGATGGGTCGCAGCGGAGTTGGCTGCTCGAACCCGCAAAGGCCGGCGGGGGGCCGTTGTATGACATCGCGTCTCATCGGATTGATGTGGTGAATTTTTTATTCGGGCAACCGAAGCGGGCTTGCGGATTTCTATCGAATGTCGTTCATGGATACGACGTGGAAGACAATGCTACGGTGATGATCGATTACGCTGGCGGCGTGCGGGGGATTGTGGATGTTCGCTGGCATTCGAGAATTCGACGCGATGAGTGCCGGATTCGCGGAACGGAAGGCGAGATGGAACTGAGTCCGCTGAATGGGCCGGAGTTGGATTATCCGGGAGGGCGGGAGCAGCTTCCGGTACATGAGAATGTGCATTTGCCTATGATTGAGAATTTCTTGAATGCGGTAGAGGGGAAGGCTTCACTGCTGTCTGGCGGGGCGGACGCTTATTGGACGGACTGGGTTACGGAGAGGGCGAAATAGTAGCCTGACTTCGGCAGTTGTAGATGGAATCGTACGTAGGGTTCCTCACCCGCGCTACGCGCGCGTTCGGAATGACATCGCTGGTCACTGCCACTTCACCACCCCCTCGCCTGCTAGGATTCAAGCTGCGAAGTCCGGGTAGTCATTTTGCATAGTCGTTCTTCACCACTTCGCCGCCTTTCATCACGAACTTCACGCGCTCCAATGTCGTCACGTCTTTCAGCGGATCGCCATCGACGGCGACGATGTCGGCCCAGGCGCCCGGATCGAGCGTTCCTACTTTGCCGGACCAGCCTAGAAGATCGGCGGCGTTGATGGTGGATGCCTGAATGGCTTGCAGGGGCGTCAGTCCCAGCTTTACCATAACGGCGAATTCGTGCGCGTTCAGTCCGTGGGGATAAACGGCGGCGTCGGTGCCGAATGCTACTTTTACGCCGCTGGCGAAGGCGTGGGCGATGTTCTGGCGGGCGGCGGGAATTACGGCTTTCGCTTTCACTAACAGAAAATCCGGCAGGTGCGTGGCGGCCGCGTTTTCGATCATCCAGTCGCCCAGATAGAGAGTGGGCACCAGATAGGTGCCGCGCTTTTTCATTTCGGCGATATCGGCGTCGTCGATGTAAGAGCCGTGCTCGATGGAATCGACTCCCGCTTCGGTCGCCCAGAGAATGGCCTGTGCCCCATGTGCATGAGCCGCCACTTTTCGACCGAGGCGATGAGAATCTTCTACGATCGCCTTCATCTCTTCCAACGTGAACTGTGAGGCCTGGGGGTCGTCGCCTTTGCTGAGGACTCCGCCAGAAGCCATGAACTTGATGAGGTCTGCTCCGTACTTTATGTCTTCGCGAACCTGCGCGCGGCAGGCCCAGGGCGAGTCGCAAACGCCCTCGCTTTTGGCGTGGTATTCAAATGGCAACAGATTGTTATCGACATGACCTCCGGTAATCCCGAGAGGCGGACCGCTTACCAGCATTCTTGGACCAGGTACATCGCCTGCATTGATCGCGTCGCGGAGAGCTACGTCGGTGAAGCCATCTGCGCCGACGTTGCGGACGGTGGTGAATCCGGCATTGAGGGTGACACGGGCGTTTTTGGCTCCGGTGAGCGCTTCGCGCGGAATCGAGATGCCAAGCTCTTCGTACCCGAATTTTGGATCCATGGTCAGGTGCGTGTGAGCATCGATCAGGCCGGGGAGAATTGTGGCGTTGGGGAGATCGATGTGCTGCGCGTCGGCAGGGGCTTTCGAGGCGTCTCCAATGCTGACGATTTTGCCATCGGCAATGACGATGGTTTGATCCGAGAGCAGCCTGCCGGATTTTACGTCGAGCATGTGGCCGGCGTGGATTACGGCGGAGTGTGATGGTTGTTGGGCTGAAAGTAATGACGAGACGGCACAGAGCACAACAACGGCTGTCAGGAAAACTTGTATTTTTTTCACGCGCGGCATTCTCTCAGATTGCGGCGTCAATTGCGAGGAGTTTGCGAAAGGATGGCTCCGGCGGCGCCAAGCAGACAGCAGGTTCCTCACCCGCTCTTGGCGCGCGCGTTCGGAATGACAAAGACTTAGAGATTGGTTTATCCTCCGGGACCGTCGTTCGAGACATATTGCTCCAGCGATTCGAGTTCGCGGCTTAGATCTTCAACGCGCCATTCGAGCAGGTTGCGGATGGAGAGAATGCCGAGGAGTTTGCCGTTGTCGTCGGCTACGGGCAGATGGCGGAAGTGGCGCTCGAGCATCGTGGTCAGCGCTTCGCCCGGACCGGTGAGGCGTGTGGCCATTTCTACCGGTGTCGTCATCAGGTCACGGATGGAAGTGGCTCCGGGGTCGGTGCGGGTTAGCGACATTTTACGCAGCACGTCGCGCTCAGTGAAAATTCCTGCGACGCGGAAGTCAGAGTCGACTACGGCTACTGCTCCGACGTGGTGGTCGAGCATTTTGTTGATGGCGTCAGCTACGGTTGCTTCCAGAGGAACCGCGGCGATTTCCCGGTCACAAAGTTCCAGCACACTCATACAGCCCCCTCTTGACCGAGGCACTAGGGCAGGCCCTCGGTCATGCCAGAAATTCGATTCAGGAATTATGCTCGCGGCGGAGCCGTTGTCAAGAAAATTGAGAAATGATTTTTTTGAATGGTTGTGATCTATCGCGAAGGGTCGCTGACGTCAGGGTTAGAGCCCCAAGCGATTTGTGACGGCTAGCGGCGCCAGAGTGCCGATCTTTCACGGTGGGTTCAAGTTTCTAAAGTTTCTGACTTTAACCTACAAAGGTCTGAGCGCCTAATCCCCGATGTAGGCATCGGCTTCGATTTCGACCACCATGTCGGGCGAGATGAGCTTGCTCACTTCGACCATGGAAGTTGCGGGACGAATGTCGCGAAAAACTTCGCCGTGAGCTTTGCCAACTTTTTCCCAGTCGCCAATGTTTGTCACGTACATGCGGGTGCGCACTACATCTTTCACCCCGGCTCCGGCTTTGTGGAGTGCGGTCTCGATGTTCTTCAGCGTTTGTAGAGTCTGCGCATAGGCGTCGCCGAGACCTACGATTTGGCCATCCGGCCCCGTCGCTGTGGTCCCTGAAACGTGTATGTAAGGCCCAACTCTTACGGCACGAGAGTAACCTACTACTGGTTCCCATTTAGTTCCGCTGGAAATATTCGTTCTCGCCATCGATTCAAGCTCCTTCCTTCTTTTGATTTTAATGCGCAGCGCCAATGCGATTGGCAGCCGAGAGCTTTATGTGCCAACAAATTCGGCGTGCAAACTTGCAGGCAGTTGCAACTTCTAATTCATTTGGAAAAATGATGCGCCGTAGAAACAAAAGTCACTTGATTTCGACAGGTATCTGAGGTAACTAGTTGTGCAGCAGTGGAAGAAGCCGTGTGGAAAGCGGCTTTCGGGAGGTTACGAAGAGTGATTCCGGAATCTCATCCGCTTCGTCAGTTGTTTCAGGAATTGGTTGGCCGCCATTACGCCGAGGAGATCGGCATTCGCGATCCTGAATTGATTGCGTATGTCTCCCATCTGCTGACGGAGTTTTGCGAAGCAAATCAACTATTCAAAGTTCATGACGACGCCGATCGTCCTTTAAGTGACATTGGCGAGATGCTGCTGGAGTCGGATCCAGTGTATGGGCCTGCGCCCTCGTTTGATCGCGAGCGGCAGGTGCGCAAGCATATTGGAGATTACGCGTTGTTCTTCACCGGCATGTTTCCCGAAAGCATTAACCATTTTCGGTTGCGGCACACCCGGCTTGAAGGTTTTGTCGAGTGGGTGAAGGCGGGAAAAGAGAGCTATTACATTGTGTCGAAATTTGAGCATTTTGAATATGCGAAAGTGGCGCCGATGTTTGCGCATTTGTCGCGGGATTTTGAAGGATGCGTTTACGGATTAAACATGGTCAAGAATGATTTGCAGGAGATGCAGCACCCGATTGTCGCGAAGAGCAAAGAGCTCTTGATGTAAATCGGCCTTAGTCGCGCACCTGGGCTAAAAGCCCGTTTCTTAATTTATATTTCAGATGCGGCGCTGAAGCGCCGCTCTCCACGCTCGCGCTGGCGGCAGGGCTCAAGCGACGCCTTATCAAATCAATTCCATATCGATTCTCGCAGCCTAGTCGCCGGTTCTGCGGCTACGGCGTTCGTTTATGTCCGGGCTGCCGCCGATTTTGAAAAAACTAAGGACGTTGTTTCCCTGAACCAGCTTGCGAAACCTGCCCAGAGAGCCGTATTCATCGCTGAGTTCGAACTGCTTCTCGTGTTGCGCGATAACTAGCGACATAGCCCAGATCAGATTGGAATCGGCGATGGCTTCGAGGGTTCGTTTGTAGGTTTCGCGCATGTTATAGGGCGGGTCGATGAAAACCACATCGGCGACGACATGCTCCCTCCGGGAGCGCCAAAGGATTGCCGCGAGCTCGTCGCGGAGAATTCTGTAGCCTTCGTTAATGCCGAGACTTTGCAGGTTGCGTTCGATCAGTCTTGCGGCCCGGTCGGAATTTTCGACGAAGTAGACTTGCTTCGCGCCGCGGCTGAGGGCCTCGATACCGACGGCTCCGGTTCCCGCGAACAGGTCCATCCAGGCTGAGCCTTCGAGCGCCGCGGGATTGCCCGCTGTCAAGACGTTGAACAGCGTCTCGCGCAAGCGATCGGAGGTAGGGCGGATATCCTGCCCGCCGAGCGTGCGCAGAGGACGCCCACCATATTTCCCTGAAATGACGCGCATGGCAGTGGACTTCCGAGTGCCGCAGACACTATATCCAAGCATGTAAAATAGCGATAGTAGAGAAATTCATGAGAAGTTTTTCCATCCACATGGGGCGTCTGTTTGGTGTGGAAGTCCGCCTCCACCTCACATTTTTGTTGCTGCCGTTATTTGTTTTCTGGACCGAATATAACGTTCACGGCTCGGCCAACGGTGGGCGGGATTTGGCCCTGGTGGGGTTGGTTTTGGTTTGTGTGGCTGCGCACGAGGCCGGGCACATGCTGGTCGCGTGGCGCGCAGGGCTGGTTCCGAAAGCAGTGATTCTTCTCCCTCTGAGTGGCGTGACGGTGTTTGAGGAATCGCGCACGCAGCCGCAGCCCTCGAGCGCGGAGGCATGGCGGCGCGATGTTCGCATTGCGTTGACCGGGCCGCTGGTAAACCTTGGACTGGCTGCGCTCTCTGCGGGAGTGATTTACGCCGCAGGGTATGGCGCGAATTTGTGGAAGTGGCCGTTTTTTCAATCGGGAAACCTGCCGCGCAGCTTAGTGTGGACGAACATTTACTTGGCAGGACTGAATTTGCTGCCGGCATTTCCGCTGGATGGCGGAAGGTTGCTGCGTGCGTATTTTGCGCTGAAGTCGGATGCGTCGGTCGCGACGCGGCGGGCGGTTTCGATCAGCCATGCGCTGGCAATGCTGTTGATGGTGGCAGGACTTTTCAGCGACACCTGGCTGACCATGGTGGGCGTAATCATTTTTTGCGCAGCGCAGCTTGAGGAACGCGCGGTTGTATTTCAGTCTGTGTTAGACAACGTGCGGCTGGAAGAGGTGATGCTGACAGACTTCGCAACCCTCTCTCCCGCGGATACTTTGCAGGACGCGTTGGAAAAAGCGGTGCACTCACTGCAGGATGATTTTCCGGTGGTTCGCGGCAGCGATATGGTTGGAGTGATTTCGCGGCAGCGGATTTTGGATGCGTTGCGCGCCGAAGGCAACGGCTATGTGCAGGCGGTGATGAACAAGCTTTTTGAGGTTTCCCTGCGGGAAGAGTCGCTTGGTACTGCGTTCCGCAAACTGACGGCGCGAAATTCGAGTATCATTCCTGTCGTTGAAGACCAGAGGCTGGTGGGGATTGTGACGTTGCAGAATCTGATGCACTCGATGGCGCTGCTGGCGGAGAGTCGGAAGCTGAAGCGAAACGACGGTTAGCTCCGCGGTCTCCCCTTAAAGCTCCCCGCGACAAACCGATGTCAGTTAGTAATGGATAATGTTTTAGAACAGCCTCACCGCTTTTGCCGTTTGCACTGCCGGAATCTCTTCCAGTGTTCTCAGAACTGCGTCTGGTACGCAGCCATCAACGTGAACTACGGCAATTGCTTCACGCGGTTCGGAGGATTCCGCCGCACGGCGCCCTAGCGAGAAGTCTGCGATGTTGATTTCGTTTTCGCCAAGGATCGTTCCGACGCGGCCGATCACGCCGGGGACGTCGCGGTTACGAAGGTAGATCAGATCGCGACCGAGGGGCGCTTCTATGTCGATGTCGTCGATGTGGAGAAGTCGCGGGGCGCTGCCGTGGAGAACCGCACCCTTTACCATGTGCTCTTCTGCAGAACTTTTCAGAAACAACGAGAGGACGCTGCCTGCGCCGCCGGCCGAGGCCTTCGCTTTGTGGGCTTCGTGCACGCGCAAGCCGCGGGCATTGGCCAGGGATGCGGCGTTCACGAGATTAGCTTTTTCTTCGAGAGCCTGATTCAGAATGCCTTTGATTGCCGCGTTGCGGATCAGTTCTGTCTTCCATTCCGCGATGTGTCCGCTGTAGCGGAGAGAGATTTCTTCGATCGAACCTGAAGAGATCTGCGCGAGGAATGCACCCATGCGCTCGGCGAGAACAATGTACGGCTGCATCTCGGCGTATTCATCGGCGGAAACCGATGGCACATTGACAGCGTTTTGAATCACGCCGTGCTTTAGGTACTCGCGAACCTGCTGGGCAATCTGTACGCCGACGGCTTCCTGCGCTTCTTGCGTCGATCCACCGATGTGGGGTGTGAGGATTATGTTTTCGCAGGAGAGCACGGGCGAGTCTTTCAGGGGTTCTTGGTTGAAAACATCGAGCGCGGCACTGGCGACCTGGCCATGTTTCAGCGCAGCGGCGAGATCGCTTTCGTTGACAAGTTCGCCGCGGGCACAATTCACCAGGCGCACGCCTTTCTTCATTTTCCTGATCGCAGCTTCGTTGATCATGCCAGTGGTTTGCGGTGTAAGGCCGACGTGCAGCGTGATGTAATCGGCAGCGGCATAGAGTTCGTCGAGGCTGGTGAGGCGTATGCCTTGCTCTTTCGCCACACCGATTGAGACGAATGGGTCGTGAGCGACGATTTGCATGTCGAAAGCGCGCGCGCGGCGGGCGACTTCCATCCCGATGCGCCCAAGGCCGACGATGCCCAGCGTCTTTGCACGCAGTTCCGTGCCTTGCAGTGTTTTCTTTTCCCATTTGCCGGCGTGCATGAGTGAATCGGCACGGGTGAGATGACGGGCCATGGCTAGCATCATGGCGATCGTCTGTTCCGCTACGGCCACGGCATTTGCGCCGGGCGTGTTCATCACGGCGATGCCCTGCCGCGTGGCGGCTTCCAGATCGATGTTGTCCACGCCAACGCCCGCGCGGCCGATGACGCGCAGCTTTTTTGCGTGGGAAAGCAGAGATGCATCGGCCTGCACGACCGAGCGGACAATCAGCGCGTCTGCGGATTCGAGCTCCGACTCGAGCTTGCCATTTAGTTGGTCGGCTGTCAGCACGGTCCAGCCGGGCTCACGAAGCTGGTCGACCGCCGAGGACGAAATCTTTTCTGCTATGAGGATTTTCACCAATGCAATGTTCTCTTTCCATCCTGATCAGAAATCAAACTCTGCCATGAAGACAATGACAGACCTTCGAGGCTTCCCTGACACGTGCGATTCTCGGAATTTCTACACGTCCTTCATAGGGCAGCGAGCCCTAAAGAGGGAAAGTACCTTGCGCTTTTTTAACGGTCCTCAAGCTCCGACGAGTTGCTGGGTTTCGGCCAGTTTACGCGCATATACTTCTTGGGCAGCGCGCAATGCCGCACCGTACTCGACTGGCTTCCCTGTTACGCGAGCAAGAACGTGTTCGAGCGCGCCCAAAATGCCGATGGTATCGAGATAGTCGTAGTATCCGATGTGAGCGATGCGGAATAGCTGTCCTTTCATCTCGCCCTGTCCATTGGCTATGACCGCGTCGAAGGTTTCGCGGAATTGTTTCACAATTTTTCCAGAGTCAATGCCGCCGGGCGGGTTGATTGCGGTGAGCGCCGCGCCCGGAGCGCTGGCATAGAGCTTGAGTCCAAGTGCTTGCGCGCCGGCACGGGTCATCTCTGCGCAGAGTTCGGCATTCTGGATTAGCGCCTCGCGGCCTTTCGCCAGATCGTCGTTTCCCATGTTACGAATGAACTGCAACGCCACACCCATGGCTGCGAACAGCGAGGTCGCAGGCGTGTATGCCGACTCACCCTTAGCGACTGATTTTCGCTCCTTGCGGAGATCGAAGTAAAAACGCGGAGATGTCGTGGTGTCCATTCGTTTCCAGGCGCGCTCGCTTATGGCGCAGTAGGCGAGACCGGGCGGCATCATCAGGGCTTTTTGTGAGCCCCCGATGATGAAGTCAACACCCCAGCCATCCACGTCGAGATGCGTGGTGCCTAGCCCGGTGATAGCATCGACGACGAGAAGCGTGTCGGGCTGCTCACGCACGATCTTGGCGATGCCACGGATGTCATGGCGAACGCCGGTCGAGCTTTCGGTGGCTTGAACGAAGACAGCGCGAACTTCTGATGCGAGGCGCGCACGAATTTCTTCGAGGGAGAAGCTTTCGCCGTAGGGCTGAGTCAGCACATCCACGCTGCAGCCGAATGTCTTCGTCAATCCGGTCCAGCGTTCGCCGAATTTTCCGGCGGTGAGGACGAGAACTTTGTCGCCCGGGGAGGTCAGGTTCGATACCGAAGCCTCCATCGCGCCTGTGCCTGAAGACGCGAAAACGAGGACGTCGTTCTTGGTGCCGATGAACTCTTTCAGATCGGCCAGCACTCGCTGGAAGAGAGCGCGAAAATCGGGCGTGCGGTGATGCGCCGTAAACGACGCCATAGCGGTTTGGGCCGCTGGCAGCAACGGGGTTGGGCCGGGAGTGAAGAGACGATTCTTGTGCAGCATGGCGCAGAACCTTTTTTGAGAGTGGGATGAAGTATCAGTCTACCGGAAGATTGGTTTGCAGTGGCTACGGCACGGTGGCATTCTCGATCGTCACCATTTGGAAAATCGATGCAGATTCGCCAGCGTCTATAATCCGTGCATGAGCCTCATCGAACAGATTCAGCAGGACATCATTGCAGCCATGAAGGCGCGCGAGGAACAGCGGCTTTCCACTTTGCGTATGGTGAAGACGGCACTGAAGAATCGCGAGATCGAGAAAATGGCGCCTCTGGATGAAAAAGAGTCGCAGACCGTGCTCAGCACGCTTATCAAACAGCGCAAGGAATCGATCGAGCAGTTCACCAAAGGCGGGCGGCAGGAGATGGCGGACAAAGAAGCGGCGGAGATTGTGCTGATCGAGAGTTATTTGCCGAAGGCTGCGGGCGAGGCCGAGATTGTCGCCGGGGTTAAGGCCGTGATCGCCGAGATGGGAGCGCCTACCATGAAGGACATGGGCGCGGTGATGAAGAATGCGATGGCCCGGTTTTCAGGCGCCGGAATGCGTGTTGATGGCAAAGTGGTCAGCGACGCGGTGAAGCGCGAGTTGGCGGGGAAGTAGCTTCCTATGCGGCTCGACCCATGACTGGTTGCGTGCAGTGCGCGCAGCGCTTGGCTGCGATGGGAATTTCGCTCAGGCATTCCGGACACTTCTTGGTCGTCGGGTCGGCAGGCTTATCACCTTTGTGCATCCGCGCGATCAGCCAGTTGATAGGGACTACGACGAAGAAATACACCGCAGCGGCGATCAGAATGAATGAGATGATCGCATTGATAAAATCTCCGATGGGAAACTGCGTCGTCCGTACCGTGAATTTCAAGTCGGAGTAATCCGGTTTGCCAACCAGCAGGGCGATTAGCGGGGTCAGAAATGCTTTTGTGAGGTTGGTAACCACGGTGCCGAAGGCCGCACCGATCACTACGCCCACAGCCATGTCCACAACGTTTCCGCGCAGGATGAATTTCTTGAAGCCGTCAAGCATAGGTAAGCTCCTGAAGTCAGGTTCGGGCAAATGTAAGACAGGAATCGCGGAAGGTCAAGGCCTATCGAGCAGAGCAAAAAAACACGGCCTTAACCGACCGCCGGCAGAATAAAATAGGTCCTTCGCTATGCTCAGGATGACAAAGGTCGGAAATTGTTCAGTCGGCTCAGATCCGCATCGGCATGACGATGTAGCGATACTTGTAGTCGTCTCCCTCGGCCGGCCGCAACTGGCCGGCTGATTGCGAATCTTTCAACTCCAGGCGGACCTCGTCGCTCCCAGCGGCTTTGAGGAATTCGACCAAGTAAGCGGCGTTGAAGCCGATGGTGAGGGTCTCGCCGTCGTACGGCGCTTCAATCGAATCTTCTGACTCTCCCGCTTCGGTGGACGAGGCCGAGAGTTTCACCTCGCCTTTCTCCAGCTTTAGGCGCACGGCGCGCGAACGCTCGTCGGCAAACTGGGCGACGCGGAGGATGGCCGCATTCAGGTCAGCGCTGTTCAGAACGATGATCTTGCTGTTGTCTTTGGGCAGGACTGCTTCGAAATTCGGGAACTGCCCGGTGAGTTGGCGGGAGGTTAGCAGGCGCGAGCCGATGCGGAAGAAGAGGGTGGAGTCGTCCTTGGCGAATTCGACGGTTTCTGCATCGTCGGCATCGAGGAGCGATTTCAGTTCGTCCATCGCTTTCTTTGGAACCAGCGTTTTCATCTCGCCAGAGACGCCTTCGAATTTTTCTCCAGCGCGCTCACAGTGGGCCAGACGGTGGCCGTCGGTTGCGACCATCGTGATTGCCTCGGGTTTGAGCAGCATCAGTGCGCCGTTGAGGGTGTAGCGCGATTCTTCGTTCGAGATGGCGAAACCGGTGCGGGCGATCAGGCCGCGAAGAACTTGGCCTGGAATTTTTACCACTCCTGCTGTTGGAAACGCCGGCAGGCTGGGAAAATTCGATTTTGCCATGCCCACCATCTTCGTGTTCGACCGGCCGCAGCGGATGCTTACCCAGTGGTTATCGAGCAGCTTGATGGTGATATCGGCGTCGGGAAGAAGTTTTACGTAGTCGTGCAGTTTGCGCGCTGGGATAGTGCAGGAGCCTTCTTTTTTTACCTTGACGTTGCAGGAGGTGCGCAGGCTGAGATCGAGGTCGGTTGCGGTTAGAGACAATCTTCCATCGGCTGCTTCGAATAGATAGTTCGAAAGAATCGGAATAGTTGTCTTGCGCTCAACCACGCCTTGCGTGGCCGTCAATTCACGCAGCAATTCGGACTTGCTGACTGTGATCTCCATCGTTCCTGTGGCTACAGCCGCTTCCACCGGCATAGACTTTTATCTCCCCTGCCTGGCGCTACTTCTGGTACTTCCCTTATATCAAATACAAAACCTATAAAACCAGCAGTACTAGTAGGCCCTTTGAAGAAGTGGAAAACTTTGGGAAGCAGCCTTTTGTCATGAGGTTGGCAGGCGACCCTTCGTGTGAGAAATCGGTCCCGCCGGCTGCGCTGGGCACAGTAGAAAAATTACTGTTCACAAATTCCGCCCGTCGCTTGCACAGCTTCCACATTCCGCCCACAGAGCAGAGGAAGGAAGAACCTTCTGTTCAGTGGAAAAATGAAGATAAATCACGATTATCCGCCCAACTGCTCGGTCAGTTTGTTGAGCAACCTGTTTAAATCTTTGTCGTTCTTGCGGACCTCTTCGATCTTTTCGACCGAGTGCAAAACTGTGGTGTGATGCTTTCCGCCGAACTGGCGTCCGATTTCGGGCAGCGACGCTTCGGTCATATGCTTGGCCAGATACATTGCAATCTGGCGCGGGTAGACGATGGCGCGAGAATTGTCTTTGGCTTTGATCTCGACCAGGCGGAGACCGAACTGCTCGGCGACCATCTTTTGGATTGATTCGATGGTGATCTTGCGCGCCTGCGAGTCGATGAAGTTTTTCAGGACCTGCTGCGCGTAGGGGAGGGTGATTTCGGCTCCGATTAGCGAAGAGTGAGCTACCAGACGGATGAGCGCGCCTTCAAGTTCGCGGACGTTCGAGCGGATGTTCTGCGCAACGTACATCGCGACGTCGCTGGGCAAAGTCACCTTTTCCTGCTCGGCTTTTTTCTGCAGGATAGCTACCTTGGTTTCGAGATCTGGCGGTTGGATATCCGCGATCAGACCCCACTCGAAGCGGCTGCGGAGACGGTCTTCAATCTCGGCTAATTCTTTAGGCGGGCGATCGCTGGCGATCACGATTTGCTTCATCGTATCGTGCAGGGCGTTGAAGGTATGGAAGAACTCCTCCTGCGTGCGTTCCTTCCCGGCGAGAAATTGAATGTCGTCAATGAGCAGTACGTCGACGCCACGGAACTTGTCGCGGAAGCCGATCATCTTGTCGTAGCGCAGCGAGTTGATCATGTCGTTGGTGAACTTCTCGCTGGAGACGTAGCAGATGGCCGCTTGCGGCTGGCGGCGCTTCACTTCGTGGCCGATCGCCTGCATGAGATGCGTCTTGCCCATGCCGACGCCGCCGTATAAAAAGAGCGGATTGTAGGCTTTCGATGGCCGTTCGGCGACGGCCTGGCATGCGGCATGCGCGAATTGATTTCCGGAGCCTATGACAAACGCGTCGAAAGTGTAGCGCGGATTCAGTTGTGCTGCGCCATCCCAATCAAAGCGCGCCTGCGATGGAGGCGTTGTCGGAGCCGGGGCTGAGAGCCCGCCGTTGTGGCGAACCGGAGTCGCCGCGGGATCGTCCTCAGGTGTGACGAACTTAACGTCGTTGAAATCGAGGCCGAGATTGTCGATCGCTTCCTGAATCAAGTCGGCATACTTGTCACCTGCGTGACGAAACTCGACTGTCGGAACGCGAACGAAGAGAATCCCGCCGCTGGAGTGACTGTAGCGCGTGGGTTTCAGCCAGGTGTCGTAGGAGTGCCGGTTGATCTTTTTTTCGAGCGCATCGAGAATGCGCATCCACGGATTTGGGGAGAGCGTTGTTCCAGTGACTGACATATTTATGAAATACCCGCCGCGGCGTCCCGGCGGCTGGCTGAGGGCGCCTGTTAAAAGTGCGTTTACCGACTCGCTGATGGAACTCGTAATTTACTGCGGAATGCGCTCGAACTGTGCGCGGTTGCCATGGTGAAAGAGACTTTCTTCTTCTTGACAGTGCTGAATGGTAGCACAAAATTTTTTTGCCGCACGAAAATCTTAATCGAAAAATTTTCTGCAACTGCTTATTCAGAACGCGAAGCGGGGCGCGTGTCAAGTGTCGAGGATGTAACTGCAACGAGAACGATGCAGTGAGTGCTGACAGTGTGACCGCAACAAAAGGCGATGAAAAAATCTGACCGGCGCTCGCTGGTCGAAAAGCATCGTCTATCAGCCCGGGCGAGGCTATGTGTCCGCGATCCCTTCCGCCCGCGGGTGAAAAGCGTCCGGGATGACGCCGCAAATCGGCGAGAAGAATTCAAGCTCCAGCACTACGGCTGAATTGCTTGACTTGTCTGCATACGGGTGGGATGATTCTGCGGCAGAAAGGAGGGCTCATGCCACAGTACATGCATCAGGTTTCGTATTCGTCGGAAGGTTGGAAGGCGATTGTTGGTCGGCCACAGAACCGGCTGGAGATGGTTCGATCTGCCATCGAAAAGCTCGGCGGAAAGCTGGTTTTCGGATGGTTTGCTTTTGGGGAATATGACGTGATTGCGATTACTGACATGCCTAACAATGTCAGCGCTGCTGCGCTGGCCATTGCGTTTGCTGCTGGAGGCGCTTGCAGTCGCGTTCAATCTACACCATTGATGTCGCAGGAAGAAGCGATCGAAGCCATGAAGAAAGCGGGAGAATGCGGTTACCAACCTGCCAAGGCAGCGTAGTGGAGATCGAAATTCAATTTGAGGCGACCCGGAGGTCGCCTCTTTTTGGATTCGCTGTTGAAAGTTCGAGCTTACGCAGTGCTCAGGATTAGTGGCACATGCGTCGCAAAGGAGCCGGCCGTGAGTAGACAATTCCGCTCGGTTGCAACCGCCGTTACTTTCTTACTTCTTTGTCTTTTCTCTATCGCCCAGGATCATCTTCCGAATCGCCTTGAACCTCTGGATGTGTTCAGCGTTCAGGTCGCTTCCGATCCTCAAATCTCTCCCGACGGCAAGCGCATTGTGTACGTTCGGCAGTCTGCTGATATTTCTTCTGACCACCGCGTGTCGAATTTGTGGATCATTAATTTCGACGGCTCCGAGCATCGTCCTTTAACTACCGGCACCTACAATGACTCCTCGCCGCGCTGGTCTCCGGACGGCACACGCTTGGCCTACGTCTCCGAGCGCGACGGCAAACCCCAACTCTATATTCGCTGGATCGATTCGGGCGAAACTGCCAAGCTCACCGATCTTGAGAACCCTCCCTCCGACATCAGTTGGTCGCCGGATGGCAGGGAACTTGCCTTCACTTCGCTGGTTTCCGCCACGCCACCGAAAATTGCAACGCTTCCGGCAGCTCCTGAAGGTGCGAAGTGGGCTGATCCACCGAAGGTTTACGAAGATCTGATTTACCGCTTCAACGGTCCCGGCTACCTTAAGGCTGCCTATTCGCAGGTGTTCGTGGTGGCAGCCGATGGAGGCGCGCCTCGCCAGCTCACCTCGGGCAATTTTCCACACGGCCGATCAGAGATGAGCGGTTCCGGTCCTACCTGGGATCCGGATGGGAAATCCCTTGTCATTGCAATGAACGGGACGACCAACTTCCAATACGAGCCTCTACACACTGAACTCTTCGAAATCAACGTGAGTGACGGCTCGCTCAAACAACTCACACACCGGAACGGCCCGAATGAGTCACCGGATATCTCCCCTGATGGAAAACTCATCGCATACACCGGCTTCGACGATCGCTATCAGGGCCACCAGACTACTTATCTTTACGTCGCCAACCGCGACGGAAGCAATTCTCACCCCGTCACTTCCAAACTTGATCGGGATGCCGGCCAGCCGCGCTGGGCGGCGGATGGAAAGGGGATATTTTTCACTTACGCCGATCAGGGCGATACGAAGCTTGATTATGTTCCGATTGCAGCTGGGGATTCTCCCAGGGTTCTTGCCGATCACCTCAACGCAGGCGGCAATTTCACGGTCGCCAAGAACGGCGCCTTTGCCGTGCAATACGAAACGCCTTCCGATGCGGGCGATATTGCTGTTGCCACTCTTTCTAATTCCAAGCTTAACGTCCTCACTTCTCTTAACCACGAACTTTTTACGGCAAAAAAGCTTGGCGCGGTTGAAGAAATCTGGTACGAATCCTCACTCGACAAACGCAAGATAGAAGGATGGATCGTCAAGCCGCCCGACTTTGATGCTTCTAAAAAATATCCTCTTGCCCTTCTAATTCATGGCGGACCTTTTTCGAACTATGGGGACCGGTTCATGCTCAATGCGCAGCTTTTTGCCGCCAAAGGCTACGTTGTGCTCTACACGAATCCGCGTGGCAGCACCAGCTATGGCGAGGAGTTCGCCAATCTCATCCACCATGCGTATCCGGGAGACGATTTCTACGACCTCAACTCCGGAGTGGATGCCACGCTGGCCAAAGGCTACATCGACGCTGACAATCTGTTCGTTGTCGGGGGCTCCGGCGGTGGCGTGCTCACCTGCTGGATGATCGGCCGCACCGACCGCTTCCGGGCCGCGGCCAGCCTGTTTCCTGTCATCAACTGGTATAGCTGGGTCCTTACTTCGGACCTTCCTTCTTTCGGCACACTTTACTGGTTTGGCGGTAATCCCTGGGATCACACGGACGAATACATGAAGCGCTCGGTGATTTCGCTCGTGAAGAATGTTAAGACTCCCACTCTTCTGATGACCGGCGAGGAGGATTTTCGGACTCCAATCTCCGAAGCCGAGCAATACTATGCGGCTCTCAAGCTGCTTAAAGTCGAATCGGCTCTGGTTCGGTTTCCTGGTGAGCCCCACGGTTTAAGTCGGCGTCCCAGCCACCAGATCGCATCGATCGTGTATGTATTGAACTGGTTCGATTCTCACCGTAAGAAACCTTAACTCCTTCGGGCCGCGAAAAGCCCGTCCATTAGGCGTACCGCCCGCGGCCTTTTCGCAAAGCGAGCAATCGGCGCTCGATAACTGATGCCGTTGCCGTGCGTAGGAATTTTCGGCCTCCTTAGCTATGCCCCAGGCCTTTGCCCTGATGCTGCTTGCTCATTTATACTCATCGTTTGTCCTAAGACTGTCGAGGCCATCAGGAGCAGCTATCTTTCATGCCGAAACGTACGTTCCAACCTAACCGGCGCAAGCGAAGCAAGAAGCACGGGTTTCGCGTGCGCATGAAAACCCAGGGCGGCCAGAAGGTGCTTTCCCGCCGCCGCGCCAAGGGGCGCAAACGGGTGTCGGTCAAGCCCGGTTTTCGCGAGTAGTTTTCCAGTGCCGTTCACTTTTCGAGCCGAAAGGCTCAGTTCCCTGTCGGAATACGAAGGCGTGATGGCGATTGGTGCGCTGACAAGTGCAACGGCGGGCGCTGCGAAAAAAGTTCAGCCTCATGTCATGCTGACCAACGAGCCGTCAGGATTTCCGCGTTCGGCACGGCTTTTGCGCCATGCGGACTTCGAGCGGGTTTACAAAGAAGGAAAGCGGCATTTTTCTGCGACGATCACGGTTTTTTATTTGGCGCGGCGCGAGGGGGAAAATCTCTCAACGCCGCGGAAGCGGGCAGGAGTGCCCGCTCCACGCGAACTTCGACTTGGGCTGCGTGTGGGATTTACCGTGGGACGTGTCCTAGGTGGTGCGGTGCAGCGGAATCGAATGAAGCGAAGGTTGCGCGAGGCGGTGCGTTTGACGCGTCCTGCGACGGCAGTTGCGGCGGATGTGGTGATTAATCCCAAAAAAACGCTGCTCGCTGCCGACTTCAAAGACGTGACGAGGGAAGTGAAACGCGCGTTTGAAGTGATTCAACAGAATTTGTCGCAGAATCACGCGCGGAAGCAATCCCGGGGAGACGGTGTCTGATGCGGTATACGAGACTGGCCGTGTTGCAATTGTTGCGGGCTTATAAGTTCGCGATCTCGCCCATGCTGCCGGTGGCTTGCCGCTACGTGCCGACTTGTTCGGAATACGCGATGGAAGCGGTGGAACAGTTCGGCGCGCTGCGGGGTGGATGGATGGCTCTGAGGCGTTTGTTGCGTTGCCATCCATTTGGAAGCTCGGGCCACGACCCGGTGGTGCAGCGGGCTGCACAGCATCCTTTGCATTCGTGCGGCGGGCACCTGGAATCTGAACGGTAATCGACTTTGGCAGACTATCAAAATCCACAACAGGAACCCGGCTCCGAGAAACGGCTGCTTCTCGTTTTTCTTCTGACGTTCGTCGTGCTGATGATTTTCGAGCCGATGCTGAAGAAATATTTTCCGCAACCCCCTGCGGCTCCGGCACAGAAACAGGCTGCTCCGGCACAAGGCGCGCCCGCGCCCGCACCCGCGAAGACAGAAACCGCCGGCAGCGTGGTTGCAAAGCCCGGCAAGAAAGCTCCAGCTCCGGAGGTTGTAGTCAATAAGCAGGCCGCGACGGAGGCGGAAACCGTGATTGAGAACGGTCTTTACAAGATCACGTTCACCAATCGCGGGGCGCAGGTAAAGTCGTGGATCCTGAAAAAGTTCAACAACGATGCGCAAAATGGACCGCTCGATCTGGTGAATGACGCTGCGGGCCAAAAATATGGGTATCCGCTTTCGTTGTGGACGTACGATGCGGCGCTGAACGGCAAGTTGAATTCGGCTCTGTATGTAGCTTCGAACACGGGTTCAGTCGCAGCGCCATCGGACATTACGTTTGAATATTCGGATCAAGATGTGATCGCGCGCAAGACTTTCCACTTCGATCACAGTTATGTGGTCGGCGTGGAGGTTTCGGTCGCGTATAAGGGAGAACAAATTTTTGCTGCGCCGGCTTGGCCGGCGGGGTTCGGCGACCAGGTCATCCCTTCCTCCTACTCCGCAGCGCGCATCGAATATCACAACGACGCTTCCACCGAGCACACGGCTCTGGTCTTTCCCAGCTATGTGTCGCGCCTCTCGATCAAGAGCATTAGCAGCGGCAAAACGGTAGAAGGTCCGTTCGAATGGGCGGGCACAAGCGATCAATATTTCGCCGCTCTCTTTCTTCCCACCGATCCGGCGGGCGCAGCCATGGTCACGTTGCGCAATGCTATGGAGGTGCCCAAGCAACCGGGCTCGAAAGAAACGACAAAAGTGGAACCGCTGGGCGCCGCGGTAGGCGACTTGCGCGGGACGACCAATGAGCGCCTATACGTGGGCCCGAAAGAGCTCTCGGTGCTCGAGACCGTCCCCGTGCTCACCATTCGTAACGACCGTCAGGATCTCCGCGGAATCGTTGACTTCGGCTGGTGGGGCCTGCTCGCGCGCCCCTTGTTTCTGTGGCTCAAGTGGACTTACCGGTACATGTGGCCCAACTGGGGATGGGCGATTGTCATTCAAACTTTCATCATCACGGCGGCATTGCTTCCCCTGCGCATTACGCAGATGAAGTCGATGCTGAAGATGCAGCGGGTCGCACCGCAGATCAAATCCATTCAGGAAAAGTACAAGAAGTACAGCCTGCGCGATCCTCGAAAAGCGGCAATGAATGAGGAGATCAGCGGGCTCTATAAGAAGGAGGGAGTGAATCCGGCCGGCGGCTGCTTGCCGATGCTGATTCAGCTTCCGTTTCTCTACGCCTATTACCGCATGCTGGCGGTCGCAATCGATCTGCGCCACGCGCATTGGCTTTGGATTAAGGATCTCTCGGCGCGCGATCCGTACTTTCTGCTGCCCATCCTGATGGTCATCAGCATGTTTGCCATGCAACGGATGACACCGCAGGCGGGCATGGACCCCTCACAACAGAAGATGATGAACTGGATGATGCCGCTGTTCATGGGCTTCATATTTTTCAACCTGCAGGCGGGATTGAATCTGTATTACGCCGAGACCAATCTGATTTCGATTGCGCAGCAGGCTGTGATGAACCGTACGAAGTTGGGTAAGGAAATGCGCGAGATGATGGCAAAGCGGGCACGGAAGAAAGATAAGTAGCTGTCAGCC
>DASXEG010000164.1:0-8609 GCA_036490235.1 Candidatus Sulfotelmatobacter sp. | reverse complement strand
AAAGTTCTTGCATGGTATCCCAAAGAAAAAACCCGGACCTTTCGGTCCGGGCTTTTGAATTTCGCGTCGCTCGCCTTGCGGCGTGCTTGCGAGTTTAGTTGGCTGCCGTGGTGATGTCGATCTTAACCGTCGTCGTCTCGGTCAAGCCTCCTCCGCTGCCGGAGATGGTGACCGTTACGATGCCGGTCTTGGCCGTCGCCGATGCCGTGAGCTGCATCATGGCGGTGCCCGATCCCGGAGCCGCAATCGGATTACCCTGGAACTTGGCAGTTACGCCGGTGGGCAAGCCCGAGACCTTCAGAGTAACGGCAGAGTCAAAGCCGTTGCTGATGGTCGAGGTGATTTTGAAGACTTGCTTTGCACCCTGGGCGATCTTCACCGCCTTCGGGGTAGCCGACAAGCTGAAGCTGCCCGCGTTGGTCGGAGCAAGACTGTTGATCAGAGCAGGCCCAATCGGACTGCCCAGACCAGTGACTGGATCGTAGCCGGTGGTGGCGCAATAGCCGCCGTCCTCCTGACATCCGCTGGTGATGTCATGGAAGTCGGTACCATAGGCCGACGTACCATAAAGGGCGTACATCAGCGGATTGATAAATCCAATCGTCTTACCGGTGTTGGTCATGTTCTGTTGGTTGGCCAAAGCCAGCAGACCAGCCCACATCGGTGCCGCGAAGCTGGTTCCACCGTATAGGTTCGCCGTGCAGGTCGTTTGGTCGGCGCAAACGTAGAAGGTGAAGTTTGCGTTCGCCGAAACGTCAGGTCCGTTGCGCAGAGTCTGCGAGCACTTTCCGCAACCCGCCGCCGCCGCCGTTTGGTAGGAAGGAATGGCAAACTTGTTCGGCGAGAATCCGCCGCCGCCATCCACCCACGCGGTTTCCGTAGCCCATGCGCCTCCGGCACCGGTAGTGGTCAGATCAGTTCCGCCCACGCCAGTGAGGTTCGCGTCGTCAGCAGGCCAGACAAACTCGGCTGTCTGCCAGCTGCCGTCGTCGCCGGTCGCGTCGAACAGATTCTGTCCCTGCGCCTGGAACTCAAGGAAAAATGGATCGTCGCTCTTGGGATCTGCCGGCAGCCATGCCCATGAAGAGCTTAACTGCGCATTTAACGGGCTCGCCGTCGCCATCGCGTTGAAGATGGCGGCGTCGTCGACTGGGTTTTCCCCGCCAACGTACATCACCAAGCTCGACAGGCCAGGAGCCATACCGAGTGCTTGGGTCATATCGAGGGTCTGTTCGGTGTCGTCGCAACCATTTTTGGCGAGGCAGCTTGTGCTGTTTCCGCCCACGGACTGGAGAGTGACAGGAACGTTGTTAGTCTGGCCCGCGTTCGTGTAGTAGGTGGTGAGGTCGGCGAGATCGGTTCCGAGAAGCTCAAACAAGCCGAGGGACTGGCCGGAGCCCGTCAAAGATCCCGAGCCGTAGTACGCAGCTCTCATATCGCTTCCGCAGAATGACTTCTGCGGGCAGGAACCGGTGGTCGCAAAGCTGATCGCGCCAGGGTTATCGCTGCGCTTTACCAACATGCGATGCGGAGTGGAGAAGTTGTCTAATCCGTTGATGTGCCAGAGCTGAATGCCTACGTTCGGCGTTGGTTCGCGATCCGGTGCGAAGAACGTGCGGCTTTCCGTTGGGTGCTGATACGTATTCATTTTTACGTTCAGCGCCTTTTCGATGTTGGACACACTTCCTTCGACATCGAGGTTCAACCGGTTGCGCGAGGTCTCCACTACGCGGAGTCCGGCGCCTTCGGCGAATCGGGTCAAAAGATCATAATCGGCCTGCGTCGGGCCGAACCGCTCGGTGAATTGTTCGACGGTAAGAAACTGGTGAAAGGTTGGGCTGTACGGGTCGTAGGCATCGCGGAGGAAATCTTCCAGTTCCGCCTGGTTGCGAAGCGGCAAAGTCAGCGTGAGGCGCATGCTCTGTGCAGCGGGCATGTGTCCAAGCATCTTCACCGATCTATTCGTTACTACGTCGCGCGTGTGCTTCGTCATCGCGCGTTGCGGTTCCGCGTTCGCCATCGTCAGAAGCGACATCACTGCCACAATTGGAAGCAGAGATGTTCTAAATCTTCGAATCATGATTTTCCCCATTTCCCCGGTTTGGCCGGAGTTGTTCTATTTTTTGTTTACTTTTTCAATCGGAATGTAAGCGTCTGCAGTACAGGACTATCCCATCATCTTGTTTACGGCTGGCTTGTTGGTTTCCTCACTACTGTGGGAGCAGGGGGACAACAAGGTGCCCGGAAATTGTCGTCACTTTCTTCTTTCGTGTCAATGTGAAAAAAAATTCAACCTAACTTTCTTCCTACAGTGGTTTGTCAAAACCTGCGGCCAGCGCGCCTTCTGAAGACCTCCAATTCGGCACTTGGCGCCCGGACACCTGCTTCAACTATTTCCAACCGTATTTTGAGCAGCTATTCTCGAAGACGATCCGCGAGGAATCAACAGATCGATCATGGAGCATGCCGCTAAACTGAACCTGGCCGAGGCTGACGTCGTCCGGTTACTCCATCCGCGGGCCCTCATCGCCCGCATGGAAGACGCCTTCCGCACCCGCTTTCCGCGGGTCAACATCGCCCCGCGCCAGCACCTCAAAGTTTCCGGCGGCGTCTTCTTGATCATGTCGTGCTTCGATCCCATCCCGCCTGCTCTCGGCATGAAGCTGGTCACCGTTCGTGACCATGCTGCCGCCGGCGAAGATCGCGTTCACGCAACCTATCTCCTCCTCAATCCATCCACCGGCGAACCCGTCTTCTCGATCGCTGCAAATCACCTCACCGCATTGCGCACTGCCGCCACTTCCGCCGTCGCGACTGAATATCTGGCTCGGAAGAATTCTTCGACGCTCGGCATTTTCGGCACCGGTAGACTCGCGCGTGCTCATCTCACCCTGATGCCTTTAGTTCGAAATTTCAAAAAGATTCTCGTCTGCGGCAGGGAACCGCAAGCTTCCGCTCGGTTTGCATCGGAAATGTCCTCTGCGTTCAATGGCCAAATCCTTCCCGCAGATCCGCCCACTTTGGCGCGAGAGTCCAATGTAATCTGCACCTGCACCACCAGTCGCACTCCATTGTTCGACGGAAACGATCTGCAGCCTGGCACGCACGTCAATCTGGTCGGAGCTTACGAGCCGGAAGCCCGCGAAGCGGACACGCAAACCATGCGCCGCGCGCGGATTTTTGTGGACACCTACGAAGGCGCTCACGCCGAAGCTGGAGATATTCTGATTCCAATCGGCGAAGGCGCAATTTCAGCCAGTCATATTCTTGGCGATCTGCACGAATTGCTGGCCGGAAAGAAGCAGGGAAGAACCGCATCAGAAGAGATCACTGTATTTAAAAGTGTGGGCTGCGCTCTTGAAGATCTTGCCGCCGCCGAACTCCTGCAACCGGATGCACCCTGAAACTCGTGGCCCGTTCCTCTTGTACGAGGTCCGGGAGGCCCAAAGGTTACTTTCGTTTCGCAACCGGCTGCTCGCATACGCGCCCAATCCTCCTCGCGCGAAACGATGTACTTCGTTCCCTTTGCCGCAAACCCTACAAAGAAATAATCCGGAAGTTTCCTTCCTCGATGTTCCCTAAATGTGCAAAGACTTGCTGCCATGCCTGCTTTGGCCCTGTCTAACTCGAATCCTGGCCGATGCCCTTTGGTATGAGGATTGCCCTTTTATTCGGCGGAAGCCGCGTCCGTAGCGGGGTTCCAACAAATCTTAGGAAATGCAGCGCTGCCAAAACGTATCGCTTCCCCCACACAAGGACCAGCTATGAAAACCATCGTCATTGCATTCTGCTTTCTCTGCGCCACCGCAGCCTTCGGCCAAGTTGCTAGCTCCCTCAGCAGCAACGCTCAGCCACTCGTCATGACTGATCACCCGCAGCACGCCGAAACCCACGCCATGGCGCCCTACGATAATCTTCGCGGATCTTCGGCTTACAGCTCCGAGCACGGCGATCGGCCGCTCTGGGAGTTTCCTTCCGACAAACATGAAACCCCGCTCGGCGATATCGCTCGCGCCTACCGCAGAGACCATGCACTCGATAAAAAAGCCGCAATTGTCGTAGAAAAATAGGCAGAATAACAGCTCACGCCGCAAGAACGCGTCGCCTCTACACTCAAGGGCAGTGGAACAACCCAACCGGGAAGGGCACGAGTTGACTCGTGCCACAATGGGGCGCATAGGAATGCCGCTTTAGCCGCTGAGGGCGCACAGGAACACGATCTGCACAGCCGCGGTCGCCGAAAACTTCTACTCCCCGGCTCCCATCATCACGATCGGCATCGTCGGCGTCGCCGCTCCCGCCTGGTTTTCCACCGTAATCGCAAATGCCTTCGCCTCGACTCCAGCGGGCAACGGAGGATTCACCACCGTCGCGCTCCCGTGTGCATCAGGTTTGAACACTCCCGCCGGAATCGGATTTCCGCTCGTCGGAATCAGCCACAGTTCATAGGCCTTCTGCGCCGGCAGCGCTGGCATATTGTTCGCCAGAAACACAAGGCTGTTGCGATTGCGCAAGTAAAACGCCTTGCCCTGTGGCTGCGGCGGAGTCTTCGCCGCCACCAGCGTTACGCGCTGCGCCTCCGGTTCAAGAATCGGCGCGGCGATTTTTCTCAATGCCTCCAACTGCCGCGCATTCTCGGCAGCCTGGGCATCTGCCGACGTCAACATTTGATGCAGCGAAAAATTCTCCCGCCACAACGAAACTGCGAACATAATGGCCACGACTGCTGCCGCCCATCCGGCCCATCCCCACCACGAACGTCCGCCGGTCTTAACCATAACGTTGCGCGCCGTCCGGGTCCGCGCTTCATGCGCGACTGCGTCCAGCAGTCGTTGACGCGACCTCTGCGGAGGTCTCGGTCCCGCCGCCGAGAGCGCCAGTAGCGCTGTATCGCCGCGCAGCCGCTCTAATTCAGCCCGGCAGGAAGCACACGTCGCCACATGCTGCGCGATCTTCACTCGCTCCTCTCCCGTCAGCACATCCAACGCGTATAGCGCCAGATCATCCGCGTATTGTTCGTGTTCGCTCATCAAGAATTCAAATCTCGTTCTAACCCTGAAAAGTCTTCCGCAACGTAATTAACCCTGTACGAATCCGGGTCTTAATTGTGCCCAAAGGTTCTCCCGTCTTGTCTGCAATCTCCGAATGACTCATGCCCTCCCAGTAAGCCATCTCCAATGCCTGCCGCTGGCCCGCCGCCATGGCTCCCAGAACCCCACGGATTTTCTCTGCCGCTCGCGCGCGTTCGGCGTCTCCCGCCAGGTCCGGCGCTACGGACAACACAATGTCCTCAATATCCGTTTCCGGCCGCCGCTTTCGCAACGCATCGATCGCCCGATTCCGTGTAATCACCGCCAGCCAGGTAGCCAGGCTCCCCCGCGCCGCATCGAACGCGCCCGGATTTCGCCACAACTGCAGAAACACTTCCTGCAGCACATCTTCGGCCGCACCCGTATCTCCCAACACCCGCAAAGCGACCGCATACACCACGGACGAGTAACGATCATAGAGCTGAGCCATCGCCCCCTGGTCGCCGCTTTTCAGTCCGGTCACGATGGCCAGATCCGCCGGAACATCCTGTCTTTGCGGGATCGACAAACCTTCGACTTCCTTCAATAGATATACGGATTCGCGCCCTCAGCAGATTGCGCCCAAGCCGCGCCAAAACCATAGTAGCCTGAGGCAACGGAGAACAAGTTAGAAAATTGCGGTAGAAGACCTGCCTGTGGTCAATGGATGCCGCGTCATCCCGAAGTCCCCGCGTTCTCACCAGCGGTGCGAGGGACCTCCTCAAAGCAAGTCTTCGGGCTGGGGTTCATAAAGCGCGATGACATGCCCAAACGCGGCGACACCCTACTGGCTTAGCTTGATCGCCAACTGCCGCTCGGGTTGAGTCATCTGTCCCCAAAGCTGTTGCAAGTCGTCCTGCACTGCTTGATTGTTGGGGTCTTTATGCAGAGCCATTGCGAACCAGCGGTACGCGGTCGGCAAATCGCGCGGCGCGCAAGTTCCGCTCGAATACAGCACGCCCATTTTGATCATCGCCTTCGGATCATACTGCGCTGCCGATTTCAGCAGCCGCAATCCACGATCACAGTCCTGCGCCACGCCTCGGCCATAAATATATCGATCCGCTTCCGCGCCGATGTCGAGCGGCGTAGCAGGTGTTGGCTTACGAATCTTCTTGGACGCAGGCGCAGGCTTCGTTGTCTCCGCCGGCTCCGAATTAGAACCGTCATCATCCGCGTCCACTGATTTTTCTGGTGAAGGTTTTTCCGTCGGCGCTCTCTCCGCTGCAGGAATCACCTCCTTCGTGGAAGCTGCATTACCGTCAGGCGCGGGAGCCGGACTTGCCGTGCTGGCTGCGGGCGCTTCAGGTTGCGCCGGAGGAGCACTTGTCGCGGCACTCGGAGGCACGGAAGCTGGCGTCACGGCAGTGTTGTTAGCAGCTGGCTGATTCGTCGAATTCCCGTTCGGCGCACTCGAAGAAGCAGCCGGAGTATTCGCTGCCGCGGAATCAGATGGCGCTGGAGCAGACGCCGCACTCGGCGCAGCCTCCGCCGGTGAACTCTGGGCCGCAGGCGCAGTCTTATTACCCTTCAGCACCCAGTCGAATCCGCCCTGCCTCCAATACAGATATCCAAACACTCCCGCCAATAACATCGCAATCAACACCAGAGCTATCTTGCCGCGCCCGCCATTAGGCTCGTTGTCTTCGTCGTCGAGCAAATAATCTACGCCTCGCGAAGAGCGCCCATGCAAGTCGTTCCTGCCTCGTTGATCATCCGCCGGCTTATTCAATCCAAGGAAAGAAGGCCCCGCGACCGAGGGCTCAGGAGGCGAAGCCGGCGCAGATCGCGCCGGCAAGCGAGGTTCGTCAGAAAATCGTTCGCCCGCAATTTCTTCCTTCTTCTCGACGCGGGCAGCCGCTGGCGTCGCCGCAGCAGGCTGTGTCGCTGCAATCAGCGACGCTCCGCACATTCCGCAAAACCGATTCCCCCCGGAATTTTCGTTACCGCATCTCGGGCAGCGCACCAACGAGTCTCCTCTTGCCATTAGATTACCGCGTCACAAACCAACTCGCGAGTTCCATACCAGTGTCAATCGGATGCTGTAGCAGTTCACTCCAAAGTACAGTTCTGTACTTACCTGAACCGGCCACCAGCAACTGGCCACTGGCAACTGTCTTTCATGCTATGCTGCGCACATCCAACTATTTTAGGATACCCGTGCTGGTCGAACTGCGCCTCGAAAACTACGCCGTAATCGACAACGCAGCCATCGAGTTCTCCTCGGGCCTGAACCTTCTCACCGGCGAAACCGGCGCAGGCAAGTCCATCCTGATTGACGCCCTCGCGCTGCTGCTCGGTGAAAAAGCGTCCGCCGACGTCATTCGAGCGGAAACCGATCGCGCCGTAATCTCCGCCGTCTTCGAAGGTGAGCCCACCGCGCGCTCTACCGAAAAGATCCTCGAAGCCAACGGTCTCGATTCCTCCGGCGATGGCTCGCTGATCCTCCGCCGCGAAATCTTGACCGGCGGCAAAGGCCGCGTCTTCGTTAATAACCAGGCCGCAACTGTAGCCGTGCTCCGTCAATTAGGCCCGCACCTCGCCACTATCCACGCTCAAAACCAATCCCTGCTTTCCTTTGATGCCGCCGCACGACTATCCCTCCTCGACAGCTTCGCTACAACCGAAATCCATCCGCTAACCTCCGCCTACGACTCCTGGAACAAGATTCGCGCCCGCATCCAGGAACTCGAGAAAGGCGAGCAAGATCGATTGCGCCTCGTCGACCTCTGGACCTTCCAGAAGCGGGAAATCGAAGACGCGAAATTGCGCCCGAGCGAAGACGAAGAACTCGAAACTGAAAAACGGGTTCTGGCGAACGCCGAAAAAATCTACAGCTCTGCCATGCAAGCTTTCGACCTGCTTTACGAAGGCGACGCTTCCACTTCAGCATCCCTGCGCTCTGCGCAAAAACATATCGAGGAACTCGCCCGCTACGAGCCGAAATTTCACGAGGCCCTCACCGCCCTCGAAAGCGCGCGCATCGCCATAGAGGATGTGGGCGTGACCCTCCGCGACTACGCAGGCGGAATCCAATCCTCGCCGGAACATCTCGCCGAAGTCGAAGATCGCCTGGCCCTCCTCGATCGCCTCAAACGAAAATATGGCCCCACTCTGGCCGAAGTAATCGCCTTCGAGGCCGACGCAGCCCGCAAACTCTCCGAAATCGAGAACAAAGACGAAATTCTCCGCGACCTTCACGCCGAACTCGCCCAAGCGGCGACCGAATATCTCCGCGCCGCCAAAGCAGCGTCAAAGAATCGCCAGGCCGCCGCCCGCAAACTGGAAAAGCTGGTCGAATCCGAAATCAATGACCTGGCGATGAAGTCGCGATTCCACATCGATCTCACCACGAGTGAGGAAGAAGGGAACTGGAGCCCAAGCGGAATCGATCAAGCTGTCTATCTCATCGCCACCAACCCCGGCGAACCGATGCGCCCGCTTGAAGAAATAGCCTCCGGCGGCGAATTAGCCAGAGTGATGCTGGCCCTGAAAGTAAGCGTAGAATCCGGTGTGGCGCGGGCACTCCTGCCCGCGAAA
>DASXEG010000128.1:0-6857 GCA_036490235.1 Candidatus Sulfotelmatobacter sp. | reverse complement strand
CTATTTTCGAAGACCTTTTTGTGCTCGCCGGCATCGTGATCATCATGTTGTCGATGAACTGGAAGCTGGCGCTGATCACCTTTGCTGTATTGCCCTTAATCGTGGTC
The DNA here is from genome assembly GCA_036490235.1 of Candidatus Sulfotelmatobacter sp. Taxonomy (GTDB): domain Bacteria; phylum Acidobacteriota; class Terriglobia; order Terriglobales; family Acidobacteriaceae; genus Sulfotelmatobacter. The sequence goes on along the minus strand of DASXEG010000128.1, from coordinate 6,750 downwards.
GCGACCAAGATCTTCCGGGACAAGGTGCGTGATTCCTACCGGCGCATTCGCATCGCCATCGCGCGCATCAATTCCTACTTGCAGGAGCACGTTAGCGGCATGGTTGTGCTGCAACTCTTCAACCGCGAACGCAAGGCCTATGCTCGCTTCTCGGAAATCAACCGGGGACACATGGACGCCTACAAAGACGCGATCCTGGCCTACGCCGTGTACTATCCCGTCGTCGATTTCTTTTCGGCAATCGCGATTGCATGCGTCATCTGGTGGGGCGGCCAGGATGTGATGCGCGGCATTGTGTCGAAGAGTGTCTCTGTCTCGTTCGGCGGCTCATCTCTCATATCGTTCCATCTGGTTGCAACGGCAGCCTCGCTCGGCGTACTGATCGCGTTCACGCAATACGCGATGCGATTTTTCCGTCCCATCATGGACTTCAGCGAGAAATACAACATCCTGCAATCGGCGATGGCTGCGAGCGAGCGCATTTTCAAGTTGCTGGATACTCCCGTCGACATCGTGTCGCCCGCAGTGACGAAGAAGCCGGAAGGCCCAGGCCGCATCGAGTTCGACCACGTGTGGTTTGCATATCGAGATGTTCCGGAAGACAGCGATGCTCATGTGGCGACGGACGCCTTCGTCCGTCCCGCCAAGCGGAGCGAGGCGGAAGCCTCCCGTATAGTCTTGCCGCCAGGAAAGAAATGAAGTTAACCACGGTTTACTTCTTAGTGTACACTTACGCTAACCATGCCGTGCAGATGAATCCGCAACCTCTGTAATGAAGCCCATCCCGACCCAACCCGAAACCGAAACCGTAGTCATAACCCACGAAGATGTCGACCGCGCCCACGACCGCGTCCAGGTCCTAAGCGCCCGCGCTCGCCCGGGACTGTTCTCGAAAACTCGCCTGCTCTGGCTTCTAATCGGTCCCGGCATTCTAGTCATGCTCGGCGAAAACGACGGCCCCAGCATGCTCGCCTACGCCGCTACTGGAGCCAAGTTCGGCGTCGGCTTCTTTGTCCCATTCGTCATCCTCACGTTTTGCATGGCAATCGTCGTTCAGGAAATGACCGTCCGCCTCGGCGCAGCGACCCATCGCGGCCATGCCGAACTGATCTTCGAACGCTTCGGTCCATTCTGGGGATGGTTCTCCATGATCGACCTCGGAATCGGCAATTTCCTGACTCTTATTACCGAGTTCATCGCCGTCCGCGCCGGTCTCGGCTATTTCGGCATCCCCCCCTGGCTGGCAATCCTGATTGCGCTAATCATCCTTTACACCGCTCTGATATCGCACCGCTACTGGACCTGGGAGCGCATCACGCTATCCGCAGCTCTATTCAACCTGATCTTCATTCCAGTAGCGCTCATGACGCATCCGCACTGGCATTCCGTTGCGCACGCAATCATCACCGCAAAACCACTCCCCGCCTTCAACAACGAGACGCTGCTCATCCTGCTCGCCGACATCGGCGCGACCGTCACACCCTGGATGCTCTTCTTCCAGCAAAGCGCCACGGTCGACAAAGGCCTTACCACCAAAGACATTAATTTCGGCCGCGTCGACACCGTAATCGGCGCGGCCCTGGCATCCGCAGCGGCAGTTGCGACCATCCTCGCCACCGCCCCGCTCTTCGCCCATCAGATGTCCGCAGGCAACTTCCAGGCCGCGGAATTCGCCCAGGCTCTCGAGCCCATCATCGGCCGTTTCGGCGCCTCTCTATTCGCCCTCGGCATGGTCGAGGCCGGCATCGTCGCAGCCATCACCATCTCCACTTCCTCCGCCTACGCATTCGGCGAAGTAGCTCATAAGCCCCACAGCCTCAATCTGCCAATAGGACAAGGCAAGAGCTTCTACGCAGTCCTGACTCTCTGCGCTCTCGCAGCCGCAGCCATCGTGCTGACTCCCGGCCTGCCGCTGGTCTACGTAGTGCTGGTGGTAAATGTCGTCGCCGTTTTAGCCATGCCGCCCGCGCTCGCGTTTCTCTACATGCTCGTCAACGATAGGGAAATTATGGGCGACCTCGTCAGCCCGCTATGGACAAACATTCTCTCTGCAGGAGTAGTGCTGCTGCTAACCACCGCAGGCATTCTTTTCGGCATTAGCGTGATCGCGCCAAACGTTTTCGCCGCATTAGGAGGAAAATGAGCTGAAGATGCCGCTCAAACGTGTTTGTATCAAGGCACGGCTTCAGCCGTGCCGGGAAGCCATGATAAGAGTGGGCCTTCAGCCCCTGAGGTAACTCGAATGTCAAAGCAGGAACAAATTAATTTCTCGGACCGATCTCTCGTACTCTCTTCTCTCGAGCGCGATCAACTCGTGGAGGCAAAAAAACAACCCATCCCGCGCCGCCGTCTCAAAAGTCTTGAACTCGCTACGCTTTGGGCCCTTCGCCTCTATCTTCTTTTTATGATGGCCGTAGTCGTCTACCAAGTTTGGACCGCCGCACGGTAACCTCCGTTTCCTGCGCGCTTCCGCAAATCTCTTCCGAAACGACTGGTTACCGCTGCCACTTCGCGAGGATTACTCCAGCAACGGCTTCTTCGTGGTCGATGATCTCTCGTCGGTGGTGTACACCCGTCCCAGGCGGCCACGACGATCTGTATCCTTTATCCGGCCACTGACTGACGTCTTGTCCGCACGCAACCGGGAAACTAACTCCAATCCCTGGTTTACCCTGTGCCCCCCGTGCCCTCTGTGTTAAAGGTTTTCATCGCGCCCCGTAGTCACTGCCGCCGCCACCCACCCGGTCGACAGCGGCTAAATTGAAAATCTCCGCACTCCAGATCTCAACCCTACTCCGTTCGCAGTGCTTGAATCGGCTCCAGAGTCGCCGCCTTCCGCGCTGGCACGAGCGTGGCAATCGTCGCTGCCAGGCTAAGCACAATCGTCGTGATCAACAGATTGTCGGGCGCGTACGGTTTCACTGCGAATAACTTGGCGGCCATCCCATATCCCGCAAGGATGCTCGCGGGAATGCCAATCGCCAGCCCGATTCCGGTTTGCAGAAACGCGCCTTTCAACACCAGTTTCAGAACATTCAACCGGTCTGCGCCCAGTGCCATTCGAATCCCGATTTCGCCCGTACGCCGTTCCACGGAATACGCGGTGACCCCGTAAAGCCCCACCGACGCGAGCGTGAGCGCGAGCACTCCGAACAGCGAAGTCAGTTTTGCCAGCATCACGCTTTGCGTAAAGTTGCCGTCCACCTGGGCGGAGAAACTCATGAAGTCGATTACCGCCAGATCGGGATTCACCTGCGCAAGCGCGCGCCGCACTTGCGCTTCCAATGCTGGAATACTTCCTTGTGTTTGCAGCACAGCCGCACTCAGAATATGCGAGCTGTCCTCAAAAGCCTTGCGACGCGGCGTGTCGTAAGCCATCCATTGCGGGCCGGCCAGGAAGAAGGTCGGTGCAATTGTCCTGGTGGGCTGGCGGTATTGCGTGTCTTCAGTCACTCCTACAATTTCGAAGGCCCCGGAATACTTGGCATCCAGGTCACCAAAATGTTTGCCAATGGGATCTTCGTTGTTAAAGAACTTCTTGGCAAAGGCCTCATTGATCACGGCCGCGTGTCCGGTAGAAGCAGTGTCCTGTTCCGTAATTCCCCGGCCTTTCACGATCCGGGTGCCGATGCTTTCAAAGTAGCCATCGCTCACGCGCAGCCAGGACGCCACATTGCGGTTGTCGCCGGGTGCAGGCGGAGCCTGCCCGTCAATATAAACATCCTCGCTCCAATTATCCCCTTCCATCGGGGTGTACATCGCGAAAGTCACCCGCTGCACTCCGGGAATTGCCGAAAGATTCTCCCGCAGTTGGCGATAAAACCCATCCAGTTGCCCTGGCTTGTACCCGGCCATCGACGGATCGAAATGAAGAATGTAACGATTGGTAACCTGGAAACCGAAATCCTGACTCTGCGTGTTGCGCAGAGTTTTTGTAAGCAGGCCTGCGGCGCAGAGTAAAACCAGCGACAATGCGGTCTGAAACACGACCAGCGATTTTTGTGTCCATCCCGCACCCCGTGCTGTGGACCGGTGTGCGCCCCGTAAAGCATCAGCCGGATCGGCGCGCAATCTCATCCACGCCGGCGCAACCCCGAACAGAATTCCAGTCAGTAAGGTAACTCCCAGGCAGAATCCCAGCACCGGCAATGACGGCGTCGCGCTGATTGCAATGTCGCCGCGCGGAAATGCCAGGCTCAGAATTAGACGCGTACAGCCAAAAGCCAGTCCCACCCCGACGATTCCACCGAGTAAGGCGAGCACCGTGCTCTCGGTCAAAGCCTGGGCAATCTGCCGCGACCGGGCAGCCCCCAGAGCAGTTTGCACGGCAATGTGTTGCTTGCGGCTCGCCGCACGCACCAGCATAAGATTTGCCACATTCGCGCAGGCAATCAGCAGCACAAAGCCGGAAACCCAGATAAGCAGATGCAGGCCGGATTGATATTCATCCCGCAACTCCTGCACACCCGCGCCGCCCGGGGAGAGATGCAGCGTCTGCTTTGGCACAAGCCCGCGGTCTGTGGGATCGATGTGGTTCTCGCCCCCAAGCAGCCACTGTTTGAGTTCAACCTGCATCTGCGCTTCAATCTTCTTCGGATCGGCCCCAGGCGCGAGTCGGCCGGTCATATCGAGCCAGTCCGCTTGCGGAAATTGCAGCAGATTGCTGGCGCCATTGATGCTCGGTTCCGCGTTCAAGGGAAGCCAGATCGCAGACACCCTGCTTACGTTGCTGCCATAGAATCCTGGCGGCGTAACTCCGACTACGGTGAAGGGCAGCCCATTCAGCATGAAACTTCCGCCAATCACGGCGGGGTCACACCCGTATTTCTGCTGCCAGGTGGCATAACTCATCATCGCCACCGGCTCTGCGCCCTTACGGTCATCCTCGTCGGTAAATGTACGGCCGGCATAGGTGCCGATGCCGAACATCGAAAAATAATTCCCCGAGACATATTGCACGCTCAACGACTCCGCTGGCTGCTTCGTGCCGCCGCGGCGAACCCCAATCACGCTCCCTCCCGACTGGAATGCTGCCAGTTCTTTGAAGCCTTGCGTCTGCGTGCGAAATGCCTTGTATTGCTCATAAGAGAAAAGCGACCAGTCCTCTTGCATGCCACCGCTGACACAACAATTCTCGGCGTCGCCGATTCGGTACAGTTCGCTGGGGCTGGCGACGGGTAGCGATCTCAACAGCACCGCGTGAACCAGCGTGAAAATCGCCGTGGTCGCGCCGATTCCCATGGCGAGCGTCAACACCGCAGTCGCCGTAAAGCCGGGAGCCTGCGCAAATTGCCTGATCGCATACCGGACATCCTCGAACACTTGCATGGAGCCTCCAATTTGTTCAGCGCGTGATAAGACTCACAATTTTTGCCGGTAAATCTAACACTTTTTAATAATGCAAAACCGGCAAAGCCAATCTTTCCGGCAACAGGACTATGAATTTTGACGCCCGACGACACGCAGGGTTAGCCGGCCATCCTGCAAATCTCCGTCTACGCAACCCCGCCAAAAGCGACTAAACTGAAAGGGTTCCGCTACCGGACGCACGAGAATGGGGTACATGTCTCACTTCTGTTGTGAGACATGGAAAGTTCCCACCACGAGAAAGGCCCTCATGTCCTTAAACAGCTTCAATTCCCGCTCTAATCTCAAAGTCGGCAATAAAGAATACGAAATCTACCGCCTCGATTCGCTCGATAAGCAAGGCATCTCCACCAGGCATCTCCCATATTCCCTCCGCATCCTTCTCGAAAATCTCCTGCGCACCGAAGACGGCCGCAACGTAAAAAAAGAAGACATTCGCTCACTCGCCAGTTGGAATAAAAACTCAAAGCCCGATAAAGAAATCGCCTTCACCCCAAGCCGCGTCCTGCTGCAGGATTTCACCGGCGTCCCCTGCGTAGTCGACCTCGCGGCCATGCGCGACGCGATGCAACAACTCGGCGGCGATCCCAAACTAATCAATCCTCTCCAGCCAGTCGAGTTAGTCATCGACCACTCGGTGCAAGTCGACGAATTCGGCACCAGCAACGCCTTCGAAATGAACGCGCTTCTGGAATTCCAGCGCAACAAAGAGCGATACAGTTTTCTCCGCTGGGGCCAGACCGCATTCCATAACCTGGCCATCGTTCCACCCGACACCGGCATAGTCCACCAGGTAAATCTCGAATGCCTGGCAAGAGTAGTCTTCGTGAATGAAGAAAACGGCGAAATCGAAAAAAATGCCAAGCGCACAGCCTACCCAGACACTCTGGTAGGCACCGACAGCCACTCGACAATGATCAATGGGTTGGGGGTGCTTGGATGGGGGGTGGGTGGAATTGAGGCGGAGGCTGCGATGCTGGGGCAGCCGGTGTCGATGCTGATTCCGCTGGTGGTTGGAGTGAAGTTGACTGGACGTTTGCACGAAGGTGCGACTGCAACTGATCTCGTTCTGACGATCACCGAGATGTTGCGCAAGCATGGGGTTGTCGGAAAATTTGTGGAGTACTTCGGGCCCGGGCTTGCTGATCTTCCGCTGGCGGATCGCGCTACGATTGCGAATATGTCTCCGGAGTATGGCGCTACTTGCGGCATTTTTCCGGTGGACAAAGAAAGTTTGAAGTATCTCAAGCTCAGTGGACGCAGCGCGGAACAGATCGCTCTCGTCGAAGCTTACTGTCGAGAGCAAGGATTATTCCACGATGACAAAACTCCCGAAGCGGAATACTCCGAACTGTTATCGCTCGATTTGGCGACGGTCGAACC
>DASXEG010000114.1:0-14135 GCA_036490235.1 Candidatus Sulfotelmatobacter sp. | reverse complement strand
TAAAGCACGTGCGGTAAGTCGACACTTCCGCCCTCCTTTACCTCGCCGTTGGCTGCGTTGAAGCCTGCGATTCGAATATGGCCGGGCGCCGAAGTGGTGCCGTACGCGACGCTGCCGTCGGGGCTGAGCATGGAGACTTGAAACGGAATACTGTTGCCTTCGACGAGCTGTTGCGTGGTTAAGTTGACCGCGTAAATACCTGTCTCATACGAACCGTTCCCCAGAAAAACATAGCTTCCTGACGGATACGCCAACGCGCCGGCGTAGCTCCCGCAGATGCCTAGCGTTGAGGCGGTGCAATCGATCAGCGGGGTGGAGGAGTAAGGCTGCGTTTGATACACATCGATCACGTTGGCATCCGGGCCCTGATTGAAGTAACCAAGGAAGGTGAACATCAGGTTGTTGGCGAACTGGACGCTAGCGTTGCCGCTGTCGGCGTAGGAGTTGAATGCGAAGATTTGTTCGTCCGGGCCCAGGGCGCCGGTTTGCGGATCGGCCGAACGCTGGTTGTAGGTTTCTGTGCCGCTGCCGTGGGGGCCGCTGCACAAAATTGCGTCGTACATGGTGGTTCCGGCGGGATTGAAGCCTGCGATCTTCAGGTAACAGTCGTTCCCGCTGGATTGGGTATCGAGCTGGTAGGTAGCTTCGGTTACGGGCGCGCTCAGCGTGCCGTTTTCCGGGTTGACTACGTTGCGCACAATCGAAAACTGCGTGGTCTCGGTGACCGGCCCCATCGCGATCGAATACAGGAATGTTCCGGCGGGATTCACGATCAGCTGTTGCAGTTGGTTGGCTTTGGTGGTTTGCACGGGCGTCGATGCCGGGACGCCGCTTGCGTTTGTGTCGTAGACGTAGAGTTTCTGCTCCCCATTCGAGTACGAGCTTGCGGTCAAATAGTAGAAGAATTCGCCGTTCGGCGAAGTTGTGAATCGGTAGTATTTTGTCGGCGGAAATGTGGACGTTCCGGCTGTTGTGGGCTGAAATGTTTGTTGGTTGATGTTATAGGTGATCACGGTTGTGCCATCGATCACATACAGCACCTGTACCGGGGACGACGGAGACGATGCGCGGTCAACGCGGTTCAGGGGTTGGGCGAAGGCGAGCGCGCTGAAGCAGAGCAGAAAACACATGGCGCGGGACATAGTTTTTTCTCCACACGGGCGTCCAATCGGATGATGGACGAGGGAAACAGGTTGCCGTGGCTGGAGGGATTCTGCGTTATGGCAAAATCCCACTTCCCGCAAAGGATGCGGGGAGTGGGGCGCTGCGGGCTGCATCTTGCCCACCCTCGTGAAGGACGCGAGGATGGGGTACCCGGCCTCAACCGTGGTATTGTCCAGGCGCGGAAGCGAAAGCTGGGGTAGCCTTAGTTAGAATCGTGCCAGGGGAGCTGGGGCAGTCCCGGGTAGCATATGACGCTGCGAAGAGCCACCGCATTTCTACCTCTCGTGCAACTGGTACTAGCGGTCACTCTCCTTGTACTCGGCAGTCGAGAGAAGTCTAATGGAATACAAGACGGTGCCCCCTTTGTTCCCGTAGCGGTCAGGGTGTGTGAAGCGATTAATGCGCCGGCAGTAATCCTCGCAGTTGCTGTGTCGCCTCTGCTCAGAGTTGCTCATTTGACGCTTGGAGCTTCTGAAGTAACCGCTGGAGAGGTAGCATTTGTGTGCGGGATTGCGTTTCTCTGGTTTCTCGTTGGCCTACAGATCGAAGGGCTTCGGCATCGCGCGGCCGGTCTATCAGGATTATCCGCGCTTCTGGTATCCATATCGCTTACTCTAGCTGCTGTTTTAGCGCTCTTCGCAACCAGCGAACTCCGCCAAGGAGAGGTTATTGTTGGCACAGGGGCGGCTACATGGGCTTTTATCCTCGCAGTGTTCTACGGGATGCAGATAATTCGCTTATTGCGAGCAAGGCTGCGACCCGAGCACTGAGTTGTTTTCGTAGGATTAGTTTCCGAGGTTGCAGACCGAGGATCCAAGGATCTGTGATTCCGGCACTCCCATACTCTCTGATGTGATGAAGTATCCGACGAAGCATTTGGGGGCTGGTCCAGATTTTTCTCTTGCGTGAATCTCCACCAAATGGGATGGCACTCTTTGGGTTCGAAGCGTGGGTAGAGCGAACCCTGCATTTTGGACCGCACCCTAAGTGCAGAGCGCGCTGCCGAAATCAGATCGAGGCCATTGCCTCCCACCCATCGAAACAACGATGGGTGGGGCAGCCTCAACCGTGGTATTGTCCAAGCGCTGGCGGAGGCTGGGACATCGGCCGCTCCCTAAACTTCGCCCGCGAACGCCGTGTTACACTTTATGGTTCAAAACACATCGCTGCTCATACAGGACTCGCCAGCCGCTCATGCTTTTGTCGAAAGAATATGTGGGCTATCTCGCCCGCGAAGTCACCAAGAAATTGATCGCCGCCAAGGCCATTGAGACCACGGCCGTACCCAAAGTTACCGAGCGGGTTCATGCTGCTCTGCTGGAAGAGCTGACGCTCGAAGATCGCATCAACGACGAGGTGCGGGTCATTCTTGAGGCTTATTCCGATGAGATGAACAAGACCGGCGCGAATTATCAGGAGATGTTCCGCAAGGTGAAGAGTGAACTGGTGCGCAAGTACAAGGCGGTGCTGTGAGGCTGAGCCGGGACAAAGTGAATGTGCTGGCTCGCGCCGTGACTGAGGGCTTGCGCCAGCTGGACGAAGTGGAGTTTATTGAAGATCCGAATACGATCCGCCAGGAAACGCGCAAATTTTTGGAAGAGCTGCTGAACAACGAAGCCAGAATCGACCAGAGCGCGCGGCTGAAGATCGAGAGCCAGAAGCGGACCATTCTTGAAGGCTCGCAGGAGTGGGATATTCTTTACCGCAAGTATTACAACGAGGAAGTGAAGAAGCTGGGCTTGTAGGGCGTCTGTTTACTTTAGCTTTGAAATTGGATTCTTCTTTTTGATCTTTCTCTTCTCCGATTTCTTCTTTTGTCCGCCAATTTCTTTGGCGCGAAATTTTGCGATTCTCGCGATTAATTGAACCGGAACGGGCTCGGATAGCGGGAGGCGAAGTGTGCCTTTGTTATTCACTTCATACGATGCGAATTCATCTTTGAATTCGGCAATGACAGACGCGGTAATCGGGTAGAGCGAGTAGTGGTTCTTCCATCCGGCGAAATAGAGGATTGTTTCGCCGTTCAATATTTCGCTCTTCAAGCGATATGCGGGAATCTTGTACGAAATCGTCTCCTCTGCGGCGGGAATCGCTTTGCGAATTGCATCTCGCACGCGTTCGAGAATGGCGCGCGCGGATTCTGGCTGCGCGGCGATGTAATCATCGACGGAATTGATTTTGGATTTCATCTTTTGATTTCTGGCTTCAAATTTTCCCGGCGATCGACTGAGCTAACAATATCGCGCCGACACAGAATAAACCTGCGTACACATACTTCACAAAAGCTTCTCCTTGCAGGCGGCGATTGATGGCTCGTCCCGCGAGGATCGCGGCCACGGTCAGCGGCAGCGAGAGCAGATAGTAGCGGGTGACGGTGGGCGTCCATAGACCCGCGAGCCAGTAGCCGACCGCGCCGGCGAGGCTTGCGGGTAGAAAATAGGCTTGCAGCGTGGCGCGAAAATGCTGGGCGGACCAGCGGCGCATGGCTCCGTAGATGGCTAGCGGAGGGCCGTTCATGCCGTAGGCCCCGCCGAGAATTCCCGCGATGAAGCCGCAGATCAGCATCCATGCTCGATTGTCGGTGCGAAGTTCGGGAGGGTTTCGGCCAATGAGCGAGTAAATCGAAAAGCCAATGATGATGATTGCGAGCGTGGCTTGGACGGCTTTGGGATGGCGGCTGCTTAGGAGAAGTATGCCAAACGGAATTCCTAGAAATGTTGGAACGACCAGCCAGCCGGTGGTATGCAGATGAATTTTATTCCAATCCTGCACTACGACGATGGCGGCGATTGTGACCGAGAGAAGCGCCACCAGCGGTGCGGCTTGCGCGATAGGAATGCAGAAAGCGAGAAGCGGAACGGCGAAGAGTCCTTCGCCGAAGCCGAATATCGAGCGGATTAGCGTGGCTACGAAAATAATGGCCAGGATCGGCAGGATGGAATTCATGTTGACGCGATTGGGGCGCGAGTTTGGAGGATGAGGTTCGTCCGCTCATTGTAGCCGCGATCGAGTGATGGGTTTGGGACTTTGTTGAGGCTCGCGACGTGCGTTGCGGCATGAACCACGGGGGCTGAAGCCCGGTTGCTTTTTGAAGGCTTAATGCGGCGCTGAAGCGCCGCTCTTCCACGGCGTCTTCTGCAGCTGTTCTTTCAAACAAAGAGGGCCCCGCGCTTGCGCGCGAGGCCATTAAGGAATAGTCGAGTCTAGGCGGCGACTTCCCTGCGTTGTTGAATCGTCTCCAGGTGCTCGCGATATGTTTGGGCGTTGGTCACGATTTTGCGCAGCGGGAGGCTGGCTACCCAAAGATCGGGCGGCGTGCCTCTGCGCTCGCGGCGCGTTCCTACTGTTCCCCGGCTGCGCAGGTTCGTGGGACGCTTCTCGGCGGTGATTTGTTGCCATCCGCTGCCGGAGGCTACGTTGAAAACTCCGACGTATCCCCCGGTTAGCAATTGCAGCGGATTCTGGATTTTGTTCATGCGATCGAATTGCGTGGAGCCCTCGGGGTGAAAATTTTCAAACCAAGCGGGATAGACGAAGTCGGAGAGGCGGACGTTGTCGATTTCGTAACTGTAGCTGTCGTCTTCGCAGGCATCGCAGACTTCGTAGGCGTAGAGGACGCCGGCGCTGTTGCTGTGCTGCACGAATACGGTGAGATTGACGTTGGGATCGGCCAGCATTTCCAACAGTTCGTGGCTGGCGGTTACGGTCCAGGACGTTCCTGCTTTCAGGTCGCTTGCGGCGAAGACTTTGCCGATGGGAAGGCCTTCGGTGGTCAGATCGTGGTAGCCCAGGGCGCTGGCCTGGTCGGAGTCGTCGAGCAGGACGAGCCACCAGCTTCCGGCAGGCGGTTGCGTGCCTTTCGGGATGATTTTGAGTTCGGCGTCTACGCCCCAGATGGAGCGGAAATCGTTGGTGACTTGTTTTTGAAGCGCGGCGACAACAGGGGGAATTTCGCTGTCGGTCAGGACCGTGCCTTCATTCATGATGGAAATTTGAATTGTGGGATTTTGCAGCGTGGCGGATTGCGGCATGGCTTATCTCCTCGAAACGGATTTGTGCTTGCGTGACTCTGTGGGGGAAAGGCTATAGGCTGAGGGAGAGTGGGGTCTGTGATGGGTGGACAAGAGGGCTGAGGAGAATTCGGAATTGGGACAGGTTATTGGGTCGTTATGGGAGGAGCCAAATCGAAGTTAGATCATGGCCCCTTCGTATCGGCCACGACTCAAGGGAGTTTGTATCAGGGCGCGACTTCAGTCGTGTCGAGAAAGATGCCCAAGACGAGCCGCTTCAGCCGCCAGCGGGAGAAACCTCCGGCGGCTAAAGCCGATGCCTTTTTCGCCGCTAACGGCATCGCTAAAGCGATGCCCTGACACAAAGCTCTATTCAGATGATCGATCCCGCTCAAATCTCGGCCACCATAACCAGAGCCGCCGCAGACGCGGGTTTTGATCTCTCGGGGATTGCTGCGGTCGGAGGTTCGCCGGAGCTGGATTATTTTCCGCGGTGGATTGCTGAAGGCCGCGCTGGAGAAATGAAGTATCTGGAGGCGCGCGATGAGCAGGGGCGGCTGAAGCGCGCTTCGCTCGAGCATGTGGCTCCGTGGGCGCGGAGCGTGGTGGTATGCGCTCTCAATTACAACACGGCGCAGCCTTATTCGACTCAGTTTACGGAACGGGGTCGCGGGTGGATTTCGCGTTATGCGTGGAGTGGGGTGGATTATCACGACGCGGTGATGCAGCGATTGCGGCAGGTTGAAGCGGCGTTGAAGGATGTCGCGGGCGAGGATGTTAATACGCGCTGCTACGTCGATACCGGACCGATTGTCGAGCGGGTTGTGGCGAAATATGCGGGCATTGGATGGATTGGCAAGAATACTTGCATCATTCATCAGAAGAAGGGATCGTGGTTATTTCTGGGGGTGATTTTGACTTCGCTGGAGCTTGCGGCGAGTTTGCCTGCGCCGGACCGTTGCGGCAGTTGCACACGGTGCATTGATGCTTGCCCTACGGATGCGATTGTCGCGCCTTATCAGCTCGATTCGAACAAGTGCATTGCTTATCTGACGATTGAGAAGCGTGGAGCAATTCCGGAGGAGATGCGGGCTGGGATTGGACGGCATGTGTTTGGCTGCGATATTTGCCAGGATGTTTGTCCGTGGAACCGGAAGGCTCCGGCGACGGAGATTGAGGAATTTCAGGCGCGAGAGGAGTTGGTGAATCCTGCGCTGGAGTGGCTGGCGGAGATCAGCGCGGAGGAATTTCGTACGCGATTTCGAGATACTCCTGTCGGTAGAACGAAGCGGGCTGGGATTCGGAGGAATGCGGTGATTGCGATGGGGAATAGTGGGGATGAGAGATTCTTATCTTCGCTGGAAAAACTGCGCGAGGACGACGATTCGATTGTCTCTGGCGCAGCTGAGTGGGGAGTCAGGCGGTTGGCGGAGATTGTCGACAAGAGATAGGAAGTCAACGTCCCCACCCTACCCTCGCCGAAGGAAGGCGAGAGTAGGATGGGGCGCCCTGCGGTTTCTTCCCAGGATTTAATTAGCCTCTTACCTTGGCGCAAGGGTGACGCTCTGCGGGCTTGTGATTGAGTACGGTGAGCCGGGAGCTTCCGTGACTTTGGTTGCGGTCACCGTTAGCACATACAGCTTTCCGCTTGTTTGGCTGATTGCGTAGAGATGGTCAGCGCTGTCCCATGCGAGTTGAGTGACGCCTTCGACTGGCAGCAGGGCGGTGAAGCGGGTCAGCGGGCTGGCGCCGTTGAAGTGGAAGATCTGCACGCCGTTCGTTCCACCGACCGCGACGTATTTGCCGGAGGGTGACGCCCCGAAACTGTAAACATCGGTTACGGCCGTGGTTGGCATGTTCTTGTACGAGCTGTTGGTGGTCAGGTTCCCCGATCCATCCGCTGTGTAAACTGCCAACTGCGACGGCCCTCCGGTCGGTTGCTGAGTGCTCCCGTTCATCGGAAGAACTACGAATGCCAAGTCGTTGCCAGTGTCTATAGCAGCTGCGCCGCCGGGGCAAAAGTAGTCTCCGGCGGGAGAGACGGGCATGGCTGGATTGATATTCAAGTGAGTCAGCGAATTATCGGCCGTGCGTTCGAAGCCGTAGATTTCCGGTCCGGTCATGAAGAGACAGCTTGAGCCGTACGCGAATTTATCGTTGGGCAGGAAACCGAGAGACGTGGCGAAGGCAGGACTCGCGGCTGCACTAACGCCGATGTAGGCTAATTCGCCGCTGGTGGTACCGACGCCGAACGCCTGATACGGATTGTTCGCGCAGATGTTGCCGATGTAATCCATGTCATAGAGCGTGGTTCCGGTGCGGTCGAGAAAGATGTCGAATGGACCGCCGCAATCGCCCTGATTGAGTTGCTGCGCATTAATTGACGAGACTTGCGCGACTGCGCCGTCGTTAGCGATGGAAAAGGAATCGATCTCAACTCCGTTCGTGCCGAACAGGTATTTTGAGCTGGAAGTAAGTCCGGATGCGTTGGTTGGAAAAGGTGAGCCGGGAACGACCGTCAACTCTCCATTGGGCGAAACGCGGAAAGCATTGATCTCGTAGGTATTGCTGGCGGGACTGCTCGCGACATAGACGAAAGCGATGGGAGAAACGCCGGCAGAATTTTCGGAGGCGGCGTTAGCTGGAATTGGAGCCATTGCGAGAACTGAACCGGCAAAAGCGATAACGGCAAACAGAGAATTACGACGAACATGGCGGGACATCATATGACAACCCTCGTTGCGGGAGTGGCAATCGAGACAGCCGCGAATCAGATGCGTTGGGATGGCGGGAGGGTTGTGGGAGTCACCGACGGGTGAGCTTCTCCGTAAGCACCGCGAAAAAATAGTGCGCAAGGCCGAGGCAGGTTCGCTCCCGGCGATTGCGCGGAAATGAGATGCGGCGCTCAGCTTTAGAGATTACGCATACGGCAGAGTTCCCGCCTATCTAAGGTGCGGGCCTGAAGACAGCTTTTGCACTCAGCGTCCGGTATCGCCGTTCGCGAATAAAATAAGAATATGCGAAAGAATTCATCGGATTTTCACAGCCAGTTAAATTATTCTGTTTCTATCGACTACAGCAGATGTTTCAAATTTCTCATTGACTAGTTGACTTCGGTAACTCGCTTCCCTGACTTCCAGCAACTAACCTTCCGGTAGCGGGTTTGTATTCCCGTATAGCAACAGGGAGAGGCATGCTTTCCAGACAACAGTTGCGGCGAGGCATTTGCGCGGTAGTCGCGCTGGTGTCGCTCTCTGCCGCATTGGCTCACGCCTCCGCCACGCTGCTGCTCGAAGAGCCTTACGGAAAACTGGGATTCTTTACCGCTACGGGACATGCTGCTGTGTATCTCTCGGGAGTGTGCGCGGAGACTCCGGTGAAGTTACGCGCGTGCCGGCCCGGCGAGACGGGTGTGGTGATCAGCCGCTATGACGGGGTCAACCATTTTGACTGGGTGGCGGTTCCGCTGATTCCTTACTTATATGCAGTCGAGACTCCGGAGGAGATTCCGCTGTTCGTAGATTCGAAAGTGGTGAACTTCGTCCGGAATCAATATCGAAAACAGCATCTCGAGATGGTTGCGCCGGATCTGCCTAACGGCGAAGTACCGGGCGGCAATTGGTACGAGCTTGTGGGCACGGCGTATGACCGGACGTCGTACGCATACGAGATCGAAACTTCGCCGGAGCGGGATGCGGATTTTATTGAAGCTTACAATGCGGGACCGAACCTCTCGCACTTCCGGACCGTTTCGCGCAACTGCGCGGACTTTGCCAAGGATGTGATCAATTTCTATTATCCGAAGGCGCTGCATCGCAGCGTGGTCGCCGACGTGGGGATTACTACGCCGAAGCAGATGGCAAAGACGATGTCGAAGTATAGCTCGCGGCATCCGGACCTGGAGTTCAGGCGCTATGTGATTCCGCAGGTGCCGGGAAGTGAGGGGCGAAGCACTCCGGTGCATGGGGTGGTGGAATCGTTTTTAAAGTCGAAGAAATATATTGTGCCGAGCGCTGTTGCCAGTCCTATTTTTGCGGGATGCGTGGTTGCTGTGTATGAGGGCACGGGCACGGGGCGTTTCGATCCCGCGCGGCAGGAGTTGGTTTACAGTGCGCAGCGTGGACTGGAGCCGCGAATCGGCGAAGAAGACCGGCGGGCTTACCAGATTGAACTGGATCATCTGATGGCGGCGGAATGGGCGAGCGTGGGGCAGAGCCGCGTAGCGAAAATTCTTTCTCGAACGCTGAACGCCAGCACCCCCGGCTTCGATGCCGACGGGCGGCCGATGCTTCGTTTAACCTCTGATGAGGCGACGGAGAATTTTGGGATCGCTCGAGCCAATCTTCTTCCTGGGGAATCTGGCTCGGAAAAATTTGTTCAGGAATTGCTCGAAGCGCGGTTGCACGAAGAGCTGCGGAAGGGAAATCCCGCGAAGGTTTCGGAAAGTGATGTGGAGCGCGAC
The DNA here is from genome assembly GCA_036490235.1 of Candidatus Sulfotelmatobacter sp. Classification (GTDB taxonomy): domain Bacteria; phylum Acidobacteriota; class Terriglobia; order Terriglobales; family Acidobacteriaceae; genus Sulfotelmatobacter. The sequence continues at coordinate 4,499 of DASXEG010000114.1, read as the reverse complement.
TGGAATCTGCTTCAGAAAAGCCTGAAAGCCACCGACGAGCAGGTGGCCAACGGAAATGCGCGATCGATGCCTGCGGCTACGCAGGCGCACTGGGGAAATAGCGGCGATCGACCGTGACCGGTCCTGCCTAGCGGCTTACCAATTCTTGCGGTGGTCTTAATGCGCTGGTCTTATCGCGCTCGTGTGCCGCTACTAATCCTGATTCGGATTCTGCGGAGGCTGCGGCTGATGCGGGATTGGCATTCCTGGCGGATATCCCGGCTGCCCACCCTGCTGTTGCTGCTGCAGTAGTTGCCGCTGCTGCATTTCCTGCAGAAGCTGCTGTGGGGTTTTCACGCCAGGCTGATCGGCAGATTGGTCGGTCTCGGCTCCGTTCTGCTCGACGTTGGCATTGTCGTCTGGAGTGTCATCCGGAGGTTCGGGCTCCTGACCTTCAGCCATCGGCTGGGTCGTAGGCGGCGGCTCCATAGCGGGGTTGGGATTATTTGCCGCTTGGGTTGGCCCAGCGGATGGAGGATTGTCGGATCCTGTCTTAGCGACCAGCACAACTCGCGTGAGCGCGTTGGGATCCTGCGGAGAACCCAGCAGAATATAGTTGAAACGGGAGCCATTGAGCAGCTCGGCCATGACTTCACGCGCGGGAGCGGGGCCGAGCCGGGTTACGACGCGTTCACTGGCTGTGGCCGGCACATCGATTTCGGCAGAAGTGTGCTTTTTGACGCTGCGCAGGATGTCGCCCAATGTCGAGTTAGGGGCGACGATCGTTAACATGCCATCGTCGTAGGTAACCTCGGGAGCAACCGCGGGCAGCGAATCGAGCGGCACTTGCGGCACCGGCCCTTGCGTTCCCGAAGGAAGCGGCGGGGGTGGTGGTTCCTTTTTTTTGCTGTGGGTGCGATGCGGGGGTGGAGCGGACGGCGTAGATTGCGTGTCGGCCTGGGCGAGAATCGGCAAACACAATACGCCGGCCATCAAGAGTCCGATGAAGCTTAAACGCCCGCCACGACTGCAACGCCCGCTCATTACCACTCCTTAAATGCGCCTTTGACTGAGGGATACGGTAAGAAGTTATTAATAATTCTAACACCGCCATGCGTAGAAAAACTCTGGCCTTGCTCAACGGTAACCACATGCCTACCTTATAGAATGTATTGACTTTAATTTCTTGCAGAGCGAATTTTTGTAGTGGCGCGCCATGCCATTGTGCAGGTCCTTGCACTTCTTATCGTTTTACGTTGGCGTACAATTTTTCGGCGTGGAGGACGCGATGAAAGGGGTGTGTTTCCCGATGCAAAATTTCCTGCGAGCCTGCCTTGTGATGCTGCTTCTGCTATGGCTTTCGTCTTTTGTGGCGGCTGAGAACTGCACCACAGCCAACGACATGGATGCGGCCACCAAGACGGCGATGGTTTCGGCGGCACAACATTATTTTGACTTGCTGACCAGAGGCGATGCGAACGATCTTCGCCAGGCATCGATCCCGAGCCTTGCTGCCGATTTTTCCGGGATTGAAGCGACTGTAAAGGACAATCTGCCGGCGCTGGCTGGAGCGAAAGCTACCCCACGTCCCGCATTTCTGCTGGAAGCAAGTGGGACTGCGCCGCTGACACGGGCGGAATTTTTCTGCGGCGTTTTTGGCAGCAATGGGCAGACGAAAGACAGCGCTATTTTCACGCTGGCTAATCTTCCGCCTGGAAAATATGGAGTGGTGATTCTTGACGTTAGCGGCGGGGCGAAGGGCGCGTATACGGTTTCGCTGATTTTGCAGCAAATCGGGAGCGACTGGAAATTGGGCGGGCTCTACATCAAGCCGGCGCATACCGGTGGGCATGATCTCGATTGGTTTCTGAATCACGCGCGCGAGTATGAAAGCAAGGGGCAGTCTCACAATGCGTGGCTCTATTACCTGGAAGCGCGGTCGCTGGTTTCGCCTTTGCCTTTCATGAGTACGGCTGTCACCGACAAGCTTTACGACGAATCGCGAAAGGCGCTGCCTGCAGATTTTCCGGCGGATGGAAAGACGGTCGATCTGGCGGCTGGGACTGCGACGTATAAACTCACCGAATTATTTCCGGACATCGTGGGCAACGATCTCGACCTGGTTGTGAAGTATCAGGTAGCGAGCATTGCGGACTCGAATCAGACTTACTCGAGCAATATGGCCGTAATAAAAGCGCTGGTCACAAAGTATCCGGAAGTGCGCGATGCTTTTGCGGGGGTTGTGGCGCGGGCGGTAGATCCGAACGGGCGTGATTATGGGACGTTGCTGGCGATGAAAGATGTGAAGTGAGTTTGAGCTGCCGAGCTGCGAGCTGCGAGCTACGAGCTGCGAGTTGTGAGTGTGGGTTGTGACTCGTCAGTTGTCTGAGGGTGCGTTGGCGATTTTCAGGGCGTCTTCCAGGACGCATTCTTTTGGATTTTTGTCGTCGCGGAGACCTTGGAAGACTGGGGCGCGTAGTTTCGGGCCGGTGCCTGCGATTTTTCCCGAGGCTTCTCCGCCGGTCCATTCGCCGTATTCGATTTCCGCTACCAGTTCCGGTTTTACCCAATACGTTTTTCGCAGGGCTTCTACTTCGCCGTAGAACGGATTTTGTTTGGTTTCGCGCTTCTTCAGCATCTGCCAGATTTCTGCAAGCGACTTCTGATTGAATCCGCTTCCGGCCTGGCCTACGTGGATGAGTCTTCCCTGCTTGTCGTATAAGCCGAGAACGATCGAGCCGAAGTAGGCACGGCTGCCTTCGGGCTCGGTGTAACCGCCGATTACACACTCGACCTGGTGCTTGATTTTTATTTTCAGCCAGTCGCTGGAGCGGCGCTCTTCGTATGGGCAGTCGCGTTTCTTTGCGAGAATTCCTTCCAATCCTCTTTGCTTCGCTAGTTCGAACAGTGCTATGCCTTCGCGCTCGTAATGATCGGAGAAGCGTAGGGCGTTATCAGGAACGATGATCTCCTTTAATTTCTTCTTGCGCTCTTCGAGCGGAAGTTTGCGCCAGTCGTAGCCGTCGAGATAGAGCAGGTCGAAGGCGAAATAAAGTATGGGAACGTCGGCGTTCACCGGCCCGCGCTTGCCATGGGGACGGAAGCCGGTGCGCTGCTGCATGAGGCCGAAGGATGGGCGGCCTTCGTCATCGAGCGCGACTACTTCACCATCGAGGATCGCGGTTTTCGCTTTGACGGATTGCGGCAGATTTTTCAGTTCGGGATAGCGCGGGGTTAGTTCGTTTTGATTGCGCGAGACGAGACGAACTTTGCCGTTTTCTATGAAGGCTACGGCGCGGTAGCCGTCCCATTTGATTTCGAAGAGCCAGTCGTCGCCGTCGAAGGGTTCTTCAATGGCAGTGGCCAGCATGGGATGAATGGAAGTGGGCATGGGGCGTTTGGTGGGTAGCGCAGCGGGAGTAACTGCGGGCGTTTTTTTTAACGCGGAGGATACTGGGGACGCAGAGGATTTTGCAGCACCATTGCCGCTGTGTTCCTCTGAGGTCTCGGTGTTTACTTCTTTAGTTTTTTTTTAGTTGGCTTCTTGCCGTTCTTGCTGTCTCCGAGCTTTTTCTCTTCTGCGCGTTTCTTATCGAGCTTGGCGACGGCATCGGCTAGCCATGCGGCCTTTAGTTTGCCGCGCCCTCCTGCGGGGCGACTGACCCACTCTCGTGCGCCTGCGTCGCCGGCGATTTCTGCCAGGCTGCGTTTGGTCAGGACGGACTCATCGTATTCGTCGATGTCGTAGCCTTCGACTACGTGGTCGTCATGCTTTTTGATTAGCAACCATTCCGTTCCTTTGCTTCCGGGACGGTGGCCTTTCATTTTTATGAGCGCGAAATCGCCGTTCAGTTTTTTGCCTTTCAGGCGGAATTTCAGGTCGCCTTTGGTTAGCATGGCCATGGCTTCGGCGTCGGTGCCGGGATTGTATTTGCCGTCGACGGCGATGGGCGAGAGCGGTTGCCATGTGCCAATGTCCCAGACCATGACTGTGCCGGCGCCGTAGTTGTTTTCCGGGATGATGCCTTCGAAATCGAAATAGGAGACGGGATGATCTTCTACCTGCATGGCCAGGCGCTTGTCGGCGGGGTCGAGCGATGGGCCTTTGGGCACGGCCCAGGATTTCAGGACGCCATCGAGCTCCAGACGAAAATCGTAGTGCAGGCGGGTGGCGTCGTGTTTCTGGACTACGTAGCGGTGCGTCGACTTTTTTTCGAGCTTGCCTTCGGGCTCGGGCGTTTCGGTGAAGCGCCTTTTGCGTTTGTATTCTTCCAGGGGCATTAGTGACTATTTAACCACGGAGGCGGCGAGTCACGTAGAAAACCAAAATCTTAAACCACTAAGGGCACGAAGTTGCACTAAGGAAGGCCTATACGGCTTCGCGTCTTCACTTTACCGGGCTGCGATAGAATCCTTCCACTATGCAACGCGAATTTCCTGAAGTGCCGCTGATCGGCGTGGGTGCGGTCATCATTGAAGGGCCGCGTGTCGTGCTGGTGAAGCGGGCGCATCCCCCGCTC
>DASXEG010000087.1:0-13926 GCA_036490235.1 Candidatus Sulfotelmatobacter sp. | reverse complement strand
TGATCTTCATCCATCAGTTTTGCACCGTGACTCTTTAGGTTGTAGAAGCTCCCGGTGGAAAGGCCTCCCAGCAACGCGCGGGTATCATCGTCGCGCAGATTCCAGTGTGTCGCGATCCGAAGAACACCCTTTATCGCCGCTGGACTAAGACGTATCCGGTTTTGCTTGCTCGCGAAACTTACAGCGTTGTCCCACGAGAAGCCGGCCACGGCTTGCTGCAGAGTAGCCATCTTCACTCCAATTATGAATAAATATTACTCCAATTATGAATAGAGCGCAAGACCTTTTAATCGAGGCGTTTGATAGAGCAATTCAATACAATGGTGCCTCTCCCGCCGGGCGCGTTTTCCATCGGCGATGAACCCATAACCATTGCTCGGGATACTTCCGCACATAATCCTCAATGATTGAGGTAACTTTCTGTGTGTTGGCTTTGATGTCGGCTTCCAGATCGTCACTGCGTACCAGTTCCACCGCGGGATCGAATCGCAGGCGATATTTTCCCAAAGACTCGTCCCAGATTGTGAACGTGGGTACGACCGCCGCGTCTGTTTTCAGGGCGATGCGCGCCAGCCCGCTCGCTGTGCATGCAGGGATTTTGAAGAAGTTAACGAAGATTCCCTGCGGCGGAGTCATATTCGTATCGATTAACATGCCAACCATTTCGCCGGCTCTTGTCGCCGAAAGCAATCCGCGCACGAAATCGTCTTTGTCCACCGCCTTGTTGCCGTGCATCGTGCGATACCGTTCGATAAGCCTGCCCAGGTACACGTTGTCCATGCCGCGCATCACCACGTGCATCCAGTGACCGCGCATGGAAATTACGAACGATGAAAGCTCCCATCCGCCAAAGTGCCCGGCAAACAGCAGCACACCCTTCCCACGTTCGCGCGCCCGCTCCAGATTCTCAAAGCCCTCAAATACGACAACCTCGTCGATATTCTCTATCGTGTACTTCGGGAAACGACAGACCTCGGCGAGTTGACGCCCCAGCGAAGCGAATTCGCCGCGCAGGATCCGAGCCCGCTCGGCCTTTGTTTTCTCGGGAAAAGCGAGTTCGAGATTGCGCATGCCCACGCGCCGCAATCTCCCATGCAGGAGATAAACGACATAAGAAAGGCTAATGCCGACGGCCCGAGCCAGCGGCCGCGGCAGAATCCCAAGGGTTTTAATGAACGGCCAGGCTGCCGCGTACTCTAGTCGCTGCCGCATCGGGGAAGCGTGACGGTATCAGGGTCCGTGATTATTTGCAAACCATATTGAGTAGATTTTTGTGATTGTCAAAAATCTCGAAACAAAGGAATTGCGGGAGGTTCGCCGGCAGCGACTAGCATCCATCCACTTTCCAGTATCCCTCACGCTGATAGCCAATATGCAGCAGCCGATTTCTGGGATCGTGCCTCTTACCGCAAGTTGGACAGACAAGATAACGGCTCCATTGCGTGCCTTGGCGCTCGTAATTCTCGGCAACCGCAAATGTTGTGCCGCAACTGCAGGGGACCATGAACACTCGCAACGGTTCTTCCTCTTTTGCTGTTGAATGCCGGCGCAAGCTATGCCTCTTCCACGGCTTCCACCGCGCGTTTTCTGCGCTTGTTCGCTTGCAAAGTCTTTTTTCGCAGCCGCAGCGACCTTGGAGTAATTTCCACGAATTCGTCATCGGCAATAAATTCGATTGCCTGCTCCAGATTCAATTGCCGGAACGGCACCAGCCGGATCGCCTCATCTGCCGTGGACGCCCGCATGTTCGTGAGTTTTTTCTCGCGCACCGCATTCACATCGAGATCGTCATCCTTCGCGTTTTCGCCGATGATCATTCCTTCATAAAGCTCGACTCCTGGCCCCACGAAAAGCTCGCCGCGCTCCTGCAGCCCCCACAGAGCGTACGCGGTGGACACGCCAGACCGGTCCGCAATCAAGGCCCCAGTAAGCCGATGTGGAATTTCCCCTTGCCATTCGGTGTATCCATCAAACAGCGAATTCATTACAATCGTCCCCCGGGTATCGGTCAGCAACTGGCTGCGCAGTCCGATCAGTCCGCGGCTGGGCACGCGGAATTCTATGCGCACGCGTCCATAGCCGTGATTGTGCATGTTCACAACTTCACTCTTGCGCGCCCCGAGTTGTTCCATGACAACGCCAACGAAAGCCTCAGGGACATCAATGGTGAGATGCTCGACCGGCTCCATCAGCTTGCCATCGATGCGTTTGGTCACAATCTCCGGCTTGCCGACCATCAACTCGTAGCCTTCACGCCGCATCATTTCGATAGTGATGGAGAGCTGAAGCTCGCCGCGTCCCAAAACTTTGAAAGAGTCGGTTGTGCCCATTTCTTCTACGCGAAGCGACACATTGGTGAGCAGTTCTTTTTCGAGCCGTTCGCGAAGATTGCGCGAGGTGACGTAGGTTCCTTCGCGACCTGCAAACGGCGACGTATTCACCGTGAAGGTCATTGCGATCGTGGGTTCGTCGATGATGATCGGCGGAAGCGGCGCTGGATTTTCGGCGTCGGTAATGGTTTCGCCAATCGTGATTCCTTCTACGCCGGCTACCGCGACGATATCGCCAAGAAGGGTTTCCGTGATGTCAGTTCGCTTGAGGCCCGAGAAGGAAAACAACTTCGTGATTTTCGTTTTCTGGAGCGATCCGTCGCGTTTCGCGATGCCAACATCTTCACCCGTATACATAGTGCCGTTGAACACGCGAGCAATAGCTAACCGCCCTAGATAATCGCTGTAATCGAGGTTCGCCACAAGAATCTGCAATGGTCCGGCGGGATCGCCCTGCGGCAGCGGGATCGTTGCTAGAATCGAATCGAACAGAGGCCGAAGGTCTTGCCCACGGTTTTCCGCCTTGGTTGAGGCGGTACCTTCTTTCGCGTTCGTGTATAGAACTGGAAAGTCGAGCTGATCTTCTTTGGCATCGAGATCGATGAACAAGTCGTAAATCTCGTTCAGGACTTCCTGCGCTCTTGCATCCGGGCGATCGATCTTGTTGATCACTACAATTGGCGGCAGCTTTGCTTCGAGCGCTTTCCCTAACACGTATCGCGTTTGCGGCAGCGGACCTTCACTCGCATCCACCAACAGCATCACGCCGTCCACCATCTTCAGCGCGCGCTCAACCTCGCCGCCGAAATCGCTGTGGCCTGGAGTATCGACGATGTTGATCTTTACATCGTGATAGAAAATGGCGGTATTTTTGGCGAGAATCGTAATACCGCGCTCCCGCTCCAGTTCGTTCGAATCCATCACCCGTTCGGCGACGGCCTCGTTGGCGCGGAATGTTCCGCTCTGTCTCAACATGGCATCGACCAGCGTGGTTTTGCCGTGGTCGACGTGAGCAATAATGGCGATGTTGCGAATGCTTGAACTCAAAAGAATCCTTTCTGAATCCTCTATTCAATGTACTATGCAGGGATCGAAGTCGACCATATGTCCGAACAATCGGGAAAACTGGTCGGGTTGGCGCGCGACGCTCGCCGCGAGAATCGTCTGCAGGACGCACACCAATACCTGAGAGAAGCGGTTGCTCTCAGCCGTGCTGCCGGCGATACGGTCGACTTAGCGAATGCTCTCACCGCCCTTGGGCAAAACGAACGGGATCTCGGCCACAACGATGTCGCACTCCAGCATTACGAAGAAGCGGCCGAAATCTACCGTCCGAGCGCGGACATTCAGAGGCTGGCGCATACGATTCGGCATCTGGGAGACCTCTACCGGCATGAGCGAGTGAACGAGAAAGCGGAAGCCTGCTACCGCGAAGCTCTCGATCTTTACCGTGCCGATGTCAAGACCACGCCGCTGGACCTGGCGAATGCAATTCGTGGATTCGCAATGTTGCAACACGATGCCGGTCAGAACAAAGAGGCGAAACAGCTGTGGACCGAAGCTCGGGAACTTTATGGTGCGGTGAACGTCGAGGCAGGGGTTAAGGAGAGCACGCGACGTTTGGGTCTATTGGCTAACTCGCTTTGACCGCAGAATGTGTCTAAGTATTAGGCCGTCGTTTTCTCTGCTTCCAGCACGACATCGGAAACGGCGTCAGCCGGTTCGCCCGTGACGCGCAACCGATACCAAAGAACGATAGCCAACAACGAAAATATGAAGATGATCGTCGATACCGCGTTGATTTCGGGAGTAATGCCGCGCCGCAACCGCCCCCAGATTTCCAGCGGCAACGTGTTGTCACGGCCGATGAGGAAGAAGCTCACCGCAATCTCGTCCATCGACAACGTGAAGATGAGAAGCGCAGCACCAATAATCGGCAGCTTCAAGTTCGGCACCGTGATGCGCCAAAAGGTTTGCCAGTAATTCGCGCCCAAGTCGAGCGACGCCTCTTCCTGCGCCCGATCGAGCTTTTGCAACCCTGCGAACACTTCAGTAGTCGCGACCGAGATCAGGGCGGTGCCATGACCGAGAATAATAGTCAGCAGGCTCAGCTTTGTTCCCATCACATTGAAGAGCATCAATAAAGACAGTCCCGTAATGATGCCGGGCAGAATGAGCGGCAAAAGCACGAGTCTGCGGAACAACGCCTTCCCAGGAAATCGGACACGCTCCAAGGCCAAAGCCGCTGGGATTCCGAATGTCAGTGAGATGGCCATCGCCGCTGACGCAACCCACAGGCTGTTCAGCACTGAATCCCAAATAGCTCCGTCGGCAAAGAGGATCCGATACCAATCAAACGTGAGATGCCGCGGCGGAAAACCACCGACGCCTTCGCTATTGAATGAATAGAGAATGAGAACGACAATCGGCAAATAGAGGAACGCGAATACACCGAGCGCATGGAAGAGGAGCCAGCTTGATCGTCTTTTCATGCGTAGCTCCATTTTTTCTCCAGACGTTCGGAGAGAAACAGCACGCCCACTACCAGCAACAACATACACAGCGAAATCGCCGCGCCCAACGGCCAGTTATAAGCCGCACCGAAAAGGCTGACAACGATATTCGAAATCATGATGCCGCTTGGTCCACCCAGGAGAAGCGGCGCAAGAAAATCACCGAGACTGAGCACGAAAGCAAATGTCGCGCCCGCTACGACTCCTGGAATGGATAGAGGAAAAATCACTTTCCAAAAAGTCTGAACCGGGCTCGCTCCGAGATCGTGCGAAGCTTCTACAAGATTGCGTGGAATATGCTCCAAAGCGGCATAAATCGGCAGAAATGCAAAAGGCGTATAGATATGTGTAAGAGTGAGGACCACGGCAAACGGACTGTAAAGAAGAAATTCCAGCGGGTGCTTCGTCACATGCACGTATTGCAGCAGAGTGTTGAGTACTCCATCCGATCCGAGGATCGTCTTCCACGCGTAGGCACGCACCAGGTAGCTAACCCACAGAGGAATGATCACCAATTGATACAACAAATCTTTTTTCGTTCCTGCGTAAAAAGAAAGAAAGTAGGCGAGTGGATAGCCCAGGACCAGAGAAAAAAGTGTTACGCGTGCCGCGATCCACATAGAACGAAACAGCGTCTGACGATACACGTCGACGCGCAGGAGTTCTGCATAATTTTCGAAGTTCCACGAGTGAACGATGGTTTGCAGGGGAGACACCGACCAAAAGCTGTAGCAGAACATCAGCAAATACGGCAGCAGCAAAAAGATCGTCACCCAGATCAGGGGAGGCGCAGTAACCGCCGCCTTGTAAGCGCGCGAGAACATCAGTTTCGCTCCGGAGAGTCGCGCACCTGCATAGCATCGGCCGGAGAGAATTCCAGCTCGACAGTGTCAAGCGTTTCAAGGCGAGATGGTGTCCGCACCGCGAGAACCAACCCTTCCGCGCATTCAACGCGAATCAACTCCGTAGCCCCGTGAAAAGCTCTTGAAAGAACTTTTCCTCGAACCCGGACTTTGCCGTTTGGGATCTCCGTCACTGATACTCCAATGTTCTCGGGACGCAATGAAAAACGCGCTGTTCCCTCCGGCAGCGCCGCAAGCCAGGAGAGAGGGCCGCAGGTCACGCACCCTTCACGTACTTCACCTTTCAGTAGATTCGTGTGGCCGATAAACTGCGCAGTATACGCGGTCGCAGGATGATCATAAATTTCTCGTGGCGAAGCCACCTGCTCCAATTCTCCGGAGCGCAACAACGCTATCCGGTCCGACATGACCATCGCCTCTTCCTGATCGTGAGTCACGAAAATGAAGGAGATCCCAACCTCGCGCTGAAGAGATTTCAACTCAACCTGCATTTGGCGGCGAAGGTTTGCATCCAGTGCCGATAACGGTTCGTCCAGCAAAAGCAATCTCGGACGATTTACCAGCGCCCGCGCCAGTGCGACGCGTTGCTGTTGCCCTCCGCTGATCTTTGAAGGCTTAATATCGGCGAACCTGGACATTTTGACTTTCTGCAACGCCTCAGCGACACGCGATTCGACCTCGGCTTTCGGCTTCTTCGCCACACGCAGCCCGTACGCGACGTTCTCCTGCACGCTGAGATGAGGAAAAAGAGCATAGGACTGAAACACCGTATTCACGCGACGACGATATGCCGGTTGAGCATCCAGCCGCTCTGCTCCCATCCAAACTTCACCGGAACTGGCGCTCTCGAAGCCCGCGATGATTCGCAGTAAAGTTGTCTTGCCTGATCCGCTTTCGCCGAGGATCGTGAGAAACTCACCCTCGGCCACGCCCAATGAAATATCGCGGAGCACGGTGTTTTTCCCAAAGTGTTTCGCAACATTTTGGATTCTTAGCAGCGGTGCGCTCACTTTAACGTCGGTCGAGAGTGGTGCAATCTCAGGAGTGGATATCATCGGCGAATTGCAACCATTAGGTGAAATTCCGCTATTGTGCCGCCTTCACTTCATTCCAAATCTCGTTATACTTCGCGCGGCGCGGCACATTCTGCCAGAAATAAAGGCGCTTCTGATAAGCGTTGACATCATCGAGATGCAAACTCTTAACCTGATCCGGCGTCATGAACTGCGCTGCTTGAGGATTCGCGGGGGTATAGCCGGTCACATCCGTTACTTTCTTCTGAGTTTGAGCCTCGATCATGTATTCCAGAAATTGGTCGGCAAGATCCTTGTTTTCACTTCCCGCGGTTATCATCAAGTGATCGATCCAGCCGGTGGTATTTTCTTTCGGAATGGTTTCGCCGATCGGAAAGTTGATCTTACGAAGTTGATTGGTCATCAGCGGCCATCCCATGGCGGCAACGATTTCGTGATTCTGGAAAAGATTCGTCAGTTCTCCGCCGGTTGACCACATCTTGCGAATGTTTGGCTTTAACTCCAGCAACTTTTTCTTAACCGCTTCCAATTGAGCGTCAGTCAAGTTGTATAGCATCGACGGGTCGGGCTGGTCATAGCCTAGAACCTGGGCTGCCATGTAAACGGTCGACAAGTCGTCCCACACCGAAATCTTCCCGCGGTACTTCGGATCCCAAAGAACACTCCAGCTGTCGGGAGGCTGCGGAAAGACAGAGGTGTCGTAGAGCAGAGGATCTGGTCCCCACATAAATGGAACGCCGTAGACCTGGTTGTTCAGGCGCACCAAAGGCAGAGAGGTGAGTTGCGGCGAAAGTTGACCATACGCCGGAAACTTGGATAAATCCAAAGGCGCAGCAAGGCCAGCTGCGGCAATCGATGTTGCCACATCACTCGAAGGCGAAATCACGTCGTAGTTGCCCGCGCTTCCTCCGCGTAACTTTGCCACCAACTCGTCGCTCGATCCCATATAGGAAGCTGAGACTTTGCAATGATGCTGTTGTTCGAATGCCTGGATGAATGAAGGATCGGCATATCCTTCCCACACAAGAAGGTTCAGCGTCGGAGTTTTCTTTCCGCACGATCCGGAAAAGATGGTCGCGGCCGCTAACGCCATCACCCTGAAATAACGTGCCGTCATCAATGTCTCCATGATTCTTAAAATGTCGGCGGCGTATTCACCCAAAGTATCCATGTCTCGGCTCGCCCGGGATTCTTCCAATTGTGAGGAGTTGAGCTTTCAAAATAAAAACTATCGCCCGCTTTCAGATGGTATTCCTGCTTTTCCAGGGTGATCGTCAACTGCCCGCGCAGCACATAAAGAAATTCTTCGCCAGCGTGCGTGTACGAATCACCGCTGCCGGCTTCGGGCGCCACGCGAAAAAGATGTGGCTCCATCACCGTGTTGCCCCAGGCGAGCAATTCCATCCGGACTCCCGGTCCCGCCTGCAGAACTTTTCTGTCCGACGGTTGCACCCGGCGGCTACTGCTTCCGCTCGCGTCAAAGAAATCCAAAATGTTGGTCTTGTAAAAGCGCGCCAGTTTGCGCAATGTGCCCACCGAGCCCGTCATTTGCGAGCGCTCCATCGCGCTCAGGAAGCCCACGGAGATGCCGGCTTCGCTCGCCACTTCCGCAAGGGAAAGTTTTCGCTTCGCCCGCAACTGCCGCAAATGCGAACCGATGGCTCCAGCATTGCCATCGCCCGAGGGGCGCGCGCGCCCTTCGCGGCGGAGCAACTCAACGATTGCGGCGGCGTTTAAACCACGCACCTTCCGCAGGAATCGAGCCCGCTTCAGGAGTTTCACATCCTCGGATGAATACAGGCGATACTTGCTTTCGGTGCGCTGCGGCCGCGTCAACCCAAGATTCTCCCACGATCGAATCACCGATGGCGAAACGCCAACAAGTTCGGCGACGTCTCCAATCTTCAAGTAAGGTTTCGCAACTGGGGGATTCATTTGGTGACCGACGGACATCTAAATTCCGATTCGACGCAGCGCATTTTTCTGCTTGACAGCTCGCACTTCCCTTCTCTAACCTTGCGGGATTATAGCAAGGTTGTGGCTCGACACAAGCTTTCGTTTTCCAGGAAATTCAACTTAAAAACTGATGCCATCAGTAGGACGCCAGGAGGTTCCATGCCGTTAACACCCGCTCGCTGGACCGCCGTATGTCTTGCCGTCGCTTTGGGTATGTTCGTCCCAAAATTTCTCGCTGCTCAGGGCACAAGCGGACGAATCCTCGGCCGCGTCTCCGACCCGAGCGGAGCGGTAGTCGCGCATGCCAAGGTGGTCGCGACGAACGAAGCTACAGGGGTGAGCCGCACAGGAGAAACCAGTGAGAGTGGCGACTATGTGTTTCCCGATCTCCCTGTTGGTACCTACACCGTCAGCTGTGAACTGACCGGTTTTAAGAAGGACGTTCGCCACGGCGTCAGCCTCGACGTAAATCAAGTCATCACGCTGAATATGGTCATGCAGTTGGGGACAACGCAAGAGATCGTCGACGTAACCTCCGAAGCCCCTCTAGTTGATACCACCAGCACGCAACTGGGCGCCGTTATGGACGATCGCCAGGTTTCGAACCTCCCACTGAATTCCCGCGATACCTATCAGTTGTTGCAGTTACAGCCGGGCGTGATGTCCACCGTCGGCTCGAGCAACACTCTTATCTATGGCAGCGACAGTCCAGGAGCGGTTTCGGTGAACGGCGGTCGCGGACGCTCCAATAACTTCAGCGTCAACGGCGGCGATGCCAACGATTTGTTTGCCAACCTGCCAACTGTACAACCCACTCCCGATAGCATCCAGGAATTCCGGGTTCTCACCAACACCTTCGACGCCGAGTATGGACGCAACTCCGGTTCTGTCGTTAACGTTGTGACCAAATCCGGGACGAACGACTTGCATGGCAGCTTGTACGAGTTTTTCCGCAACAAGGATTTGAACGCCAATGACTACTGCCTGACAGATGCGGAGGGATTGCCCTGCGAGAAGCCGAAATTTAATCAGAACCAGTTTGGTGGCACGTTGGGCGGCCCAATCATCAAGAATCGCACTTTTTTCTTTGCCAGTTATGAAGGCCGCCGGATTCGGCAAGGGGTTCTCTCTCCTGCCGTGACGGTGCCTACTGCACTGCAGCGGCCTTCTCCGTCGAACATGGTCAACGGGCAGATTGTTGCCGATTATTCCCAATCCGACCCACCCGGATCTTTTGGTGGCGCTCTACAGAACTCCTCCATATTGACGAGCCGCACTGGCTGTCAAGCCGCGACTACGGCAATCGGCGGAGGAATTATTTCCGACGGCGCATCTTATGCTTCCATTTTTCCCAACAGCCAGATTCCGCTGGCCTGCATGGATCCGACCGCGGTAGACCTTCTTCAATTCATCCCGACTGCACCGAACGGCGGCGACCTGATTACGAGCACGCCCGTATTATCGGTGCGCGGCGATCAATTCACAGCCAAAGTTGATCATCGCCTGAATGATAAGCAAAACCTGAGCGTCTACTACTATTTCAACGACGACACGACCCTCAACCCTTTCGCCAATTTCGAATTGACCGGCGCCGACGTGCCGGGATTTGGCAGCAGCCTGGCGGAGCGGATCCAGCAGTGGAACATCACACACACCTGGACCATCAGCAACAGCACAGTCAACGAATTCCGTTTTAATTACAACCGCGAAGGGCAGGAAACATTTCAGCACCCTACCTTCACCGCGCCGGTGCAGGACACCTGTCCTCCACCTCCTTCATGGTTGACTGCATCGGTTCCCTGCTTTTACGGGGACGGCTCAACCAATCCGCTGGGCAGCCAGTTTGGTATTCATCCATTTCTCGGGAGCAACCGCGAAGGCCTGCCGTTTGTATCCATTTCCGGCGGATTTTCGATCGGCAACGATTCAGAAGGCGAACTGCCCCAGGTCGGCAACTCTTATCAGTTTTCCGACGATCTCACCCGCGTGGCGGGCAATCACACACTCAAATTCGGCGTAGATTATCGCCGGCAGCAGTTCAACCAGTTTTACTACTACAACGTCAACGGCACCTTCGACTACTTCGGCGGCGGCCCAAATGACGTCGGAACCGCCAGCGGCACTTTATATCCCAACTATCTGCTTGGCCTGCCCGACCAGTTCGGGCAAGGCTCCGGGCAGGTCGAGCGCGTTCGCAACACGGGCCTTTATTTGTTCGCGCAGGACAGCTGGAAAATCAAACCAAACGTGACGCTGAACTATGGCCTGCGGTGGGAACTCAACACTCCACTTGCGGACATCGCCCAACACGTCCAGACATTCCGGCCCGGGCAGTCATCAACTGTCTATCCATGCGGCGGGCCAAACACGGATTGCTCTTCGCAAGATGCGATCGGCCTCGTCGTTCCGGGAGATCCGGGTGTTCCGGCTGGGATGACGCAAACTTATTACAAGGCCTTCGCTCCGCGAATCGGCATCGCTTGGAGCCCCGGCAGTTCCGGCAAAACCAGTTTCCGCGCGGGATGGGGAATGTTTTACAACCCGATCGAGCAACTGGTGCTGGCTCAATTCGGCGCCGAACCTCCGTTCGGCGGCAGTACGTTCGTCTATGAGACCCAGTTCAACCTTCCTTTCCTTGGCCAGGATGGGACCCAGTATCTCAACCCGTTCAACGGAGTTCTCAACGCAAAGCGCGGGTCTGCTCAGGACTGGGCCACCTTCGAGCCGATTGATCTATTCGGCGATTTTCAACCCCACATGCGGGCCCAGTACTCGACGCAGTACAACTTCACCATTCAGCGCGAGCTAGCTCGTGACACGAAGCTCGAAATCGGCTACGTCGGCTCGCAGGGTCACCGTTTGCTGGCCACGCACGACATCAACTACTCGAATCCCAAGACGTGTCTTGACATCATCAATATTGCCAACGCCAACGCAAACAGCGTGCAAGACGGCTTTGGGGACGACGTCAGTTGCGGACAGTTCCTGGAAGACTCTCCCTTCATCATTCAGCCGGGCACAGTGTTGCCGGTAGACCTGCATCTACCCTACGTGCAGAACAGCTCTGTTATCCCGGCGGGCACGACCGTTGGACCAAACGGCATTACGTTAGTTGGCCTGCGCCCGTACTCATCACCGCAGTGCGACCCCATGACGGGCGCCGGATGTCCAACCGCTTCGGGGATTCCGGTCTTCAGCAGCATCTTCGCCCAGGACACCATCGCCAACTCGGCATACAACTCCTTACAGGTTTCGGTCGAAAAGCGCTTTGCACACGGACTGCAGTTTTCCGGCGCTTACACTTACAGCAAGTCGATCGACGAGGCTTCCAGCTTCGAGGGCATTCTGAATCCGTTGCCCGGCGCGAACAATCGCGCCCTGTCACTGTTCGATGCTCGCCATCGTTTTGTGCTGAGTTATTACTGGGAAGTGCCGGCCCGTAAATACAGCGGCTTCGCCGGCAAACTGATGGATGGATGGGCTATTTCAGGCATCACGACCTACCAGACCGGCTTCCCGATCCGTATTACCTCCGAAGCCGACAACGAGCTGATGAACAGTTTCGATTTCGAATTGCCCGGCGAACCGGACCAGATTGCACCTTTCCGCAAGCTGCATCCGCAGACGAGCGGAAATTATTACTTCAACCCCAACAGCTTCACGGAAGATACCTCGGTCGATCCCAGCCTCCTGGGACGCGTCGGCACTGCCCCCCGCACAATTTGCTGCGGTCCGGGCATCAGCGACACTGACTTCGTTCTCATCAAGAATATTCCGGTCACGGAAAAGACGCATTTCGAATTTCGCGGAGAGCTGTTCAACATCTTCAACCACACACAGTTCTATAACCCGGACGGCGACAGTACCGACGGTTCGCAGTTCGGGCAAGTCACACAGGTGAAAGATCCACGCCTGGTGCAGTTTGCGCTCAAGT
The DNA here is from genome assembly GCA_036490235.1 of Candidatus Sulfotelmatobacter sp. Lineage (GTDB taxonomy): Bacteria > Acidobacteriota > Terriglobia > Terriglobales > Acidobacteriaceae > Sulfotelmatobacter. The sequence continues at coordinate 1,296 of DASXEG010000087.1, read as the reverse complement.
TTTACTTTTAGTTAAAGGTGTAAAATGAGGTACCCCAATTCCGGGCGTTCCAACGCCCGGACACTCTAATGGCCGGGCGAAACGACCCGCAGCCTGAGCATCTCCGGAGACCATGATGTACCCCGATCTGCAGAAAGAACTGTCGACGTATGAGCGCCGCACGCCCAAATCAGCCGAGGCGCACAAGAAGAATCTCAAACGCATTCCGCTGGGCGTCGCCAGCAACTATCGCCATTATGAACCCTGGCCTTTGTTTGTGAAGGAAGCCAGCGGCAGCAAGTTTCGTGACCTTGACGGCAACGAGTACATCGACCACAACCTGACGTTCGGTGCACTGATGGCAGGACATTGCCATCCGGCAGTAATGAAGTCCGTCGAAAAACGACTTTCCACGGGAACGATGTTCGGCATGCCTCACGATATGGAATGGGAACTTGCCGAAGAAATCTGCAAGCGCTTCCCTATCGAGATGTGCCGCTTCGGTAACAGCGGAACCGAAGCTACGATGCACGCGATTCGATTGGCCCGTGCTGCGACCGGACGGGACAAAATTATCAAGTTCGAAGGCGCTTACCACGGTCTGCACGATTCCGCGCTCGTGAGCGTAAAGCCGCACGCGCCGGAATTCGGCGACATCAATGATCCCACGCCTGTGACGGGCGGGCTCGGGGTACCGAAGTCTGCGATCGCCAACGTTCTTATCGCCACCTTCAACGATCTTTCAAGCGTGGAGCGGCGCTTCGAGCGGAATCCCGGCGAGGTCGCTGCGATTATTCTTGAACCGATTCTGATGAACGTCGGCCTCTGTTTGCCGCAGCCCGATTTCTTGAAAGGCCTGCGCGAACTGGCAGACAAGTACGGCGCTCTGTTGATCTTCGACGAAGTGAAAACCGGCGCGAAGCTTGGCTGGGGCGGGGCGAGCGAATATTTCAATGTGATGCCCGACATGATCTGCCTGGCGAAGTCCATTGGCGGAGGCTTGCCGCTCGCGGCTTTCGGTGCAAGCAGAGCCGTGATGGATCTGATCTCTCAACACAAGGTCTTCCATGGCGGAACATACAACACCAATCCAGTTTCGATGGCCGCAGGTCTTGCCACGTTCCGCGAGGTCTTGACTCGCGACAATTATGCATACGTCGACAATCTCAGCAGAAGGCTTGCTGAAGGCTATCGGAAGACGATTGCGAAAGTTGGCCTGCAGGCTTACGTCGCGGCGGCCGGCGCCAATGGCGCGCTGATGCTCTATCCGAAGGAAATCCGTAACTACCGCGACTGGACGACGGTCGACACGGACTT
>DASXEG010000052.1:0-40922 GCA_036490235.1 Candidatus Sulfotelmatobacter sp. | reverse complement strand
GCGAACAAGTCCATTAGCAAGCAGGGAGAATTGGTTCGCCTGTGATCTCCCGCGCGTCATGACTCTCCTATATCGATGAAGCCGACTGTTCTGCTCGCAACCACCAGCAGCTATTACCCGGCGGCCCGTCTGGTCATGGCGCTGGCCGAGGCCGGCTGTAGGGTGGATGCCGTCTGCCCGGCCGCCCATGCGCTGCGAGTTACCAGCGCAGTTCGGCACGCGCACATTTATCGGGGGCTTGCGCCCTTGCGCTCGTTGGCCAGAGCCATCGATGCCTCAGTTCCCGATTTGATCGTCTCCGGCGACGATCTGGCCACCCAGCATCTTCATGCCCTGCATGCTCGCGAGCAGCAGAAGGGAAACTCGGACTCATCGCTTTGTGCACTGATCGGGCGCTCGCTGGGCAATGCGCCGAGTTTTTCGGTGGTGAGCCAGCGCGGGGCATTCATGGAACTGGCGTGGGAACAAGGTGTTCGGGTTCCGCCCACCCAGGTTGTGCGAAATGCCGATGATCTTCGGAACTGGATTGCGAAGATGGGCCTTCCGGTGGTCTTAAAAGCTAACGGCACCTCCGGCGGCGATGGCGTGAAGGTCGCCCACACAGGGGAGGAGGCCGAGCGCTTATTGCAGAAGTTGCAGGCGCCCCCGCTCCTGGCGCGAGCCACCAAGCGCGCCCTGTTCGATCACGATCAGACATTGGTCTGGCCATCCCTTCGGCGCCAGCCGAACACCGTGAATGCTCAAACCTTCGTTGCCGGGCGGGAAGCTACCAGCACGGTTTTTTGCTGGAACGGCGCGGTATTGGCGAGCCTCCATTTTGAAGTGGTGAACAAGGCCAGTTCGGCCGGCCATGCCACGGTCGTGCGCCTGGTCGAACACGCGGAGATGTCTTCCGCGGCTGAACGCATGGTCGCCCGCCTCGGCCTTTCCGGATTCTGCGGCTTCGATTTCATGCTGGAATCAACCACGGGGAACGCTTACCTGATCGAAATCAATCCGCGCGCGACCCAGGTCGGGCACTTGAGCCTCGGTCCCGGCCGCGATCTTTCCGCCGCGCTGCACGCCGCACTCACCGGCCAGACGCCGCAGCCAGCGGCCAAAATTACGGACAAAGAAACCATCGCGCTATTCCCGCAAGAGTGGATTCGCGATCCGCAAAGCGGATTTTTGCAGAATGCCTATCACGATGTTCCCTGGCAGGAGCCTGCGCTCATCCGCCATTGTGTGAGCAATCGCGAAAAACAAAGCGGCTGGTATGCGAGTCTGGGCCGCAAGGCGATAGATTCGGCGGCTCCAACTTCCTCTTCCGCAGGCATTCCAGCGCGTCGCGCCCGCGCGGCAGAAAAACACGGGATCGTCGCATGAGCCGGGAATTGTCGAATGCAATGAGAAAGCCTCTGGTGGTGATGAAGTTTGGCGGAACCTCAGTCGGCGATGCGGCGGCAATCCGGAATGTGGTTGCGATCGTCAGTGCCGCCGCGCATTCCTGCGAACTGGTTGTCGTGGTCTCGGCCATGAGCGGTGTCACGAACCGGCTGCTGGAAGCGGGTACTCAAGCGCAAGCTGGCAATCGAGATCGGGTTGAGGCCATCTTCCGCGATTTGCGCGCTCGCCATCGCGCCGCGATCGGCGAACTGATCCGTTCCGTGCCGCTGCGCGGCCGCGTAAATCTTCAGGTCGAGCAGATGTTCGAGGAAGGCGAGCGGCTTTGTGACAGCACTCGACGGTCGCGGGAATTGACGCCGCGCACGCGCGACGCGATTTCCGGCCTGGGGGAGCGCATGTCGGCTCCGATTGTGGCCGCGGCTTTGAACGAGCGCGGACTGGTGAGCCAATCGATCGAGGCGACCGTACTGATTCGCACCGACTCTGGCCATGGCTCGGCCGAACCCGAAATGGCAGCGACCTGCAAACTCTGCCAGGCGCGGCTCCGCCCCCTGCTGGAAGAAGGCATCGTTCCTGTGGTCACGGGATTTATCGGTTCCAGCGAAGACGGAGTTCTGACCACGCTTGGCCGCGGCGGCTCCGATTATTCTGCGACCATTCTGGGGGCGGCGCTCGCGGCCGACGAGGTAACGATTTGGACCGACGTCGATGGCCTGATGACCGCCGATCCGCGCCTGGTTCCTGAGGCTGCGACCATCGGCGAGATTTCGTATGCGGAAGCCGCCGAACTCGCCAGGTCGGGCGCGAAGGTTTTGCATCCGAAGACCCTCCGCCACGTCGATGAGTTGGGCATTCCCATCCGCATTCGCAACACGTTTTCACCAGAAGGCAGGGGAACCCAAATTACTCCTTGCGGCTCCCGGTCAGCTGCAACGATAAAAGGCTTGTCTGCGGTGAGCGAAATCCCGGATTCATCGCTCGCACGGGTCACCGCCGTCGGCATGAACCTGGGCGATCCAGCGGTCGCGCGCCGCATGCTTGCGGCGCTCGCCGTCCGGAACGTGAACCCAATCTCAGTTTCACCAGCCGTATCGGATTCCAGCTTTTCGTTTGCGGTTGTGAAGAGCGATGTCCAGCGAGCGCTCCAAGCGCTGCACAACGAGTTCCAGTTGGGTGCCCTCGATGGAACCGCGTCCGCCGGCCGCATTCCTCCAGCTTCCGAAACCTGGTTTTACGCGCCGGCCGAGGAAACGGCGAGCGCGGACTGACCTCAGTTCGATTTCATTGGACTCATTCATGGACAATTATTTGTGCGTCGCACCGGACGTCAAGCTGGGTAAAGACGTCAAGCTCTCGAAGTTCATTAACCTCTACGGCTGTGAAATCGGCGACGAAACCAAAATCGGCGCCTTCGTCGAAATCCAGAAGAATGCGAGCATAGGCAAGCGCTGCAAGATTTCCAGCCACACCTTCATCTGCGAAGGGGTTGCGATCGAAGACAACGTGTTCATCGGCCATGGCGTGATGTTCATCAATGACAGTTACCCGCGCGCCACTGCCGGAGGCCAGTTGCAGACCGAAGCCGACTGGAAGGTTGAGCGGACCGTTATTAAGAAAGGCGCGTCCATTGGCTCCGGCGCGACCATCCTCTCGAACGTGACGGTAGGCGAAAACGCCATCGTGGGCGCGGGCAGCGTGGTCACCAAAGATGTTGCCCCCAACAGCATTGTCGCCGGCAATCCGGCAAAATTTCTGCGCCGTATCGAGCAAGCCGTATCCGGCAAGTCGTAGTCAAGCGTCCTTCGGCAGATTTTCATTAGGCAAATCGTCATTAGGCAAATCGTCATTCGGCACATCCATGGAGGCTACAGAGTGAGCGGTTCTAGTCATCAAAACGGCATTCCTTTTCTCGATCTCGTTGCCCCGCACGTTGAACTCGAAAAAGAGTTAACCGAAGTGTTTCAAAAAGCCCTGCGCACTGCCGGTTTCATCGGCGGGCCCATGGTCGAAGAGTTTGAAAACGCCTTTGCCGGATTTTGCGAAGTGAAGCACTCGGTCGGCGTCAACAGCGGCACCGACGCGTTGCGTTTCGCCCTGATGGCTTGCGGGGTGAAGCAAGGCGATGTCGTCCTGACCGTACCCAATACGTTCATCGCAACAACCGAGGCCATTTCACAAGCGGGCGCGCTGCCCGAGTTTGTCGACATCGACGATCGCACTTACAATCTCGATCCGGCAAAGCTCGCCGAATATCTCGAAAAGCGGTGCACCATTGATGACGCGGGCAAGCTGATCAGCCGCAGGAGCGGACGCCCAGTCACGGCCGTCGTACCCGTTCATTTGTATGGCCAGATGGCCGACATGGACGCGATCCTGGAGCTGGCAGATCGCTATCGCTTGATGGTCGTCGAAGATGCCTGCCAGGCGCACGGGGCGGAATACTTTTCGCGCAAGCACAATCGCTGGATGAAAGCCGGCTCCATGGGCCGCGCCGCCGCCTTCAGCTTCTATCCCGGAAAGAATCTGGGCGCTTGTGGCGAAGCCGGCGCCGCCACAACCAATGACGCCGCCATCGCGAAAGCCATGAAGATGATTCGCGATCATGGCCAGGCGCAGAAGTATTACCACGATATGGAGGGCTACAACGGCCGACTGGACGCGATTCAAGCCGGGCTGTTGCATGTGAAGCTTGCGCGTCTGGCGAAATGGAACGCCCAGCGCCGCGAGCGCGCGGCGGAATACAATCGCCTGCTCGGATCGGCAGACCTAGTTCTGCCCTTCGAGCCGGAGAACTCGCGTGCGATTTATCACCTGTATGTCGTGCGCACTGCCGACCGAGACGGCTTGATGGAGCATCTAAAGCAGGCCGGCATCGGCACCGGGATTCACTACCCGATTCCGCTGCACCTGCAGAAAGCATACTCAAGCATGGGATATAAGAGCGGCGACTTCCCGGTCACCGAAAAGGTCTCCGCGGAAATCGTCTCGCTGCCCATGTTCCCGCAGTTAACCGCGGCGCGGCAACAGCGGGTCGCGCAAGAGGTCCAGAGGTTCGCCGCACTGCCAATACGACTGAACAGCCAGCTCGGTGTACCCAGGGTGCGATCGGGAGCTTGATGCGCGCCCTAATGCTTGTCAGCGTTTAAGATCCGTTCGGGTGCCTCGTTCGGGTGCCTTGAAGATGTGTTATGTCGCTAGGAATAAATAAGAAGCCGAGTGCACAGGGGAACGCGCGATCGTCGCGTGAAAAAGCCTCGAAGCCGGTCGACCGGCCCATTTTCATCACGGGCCTGGGCCGAAGCGGCACGACGATCGTTCACACGCTACTTTCCACCCACCCGAAGGCCAATTGGCTGTCTCTGCTTTGTGCCAAATTTCCTGATCGCCCTTACTTCAATCGATGGCTGATGCGCGCGATCGATATTCCGATCATCAATCTCTATTTCAAACGCCGGTTCGTCCCTCTCGAAAACTATGAATTCTGGGACTTCCATTACCGCGGATTTTTTATCCCCTGCCGCGATCTGGTGGCTTCTGATGTGGATCGACGCACGTCCAGGTCGCTGCGGCAAGCGTTCGGTCAATTGCTCACGCCGAAGCGAGACCGCTTGCTGATCAAAATCACGGGATGTCCGCGCATCAGTTTCCTGCATGCAGTCTTCCCGGACGCGAAGTTTATTCATGTGACCCGCGATGGACGGGCGGTAGCTCATTCCCGCATGCGGACGCCCTTCTGGGTGGGCTGGCAGGGATGGCGAGGGCTCAGCCTGTGGCCGGAAAAAATGCCGAGTCAATATCAGCAGGAGTGGGAGCGCTACCAACATTCTTTCTTCGCCCTGGCGGGCATTGAGTGGAAGGCTCACCTCGACCAGATGGCGGAACTCAGGCGAACCTATCCCGAAATCGATATTCTCGAGGTCAAGTACGAAGCATTTTGTGCGGATCCTGTACGGCAGACGCGGGAGATTGCGGAATATTGCGAATTGAATTGGGATTCCGCGTTTGAAGGCCGCGTAAAGCGGTTTTATGTCGAAAGCGAAAACCGCAAATGGCAGGCGGAGTTGACCAAGGAGCAACAAAAAATCTTAGAGGAAGTGATGGCAGACAGGCTCATGGAGGAGGGCTACGACGTAGAACGAGCGGCGTCTCTTTGTCCTATCGAGGCTCCCAGTCTCGACCCTGTCAGTCCATCGGCGCCTAGGTAACGAGCGATCAGATAGCGAATGCCCCACAGTCGCAATTCCAGTACCGCAGGAGGACAACCCGGCCTAATCATTCTCTCCGTCACTAAGGCGGCGAGGCACCTTTGAAATCAGCAATCTGCAAGGTTTGTATTCGCCGACTCATCCGCAGGTCAGTGTGCTAAATATCATGCGGCTGACGTTCCGGGCATGTCCTAGCGGAATCTGGACGGCCTTGACAGTCACCCCTAAAGTGGATGGCAGTAAGTGCTCCCCCCCTTTCACAGGCGAGCAATCTCAACAGTGAAGGTGAAAACCAGTGCGAATTTCAAACCTAGCCAGAATGGTCTGGGTGTTCTTTTTCATCGTTTGCATAGAGGCCACCATTGGTCACGCGACGACCGCCCCAACAACCAATTTTTACGTGGACGCCAATTTTACCGGCTCCGCTCGAAGCGGCAGTTCCACCAGCCCGTGGCAATCTCTGAACGATAACGGGGCATGGACTGCGATTAACAATGCTCTTGCCAACAGTCCGGTCACGGTTTATTTTTCCGCGCGACAACCGGGTTCCAACACCAACGAAGTAACCACGGTTTCACTCTCCATCAACCGGACCAACACCAGCACGAACCTGCTGACGCTCGACGGGATCAGCCAATACAATACGAACACTGCGTCACCTTCTTGGGCGACAAACGCGCCCCCGGCCCCTTGCTGGCAAGCCGGCGCGACAACGCTCACGTGCGACTGGTATACGGCCAGTAAATTTCAGATTGGTGCGACCGGGACCGGAGTCAACCTGCCGATGGCAAGCACTTCCTCAGCATCGAATTGCCAAGGCTACATTACCATTCAGGGTTTTGACCTGGTGCGCAGCGAAGGCCAGATCGCCAATCTTACCTACATGCACGATCTCACTGTGCAATATGTTGAAGCTTCGGCGGTGAAGGGCGGAACCTACGGTCCCGGTGTTTACGTCGGCCCGGCGAACAATGGGCCTTGTAACGGAACCAGCGGTCCGGACAACGTGACTGTCCAATACAACTACTTTCACGATACTTACGAGGACTGTTTTTACGATGGCGCTTCCACGCCTGACCCGCCAGGTTACCCGAGTTCGGAGTACCAGAGCGAAAAGCTGACCTGCGGAACGGCCTGCCCCACCGGAGCCAATCACCTCATCCAGTACAACACAATGGAATCCTGTGCTGATGCCGGCGGAGTTGAAAATGTTGGCATTAACATAAAAGATGGTCACAGCAACATGACAGTACGCGGCAATACGATCCGAGCCACGAAAGCAGGATTCAATCCCAACGCCATTGGGCCGGGAATCAATCTTGAGTCCGGCGGCCTTTATGACGGCAACTATGTGGAAGCCCCGGCTACCGTAGCCATCGCGCCGCAGATGGGGTGGAACAACTCGATCGGCAGGTCGAGTCTGACGATTCAAAATAACATCATTGTGAACGTCAATAATGGCTTGGGCCGCAACTCTGGGATTGAAGTGTTTGGCCCGAATAGCGGAGCCACCCAAGTCTGGCAATCCCTCGATCTCTACAACAACTCTATCTATAACGCCGGAGAGAACACGGGAGATTCCTGCATCTCAATTGACTCCGGAAATCAGAGTGGCATAGCGACCGTGCAGAACAATATTGTGGAGACCTGTGGAGGCAACGGCTTGAACGCTGCCAACGGCACCCTCGTGGCCCACGATTACAACGCGTACTTCAACACGACTTCGGCACCTATCTCTTACGGAGGAACGGCCAGTTGCTCGGGCATTACCGGCTCCGAGCCGCATTCCATTTGTGCGAATCCGCAGTTCGTTTCTACTGCAGTGCCATACGATGCGGTGAACTTCGGCCTGCAAAACAATTCCCCCGCGCTCGCCGCAGGTACGACGATCTCTCCGCCTTTTCCGGACTTCTTCGACGATACCCGGAGTGTGCCTTGGGATCTCGGCGGCATCGCTCAAGATACCGGCGCGGGACCGCCACAGGCGCCGACCGGTGTTACAGCCGTCGTCAATTAAGATCGTCCCTTTACACGTTCGACTCGAACCGCTGCCTAAGCTTTGCCGAACACTACAGCGCCTGGAGATCCAGGCGCTGGCCTTTCTCTTCTGACATTCCTTTCGACGCGACACGGACATGTTGAATGAATCGTCGGATCTCGTGTACGAAGTATTTCAGAGCACTATGAGGCAGTCACATAACGCCGAGACATCCCTTGCGGATTCGTCTCAAGCCGCTGGATCTTTCGAGGCCAATGCCTTGCAAGAAGCGAAGCCTGTGCGGCGAAAAAGCTTGAAGGGAATGCCTCTGCCAGCCGCATTAATCGCATTCTTTCTTTTTTTTCAGTTGTTCGACTACCATGCGCTTCACTGGTTCACGTCCATCACTCCGGACCGTGTTTGCTTTTTGCTTCTCTGCCTCTCGTTCATCGCTGCGGCTCAAAAAGGCAAGTTGCGATTTTCTTGGACGGGAACCGAGGTTTGCATGGTCCTGTTCGCGCTGCTATGTACGATCTCATACTGCGTAACCAACCCGGACGGCGGCTCGGAACAATTGAAATGGTTGACCACGTTGTTCAATCTCATCGCTTTTCCCTTTGGTCTTTATCTGTTCACAAAATTCAGCCGCTACAGTGCCGCGAAAACGCTCTGGCTGATGCGCGCGTTGGTCGGCGTAGGCGTATACCTAGCCTTCACCGGGATTTTCGAACACTTTGGCATAAACGCCCTCGTCTGGCCTGGGTACATTGTCGATCCGCATGTTGGTATTCAATTTGGAAGGTCCCGAGGACCCATGGTCGGCTCAAACCCTATGGGGGAATGGCTGGTCGTAGTCTATCTGGCGGCCTGTCTGATCATGCCCTACGCGCGGAAGGCCTCGAAGGTGCTGCTCTGGGGCCTCATCTTGCTGGTCATGATAGCAATCTACTGCACGCTGACCCGCGGACCTTGGATTTGCTTCGCCGCCATGCTTTTGCTTACCGCGGGTCTCGGGGGCAAATTCGGGATTCAATCCCGCCTCACCGTGCTCGTGATTTTGCTAGCGTTTTTTACAGGAGCGGGAAGCAAATTTTCCTATCGACAAGAGACGCTGTTCTCGCGACGCCAAAATACGATCGAGTACCGTATCTCGAACAACCTGACTACGTACAACATGGGAATGGCCAATCCGCTTACCGGCGTGGGTTACGGGAACTTCATGCCGATGTGGAGCAAATATTTTGACGGCAAAGCCGAGGAACTGACCAAGGACCTCACCGACGGCAACCATAACACCTTTCTCGGCCTGTTTGCCGACATGGGATTCCCCGGGGTCCTCCTGTATTCGGCTTTATTTGGGTATTTGCTGCGGGACTGCTTTCGTACCTGGAGATTGTTCAGCCCGGAAAATCTGTTTGAGAAGAATTTTGCATTATGCGCTCTGGGGCTAGTGTTAATTAGCATCATTGAAGCGATATCGGGCGACTTGCGGTTCAATCCGACCTTGAACTCACTGACCTTCGTCTTTGCCGGAATTGCGGCCAGCATGAAACCCTGGCAGAAGGCGCAGAGAACCGGTCGGGAAACCGTGATCAAGGAGACGGTAAGGGTCGAGGATGAAACTGAACCACTTGCCACCGTCACTCACAGTTGGGATCGCGAATAATGTCTCTCTTAGGGAAACTGTTCGCAGCCAGTGCGGGAACCGAAGGGACTTCGGAGAGGCTGGAAAAAGAATTCTTCGATTCTCTGCGGCAGAAGAACGGCGTCTACAAAACGACCTATCCGCACCGCCTGGACGATCTAAATGCGAAGATGGCAATTTATCTTCCTGCCTGCCGTCCATTGCAACTGCTTGATGTCGGCATCTCCTCCGGCGTGAGCACGCTAGAGTGGGCGCATGCTCTCGAAGCAGCGAGGATCGATTTTCGGATGACCGGAATTGATCTCACGATCGGCGGACTGCTGGTTTCCTTCGGTGAGCGACTGCATGCCGTCCTAGATAACGCCAAATGGCCGCTGATGTTTGAGATCGATGGGCACTGGGTATCGAATCCGCCGCGAAAGCGCCATCTGATGCGCCACTTCTTCCCGCTGGCCTTGATCAAGTGCGCCTTATCTCTGTGGCGCCGACACTATGGCGAAAGGGAAATCGAACGAGTCGAACGAATTCTCGGAATGCCTACCACCACAAAAGCGATCCATCTGGTAACGCCCAGGCTCGCCAATCACCCGCGAGTGACCGTACGCGAAGGCAATATTCGGACGGCCTCGGGACTGCAAGGTGAGTTTCATGTGATCAGGGCGGCTAATATTCTGAACCGAGGTTACTTCGACGACGATACTTTGACCTCGATGGTGCAGAACCTCCGGAGTCACCTTACACCGGGCGGCATACTGGCAGTTTGTCACACCCGGGACGCAGACGGCCTAAACCGGGCGACCATATTTGAGTTAGGGGAGAGTAACCGGTTTAGCGTGCTCACGAAAATGAGTGGTGGCTCGGAGATTGAAGATCTAATTCTTCAGCTCCCTGCCTCATCCCTTGATTCGCCGATAACGCGTCAGCCCGCTTTTACATATTAGACGTAATAAAGGTATCCGGACCAACGACAACCGAAATGAGCAGCAAGTATCTAATCCGTAATGCCGGCATCATTACCGTTTGGCGAAGTGTGGGTATCGTCAGCGGCGCCGTGCTTGACGCGATAATCCTGGCGCATTTCGGACTGGGAGCCGAAACGGACGCGCTCTTCGCCAGCCTGGCGATACCTCTTCTGATCACGTCCGCCCTCGACCTGCAAACCCCAAAAATCCTTATCCCGGTCTTAACCCGCTGCTTCGAGGATGAAGGCGATCATTCCGCTCACGATTTGGTCAAAGTACTGTTAGGTACATTTGCCTTGATTCTGTGCTCGATCGTTTTGTTGCTTTCAGCCCTCGCGCATGTTCTCATGCGAGCGCAGGCACCGGGATTTCAAGTCCATACTCTCCAACTTGGCGCCCACCTTTTTATTTTGCTGGTTTGGCTGGCATTCTTCCAGGGGCTGGCCCCGATTTTACAGTCCTTTCTGTTTTCGCGTCACCGCTATCTCGTTCCTTCTCTCAGCAAATTGTCGACAACCATTCCGGCCATCCTTTTCGTGAGTTTCTATCACAGGCGATTGGGGATCTACTCGGTCGCGCTCGGATTCCTTGCCGGCAGCGTGTTCCAGTTGATGCTGCTCGCGGTTACTGCCAGAAGACATGGCTTGACGTATGGCTGGACCTTTCGTCCCCGAGATCCGCGAGTGCTCGAAATGGTTAAGAGTTTTGGCCATCCTCTGCTCGGCCACGGCATGAGCGAGAGCAAAATGTTCATCGAGAACTTCCTGACCTCCCTGCTCGGCGGCGGAAACCTTTCGGTGTTGCGCTATGCCAGCCGTATTGTGGAAGCCATTTCCGGTGTACTGCTCGGGGGCATCGTGACCAGTACGCTTCCGCTGATCTCGGTTTACGCCTCCGAGAAGAAGTTCGGCGAAATGAAAAAGAGCGTGCTGGATGCGATCCGCCTGATCGTCTTCATCGCTCTTCCCATCGCCTGCTGGCTCATTTTTACGGGTAAGCCGATGATCGTATTGTTGTACGAGCGTGGCCGCTTTTCAGGTGCAGACGCCGCGCACACCGCACTGCTTATCGCTCTGCTAACGCCTTATGTCATTTTCGCGCGCCTGATCGGGATCACGCAAACTCCCTTTTACGCTCGGCTCGATACAAAAACGCCGCTGCTCAGCGTGATCATCTTTTTCGCGGCCTATCTGGGAACCATTGCACTGCTTACCAGATCGATGGGCGTTTATGGGTTTGCCATCGCGTCCTCGTTTGCTTCCATTATGACGGCCATCACCATGTCCGCTCTGCTGCATCGCGCCTTTGGTCCGCTCGGATGGAAGGACCTCAAAAAGTTCGGGGTGCGCATGGCACTGGTCATGGCTTTGACCATGTGCGCCTTTGCGCTCGGCCACACCATTGGCGGGAGATTTTTGGCCGAATCGCTCAGCGCCAAGCTGATTCGTTTCCTGGTCCCGACAGCGCTGGGATTCACTGCATTCCTCGTTGCATCTGTTGGTTTCAGGCTTCTCGGACGTCACCACTTTGAGGCCCTGGTCACGAGGTAGGCTCATGGCGAAGACACATGGCGCAGCGTCGCGAAAAATCGCGTTCTTTCTTCTGAGAATCTCTGCGCTGCCATGGTTCATCCGCGAGTTTCTCCAGAGGCACCGAGTCACCATCATCGTCTATCACCGGCTTGATCCAGAAACGGCGGATCGTCATTTCTCGGCTCTACGCAAGAGATACAACATCATCTCTCTAGCCGATTACATGGATTACAGGACGGACACGGCTAAGTCTCTTCCGTCAAAACCGTTGATTGTCACCTTCGACGACGGTCACAAGAGTAATTACGCGCTGAAAGCGATTTTAGAAAAGCACGCTATTCGCGCGACTTCTTTTCTCTGTAGCGGAGTGGTTGGCACTCATCGCCAGTTCTGGTTTGACACTGAGATGACCGAGGGCATGCGGCAGTCCCTCAAGCTGGTTCCTGACCGGGAGCGGCTCGATACTCTCGCCGCGCTGGGTTTTTCGGAGACGGCTGAGGGGGCGACTCGGCAGGCGATGTCAGTGGCTGAAATCGAGGAGATGAAGCCGATGGTCGATTTTCAGGCTCATACCGTCTACCATCCCCTGCTTCCACAGTGCTCGTCGGCTCGGGCAGCGGTTGAAATATCCGATTCGAAAACCGGGCTTGAAAAAAAATTCGGCCTTTCCATATATGCCCTGGCCTATCCCAACGGAGACTACACTGCCCGCGAGATCGCAGCCACAGAAGCCAGCGGCTATCGCTGCGCCCTGACTTTGGATCCAGGTTTTAACTCCCGAACCACGCCTGCTTTTCAGATGAAACGAATCTGCATTAGCGATGACGCCAGCATAGATGAACTTCTGGTGAAAGCCAGCGGTCTGTGGGGATTTTTGAAGAGTCTGGTGCGCCGGCGCCCGGCGATGCCAGCCTCTCGCCCATCCGGCTACCGGAGCCCCGGCCTACGGAGTGTGTCTTGATAAAGATTGAACAGAAAAGATTTCTCCGGCCCATATTTTCCTGGAAGGGCAACTTTGCGCCGGGAACCGCTCCGCAGAAAAAGATTTTCGATGGGGTCGAGATCGCTCCGTTTCGGAATGCCTGTGCCGCAGCGGTGTCCATTTCCGCCGACTTTGAACTGAATTGGGCTTTTCGCAGCCTCCCCGCGGAACAGAGAGATCGTTTGGGGATCGCCGAACGCGACAATGTTCCTTACATTCTTGGCTTGCTAGATGAGTATGGCGTGCCCGTTACCTGGGCCACCGTCGGCCATCTGTTCCTCGATTCCTGCACCAGACAGGGAAAACATGGGCATCCCGAGATGCCGCGTCCGCCGGCCAATCCCCTGTGGCAAGGCGACTGGTACAAGCACGATCCAGGCACCGGGCTGCAGCGCGATCCTCTCTGGTATGCGCCCGACCTGATCAAACAGATCATGCAAGCCAAGGTCACGCACGAGATCGGCTCCCATTCCTTCAGCCACATCGACTTTTCGGCACAAACCTCCGACCGCGAACTCGTCGAGAGAGAAATGCAGCACTGCGTCAATCTGGCGGCACGGGTAGGCCTCAAATTGCGCTCTCTGGTCTATCCCTTCAACCATATGGGACACCACTATCACGACCAGCTGCATACACTGGGCATCATCGCCGTGCGCCATCGGGATGACAAGGTCCGGCTTTCCTATCCCCAGCGTTCCGCCGCCGGCGTCTATCAGATTCATGAAAGCATGAACCTGCGTTCGCCGAATCTCTACCACTACCGGGACAAAGCAGAGCTATTCCTGGACCATGCGATTCGACATGGCCTCTCATACCATTTATGGTTTCACCCTTCCGACCCAAGAACGGTTTTCCGGCAGGAGTTCCAGGAGATTCTGCGGATCATCCAGAAAGAGCGCGACGCGGGAATTATCTGGTCGACAACCATGGGTGATTTAGCTGCATATTGCGAGGCTCGCGACCGCATGTTCCTTTCGTCGCAGGTCGAGGAAAACGCGAGAACTATTCAGATTCAAACTTCATTGGATACGGATAAATATGGGATGCCTGACGTGACGCTAATCGTGCCCGCCAGCAAACCGCCGAAACGAATTGAGCAGCGATTTGCCGGCGCCTCCAATGTGTCGGCGCCTCAGGCGGCATGCTTTATGAAAAAAGGCTCCCTGGTTCTGAACGTGCCATCGGTCTCTCAAACCATAAGACTGTCGTTTTAGGACTTCTTGCAACCAATGAAGATTCTGTACTACACCGATAGTCTTCGCCTGGGAGGAAAGGAACGCCAGCTTGTCGAGTTGCTGAAGGGGCTGAAGCAGGCCGGCGGTATGGAACTGCTTTTGGTCTGCATGGACCAGGGCGAATTCTACGAGCCAGACGTGCGTGCGCTGTCGATTCCACTGAAATATTTGTTTCGCAAGAGCAGGTGGGATCCGACGCTGCTTTACAGCTTTTATCGGTTGGCCAACGAGTTCCGACCGGACGTTATCCATACCAACAGTATGATGAGTTCGGCGTATGCCCTGCCCGCCGCAAAATTGCTGGGTGTGCCTCTGATCAACGGCTCGATTCGAAACTGCTTCGAGAGCGCAGCCATGCGTTGGAAGGTCGAGCGCGCGCTATTGGCCTTTTCGGATTTTCGCATCGCAAACTCGACCGCCGGCCTGCTGAGCAGAGGGTTCTCCCCCAACTCTCCGAAAGATTTCGTAATCCACAACGGCCTCGACCTATCGCGCGCCCAAGGGACTGGCTCTTCTAACGATGCCGGGAACCATCAGGTCGGAATGATTGCGGAGTTTAGGCCGGATAAAGACTTCAGAACGTTTCTTATGGCAGCTCGAAATGTCGTGAAGAGGCGGTCAAATGTATCCTTCCTGACCGTGGGGGACGGCGAGACACTTGCGGCTATGAAGGAACTCGCCGCGGACGCGGGGGACCGGATTCAGTTTCTGGGTCGTCGAAAAGACATCGAGCAGGTCATCGCTTCATTCTCAATTGGCGTACTTTCCACCTTTACGGAAGGAATCTCGAACTCGATTATGGAGTACATGGTGATGGCTAAGCCGGTTATAGCTTCGGACTGTGCCGGATCGAGGGAGATCGTTCTGGAAGGGAAAACCGGCTTCCTGGTGCCACCTCAGGATGCGGAGGCCCTGGCCGACCGCATTGTTTACTTGTTGGACCATCCTGATGAGGCTCGCAGCATGGGAGAGGCCGGGAGAAAACACATCGAGAAAAATTTTTCTTTGAAGACCATGGTCGATAAGACGATCTCGGTCTATGAACGCGCCATGCGATCACCAAACCCTCATGGCGTTCGGGAAGAGCCCGGGCGGTCTCGTCTAAGAAATGCATAGCTCAGAAGACATTCAGCCGAACATCGGCATCATCGATTCGATTACCGCGGCGAGCATCGCCGCCCCCATGCCCCACGCGGTACCTATGGCGTTGGCCAACGGCAGGAGTATGCCTGCCAGAGGCTTGAAAGTGCTTTTCGTCACCAATATGTACCCGGACGATCGCAATCCGGGATCGGGCGCTTTTGTCCGCCAGCAAGCGGAGCAATTGCGGAAAGCCGGTCACCAGATTGACATTCTGCACATCCAAGCCAACGGCGCCCGGCTAAAATACCTCACCTCAGGCTTCAAAGTATTCTCCCGGACGCGGGCAATGTCATACGACATCGTTCACGCTCACTACGGACTCTCGGGTTTTCCGGCGCTTTTTCGATACCGTACCCCATTGGTCGTAACTTTGCATGGCAGCGACGCCCTGGTCGGTTATATCCAGCCGTGGATCAGCAAGGCCGTCTGCTCCTTCGCCGACGCGGTAATCGTGGTCTCGAAGAATATTTCCGCCCGCATTGGGGGAGAGGTCATTCCCTGCGGCATCGATCTTGAAATGTTCAAACCCCGCGATCGCGTCGAAGCACGCCTGCGTCTCGGACTTCCGCTGCAAGCGAATCTCGTGCTGTTCCCGTTTGATCCGCGCCGGGAGATCAAGCGCTACGATCTGGCGCAAGCGTCAGTCCGGGCGCTCGGTGATCCAAAAACTCAGCTCATTGCGGTGAACGGCAAACGCAACGAAGATATGCCATGGTATTACAGTGCGGCAGATGTCATGGTCCTTTGTTCCCGATCGGAAGGTTCTCCCACCTCGGTAAAAGAAGCTCTAGCATGCAATCTGCCTGTGGTTTCGACGGATGTGGGTGACGTGCGCGAGATCATGAATGGAATCGAGGGCTGCGTGATCTGTGCAGATAACGCAGAGAGCCTTGCCCGGGGGATTGAAAGAGTGCTCAATCGGCCAGACGGTCCACCGTTTTGCGGCCAAAGGTCGATGGAGCGCTATGATCAAAGCCGGGTGGTGACCGAAATTGTGAGAGTATACAGGAGTATCCTTCGGGACCGCCCTCACGGCCATCGCTCACCGGGTAGTCCACCATCGCCAAAAAACTAACCTTGCGGCATCACGGTGAGCAATAGTACGTCACGCATCTTATCCACGGAACGAGGGTTTGATTACACCATTCTGGCGCGGTATCAACGCCAAAGATTCGCTGTTTTCTGCGCTGCAAAATCGAACGGAGCAGCCGGACGGTGGCGGAATTGGGGAGGGAGTTATGAGAGTTAGCGTCTTCGGTATTGGTTACGTCGGGTGCGTTACCGCTGCGTGTCTGGCGCGGGAAGGCCATCAGGTGATTGGTGTGGATGTAGACCCAATCAAGGTGCGCGCTCTCAATGAGGGAAGAGCGCCTTTCTTCGAGCCAGGATTAGCGGACTTGGTTGCGCAAGTCCAGGCCGAAGGCCGCCTACGCGCCACCACCGACCATGCCGATGCTGTGCTCAACAGCGACATTGCGCTGATATGCGTGGGAACTCCAACCAATTCCAACGGATCGATCCGAATGGATTTTCTGAAGCACGTATTTACCCGCATCTCCCACGAACTGGGCTTTAAGAAGGACTATTTTGTCATTGCCTTGCGCAGTACGGTCTTGCCCAATGCTCTTGAAGAAGACCTGTTGCCGATCCTGAAGCGCCATCCGGGAAGTGAGGTGGGTTTTGCCTACAACCCCGAGTTCTTGCGAGAAGGCGCGGCCCTCAAGGATTTCCACGAAGCGCCTTGGACCATTATCGGAGCTTCGGATTCGCGTGCCGGGGACGCTGTAGCTTCGCTTTACCAGAATCTCACCACCCCCATCGTCCGAACTGACCCCAAAACCGCAGCGTTGGTGAAATATTTCAGCAATGCTTTCCACGCCCTCAAGGTAGTGTTCGGCAATGAAGTCGGTTCCTTTTGCCGCGAGATGGGCGTTGATGGGGCGGAGGTGATGGAGATCTTCTGCCGCGATACAAAGTTAAACATTTCGCATCGCTACTTGAAGCCAGGTTTCGCTTTTGGAGGCTCGTGCTTGCCGAAAGACCTGAAGGCTCTGGTGTGTGAAGCGGCAAAGCGGGGCCTCAACGTCCCTGTCTTGGGAGCCATCCGAGCGAGCAATGACGCGCATCTTAAAAGCTGCATTCAAATGGTGGCAGAGACGGGCAAGCGGCGAATTGGGCTTGTCGGACTGTCGTTCAAAGCCGGCACCGACGATCTCCGCGAAAGTCCTGCCGTCGAACTGGCCGAACGGTTGATTGGCAAAGGCTTTGACGTTCAGATCTACGAACCCAGCATAGCGCCCGGAAGGCTACATGGTACGAACCTCGATTTCATCGAAAAATCGATCCCTCATATCTGGAAGCTACTTGCCACCGATCTGGTTCAAGTGCTTCAGCAAGCGGAGGTCGTGGTCGTGATGCAGCAAGTCAGGCCCGAGGATCAAGACTGCTTCCGCGCGATGAAATCAGAGCAGATTTGCATTGATCTAGCCCGCTCGCTTGCGGCGGAGCTCGTTGGAGGGGAGTATCTAAGCATAGACACGCCCAGACGGGATGCCGTGCTCTCCTGATTTTCTCCGCTAATCTGATCTGAGAAAGCCATAAGCTGATGAGTAGAACAGCCAAATCAAGAACCTGCGGCGTGTTGATGTTGATCGAGAACGCTCCCTTTCCCTTCGACCGGCGGATGAGGCACCTGGCGGAAGCGCTGCAGGGAGCGGGCTACAAGGTCAGCGTGGTCTGTCAACAGGGGAAGGATCGCGATCAGAAGAGCTTCGAAGTAGTGGAGGGTATCAGGGTTTACCGTTATCCGGTTTTGTTCCAGGCCAGCAAGAGATTGGGATACGTATTCGAATATCCCTGGGCGCTGCTTTGCATGGGAGTGTTATCTCTCCTGGTCTGGATGCGCGACGGTTTTGACATCATACATTCGGCCAACCCCCCCGATATCATGTTTCTCGTGGCCTGGCCCTTCAAACTGGTGGGCAAGAAGTTTGTCTACGATCAGCACGATCTTTGCCCGGAGCTGTATCACTCCAAGTTTGAGCGTTTCGATTCGATCTACAAAATATTGCTGTTCCTGGAGAAGCAATCGTATCGGGCAGCCGATTTGGTCATCTCCACCAATCAGTCCTATCGCGATATTGCGCGGCAGCGTGGTGGAATACCCGATTCACGCTCCGCTATTGTCAGAAACGGCGTCGACATCAGGCGTTTCTGCCGCACCGTTCCCCGTCCGGAGCTCAAGCGCGAATTTACGTACATGGCCGTATACCTGGGAATCATGGCGAAGCAGGATGGCGTCGACCGCATCATTCAGGCGGCTCATCATGTGGTCCATACTTTTGGACGCCGGGACATCCTGTTTGCCATGATCGGCAAAGGCGAATGCTGGGAGCAACTGCAAAAGCTGAGTGAAGAGTTGGGAGTGGCGGACGTGGTGCAGTTCCTAGGGCACGTATCAGACGAAACGCTGATCGAATATCTTTCCACCGCGGACGTAAGTCTGGCTCCCGACCCGCCCGACCGAATGAACCAGCTTTCCACAATGACCAAGATTATGGAGTATATGGCGTGTGAGCGACCGATCGTCTCTTTCGATCTCCTCGAAACACGCCGCTCCGCAGGCGATGCGGCGAGTTACGTGGCGGGGGACGACCCCAAACGGTTTGCTGCCGCCCTCCTCGACTTATTGGACGATCAGCCTCGCCGGGAGAAGATGGGGAAGATCGGCCTCGATCGTTCCATCAAACTGGTTGGTCTGGGCCGCTCGCAAAAAGCTCTACTGGATGCGTATACTCGTCTGCTCGGACACGAACTTCCGCAATCCGCCGATGCGCAAGAGCCCGATTCTCAGGAAGCGAAGACTTCTGACATTACAACATGACTAGTTCGGCAGCCGCTCTGGATCTCTATACCCCGGGATACAATTCATCAGCCGTTTACGAGTTCGATCCCTTAAATGATTCGCGCTGGGAGGGCTTGGTGCATAGCCATCCTCGCGCCTCCTTGTTTCACAGCGCGAAGTGGCTGCGGGCATTGCACAGCGCGTATGGATACGAGCCAGTTGTACTAACGACTTGTCCTCCAAAGGCGCCTCTGACCAACGGCCTGGTTTTCTGTCGTGTCAGAAGTTGGCTGACGGGGCAACGCCTGGTATCCCTTCCCTTCTCCGATCACTGTGAGCCGCTGGCCAGCAATGGGACTGAGTTGGATGACCTGCTCAACCATGCTCGCCATAAGGTCGAGGACGGGGGCTGGAAATATGTGGAAATCCGGCCGACTTTCTCTAGTCCATCCGAGTCGACCGGATTTGGCCCAAGCAATACTTATTGGCTTCACCGTCTAAACTTGGATCCGAGCCTGGAAGCGCTATTTCGCGCCTTCCACAAGAGTTGTATCCAACGAAAAATTCGGCGCGCTGAGCGTGAAGGGCTGGTATACGAGCAAGGATCCTCGGAAAGACTGCTGGAAAAGTTCTACAAACTTCTCGTGATCACGCGCAAGAGGCTGTTCTTGCCGCCGCAGCCACGGTATTGGTTTCGTGCACTCGTCGCTTCATTTGGCGGCGATCTAACGATAAGGGTGGCATCCAAAAACGATGAACCGGTTGCAAGCATTTTGACCGTTTCCAACCGAGGGTCGATATTTTACAAATATGGCTGCAGTGACGCCCGGTTTAACCGCTTGGGAGGAATGCAGCTAGTGTTTTGGAACACGATTCAGGAGGCTAAAGCGCAAAATCTTCGTGAACTTGAAATGGGGCGATCCGACCAAGATGGCCTCGGCCTGATAGCCTTCAAGGAACATTGGGGAGCGGTCG
Source organism: Candidatus Sulfotelmatobacter sp. (assembly GCA_036490235.1). Lineage (GTDB taxonomy): Bacteria > Acidobacteriota > Terriglobia > Terriglobales > Acidobacteriaceae > Sulfotelmatobacter. The sequence continues at coordinate 21,035 of DASXEG010000052.1, read as the reverse complement.
GCACCCGGCTAACCTACTGGCGGTACCCGAATCTATGCTCAGCCTCCAGGGCAGAAGGCTGGCAAAAAGCTGTCCTGCGCCCGATCATTCCGGTGATGCCCAACTCTGCCCTACCTGCTGTCGGAAGACTGCTCTATCGCCACATTGGGTGAGCAACCAAGGTCGATGAAAATCTACGCCAGATGTCGTTTATCAGTACGCCACGATGAGCGCACCCCCGGCGAAGGCAGGTGCCGGCAAAAAGACCGGCGATTTTGATGTAATCTTGGAGCCCGACCGTAGATGAATGACGCCCTAGTTCAATATTATCGATGTCCGGAAGAAAGCATCCAATATGCGCTGAGGGGAGCGCTTTCGGATGCAAAGGGATACTTTCGCTTTGGGGATGCAATTTGCTACGGGCGCTATAGTGGAGCGGCAACTTCCAGCGTTGTCAACGACAGTCTTCGTGACGCATCACAGGATACGTTCAATCGGAATGGGGCTAGTTACCTGCCTTTCGACTTGGCCGAGGCCGTGCTGAACCTTCGCTGTGAACTCTATACAACTACGTCTCCGCGGATGCAGGTGGAATCGGCCCTGTCCAGAATTTACTACCTTCTGCGCCCAGTCATTCCTTTCGCTCTACGAAGTTATCTGAAGCAGCTTTACCTGAACGATTGGGAAAAGTTGCCCTTTCCTCGTTGGCCGGTGGATTGCTCCGTGGACAGCCTGCTAGAGCAATTGTTGCTCAATTCGGTGAATGCAAACCCGGCCCGGCAAATTCCTTTTATCTGGTTTTGGCCCGAAGGTGCTTCTAGCTGCGCCATCATGACTCACGATGTGGAAACCAAACTTGGCCAGCAGTTTCTCCCCACGCTAATGGACATCGACGATGGTTTTGGGATTAAGGCGTCATTTCAAATTGTCCCAGAGAGCCGTTACAAGGTAAGTTCGGAGTTTCTTGCCTATCTCTGTGAACGTGGTTTTGAGATCGTTATCCACGATCTCAATCACGATGGTCATTTGTATCGCAGTCGGGAGCAGTTTCTGCAGCGAGCTGAAAAAATCAATTCTTACGGTAGACAGTACGGCGCAGAGGGCTTCCGCGCGGCCGTTCTCTATCGCAACCAGTCGTGGTATGACGCTCTGCAGTTTTCCTACGACATGTCGATTCCCAACGTGGGCCACTTAGATCCGCAGCACGGCGGTTGTTGCACTGTCATGCCCTACTTCATCGGCAACATTCTGGAGCTACCGGTCACGACGGTCCAGGACTATATGTTGTTCTATATTCTCGACGATTATTCGACCACCCTTTGGGAACGCCAAATCGATCTCGTCATGCAGAGGCATGGGCTGATCAGCTTCATTGTCCATCCGGATTACGTTATGAAACCGCGAGAGCGAAGCGTTTATGAAACTCTGCTGGCTCACCTTTCTCGCATCCGGCGTGATAAGGGTTTATGGATCACGACGCCGAACGAAGTTAACCGCTGGTGGCGGCAGCGAGCGGCGATGAGGTTGGTAGAGGATGGCAACGGGATACGAATCGAGGGCGCCGGCAGCGAGCGGGCTCGAATCGCCTATGCCACCGAAAAGCTTGGACAACTGAGCATGACTTTGTCGGGGTCGGGACAGCCTGTTTCGCCGCTCGAATTGAATTCCCGGAAGTGACTCGCATAAGTACGGCAAGAATCGCCCTGAACACCGATGAACAAACGAACTTCCGATTGTGATGGGTTAATCCTCGGCGCAGGTCCCTATGGCCTTTCCGCTGCCGCCTATCTGCGCGCCGCCGGAATCGAAGCTAGAATTTTCGGGGAACCCATGGCGTTCTGGGAAAAGCAGATGCCCGCGGGCATGTGCCTGCGCTCGAACTGGGGCGCATCCCACATTGCCGATCCCAACCAGCAACTCACGCTCGATGCCTACTGCCGCGAAAAGGGTAATCAAGTCTCGAAGCCGATTCCGCTCGATCGCTTTGTCGATTATGGACGCTGGTATCAGCAAAAATCTGTGCGCGAGCTGGAAAATCGCCAGGTGCTTTCGATCGATCATGCCTCGCACGGCTTCAACATTGCCATGGTGGACGGCGAAGAATTCACCGCCCGTCGTGTTGTGGTAGCCGCCGGCATCAGTTCCTTCAGCGTGCGGCCACCCGAGTTTGCCGGGGTGCCATCCTCTCTGGCCTCGCACACCAGCGCGCACGATGACCTTCGTAAGTTCAAGGGGCGTCGGGTTGTGGTTGTAGGTGCGGGACAGAGTGCGCTCGAATCGGCTGCACTCCTGCAAGAAGCCGGCATTCCGGTCGAAGTCATAGGCCGCGGTCCCTCTCTGAATTGGGTTGGTTTGCATCCCAAGCTTCATCACTTGGGTTTCGTCTCCAGGATTTTTTATTCGAAACGCGATGTCGGGCCGGCTGGAATCAGCCGTCTTGTCTCCATGCCGCATGTGTTTCGCCGCTTCCCAAGGGGTTTTCAGGATCGCGCTGCTTATCGCGCCATCCGTCCGGCTGGAGCGGGCTGGTTGCAGCCTCGCCTTGTCGGAATTCCAATTACGCTGGGCCGGAAAGTGGTCTCTGCGGCCGAGAAGGGCAGCCAGCTACAACTAAACCTCGACGACGGAAGTGAGCGGCTCGTCGATCATGCGCTCCTGGCTACCGGATTCCGCGTCGACGTTACCAGATATCCGTTCTTGTCGCCATCTCTCGCGAAGCAAATCGAAACCTTCAACGGGTTCCCGGTGTTGAAGCGCGGTCTCGAATCATCCATCCCCGGACTGCATTTTCTCGGCAAGCCCGCAGCGTGGAGCTTTGGCCCGCTGCTTGGATTTGTCTCGGGAGCCGAGTTTGCTTCGACAGAACTCGTCCGCTCGATCACTCGAAGGAACGGCAGCAACTGATTCGATGAGCGCGCTGATCCAACCTCTCGCCAAACCCGGGCTTGCGGATATTTCTCGCGGGACCGTCGGCGCCGTTGTGCTCGGCGGCGACTATCAGGGCTTGGGAATCGTGCGCAGCCTGGGCGCGAAGGGCATCCCGGTCTGCGTCATCGATGATGAGCAATCCATCTCCCGCTATTCGCGGTATTGCACGAAGTTCGTAAAGGTTCCGCACTTGCGCGATGGCCGGGTTGCGGTCGACCGCCTCCTGGAGCTGGCGCCGCGGCTGGGACTAGAGGGCTGGGTTCTTTATCCCACGCGGGAGGAACTGGTCGCGGCTATCTCGCACAGCCGTGAAGAACTCGGCGGCGTTTTCCGCGTTCCCACTCCCGGGTGGGAGTGCGTGAAGTGGGCATGGGATAAGCGCAACACTTATCGACTCGCGCGCGAACTGGGAATTCCGATTCCCGCTACGAATTATCCCGAAAGCGTCGAAGAGCTCTCTGAGATGGACAGATGTCCGGGCCCCTTCGCGCTCAAGCCCGCCATCAAGGAACATTTTTTCTACGCGACGAAGGCCAAGGCGTGGCGTGCGAATAGTCACGCTGAATTGAAAACGCTCTATCAGAAAGCATCTGCTCTCACGGGTCACGGCGAGATCATGGTTCAGGAACTGATCCCCGGCGGAGGTACTCAGCAGTTTTCCTACTGCGCGTTCTTCCGTGACGGTGAGCCGGTCGGCAAGATGGTGGTGCGGCGCCGGCGGCAGCATCCCCTGGAATTCGGGCGCGCCAGCACCTACGTCGAAACCATCGATGAGCCGATTCTCGAAGAACTCTCGGAACGCTTCCTGCGCGAGATCGATTACTACGGGTTGGCCGAGGTCGAGTTCAAACTCGATCCGCGGGATGGCCAGTACAAGCTGCTCGACGTGAATCTGCGCACCTGGGGTTATCACAGTCTGGGCGCGAAAGCAGGCGTCGATTTCAGCTACATGCTCTATGCCGACCAGACCGGACAAGAGGTCCCGACCAGCCGGGCTCGCCCCGGCGTGGCGTGGATGCGGCTGACGACCGACGTGCCAGCGTCGACAGTTTCGCTGCTCAACGGCGATTTGGACTGGAAAGATTACCTGCGCTCGCTGCGCGACTGCAACGTCGATGGCGTATTCTCGCTTGCCGATCCCGCTCCAGGACTGGCTGAAATTCTTCTCATCCCATATCTCGCAATCAAGCGAGGATTCTGATCAACATCGATTCATAAACACGAGAACCATCGGGCCCATTTTGACCTAAGTCGATTGCATAACTAAGGAGCCACGCCATGACTGCTGTTCCCCTTCGGCGAGACGATGCTCAAGTTCCGGGCCAACTGGTCAGCATCGATTCGGAAAGCGCAATTTACCGTGACGGCAGCTATCTGCAACTGAATCCCTCGTGGCACATCGAGGAGTCGCCTTTCAAGGTACGGCAGATCCGGCGGATGATGGAACGCCGGAATCTGGCCCCGAAAACGGTTTGCGATGTGGGATGCGGCGCCGGCCTGGTTCTGGCCGAGCTGCAACCATACTTTCCATCGGATTGCGATTGCTGGGGCTACGATGTTTCTCCCGAAGCCCTGGCGATGTGCAAGAATCGGGCGAACGCCCGGCTCCGTTTCCGCCAGTGCGACGTCCGCAAAGATTCCTGGGATGCGTTCTTCGACCTTCTGCTGATGCTCGATGTCTTTGAACACGTCGAAGACTACCTGGGACTGCTGCGATCCGTGCGGCAGAAAGCAAAGCAAAAGCTTTTCCACATCCCGCTGGATCTTTCAGTGCAAGCCGTCCTGCGCAAGAACGGCCTCCTGCGCCGTCGCGATCAGCATGCGCATCTGCACTATTTCACTAAAGAAACCGCACTGCGCACCCTAACCGACGTGGGATACACGATCGTAGATTTTTTCTTTACTCCTCGCTGCATTGAGTTGGGCGACTTGGTCGTGCAAAAGATTGCAAGGGGTCCCAGAAAGATGAGCTTTGCTCTTTTGCCCGACTTTACAGTGCGCGTTCTTGGGGGCTACAGCCTGATGGTGCTCGCGGAATAATTCATGCTGCTGCGAGTAGCTTGCGTTCTGGTTTTGTGCGGGATCCTGGTGGCGGGTCTTTGGCCGTTTCACGCTCCGCGGAATAACGTTGGTTGGCTGGCTCAAGGAGCTGGGCTGGAGATCGGCAAATACGGCAGCATCGTAACCGCGGGCGAGTTCACCAACGCTAAGCCAGACACGGACGGATCGTGCAGCCTCGAAATCTGGCTGGCTCCGGGACGCGCGAGCGCCTCCGGGACGATACTTGCTTTTTACCGGCCAGAAACCCACAGCTCCCCATTTGCGCTGCGGCAATCTCTCTCCGATCTGTCCATCGAGAGCCTGTTCCGAGGGCGCCGGCAAAATGGCAGCAAAACCAAGGTCTATGTCGACGATTTTTTCATCCATCCGAAATTGGTGTTGCTTACCCTGAGTTCGAATCCGTCGGGCACATCGCTCTACGCGAATGGCGCATTCGTCAAGACACTTCCCAACTTCCGCTTTTCGCCGCAGGACCTGACCGGTCGTCTTATTCTGGGGAACTCGCCGTTCAGCACTCACGAATGGTCGGGGAACGTGAAGGGGCTTGCCATTTACCCTCGGGGGTTGATACCCGAGGAAGTTGCGCAGCATTACCAGCAATGGACTGCGGGCGCTCAGTCGGCGCCTGGTGAGAGCGCGATCGCTTTCTACCGGTTCGACGAAGGGTCCGGTCCTCTCATTCACAACCGCGTAGATCAAGCGACGAACCTGACGATCCCCTCGCGATTCTTCATCCTGGATGAACAATTTCTGGAACGCCCCTGGAAAGAGTTCCGGAATGACACGCATTATTGGGAAGATGTCGTCGTCAACATCGCCGGATTCATTCCGCTCGGCCTCGTCCTTTTCGCATACTTTTCGGTCGCGGCGAAGTTTAAGAATGCCGCGCTTTTGACGGTCGCGATCGGATTTGCCGCAAGCCTGACGATCGAAGTCGGTCAGGCATTTCTTCCCACCCGCAACTCGGGCATGACTGACCTGATGACTAATACCCTGGGGACGGCTCTTGGGGTTTTGCTATTCCGGCTTGATTTCGTGAAGAAGATGTTTGCCACGGTTGGCCTCATTCCGTGTTCCTCGAAAGCATCGAACATCACAGAACCTATACCGGAGTTCGCCGCAGCCGGAACTTCAGATTCTGCAAAATGAGCCAGACCGCGACTACAGTCCGTCACGTTTCAGATACGGCCCGCTGGGTAGCCTATTTTCGCGCGCGCGAGACCGAGCGTCCGGACGCTCTTTTTCGCGATCCGTATGCGGCGCGCCTTGCAGGGGAGCTGGGATTTACGCTGGCCAACACTCTGGCCGAAGGTAACAAACATGAATGGGCGTGGGTGGCGCGCACTTATCTTTTCGACCAATTCCTCGCGCGTGCCATTCAAGCCGGCGCGGATCTTGTTCTCAACCTCGCTGCCGGCCTCGACGCGCGTCCTTACCGCATGGACTTGCCCGCAAGTCTCAAATGGGTGGAGGTCGATTTTCCGGAGATTATTGCTTACAAGGAAGAGATTTTAGCTAGCGATAAGCCGCGCTGCCAGATGGAGAGAGTCGCTCTTGATTTGTCGGACGAGCAGGGGCGGGCAAGACTTTTCGCGAAACTGAACTCGAGTGGACGGAATATTGTTGTCGCCAGCGAAGGCTTGCTGATCTATTTCTCGGCTGAGGATGTAGCGTCTTTGGCGAAATCTTTGGCGGTTGAGGAGCATTTCCGCAACTGGATCATTGATCTGGCGTCTCCCGGCCAACTGAAATTGATGCAACGCACCACTGGCAAACAACTCAGCGAAGGCGGCGCCGCGTTTAAATTCGGGCCCGTGGAGGGCGCGAACTTTTTTGTTCCCCACGGCTGGGAGCCAAGAGATGTCCATGGCTTGCTGAAAACTGCTGCCGCGCTCAAGCGTGCGCCCGCGGAGCTGCTTTCATTATTGCCGGAGCCCAAGACTCCGTTTACAAATTATCCGTGGACGGGAGTTTGTCTGCTCAATAGAAGCTAAATCCAGCGCCGCCAATGAAGAAAATTCCTCAATTGGATGCCGTTCGCGGCGTCGCGGTGCTGCTGGTGCTGTTACATAACACCGGCGGTTCTCCATCGCTTCATTTAGGCATAATCGCCCGCAACGGATGGATGGGCGTCGATCTTTTCTTTGTCCTTTCTGGATTTTTGATTACAGGGATCCTCCTCGACACGAAGGGATCCGACGGCTATTTCAAGAATTTCTATGCCCGCCGTTGCCTTCGAATCTGGCCTCTCTATTATTCGGCACTGCTTTTCATGTTTGTGGTCGTACCTGTTTTGCGTCCGTCAGAGGCACCCACTCTATTTGCAGCGCGTTCGGCGCCCTGGTGGGCCTATCCGCTGTTCTTGCAGAATTTCCTGGTTCCCGTTCCAACCGCGGCGACAGGCCTGTTAGCTGTTACATGGTCGCTGGCGGTTGAAGAACAGTTCTATCTGATTTGGCCACTCGTGGTGCGATTCACCGACGAGTTCCAACTGCGCAACATTGCGATCGCGGTAATTGGTGTGTCGCCCGCGTTGCGCTATTACTTGTCCTTCCATCACGTCAACATCTACTCCAACACGTTTTGCCGTTTGGATGGGTTAATGGCCGGAGCACTACTGGCGGTTTTGCTGCGTTCGAGCAATCTTGCGCCATCAAGATTGGTTATCCCCGCCTGGGTCGCATTGCTGGTCTCAATCCCACTCGCCCTTTTCAGCGAAGCCCGTCATGCGAGATGGATTGGTTTCTCATTCGTGGCGCTCGCCGCAGTCTCGTTTGTATACCTCGCCATGTTTTCCACCCAGAAGTATTGGCAGGCGCTCATGACGAAACGGTTTCTGGTTTACACGGGGACCATCAGCTATGGAATCTATCTTTTGCAAAAGATTCCGATTGATGCCGCTAAGTCGTTTCGTTTGGACCAGCATGGGTTTTTGATTCTGCCGATCACAGCCGCTCTAACTTATGTTTTGGCGGGTTTGTCCTGGAATCTGCTGGAGAAGCCTTTCCTGCGGTTGAAGCGATTCTTTGACGCTGGAGAGCTCAAGCGACCCCCGCTTCGCAACCCGCTTGAGATAGCGGCATGAACCAGAGAAGGATGATAATAAAGGAGTTAATTGCGCATGTCTCGTTGGTGAATCCCCAGTCTGGCGCTTTCGTTCCATTGTTCGAGCCCGAACAACGTGTTACGGTGAGCTTAAATTCTTCACTAATTCATAACTTCATCTCCTCCGAGGAAGGTACGTTTCTTAGAGTATGTTGAATACAGCAATCATTGGCGCAGGCCCGTACGGCCTCTCGATCGCAGCACACTTCCGTCATCGCGGGATTTCTTTCCGAGTCTTCGGACGGCCTATGGATAGCTGGCTGGCCCACATGCCAAAAGGCATGATGCTCAAGTCCGATGGATTCGCCTCGAACATTTACGATCCTGAGAGCGCCTTCACACTCGAGCAATTCTGCGCCGGGCGCGGTGTCGAGTACGCGCATACCGGCGTGCCGGTGAAGATCGATACTTTTACCTCATACGGTCTGGCATTCCGGGACCGCATGGTGCCCGAGTTGGAAGAGCGGCTGGTTTCGAAAGTCGAGCCTATCTCGAATGGCTTCCGGTTGTGGCTTGAAGATGGCGAGAGTTTCGAAGCCCGCACCGTCGTACTGGCAGTCGGCATCACACATTTCGACTACATTCCGGAAAGTCTCGCGCATCTGCCGCAGGAGTTTCTTACCCACAGCGCGCGCCATCGCGAAGTCGAGCCATTTCGGGGTCGCGATGTAGTTGTCGTCGGCGGCGGAGCATCCGCACTCGACCTCGCAGGCTTGCTCAAAGAAGCGGGCGCGAACGTGCAGCTCACTAGCCGCAGAAAAGAACTGATCTTTCATAGCCGGCCCACGGGCAAGGCGCGCCCGCTTTGGCAGCAAATCCGGCATCCGAAATCGGGGCTTGGACCCGGCATGCGCTCGCGTTTCTACGCGGACGCTCCCGCCGCTTTCTATTACTTGCCCGAGCAACTGCGTCTGAAGATCGTCGCCCGCGCCCTCGGTCCTTCCGGAGGATGGTTCATCCGTGACAAGGTCATCGGGAAAATGCCCTTGCACCTCGGCTGCACGCCTCGGGAAGCGAAAGTGCAAGGCGGCAAAGTGCGTCTCATACTGAGCGCTGAGGATGGCGACAGTCGCGAGTTGGTAACCGAACACGTGATCGCAGCCACGGGCTACAAAGTTGATATCGACCGTTTGCAATTTCTTAGCCCGGAAATTCGCACAAAGCTCAAAACCGTCAATCGTACGCCGGTGCTCTCATCGAGCTTCGAGTCGTCGATTCCCGGCCTGTATTTCGCTGGCGTTTCCGCCGCCAACAATTTTGGTCCGGTGATGCGCTTTGCCTTCGGCGCCGGTTTCGCCGCCCGCACGCTGACGCATGCATTAGCGAAATCGGCGGAGAGAGAAAACGTTTCCGTTCCGGTAGCAAGGGCGGCAACGACTGCAAAATGAAGACCTTCGTGATCCTTCGTGTCACTGGGATTTAACAGACGTCGGCAAGCAAGTAGCGCAATGAAGCGAGAAACCATCGCGATCCACGCCGGTTACGACGGCGATCCTGCGACAAAGGCAGTGGCGGTCCCGATCTACCAGACCGTTGCTTTCGAGTTTGACAGCGCAGAACACGGCGCGGCCCTATTCAATCTGGAAGTCCAGGGCAACATCTACACCCGCATCGGAAATCCCACCAACACAGTTCTGGAAAAACGCGTGGCCGCGCTCGAAGGCGGACTCGATGCCCTGAGCGTAAGCTCCGGCATGGCCGCCATTGAATACTCGCTCATCAACATCGCCGAGACCGGGAACAACATTGTCTCCACGCCGCAGTTGTATGGCGCCACCTACACGCTGTTGGCGCACATTTTTCCGAAGCGCGGAATCGAAGGACGCTTTGCAAAAACCGACCTGCCGGAAGACGTCGAGAAGCTGATCGACGAAAACACTCGCGCCGTCTACTGCGAGAGTATTGGAAATCCGGCCGGTAACGTCGCCGATATCGAGGGTCTGGCCAGAGTGGCACATAAGCACGGGGTGCCGCTGGTGGTCGACAACACCGTGGCCACGCCGATCCTTTTGCGCCCCATCGAGTATGGCGCTGACGTGGTGGTGCATTCTATGACGAAGTTCATCGGAGGAGGCGGCACCAGTATCGGTGGAATGATCGTTGATGGGGGAAAGTTTCCGTGGCGCGAGCATCCGAGAAAGTTTTACATGTTCAACGTGCCCGAAATTGCCTATCACGATGTTGTCTATGTCGATCAATTCAAGGACGCTGCCTACATCGGACGATGCCGCACCGTGTGTCAACGAAACACCGGCGCAACGCTGTCTCCGTTTAACGGTTTCTTGTTTCTGCAGGGAATCCAGACGCTGGCGCTTCGGATGGAGCGCCACGTCGACAACGCCAGGAAAGTAGCCGAATTCCTGCGCGATCACCCCATGGTCGAATGGGTAAACTATGCCGGTTTTCCCGGCAATCCACTCTATCCGATGGCGCACAGATATTTGGGATCGAACTTCTGCTCGCTGCTGACTTTTGGAGTGAAGGGCGGATACGAAGGCGGCAGGAAGTGCTTCAACGCCTTTCGCCTCTTCAAGCGGATGGTGAACATGGGCGACGCGAAATCGTTGACCTGTCATCCTGCCTCGACCACGCACCGGCAACTGACGCCGGAAGAGCAGGCTAAAGTGGGAGTGACGCCAGAGATGTTGAGACTCAGCGTAGGCATCGAGCACATCGACGACATCCTTGCGGATCTGGAGCAGGCGCTCGAGAGCGCGAAATAGGAAACTCTATGCCGCTAATCATGGAACCCGGCCGGGTCCCGCCACAGTGGGCCGAGAGAACTTCTGCTCGGGGTGCGCGGCACGAATGCGCGGCCGGTGGCGATGGCGATGGCGTAAGAGTTGCTCTCATTAACAACATGCCCGATCCCGCACTCGAAGATACCGAACTTCAGTTCTTCGAGCTTCTCGATACAGCCTCGGGGGACGTTCCCATATCAGTTAAGCTTTATTCCATCAACGAAGTGCCACGCACCGATCGTGGCGAGCGCCACCTGAACAGCTTCTACTCGAGCGTCAAAGATCTTTGGAATGACCATGTGGATGCCTTGATCATGACGGGCACCGAGCCCCGCTCCGCCAACCTGCAGGACGAACCTTACTGGAACATGCTCGGCCAGGTTCTTGACTGGGCTGAAAGCAACACGGTCTCCACAGTTCTTTCCTGCCTTGCCGCGCACGCAGGCGTTCTCCACAGCGACGGCATCGGCCGGCATCGCCTGCCGGACAAGCAATTCGGCGTCTTCGACTTCGAAAAGACCGCCAGCCAGCCCCTGACCGCCAATTGCAACCGCATTCGGTTCCCACACTCGCGCTGGAACGAAGTGCGCGCCGGCGAACTTGCCGCAAGCGGCTACCAGGTGCTTACGCAATCTGTCGATGGGGGTGTCGACTCTTTTCTCAAGAAGAAAAAACGCAGCCTCTTCGTTCATTTCCAGGGACATCCCGAGTATGGCGCGCAGACGCTTTTCAAGGAATATCGTAGAGATATCAAGCGATTCCTGAGAAACGAGCGCGAAACTTATCCGACGATGCCGTCGGGTTATTTCGACGAAGCTGCAGCCAGGTTGTTGAACGAATTCCACTTTCAAGTGATCTCTGACCGCAGTGAAGAAGCGATGGAAAAGTTTCCGAAATTAGCTTCCGACAGTTTGCAGAAGAGCTGGCACGCTTCAGCGATAAATATCTATCGCAACTGGCTTCAGTATGTGATGTCCCGCAAAGCGGACTTCACAATATTTCCCGCTGCGGTAGCTGCGGTATACCATCAATCGCCGCGCAAGCGATCGGCAGTGCGGTAAAGTTTAAAATTCATAAAGAAAAAAGGCTGCGATTGTATGCGAAGGATTTGGAAAGAGCCTTCATGTACACTCGTGGCCCTTTGTTTAACATAGGCATCCATGGGAGAAACTGGCGCTAACGTTGCTCAGCTACTGACCAATCTTCCATTGCGCGTCAGCGATATCATCCAGCCCTGGGTCGAGCGCTCGCCCGATCAGCCTGCCCTCGTAGAACCCTCAGGCACGTGGACCTACGGACAATTGGGTGCCGCAATTTCTGGTGCACAGCGCTGGCTGATTGAATCCGGAGTGCGCCCCGGCGATCGCGTGATGCTGGTCTGCGAAAACTGCCGCGCTTTCGTCGCCATTCTCCTGGCTCTTTCCGAGATCGATGCGTGGCCCGCATTGGTCAATGCTCGCCTTGCCGCGAAAGAAGTTGATGGAATCCGCGACCACTGCGGCGCGCGGCGTATCATCTACACGACCAGCATTTCTCCGCACGCTCGCGAGCATGCGAAACGGCACCGGGCAGTGACGCTGGAAGTTGCCGGCGTGGGTTCGATCGCGATCGGGCCTCTAAACGAGAGCACCCAGCCTGAACCGCTTGAAAGCGAAATTTCTCAGGGCGTCGCCGCCCTTATCTACACCTCCGGCACCACCGGCCAGCCCAAGGGTGTGATGCTCACGCACCGCAACCTCCTGTTTGTCGCCGCAGTTTCCGCTAATATCCGCTCGCTAACTTCGAACGATCGCATTTACGGCGTCCTGCCGATGTCTCACGCAGTTGGACTGTCTGTTGTTCTTCTCGGTGCCCTATTGAACGGCGCAGCCGTCTACCTGGCGTGGCGTTTCGATCCTGTCGCAGTTCTGGGCGCGCTTGAGAAAGAAAAGTTGACCGTGGTTTTGGGCGCACCGTCGATGTTCTCGCTGCTGGCGGACTATGCGAAGATGAAAGGTTTGAAGTCGCTCAATTTTCCAGCTCTCCGGGTCATCTCTTCCTCCGGTGCGCCACTGCCTGTGTTGCTCAAAACACAGGTTGAAGAGCTGTTCGGACAAACTCTGTACAACGGATATGGCGTCACGGAATGTTCTCCCAATATTTCGCAAGCCGTGGTTGGCGAATGCCGAACGGACACCTCCGTCGGTAAAGTTCTTCCCGCAGTTGAGGTGCGACTCGTTAATCCGGACGGCGAGCCAGTCGCCCAAAGCGAGGTGGGCGAACTCCGAGTCCGCGGCCCGAATGTGATGAAGGGCTACTACCGTGCACCCGAAGAAACTGCGGCCGCAATTGACACCGATGGGTGGTTCAACACTCGGGACCTCGCCCGGGTAGAAGATGGATATTTGTTTATCGTCGGCCGCTCCAAAGAGCTGATTATCCGCTTCGGCGAAAACGTTTATCCCGCCGAGGTGGAAGCGGTTCTGAATACTCATCCGTCCGTGGTGCGCTCGGCAGTGATTGGCCGGTCCGTTGCCGGAACGGAAGGTGGGGAAGAGGTTATCGCTTTTGTGCAGTTGGCGCCGTCGGCGGTCGTATCAGAAGCTGAATTGTCCAAGCATGCTGCAGAGCATCTCGCGCCTTACAAACGCCCGTCGCAGATCAGGTTTGCGTCCGCATTGCCGCTGACGCCAACCGGAAAGGTAATAAAGAGCGAGTTAGCCGCCACGATGGGTATTTCTCAAAGCCGCTGAACCTCAGCACGACTTCGGAAAGGAAGCAGCTTCTATTTCTGCATCGATAGTTCATACGCTCCGATGTCGCAACCCGAGCCTTGCGGGCGCTTGACGCCGCGCTGATCGGTGCTGATCTTGTTTCCAACGGTGTCCGTGCAAGCGCTGACCGGAACCGCGTTCACCGCCGAACTCGTGGGCAGCAGTGCGATGGTTTGCGTGGGCCCCCCATTATTCTGCAGCCCGCTCGGACTGAGACCGGCCGTTGAGCTGTCGTTCTGATCGCCGGTTTGGGTGAGGAACGTGCACGTGCTGTCGTCCGAGAGATTGTATCCGTCGGAAGACTCAGTGCCGGAGCCAAAGCAATTTCCCCCGGAGGACTGGCCTGCGAGCAGCGTATTTTTGAGGATTAAGGTTCCGTCGTTGTCGGCGATAGCCCCACCGCCATCGTCGGCGGAATTTCCCGAAAAGGTGCTGAAAGTTATCGTCGAGGTGCCACTGAAGTTGTAGATCGCGCCGCCGCGGCCCCCATCGGTGGCGGAGTTGCCCGACAGCGTGCTGTTGATGATAGTCAGCGTGCCTTCGTTGTAGATCGCGCCGCCAAAGCCTTCGTCGGAGCTGTTGCCTGACAGCGTGCTCTTCATCACGGTGGCGACTCCGCTATTGCCAATCGCGCCGCCGAAAGCTCCGTCCGCGGCACTGTTATCCGTGAAGGCGCTATTGAGCACCTCCAGCGTGCCGGTGTTATTGATCCCTGCTCCCGAGCCGGAGAAAAACTCAACGTTACCTGAGACGGTGCTGTCAACCACTCCCAACCATCCTTCGTTATAGATGCCGCCGCCCTCGTCGCCCTCGTGAGCGGTGTTACCCGACACGGTGCTGCTGATTACCGAAACCCTTCCGCTTGCGCTGTTATAGATCCCGCCACCATTAGGGCCAAAGAAGCCGGGTGAGTTGCCCGACACCGTACTGGAGATGACCTCCAGCGTTCCGCTGTTGTAAATGCCGCCGCCATCGCCTACGGACGACGAGTTGTCCGATACGGTGCTATTCATCAACTTCAGGGTGCCACTATTGTAGATACCTTCCCCGTCGCCGCCAGGGGCCTCTGGCACGCCCTGGGTGTTGTTTGTTACCGTGGTCCCGAGCAATGCCAGCGCACCTTGATTGTTGATGCCCCCGCCTCCGTTGGCGCCGGCATATCCGTTCTCAATCGTCACGCCCGATATGACTACTGCAACCCCGGGGTAAACCTGAAACACATTAAACAGGCCCGCCCCGTCAATGATCAGGTTTGCCGCACCCGGTCCGCTGATAATCACGTTCTTCTGCACCTCGAGAGGGCCCAGCTTGAGAGTAATTGTTCCCGTCACGCTGAAAACGATTGTGTCCCCGGGAGCCGCCGCCGCTATCTGCGTGCGCAGCGTCCCAGGTAAACCGTTGTCGGCCAAACTGATCACTTTGCCGGTGGCGGCGAATGCGGACGAGCCCATAGAAATAACGAGCAGAATTCCTGCCAGCACCTGCAAGACCATCGTCCACACCTGGCCGCTCAATCTCTTCGAAACCGAAAGAGTGCAATGAGCGGACGGGGCAAAAGATGCGTCGCCTCGAAGGCGTCCATAGCGGGCAATCATGGGCATCCTTTCACTTGACGCCAATATCACAAGGATCTTGCGGTGGAATAAAACTGTTGTGATTTCGCGAACCAACGTAGGGATGGTGCGCCAGTAACCGGGGAAGGAACCACACAATAGCTCAGTTTATGGCGCAAAGTCAATTCTTTCTTACCATACCCTCATGGGAAGGCGTTTTCTTACTTCTTTATCAGATTTCCGCGACGTACTGGATTCGGATTGTTCTGGAGAACGAAGCGCCACTTCGCTCCCTAAAACGGTACTTCTAGTAGGGCAGCTTTTGCGGGTACTGAGGTCACTCTGGAGATCGAATCCTGCGTGCTAAAATCGACCTTCGCCCATCCCAAAAATTAGCTTTTGTGATAATCACATGACGAATTCTTCTGTTAGCACTCAGACCGTAGCCTCGATCAAGAACAAGATTCAAAAGCGAGAAGCAAAGATCGGTATCATCGGCCTTGGCTATGTGGGGCTCCCGCTGGCTCTTTTGTTCACCGAGCAGAAATTTGAGGTCACTGGCTTCGATATCGACCGAAACAAAGTTGAGACCTTGAACAAGGGCGGCTCCTATATCTACCGCATCGCACCCGAGGACATTCAGTCCGCCGCCTCGCAAGGTTTTCGCGCCACGGTTGATTATGCGAAGTTGGAACAAATGGATGCCGTCATCATATGCGTCCCTACTCCGCTCGATGAATATCACGAGCCCGATCTCAGTTTCATAACTGACACGACTCACTCCGTCGCGCCGCACCTCCAGCCCGGGCAGCTGGTGGTTCTGGAAAGCACCACCTATCCGGGGACTACAGAAGAAGTAATGGTCCCAATTCTCGAAAAGGAGAACAAGCTGGGGCTGAAAGTGGCTCGCGGAACTTCAGATGTAGAGGATCAGTTTTTCGTCGCTTTCTCCCCGGAACGGGAAGACCCTGGCAACACCACAGTCGCCCGGCGCGATATTCCGAAAGTTGTTGGTGGCGTGAATCCTCAGGCTTCCGAACTCGCCGGTGCTCTGTATGGATCAATCTTTCGTCGGACGGTTCCTGTCTCATCTCCCGCAGCCGCCGAGATGACGAAGCTGTTGGAGAACATTTACCGTTGCGTCAACATCGCAATGGTGAACGAATTGAAGCTGCTCTGCCTGCGCATGGGCATCGATATCTGGGAAGTCATCGAGGCGGCTTCCACCAAGCCGTTCGGCTTTCATCCGTTTTATCCCGGTCCCGGACTCGGCGGTCACTGCATTCCTGTCGATCCCTTCTATCTGTCATGGAAAGCGAAAGAATGGGACTTCCGCACGCGTTTTATCGAGCTAGCTGGCGAGATCAACACGAACATGCCCTATCACGTCCTAGCCTCGATCGGCGGAGCGCTGAACGGCCAGAAGAAGTCCATCAATGGATCGCGCGTCCTCATCCTAGGTGTGGCCTATAAGAAGGATATCGACGATCTGCGTGAATCACCGGCTCTAACCATCATCGAACTTTTACAAAAAGAAGGAGCGCAGGTCAGCTACCACGATCCCTATTTCCCCTCCATCGGAAAAGGCCGCAAATACGATTTACAGATGAAGCGCGCGGAGTTGGATGATCTCGGTAGGTATGACTGTGTAGTTATCGTCACTGATCACTCGGATTACAACTATCGCGACATCGCCGCGAAGGCAAAACTCGTGGTGGACACTCGTAACGCGACGAAGGGTATTCAGAGCTCGAAGATTGTGCGCTGCTGATGCGCAAAGACCGGCGAGGGAGTTGGTTCCCTCATGCCGTTTGACTATGTAGGGTAGTGTTTCGGCTTAACTCCAGGATGGCCGCAGCTGAGATTAGGCATAAACCGGCTTCGAGTCCTGGAGACGGATTTTGGCCCGGTTTGCTCATTACCGTACCGAGTTCTCTTGCTGCGGCAAACGGAGTTGCAAATTCGCGACTTGCGTCGAGAGTAAGCCAGGATCGAGGTCAGAGCGGTTGCACAGTATAACGATTGTTAATTTGTCGTTCGTAAAGCGTTCGATCGCTGTTCTGAATCCCACTGTTTCTCCGTAGTGCCACATTCTTCGCCTGCCATGGTAATCGTCCAGGAACCATCCGAAACCGTAGAAGACGGGTTTGCCCGCTTCTGGATCGGCATCGCCAGGATCGCTTGACCAGCTTGGAGTGGAACCATCAGGGAGCTTGACTGCTGTCAATGCCGCTTTCATTTCGTCCGAGGAAATGAAAGTGTGATGCGCCAATGCATCATCCCATTTCTTCAGATCCTCGAGATTAGAATAAACTCCGCCGTCGCCGAGCGTGGCTGACGTGGCACTCTGATCCGTTTGCACAAATCGCCCGCCTTCCTTCGAATAACCGTAGGCGCGATTCGAGATCGTGTTGATTCCGTTTACATACGCCACGGTGTGATTCATTCCGAGTGGCTCGAAAATTCGATCGTGCAGAAAATCCGGGAAAGTCTTTCCGGAGAGTTTGGCGACTACCAATCCCAGAACCACGTACCCGGAATTGCTGTAGGACCACTGCTTCCCAGGAGAGAACTTGCCGCGCTCCTGTGTTTCGAGGAGAGCAAGCACATCTTTATCGTGGATCTGTTTGTCTTTCGTCCAACGCGGTTGAGAGGATGCTTCTTCCATAAGGGATTCGTAGTCGGGAAGGCCGGAAGTGTGATTCAGAAGATTCCGAATCGTAATTTTCTTACCGTAGTCCGGAAATTCTGGGAAAACATCGGTGAGGCGCTCGTCATAACGAAGCTTTCCATCGTGGACGAGAAGCATAACGGCCATCGCCGTGAACTGCTTGGTGCACGAAGCCAGGCGGAAATTGGTGTCGGAATCGATGCGGCTTTTCGTTTCGAGATCTCGGATCCCGTATCCGTGCTCAAACACCGTGCGCCCATCTTCCCGAATGAGGACAGAGATGCCAGGCGAGTCACTGTCCGCAAGGTTGTCGAATATGGATTCGATCCCATGCTGAGCAGGGCTTTTTGGGGTACTCGTCGCAAAGGAAAACCCGAGCAGTAAGACCACTATTGATGTGAAGAGAGGAATCATCGTTTGTTGCCGGCGCGCAGAGCTTTTCAGATGTTGGTCTCCGTGCATTGCTCAAATCATTCCCCTCGCGGTATCCTCATCCACCGCAGGGAGGTTCTATGCTCAGGTCTTTTACTCGCGCCGTTGCTTCGTCCTGGATCTTTCTGTTGGGCCCACTGTTCCCACAGGCACAGACATCGTCTTTTTCTGTCGGCACTGCCACTGCCGCTCCGGGCCAAAAATCAACCGGCTATTTGGAAGTCCCCGCCGGTATCGACGCCGCTACCAGTATTCCCGTCATCGTCATCAACGGCGAAAAGCCTGGTCCTGTTCTAGCTCTTGTCTCTGGTGCGCACGGTACCGAATACACCTCCATCATCGCGCTTGAAAAACTCATCAATTTACTTGATCCCTCTCAGATCGCGGGTACCGTTATCCTCGTACCCCTCGTCAACATTCAATCCTTCGAACAAAAGGTCCCCCACGTTAATCCCATCGATAACAAGAGCATGAACCGCTTCTACCCGGGGAAAGCCGATGGGACGCAAACAGAACGCGCGTCCTTCCTTATCACGAAACAAGTCGTTGATCGATGTGACTATCTTATCGACTACCACGGTGGCGACCTCGACGAGAGCCTCCGGCCTTACGCATACTGGGCGCCTACTGGCAAGGAAAACCAGGATCGTGTATCCAAAGAGATGGTCCTCGCCTTCGGACTCGACCACATCATTATCTGGCGCGACCGTCCCACTGACCTATCCGCCACTCGCTACCTCGATAACACCTCTACTGCTCGCGGCAAGCCTTCTATCGTGGTCGAAGCTGGCTATGCCGGCACTGTCGAAGCGGATGACGTGGCCCTGCTCGTCGACGGAACGCTCAGCACCATGCGCGCTCTAAAAATGCTTTCAGGAGAGCCCCGGCCTATCGAGAATCCCGTCTGGCTCGACAGAGTCGTGGATGTCCTATCCGACGGCCCTGGCATTTGGTATCCGCTTGTGAAGCGCGGTACATATGTTCAAGAGGGCATGAAAATCGGGTTTGTCACCGACTATTTCGGCAAAGTCATAGTCGAAACCCGCGCCCCTATCTCCGGGGTCATCTTGCACATCAACGCTGTTCCATCCCTCAAAAAAGGCGATAACATTGCGGACATCGGCGCCATTGCGGCCCACGCGCCCTAATTAGCTCCGAAGCCATGGTTGGACTGAATCCGTCCCGTGCGCCCTACCTCGGCGTGATGTCGGCTCATAGCGGCACTTCAAGGAGGGAAGGTCCGTTTTCCTCTAAGCATGATCGCAGCGCCCGTGCGAACCCATCCAGCGAATCGACGCGGGTGCCCGCCACGCCCATTCCTTTCGCCAACTGCACCCAATCGAGATCCGGTCGCCCAATCTCGAACAGTTCTTGCGCTCTCGCCCCCGCAGTGCCCACGCCTAAATACGAGAATTCGCGCTTGAGCACTGCATAGTCACGGTTCGCAAACACCACCGTAGTCACATCCAATCCTTCGCGCGCCATCGTCCACAGCGCCTGCAATGTGTACATCGCGCTCCCATCGGCGGTCAGGCACAAAACTTTTCGATCCGGGCAAGCAATTGCCGCACCGACCGCCAGCGGCAAAGCGATTCCAATCGAACCCCCAGTATTTCCCAACCAATCATGTGGCGGACATCCCTTCGTCGCCGCCATTAACCCTCGCCCCGAGGTCATCGACTCGTCGACCACGATAGCATTTTCAGGCAACAGCGCTCCGATCACTGCAGCGAGGCCCGGCAACGTAATCCCGCCGCTGGATACCGCGGGCCGCTCGGCGGTTTGCAGTTGCGAATCATTTTCGTTCGCCTTCAACTCCGCGGCCAGCGCTTTGAGCGCGGCAACATAATCTTCTCCCGGGTGTGCGAGCGTATGTAGATCGCATTCCGGCTGCATGAACATGCTGCTCTTTCCTGGATACGCAAAGTACGCAACTGGAGCCGATGCGCCCACCAAAATCAGTTGGCGAAATTCTTTAAACTGCTCGATGCCAGCCTCGAGCACGTACTGAACCCGCTCAACCTTCGCCAGTCCCGCGCCTCGTCGCAATCGCGTGATCGGGTATGGCGCAAACAACTTAGCGCCAGTGGCCGCTGCGATTCGCCCCGCCATAACCAAGCCATCTCCGTAGAGCGCGTCTCCATCGAGCAGGATCGCGGTGCTTAAGCCCGATCGAAGCATCGCCGCCGCATTTTCAATCGTCGCCACCGGAGGCAGAGGAGGCTTCGGCAGAACAGGTAGCGCCGCAACTATGCCTTCTTCACCCCACGCAGCATCGGCGGGAACGATCAGCGTGGCTATCTGTCCAGGCGCAGTTCGCGCGGCGAGGATCGCGTCGATCGCGTCCCGCCCCAGGTCAGCAGAACATCGGGAAGTCCGCAGCCATTTGGAGTAAGGCCGCGCGATGCCCTCAATGTCAGACTTCAGTGGCGTGTCGTACTGCAAATGAGACGTCGCGTGCTGACCGGTTATGTTCACGATCGGCACGTGTGCCCGGCTGGCGTTGTGCAGGTTGGCGAGGCCGTTGCCAAGGCCTGGTCCAAGGTGGAGCAGAGTGCACGCGGGCTTCTCCGTCATCCGCGCATAACCATCGGCCGCTCCGGTAACTACGCCTTCGAACAGACCGAGTACACATCGGATTTCAGAAATACGATCAAGAGCCGCAACCAGGTGGATTTCCGATGTGCCGGGATTCGTGAAGCAAACTTCGACTGCTCCGGCCACCAGCGAACGAATCAGACTCTCCGCGCCATTCATCCGTTTTTGTGCGCTCACTCCTGAGGCAGGTTAACACAGCAGTTTGTCGCCTATA
>DASXEG010000005.1:0-19429 GCA_036490235.1 Candidatus Sulfotelmatobacter sp. | reverse complement strand
AAAGCCATCACATCTTCGGCCAAAGTCTGCGCCGGAACCACCGTCACGCGGCAACCCTCACCCCGCAGTTTCCGCAAAATATTCTGCTTGATCCCAAAATCGTAAGCCACCACATGAAAGCGCGGCGGCTCGTCTTTCACCCCAACAACCGCCACAGGCTCATGCGACCGTTCTCCGACCTCCCACACATAGGGCCGCTTCGTGCTGACTTCCTTCGCCAGGTCGGTGCCATCCATCTTCGGAATCGACCGCGCCTTGGCCACCAGCTTCTCAGGATCGGTCTCAATGGTCGAGACCACCCCGCGCATCACGCCATGGTCGCGCAAATGGCGCACCAACGCGCGCGAGTCGATATCCGACAGCACGGGAACTTTATATTGTTCGAGGTATTCTTCGGCTACCTGTTGCGAGCGCCAATTCGAGCTGACCTTCGAAAACTCGCGCACAATCAGCCCTTCGATCCACGGACGGGTCGCTTCGTTATCTTCCTGGTTGGTTCCGTAATTGCCGATCTGTGGATTGGTTAAAACGACGATCTGCCCGGAGTAGGAGGGATCGGTGAAAATCTCCTGGTAACCGGTGATGGAAGTATTAAAAACGACTTCGCCGTAGCATTCGCCTTTGGCGCCGTAGCCTTTGCCTCGGAAGATTTTGCCATCTTCCAGCGCAAGGATTGCCTGCATTCTCGCTCCGGGGAGTGGATTTTATAGATATTAACAGGGAAAGCCGCAGCGGCCAAGAGTAGAACGCTTACTGTAGAAGAAAGTTTAAGTTCTCCGATTCTATGGGTGTCTTGCACCGCTTTTAGCGGTTATGTTTGTCGTAAGTATTCGCGATCATGTCATTCGTGATGGCCGTCGATCCCAGCACTCCTTGTGGTGTGTATCCGTTGCCCACCGTTTCCGCGTCTGGACATGCTGAAATGGCCGTCAAAGCATACGGAGAAGCCATCGGCTGGAAGAACAACCAGGCCTCTGCCTCCGAATTATTCAATGCGTTGTTGCACACCCAGCCCGCCACTGAAGTCTGCGGATAATTATTCACCCATCCCGGCTGCACAATGCTCTGCGCCAGCCATGCCGCATCCTCGGTTTGCGTGGTGGTCCCTTGGGTCGGCTGGCAAGTGTATCCCGTCTGCGTCGTCATTCCGTTTTGCTGACCCTGGCGAAACTTTGGCGTATCGGTCCATGGCGACCCATCGGTCGGAACAATCGTTACCGCTTGCGCCTCTGGCACCTCGCATCCCTGTTCAATGTCGGAGTAGACGGGCCCCGATGACACTTCCACATTGTCCAACGTATTTCCGCCGCCGTACCAACCCAGCCAGTATCCCACCGCTCCTGCCCCCGCGCTTCCGCCCAGCACGCCAAAACCACCTCCACTGAAGTAGTTGGCGTAAAGGTAATTGCCAACTGTTGAGATACGACACGCAGCGGTCAGAATATTTTTCGCAGTGAGTCCAGTGTCCTGCCAAGTCGAAGTCCAAGCCACCTGTATGCCCGTGTATCCAACCGCGTTGAACGATAGGATGTAATTCTTGCCACCGGGGATAACCCCCCCTGCCCCGTTGAAGATCAGAATCGATCCCGCACCTGTCCCCGCGTCTACCCCGTAGGTGAATGTCATATCTACGGTATTCGGGCATGACACCACTGCCTGCGTGCAAACCGATCCGCTTGGATACCCATTTCCGCAAGCTACCGGAGTCTGCTGGCTGACCGTTCCAACACCGGCCGTCAGCGCGCTGCTACCGCTGATCGCTCCCAACATAGCGCTGATCGTCGTCGTCCCTGCCTGCCCCGAAGTAGCAAGGCCGCCCGCCGTCACCGTGGCCACGCTTGCTGCCGAAGATGTCCAGGTCACGCTGTTTGTCAATACCTGCTGGCTTCCGTCACTGTAGCTTCCCGTCGCGGCATATTGCTGAGGACTCAGCACCGGAATCGACGCCGTGCTCGGGCTGACCGTGATCGATATGAGAGACGGCGCCGACACCGTCACGCCCGTGGATCCTGAAACGCTTCCGGAGGTCGCCGTGATCGTCGCTCCGCCCACCGACAACGCACTCGCAAGTCCGCCCGCCGCAATGCCCAACACGGACGGCATGTTCGAACTCCAGGCTGCGGACGCCGTGAGGTCCTGTGTGCTACCGTCGCTGAATGTACCGGTAGCCGTGTATTGCTGCGTAGTGCCACTCGCGATCGTCGCATTTGCCGGCGTGACCGAAATCGATACCAGAGTGGATTGCCCCACAGTCAACTGCCCCGATCCCGAAACCGCTCCCACGCTCGCCGAAATTGTTGCAGTCCCGTTGCCCGCGCTGGTAACCAGCCCTGCACTGCCGACGCCATTTCCCACAACCCCTACCCCGCTTGTCGACGAGTTCCAGGTGGCAATCTCCGTCACATCCTGATAGCTTCCATCGCTGAAGGTTCCCATCGCCGTAAACTGCTGCGTCCCTCCCAATGCAATTGACGCTGATGCGGGGTTCACCGCAATCGACATCAGCGTTGCCCCGCTGATGTTGAGGGTTGCGGTTCCTGTTACTCCGTTGCTGACCACGCGGACTGTCGTCGTGCCCGCTGCCAGGCCGCTGGCCAAGCCCAGACTTCCCGCCGCATCGCTCACAGTCGCCGTCGAACCCACAGCGGAATTCCAGTAACCAACCTGAGTAAGATCCTGGGCGCTCCCGTCGCTAAAGGTTCCCGTGGCCGCGAATTGCTGGACATTCCCAGCCGCAATCGTCGCCGTCGCAGGGGTTAACGCAATCGATGTCAGCGTCGCCGTACTCACGTTTAGCGTCACGACTCCGGTTATCGATCCCCAACTCGCCGTAATTGCCGTGCTTCCCGCCGTCACACCGGTCGCCAGGCCGGTACTGTTAATCGTTGCCGTCGACGGCGTGCCCGAAGACCACGACACCGCGGCATTCAGGTTCTCTGTGCTCCCGTCGCTGAAGTTTCCCGTTGCACTTAACTGCAGCCCCGTTCCGGCCGCAATTACCGGGTCTGCCGGAGTCAGCGTAATGGATGTCAGGCTGGCCGTACCCACTGTCAGCAGCGTCGATCCCGCCACCGCGCCGGCACTCGCGCTGATGTTCGCAGGGCCCGGAGTCACCGCCGTAGCCACGCCCTGTGACCCACTCTGGTTGCTGATCGTCGCCACAGCCGGAGTGTCAGAACTCCAAAGCGCCGTTCCGGTAATATTCTGTGTCGTCCCGTCACTGAACGTGCCAGTAGCCGTGAACCCTACCGTGAAGCCCGCCTGGGTCACCGGAATCGCCGGCGTCACCGCCACCGAAGTGATGATTGCCGTTGTCACCGTCGCATTCGTCGATCCCGTAATTCCGCCCGCACTTGCGCTGATGCTGCTGGCTCCTGCCGCCACAGCAGTCAACAATCCCGTACTGCCCACCGTCGCCGCTCCAGGATTCACTGCAGTCCATGTCGCGGCGCTGGTCAAATCCTGAGTGCTCCCATCTCCGTAAGTTCCGATCGCCTTCAACTGCTCCGTTGTTCCCGCTGCCAGTACGGGATTTCCTGGAGTTACTGCCACACTTAGCAGAGTTGGCGGCGTCACCGTCAGGGTGGAACTTCCGGTAATCGCTGCTGAAGTTGCCATGATCGTAGCCATGCCTTGGCTTATGCTGGTCGCCATCCCGCCCGCTGCAACACCCGCCACCACGGGTAATGACGACGCCCAGACTGCCGAGGATGTCAAATTTGTGCTCGATCCATTGCTATAAGTTCCCGTCGCCGTGAACTGTTGTGAATTCCCGAGTGCAATCGATGCTGGACTGGGCGTCACCGCGATGGATACGAGCGTTGCAACCAAGCCGCGTCCGCCGAGTGCCACTGTTTGCGGGCTGCTTGAAGCATCGTCGGTAATCGTCAGTGTTCCCGTCTGGTTCCCCGTCTGGGTCGGAGCAAAACTGACCGCCGCAGTACAACTTGCGCCCGCTGCCAATGTCGCGGGAGAAATCGGACAGGCGCTCGTCTCCGGAAAATCCGCCGAGTTGCTGGCAATGCTGCTAATGCTCAATACCGTCGCCTGGTTGTTCGTCACGGTCACACTTACGGGAGCACTGGTCGTTCCCACCGGCTGACTGGCAAAATTAAGGGTTGCAGGGGAAACCGTCACCGGTCCTACGCCCGTACCCGTCAACGTGCTCGTTTGCGGGCTGTTCGTTACATTGTCTGTAACGGTCAGTGTCGCGCGGCGCGATCCGAGCACGGAAGGAGTAAAGCTCACTTTCATCAGGCAACTCTTTCCCGCGGCCAGGGTCGAAGGACTCAACGGACACGTAGTCACATAGGTGTAATCCGGCAGGCTGGTCGAGATGCTGCTGATCGTGATCGGGATCGTCGTCCCATTCTTCAGAGTCGCCTGCCGCGTCACCGACGTCGTATTCACAAGCTGGTTTCCGAACGCCATTGTGGTGGGAGTCAAGGTAACGGACTGAGCCGTCGCCACCCCGGCGCCGCCGAGGAAGCACAATGCGATCACCGCAAACCATGGGCCCAGGGCGCCAAAATTCACGCGCATGCAGCACTCCACGTAATTGTCGGATTCAGGGGGACCTACACCGAAAAAGGGGAATCGGCTATTCGGTGTTAACTTCGGCCCAATCTTTGGGCGGATGTTATGCGGCTGTTCCGTGCCTGTCAATGGTCCTGGTGGACTACTTCGTTAGCACGGGATCTAGCGAGGATAGGGTTTCGTTGGGATAGGGCGCTGCATCGGTAAACCCCTGTCGGATCCCATACTGGAACGCGCTCCACCTGCCAAAACTCAACCTGCCCAACGGAAGAAAGCGGGTGAAATTTGGATCCACAAAAGGCCGAGCCAAATTACCCGACCAGCCTCGCGGCAAATACCAGCACCAACGCTCCCACAATAATCCTGTACACCGCAAACGGCGCAAAGCCGCGCTTGCGCACGTACGCCATAAACCATGCCACGGACCCGTAAGCGACGATGAACGAAACCACAAAGCCGATCGCCAGCACAATCCAGCCATGCGCATCAATCTGCGAAACTCCGATGGGATTCTCCATGCCTTTACCGCGGAGCGACTTCAGCAGGTCATAACAAGTCGCAACCACCATCGTCGGCATCGATAGAAAGAAGGAAAACTCAAGCGCCGAAGCACGCGACATGCCCGCAATCTGCCCCGCCGCAATGGTCGACATCGATCGCGACGTCCCCGGAAAGACCGCCGACAAAATCTGGCAAGCCCCAATCCAAACCGCCTGAGCCAGCGACATGGTTTCCATTCGCCAGGTGTGGATGCGCCCACCGCCGGCCGTCGGCCCAGCCTTTTCGGCTCCTGCATTTACAGCGTCGACAATCCACATGACAACTCCGCCCACCAGCAGCGCCGTGCCCATAATAGTGAGGCTCTCAAGATGCTTGCCAATCACTTTAGTCAGCAAAAACGCCGGAATCGCGGTAACCACGAACGCGACAATGGTCAGGCCCAGGGGATGAGTCAACCAGTTGCGGTCGCCGCGCTCGCCACGCGGATAGGTCGAAAGAAACTTCGCAATACGCTCGCGGAAATATATCGGCAAACACAAGATCGCGCCCAGTTGGATGACAATGGTGTACATCTTCCAGTAGCCGTCATCCAGAGTGAGATGCGGGGCTAAACCAGAAGCGTGGAGCAGAGCTTCGGAAATTCTCAGATGCGCCGTCGAGCTGACCGGCAGGTATTCCGTCAGTCCTTCGACAATTCCCAGGATGACTGAGATCAAGTAATCGTTCAATGCTCCTCCGTGAGTAAGCGAACAGTATCGCAGAAAAAGAACGAGGATAGGTTTCAGGTCACACGGGATCGTGGAGAACCACAAAGATCACAAGATGACAGAAACCCTCTGTCGGACTGCATTCGAGATTGAGCCGCGCCCCTTACTGCGCGCTTCCGTACGTCGGAATGTCCTGCTGCATGTAGAAAATCAAGCGTTCCGCGCGATAGGCCCAATCCGTCTGACCATAATCGCTGACGATTTTCTGCGCCAGCCGGATGGCTTGATCTTTTGACTGCCCAGCCTTCTTCTGATTCGGTTCATTCCGGTAAATCTCAATCAGAGCTGCCCGCCGCCAGGCCGCGTCGTACAAAGCCTCCGCCACCGCGGGAGATTGCGGATGCTCCTTCACATAAGTCTCATACATCTCAGCTTCCTTCTCCGGACACTTCGATAAACCTTCCCACTCGCCGCAGACTTTATTTTCAAGCAGACGAAAAGCCGCCAAATCCGCCCACTTACTCGAAGGATATTTCTTCATCACCAGCCGCATCCAATCTTCCTTCACCTGCGCGCGCATGTACGATTCGCGCTCGCGCGCCGAAGGGCGGGTCATAACGTCAGCCCGCTCGATCTGCCAGCGAATGTCAGCCGAACGATACAAAGCCTCCCCCGCCAGCGGCGACGCTGGCGTCAGATCGTACACCCGATAGTAAAGCTTCATGGCATCCTGCGCGGCATCGCGCCGTCCCCGGCGGCTGCTTGCCTGGTCTTCAGAATCCGCCGCCTCGCCGAAAATAATTCGGTCCCCATCCTGGGTTTGCGAAGTCACTACTCCCTTGCTCGGCAGCCAGCCTGTGACCGCTTTTCCTTCGGATTCCTCATCGGTTGCGCCCTCTTCATTGCTCGGAGCCCGCAAAATCGCCTCTACCTGCACCCAATCCTTGCTGCTTTGCAGAATGATGAGTTCCACCCCGCGCCCGGCATCCCCTACGCGGGCGGAATCGGCGCTGGGGCTGACGCGCAGAACTTCATCGTGGACCAGCGTCCCCCGAAGGGCATCCGCGCGTAGAAGCGGGGTTGAGGTGGCAAAAAAAAGACCAAGACAGGCGGCGAAGGGCAGAATCCGCAGTTTCATATGCAGTTGGATGCGGCAGGTGGCCGGAATCTGGGAAGAATGGTCAGGGACGGGCAGGGCAGTTGTCAATCTAAAGCGCAAAACAAAACGCCCCAGACTCAGTTTGAGTCTCGGAGCGTCTGTTGATCAGCCCTCCCCCAAGTGCTGCTCGATTACGAGAATAGGGTAATAGGCCAGTTCTGGGAATGGCACCGAAGTGCCAGAAGGGGGCACTATCGTGCCTTGGGGGGGGCCAGATTTCCCAAGAACCTGCGCATCGGCTTCCTTGGCGAGCTGCTCTGCAATGTCTTTCCACGGGCGCATGGTTCGACGAACCCTACCAGATTGGTAGGGTTTGTGATTCGCCAGAGTGTGCCTGATGACCCCAACACGTAGATGTTTGCCAGCGATCGGACAATATTGCCGAACAAAATGAGGCGTTTAGCCGAAAGATCGAAGCCAAAGGTTAGGCTCGTTGTGAAAATTGCACGTCTACGGAATTCCACCCATGGCGCACTTTGGCGTTTGCGGCGTAAACTTTTGTCAGCGTGAAAAAAGATCTGAAAACACTACTGACAGACGAGATCGTCGAACTGTCCAAGAAACAGTCCGCCGCCTTGGAAACAGCGGCCTACCTCACCATGTCTAAAGCAGAGGCAACCGCCTTCGATGCCCGCTGCGATCGAATGGAAAAAATCAGGCAACTGCTGGGGCATCCCTCAGACGATTAGTTAGGACAGCAATGAAAATTCGTGTAATCCCGCCATTCATAAAGCACGAAACCACCAAACAAAACGAAGCGTTGGAGCGTCAGCTTGAGCAGAAAGGGGTGGAGCGCCTTCAACGAAGGCTTGCGACTAAACTTAAACTAATGAAGCATTCCCCTGTGGCCTCTCCACGAGCTGCCTGAATGCGTGCAATTCGATGAACGACCCGGAAGTCAAACGATTGATCGACAAGGCGGAACAGCTTAAAGCGATGAGCGATCGCCTGCTTGAGCAAGGCCGCAAGCTGAAAAAACAGGCGGACCAGTTGATTACTGAATCGAAAAAGATCGTAGGCAACCGCCCAAAGCTCCCGTAGTCAGTGCTACCAATCGTCGCTTCCGGCCCCTAATCCACGTTCACGTAGTCGCCATTCCTGTTTCATGGCCAGCGCCTTCAAAATGCGCTTCAATCTCTTCCAGTGTCTTCCCCTTCGTCTCCGGCAGGAAGAAAGCCGCCGTCACGAAATAAATCACGGTGCACCCCGCAAAGCCGAAAAACATCGCCGCGTAGCCATATTTGCCGACCGTCGGTAAGAAAACAGCAGCAATCCCCGTGGCCACCCCCTGATTCAGCAGCAGAGCAACGCTCATCCCATTCGATCGAATCCGCGTCGGCATCAACTCCGAAAGCGCCAGCCACACGCACACACCCGGCCCAACCGCATAAAACGCCATGAAGACGAAAAGAGTCACAGCCACAATCCAGCCATTCTTCGCGCCCGGAACCGGTGTAATGAGCGCATTCTCGATCCTGAGGGGAGCTTCCCGCGATCGCTCAAGATTGCTGAAAGGATTCGAGAAGAAAGCCACCACGCGGTTCGCAGGTAGACAGCCATCGCGGGTGATCTCGATCGGCTTCGCCGCCGGATCGTCGGAGCGAACCGCCTTGCTCGCTGCACGAAAATCTCCACACGAATAAATCACCACCATCGAAGTCGGCTGGCTGATGGTCCGCTTGTCGGCCGGCTCGGTTTCAGCAACGAGATGATTAGCGGATTTCTCATCGTACTGCAGCGTGAGCCTTTGATCCGCTCCAACCATCGCCTGCAGGCCACCCCGCACGTCGATGCGCAGCTTCTCCGTGCGGTGGAATAGAAATCCCGTGCCCAGCAACGAAACGATGATGCCCGCAGTGCCGACCATCAGCAGAAACTTCCGTCCCTTGCGATCTACCAGCACCACGCCACCCATCGTCATCAAAAAATTGACGATCGTGAAAACCACATATCCCCAATGCGCCTGCAAGTCGGAAAGTCCGCTCTGCAGAAGAATGTTCGCGTTGTAGCCGATGATCGAATTCACACCGGTCGCCTGATTGACCGCCAGGATGACGCAGGCGAGCACAAACGGGATCACATACTTGCGGCGAAGAAGCGATTCTTTAACCTTCGAACCGGCAGAGTCATTCGCCTTCTCCGCGGCCGCCGCCTGCTCCATTTCCGCAAGTTCAAGGGCGGCCTGCTTCTCGCTCCGCGAGCGCAGCAGCGCCGCTAGCGCGGCATCGCGTCTTCCCCGGCGGAACAGCCATCGCGGCGATTCAGCTACGATAACGCTGCCAATTACAAACAGAATCCCCGGCGGCAGGGAGACCCAGAAAATACTGCGCCAGGCGGAATCCTTGAACGCAAACAGCCGGGCGGCATCTCCGAGCTTCGCCACCTGCTCAACCCGGATGCTGAAAAACATTCCCACCACGGCCGCCGCCACAATGCCAAGCGTCAACAGCCATTGAAAAATGCCGGTCCCTTTGCCGCGGCTCCCAGCCGACAAACACTCCGCCAGATAAAGCGGCACAACCACGCCGATTAAACCGGCGCTAATGCCTTGTAGCAACCGCCCCAGCACCAGCGGCTGATACCCGTGCGCCAGCGCAATTACCGGAATGCTGATGACGAATAACACTCCACTCAGCGCCATGAGCAAGCGGCGGCCCATCCAGTCCGCCAGAAGGCCGGCGAAAAGGGTCGAAATTACACTACCCAGCAGGACTGCCGCCACCACGATCGAGAGCTGCCCGGAGTTCAGTCCGGAGGTGGCGTCGAGGTAGGGAAGTGCTCCCGCGATAATGCCGACATCGATCCCATAGAGCAGGCCGCCGAGTCCTGCCACCAAAAGTAGAAATCGGTTGTAGCCCGTTTTTTCGCCGTTCGGCAAAGTAGTAAATCCTTTAGATTAAGCGGCCAGCGGCAATCGTGCGATTCGCGGTCGCTTTCCGCCTGGCCATAACTTACTGAGGAATTTAATATCGATCCGAGTTACCCGGAAAGACGGCTGACGGCACTCTCTACGCCTGCGGGCCGTCGGATTTTTTCGGATACGTCGCGAGTTGGCGTGACACGTGAATGAACGCCTTCGCCGCCACGGACAAAGTGCGGTCGCGGCGATAAGCGAGGCCCAACTCGCGCATCAGTTCTGCTCCCTCCAACTCGATCAACTTCACCCGGCCCGCCGCCACTTCGTCGCGCGCGAACGAAGCGCTAATCAGCGAGATCCCCAGGTCCGCAGCAACGAAGCTCTTGATCATTCCGATGCTAGGCAACTCCATGCGAACCTTGAGCTCGGAGTTGTATTCGCGGAAGAGTTTGTCGAGCAGGCGCCGCGTGTGTCCGGTTTTCGGAAGCAGCAGCGGATGCTTTACCACATCGCCCACAGTGGCGGTTTTCATCTTTGCCAGAGGATTCTTCGGGCTCACCATTAGCATTAGCCGGTCTCTGAAAATCGACTGCACCTTCAGGCTTGCGGACTGCACCGGCATGCTGAGCACGCCCACTTCCAGCGATCCGCTCTCCAGCTTCTCGACAATCTTGTAGCTGAAATTGCGGTAAATGCTGATTTGCACATCCGGATAGCGGCGGCAGTAGTCGCCGAAAACATCGGGCAAGACATAAAGACAGGTTGCTTCGTTCGCGCCCACAAGCAAGGTCCCGCGCGGCGTTTGTCCGTGATCGGCGACCGCCACCAGAGACTCATCGCGCAGGCTCTTCAGCCGCATCGCGTACTCGTAAAAAATCTGGCCGGCAGGAGTGAGTTTGACAGTTTTCCCCGATCGGTCAAGCAATCGGTCCCCGTATTCCTGCTCCAGTTGCCGGATTTGTGCGCTCACCGCTGATTGCGAGCGAAACACTTTCTCCCCGGCGCGCGAAAAGCTGCGCTGGCGCGCTACCTCAAGAAAGGTAATGAGCTGATCGAAATCCATCTTTTTTAGATGGGGCATTATATCGGACTTTCGCTGCGCGATGCAGCGAAAGCCGGGTTGCCCAAGCCCGTGAGGTTCTGATAACGTGGCGATTCCATCGCCTCTGTTCATGCCGATCTCCTGCCCCGATTGCGCCGCGTCCGTGCCAGAGTCTGCCGCCGACTGTCCCGGATGTGGCCGCGCCATGCAGGAGACTGAGCGCCCACGCGGCAGGGTTGGCGCGATGCCAGAAACAATCGCCGGGGCGCTGGCTTATTTCACGTTTATCCCGGCCGTGATTCTTCTGCTAGTCAACCCGTACAAGACAAATCGCTTCGTGCGATTTCACAGCTTTCAATGTATCGGACTTTTTTTGTGCATGGCGATTCTGGCCGCGGTAATGAGGATTGCAGCGGCCCTAATCGGGCTGATCCCGATGCTGGGGCCACTAATCCTGGTCCTGATATCAGTAGTTCTAAGTTTTGGGTTTTTCATTCTTTGGCTGCTGTTGGTGGTGAAAGCGCTGCAAGGAGATATGTTTGAACTGCCCCTGATTGGCGATTATTCAGAACGCCAAGCCGGCAGCTTGTAAGTTAAAAGCCGGAAGGGAAGTCCTTAGTGTTCCTTAGTGTTCCTTAGTGTCCTTAGTGGTTTCCAGCTTTAGCAGTTTCCACCTTTTCCAGCGATTGACTCTCCCAGCCCCGGCTCCGATAATCGAACAGTAACCCGCCGTGGATATCTACGAACAAATCGTGCAGCTTCGCCGCGAGGGGCGCCGAGGAGCCTTGGCGACCATAGTGAACGTGTCCGGCTCCATCCCCTCATTCCGCACCGCAAAGATGCTAATCCGCGACGACGGATCGATAGCAGGCACAATCGGAGGCGGCTGCGTCGAGGCCGACGTCTGGCAGGCAGCCCGCGAAATCATCGAATCCGAGAAGCCCCGCACCCTGACCTTTAACCTGAACCAGGACCCCAAGTACGACACCGGCTTGGTTTGCGGCGGCACCCTCGAGATTTTCATCGAACCCATCCTGCCTCCAGCACTACTTTATATTTTCGGTGCAGGTCATGTAGCAGTAAATCTTTGCAAGGTTGCGGCCGATGCCGGCTTCGATCCCGTCGTAATCGACGACCGCACCTCTTACGCGACAAAAGAGCGTTTTCCCTCGGCCCGCGAAGTACTCGCCCTTGACTTCGACCAAGCCCTGACGCAGCTCGATCCCACCGAAACTTCCTACATCGTCATCGTCACTCGCGGCCATCGCGACGATATGCGCCTCCTTCGCTGGGCCGTGCAAACCCGCGCCCGCTACGTGGGAATGATCGGATCGAAGCGCAAGGTGATTGAGATTTTTAAAACCTTGCGCGGTGAGGGTCTGCCCGCTCATCTGTTCGAACGCGTCCGTGCGCCCATTGGCTTGGACATCGGAGCCGTCACCCCCGAGGAGATCGCGGTTGCCATCACCGCCGAATTGATCGCCGCGCGCCGCCACGCCACCAGCCGTCTGCCTCATATGAGCTGGTTCAACACTGACGATTCCGGCTCTGAAGCCGATCAAGTTTCAAAAGCGGCCCGCGAAGAATAAAATTTCGTTGCGGTTATTTCTGACTTCCCAAACATGCCTCGCGCCCTCAGCTTCGCCGGCCTCATCCTCGCCGCGGGGGAATCCTCGCGCATGGGCCGGGACAAAGCCTTGTTGCCCTGGCCTCCAAAATCAGAGAAGGGCTCACGATCCGACGAAACGTTCCTTTCCGCCGCCATTCGCGCCCTATCGGACCAAACAGATTTTGTTCTGGTCGTAGTCGGCAAGAACCAAGCCGCGCTCACCCCCGTCATCTACGCCTGCGGAGCATCGCTCGTCGTCAATCCCGATCCCAGCCGCGGACAGTTCAGTTCGCTGCAGTTGGGACTGCAGGAAGTACTCAACCGCGGCCGCGACGCCGCCATGATCACACTGGTCGATCGTCCACCGCTCAGCGTTGCCTCGCTCAAAACTCTACGCCAGGCCTTCGATCAGGAGGATGAGACTGTATGGGCCGTCGTGCCCGAGTTTGCAGCCAGGCACGGCCATCCCTATCTGGTGGGCCGCGAAATGATCGAAGCCTTCCTGCAAGCACCGCCCACCTCTACCGCCCGCGACGTGGAACACGCACAGCAACAGCACGTCCAATATGTCCACGTGGAAGATCCGCTAGTACCGGTAAACATCAACACTCCGGAAGATTACGCAGCGCTGGCAGGGATGTGACTTGTTTCCTCCGTGAACCCCTGCGTCCTCTGTGTTGCAAGGTTTTATCAGCCCGGCTAAAAGCGAGCGAGGCGCATTGCACGCCAAGGCCGGATCACGCTATGGTCAATAAATGAACGCCACGAAAGCGGAAGCCCTGCTTCCCGCAGCGCAAGCATTCATCGAAACCATTCTCCAGCTGAACCCGCAGGTGGCCGCCTTTGATTGCGACGGCACGCTCTGGTCCGGCGACGCCGGCGAACGATTTTTCGACTGGGAGCTGCGCATGGCGGAGATCGTTCCCGCCCGGCTCGAGCCTGCCTTGCGAGATCGTTACGCCGCCTACAAACGCGGCGAAGTCGACGAAATGACAATGTGCGGCGAAATGGTAACCTTGCATCGCGGAATCCGTGAAATCGATTTGATGGACGCCGCACAACGTTTCTTTGACGAATTCTTCGTAACCCAGATTTTTCCTGAGATGAAAGAACTAATCAGCCGTCTTCAGCAAAATGGTTGCGACGTCTGGGCCGTTTCCTCCTCCAACGAATGGGTCATTCGCGCCGCCATGCGATATTTCAACATTCCTGAAAACCGCATTCTTGCCGCCAAGGTCCGGCTTGAAAATGGCGCGGCTACCGATCGTCTGATCCGCGTGCCTTCGGGCAACGGCAAGCCCCAGGCTCTCCGCGAATCCGTGAAAAAAACCATTGACGCTGCCTTTGGAAACTCACGCTGGGACACAGAAATGCTCGAGATGGCCGGCCACGCAGTCGCCGTAAATCCCAATCCCGATCTCGAAGCCAAAGCGCGCGAACGCGGCTGGCTGATCTATTTTCCCGAAGCAACGCGGTGAGAGGAACTAGCTCTGACGCAGTCTCGATCCTCCCGCGCGAGTGGCATCATTCCGAAGCGCCGCGTTGTCACCAGCGGCGTGAGGAAGCTCCAACACGGGTTGGAAGATTGCCATTTACAATGAGCAATGAATGTACTCCGCGCAGTTGTTGGATCACTTCCAGAATCCTCGCAACGCTGGTGAACTCTCCGACGCCGACGCGACCGCCACCGTTGAAAACCCCGTCTGCGGAGATACACTGCGCCTCACGTTAAAAGCCTCGGCCGGCAAAATCTCCAGGCTGAAATTCAAAGCCAAAGGATGCGTGGCCTCAATCGCATGCGCCTCAGCGCTCACTGAGTTAGTTGCAGGCAAGACACTCGATGAAGCCGGAAAGCTTCAGAAAACAGACATTGTCACGGCAGTCGGCGGATTACCCGAAGCCTCAAATCATGCAGCCCAACTCGCTCTGGATGCACTCTCATCCGCGCTCCATCGCATCGAACGCCAAACGACTACCTGAATACGCCTGCTCCCACCCGTTTGCGAGGCTTGCAGGCGTTGGCCTACGCAATCCATCCTGAGCTTTTTCCCCACCCGGAAGGCATCCCCCAGATTACCGCCGTACCATCTTCCGTGGGCGCGGATCGCGAGATGTGAGTTAAGATTCTTTAATGCCAACCGTAACCCGAATCGACGAAGTGCGCCAGGAGATTGCCGCTGTGGCGCAGGCCGTGCCCTCGGCCAAAGTACTCATGCAAGCCGTGTGCAACCTGTTGCACGAGCGCATGCTCAAGTACAACTGGGTCGGTTTCTACATGCTCGAACCGGGAGCACATCCGCCCGTGCTGGTTCTCGATACTTTTGTCGGCGCCATGACGCCACACACCCGCATCCCCCTCAACCAGGGCATTTGCGGCGCGGCCGCTTCCAGCGGCAAAACCATTGTCGTCGACGATGTCAGCAAGGATCCCCGCTATCTTGCCTGTTCTCTCGAAACCAGGTCTGAAATCGTCGTGCCGGTTTTCGTCA
This sequence comes from Candidatus Sulfotelmatobacter sp., assembly GCA_036490235.1. Lineage (GTDB taxonomy): Bacteria > Acidobacteriota > Terriglobia > Terriglobales > Acidobacteriaceae > Sulfotelmatobacter. Next base: position 4,529 of record DASXEG010000005.1, on the reverse strand, counting down.
AGAAACAGATCGCGGGCGAACTTGATATCGACAGCCATTTTCCAGCCGCCTTCTGTCCAGAGGATCAGGATCTCGTTCAATATTGCGCCGAACTCGTCGGTAAGAAACTAGAATCGTCGCAATGAAAGTTGAAAAAGGCCAGGTGAGGGCGCCGGAGATCGGCCCCCTGTGGCTGAATTCGCCGCCACTGAACTTCCGCCAGCTTCGCGGACGTGCCGTTCTCGTAGACTTCTGGGATTACACCTGCGTCAATTGCATTCGCACTCTTCCATACGTGCAGGCCTGGCACGAGCGTTATCACGATAAGGGGTTGACCGTGATCGGCGTCCACACCCCCGAGTTCACGTTTGCGCAATACGAATCGAACGTCGAAGCCGGCATTCGCGAATTCTCTCTCACTTATCCCATAGTCGTCGATAGCAACCGCGCCATCTGGAAGGCCTTTGCTGTCCGCTACTGGCCAACGAAGTATCTTCTCGATAAAGACGGATACCTGCGCTATGGCCATTTTGGAGAGGGAGCTTATCGCGAATGTGAAGAGATGATTCAGGAACTCTTGCGCGAAATTGATCCTCGTCTGGCGCTTCCCGGCTTGATGGATCCCCTCCGCGAAGAAGATCAACCCGGAGTTGTGTGCTATCGCCCCTCCGGCGAACTCTACCTCGGTCATCAGCGCGGCCGCATCGGCAACGACGGCGGATTCAAAGAAGATCAGATTGCAAACTACGATTTTTCCGGACAGCCAATCGAAGAAAACCTCTTCTATGCAAACGGACAATGGGCTTCCACGGTCGAGTACTTCGAAGCCGTAGGCGATGGCCCGCATGCTCTGAAGTTGAAATACGCAGCGGCCGGAGTGAACCTGGTCATGGCCGCGCCGCACACCGGCTCCGCAGAAATAATTTTGCTGCAGGATGGTAAATCTGTCGCTCGTTCTCAGTCCGGAAAAGATGTTCGCTTCCGCTCTTCGGAGAGCTACGTGCCTGTGGATTCCGCGCGCATGTATTCTCTCGTCGATGACCACGACTTCGGTGAGCACGAACTCGAACTCCGCTGCTCTCCCGGGGTTGCTGCCTTCGCGTTCACTTTCACCGCCTGCGTAGATCCTGTAGCCGGCGCCCTGCAAGTCTCAGCGAGTTCCGAGCCATGAAACGCGTAGTAGCCGCCATCATCGAAAAAAATGGCAAGCTGCTGGTCTGCCAGCGCACGCGCCACCAAACCATGCCGCTCAAATGGGAATTTCCCGGCGGAAAAATCGAAGAAGGCGAACAACCTCGCGACGCTCTGCGCCGCGAACTGGAAGAAGAACTGGGAATTCAGGCGACCATCGGAGACGAAGTCGCCCGTGTGGAGCACAGCTATCCCAATGGAAATAAAGTCGAGCTTCGCTTCTACATTGTGCGTGAGTACAAGGGCGAAATCGAAAACCGGATATTCAAGGACCTTCAGTGGTCCGCGCCCAAAGCGCTTCCATCCTATGATTTCCTCGAAGCCGACGAAACCCTGGTGAAAGACCTCGCAGCCGGAAAGCTTCTCTGATTCTGCGCCGCGCTCTACCCGCCCCCGCGTAAAGTCCAGAACCACGCCAGCGTCAATCCAATCATAATCACCGTGGTCACCCACGCGACCCCGTTGAATAGATGGGAGTTCACATACTGGCCCATCAGCTCTTTCTTATTGATCAGGAGCAGCATGAAAATCAGTACGAACGGAAGCACAACACCATTCACGACCTGAGAAAGCACGGCCAGTTTGATCAGGGGCAGACCCGGAATCAGCAGCACAGCCCCTCCGGCCACAATCAACAACGTATAGAGCCAATAAAAAAACGGCGCTTCGCCGAATTGTTTATCCACTCCAGACTCAAATCCCAACCCTTCGCACACCGTGTAAGCCGTCGAAAGCGGCAAAATCGACGCCGCAAACAACGACGCATTGAACAAACCCATGGCAAAAAGTATGTAAGCGTACTTCCCCGCCAGAGGTTTCAACGCCTGTGCGGCATCGGCGGCGTACTTGATGTCCCGGTACCCGTGTACATACAACGTGGCCGCACAAGCCACGATGATGAACCACGCCACCACATCGGTGAAGATGCATCCGGTAATCACGTCCCAGCGCGAAGCCTTTAGTCCGCGTCGCGTCACGCCTTTCTCGACGATCGAAGATTGCAGATAAAACTGCATCCACGGAGCGATCGTAGTACCCACCACGCCAATCACCATGTACAAATACGCCTGCTGCCTAAAAATATGCAGATCGGGCGCAGTGAACGTGGCGATGGTCGCTTCTTTCCACGCCGGATGCGCGGGAACCGCCGCAAAAATGTAAGTAATATAAAACGCGGATGCGGCCAGGAAGATTTTCTCAACGCTCTTGTACTGCCCCTTGACCACCACCAGCCAGACGATTACCCCACAAATCGGAACCGTCGCGTAGCGCGAAAGCCCGAATAACTCAAGGCTGGTGGCAATGCCGATAAATTCCGTCACCACATTTCCGAAGTTGGTGATCAAAATTCCCACCATCATCAGAAACGTGATACGAAAGCCGAATTCTTCGCGAATCAGGTCGCTCAAACCCTTGCCGGTAACCGCGCCCATGCGCGCGCACATCTCCTGCACCACAATCAGCGAAAGCGTCACCGGGATCATCGTCCACAGCAGAAGATGCCCGTACTGCGCCCCAGCCTGCGAGTAGGTCAGGATTCCGCCCGCGTCGTTGTCGACGTTGGCGGTGATGATTCCCGGTCCTATGACTGCCAGAAACAGCAGGGTCCGGCTCTTCCAGCGTTTCCATAGCTTCATGAGAACATTTCGACGGCATAACCACGATTAAATCCATCTCCACGCGGGCGCAAAAGCGTCCACGAAAATGGAAGGGAAGCGGCCTTAGAATAAATGGATTCTCGATTCGAACCAAACAAAAAGTAAATTCCTTCGTGTACCTTCGCGACCTTGGTGGTTGGAATCGATTTTGAAAAGCAGACTAACCGGTGCGCCCCTCCCGCAGGTTAAGATGTTCTCAGGCCAATACTCAGGATGACCAAGACCTCCGCGCGCATTTCTTATCTGCTGATCGCTGTTATTGTTGTCCTCCTCGACCGCTGGAGCAAACACCTGGTCGCCACCCACATTCGCCTCTATTCCCATATTCAGATCATCCCCGGCTTCTTCCGGATTACCCACACGGAAAATACCGGCGCAGCCTTCAGCTTGTTCGCCGATTCGCCCGCCCCCTGGAAAACCTGGATGTTGATCTCTTTCTCCGCCGTCGCTCTGATTGTGGTTATCACGCTGCTCTGGAAAAATCACCACCAGCATGTCGCCACAGGCGTCGGCTTGTCCCTGATTATGGGCGGGGCGCTGGGCAATCTATGGGATCGTCTCGCGCGCGGGCGCGTAGTGGACTTTCTGCTGGTTTACGTCAGGCAGTATCAATGGCCCGTATTCAATCTTGCCGATAGCGCGATCGTGATTGGAGCGGGATTGTTGGTAATCGAGATCCTCTTCGCTCGCTCGCATCCCCAGGAGGAGCCGGCGATAGGGTCGGCGAAAGTGTAGATGAAGATGCGGCGACCAAGCTGCGTTTTCCGCTGAGATGCTTGAGTGTCCAGGAGCGCCCGCATCCTCACCCCCCACGCCACTGCAGGCAGCGTGATCAAGGCTAAATGTCTATTTCATTTCGAAATTCTTCGGATCGACCGCAATATTCTGAACGATCTTCGCTTCGGTAACGTCGTATTGGTCGATGAGGCCCTCCGACACGGCTCCGTACGTGAAACGGATTTTCCAGTGCATCGGCAGACTGACATTATCGATGGTCTTGAAATCGCCGAAGCGCTCTTCCAGCCGGTAGACCCTATTACTCTGGGCGCCCGATTCATTCGCGGTGTAACCCTGAGGAGCCACTACCGTCATCAGATAAACGGTCATGACATGGCGATAGCTGTCGGGTTCGAAATAGAGTTGAATCTCAAGATCGTCGCCATTTTTCCTGGGAATGTAATCGACGCGGTGTAGTTCGACGCCATCGATTTTCTTCATGCCGCGGTCCTCGAGCTTGGCGCGGCGCTCGTCGAGATGAGCCAGAGCCCATGCGGTTGACATCGTGCCACCCCACAAGCCCTCAGTCAGTATTTGATTGTGGGTGCGGACGAAATCGCCGAACTCCGTCCACCTTCCGGGTCTCACCGGTGCCGTGGAAGCTTTCTTGCCGTCGCTGACGAACCACTCTGTGCGGTAGACAGTAGGTGGGAACTTGAATTGCGTGGCCAGTTCATCGCCTTCCGAGACCATTGTCGCGGGGCCCTGCCATGTCACCGGGCCTCGATTGAGGATTTCGAAAGTCACACTTCCTTGGACGACACGGTCCTTGACGGCGGCACGGTTTTCGTTGGTGCCGATGGAATTCAACTGTTGTTGAACAAAATCGGCTGTTTCGAATTTATCTTTTGCGGCGCCGCTGGATACTATGGCCAGCAAGGTGAAGCATACTGCGAAAGGGCGCACAAGAACCTCCCGTTACCA